>NZ_CP075715.1:980000-1581975 GCF_024584805.1 Streptomyces sp. FIT100 | reverse complement strand
GCGGTGAGAAGACCCGGCTCGCCCTGGCCACGCTGGTGGTCTCGTCGGCGAACGTGCTGCTCCTCGACGAGCCGACCAACAACCTGGACCCGGCCAGCCGCGAGGAGATCCTCGGCGCGCTGCGCACGTACAAGGGCGCGGTCGTGCTCGTCACCCACGACGAGGGCGCGGTCGAGGCGCTGAGCCCGGAGCGGATCATCCTGCTGCCGGACGGCATCGAGGACCTGTGGGGCGCGGACTACGCGGATCTCGTCGCGCTCGCCTGAGGGGCCTCCGCGGGACGGGCTGCGGGTGATCCCTCCGCACTGATCCACTCCGTATGGATCATTCGGCTCATGGATGATCCTTCATCTGAGTGAGTACGTCTCGTACCCCGGCGTGGCGGCGCGCTGAAACGGTCCGCCACCGCACGGAACCGCTCCGTCCGGGCCCTGGCGCCCTGACCTGGAATTTCATCCTGTGAGACGCCGAAACGTCTCGGCAGCCGCCACCGGAATTCGAGATTCCGATGGCGGCGCCGCTTTCGTGGCCGTCAAAGCCTTTCGCACGGACCTTGTCGAATGGGTGGCCATGAAGCCCCGGAGGGGTGATCATGAGAGTCCAGAGCGCACTTCCCATGAGGAGGCACGGGTGGCCGAGACTCTGAAGAAGGGCAGCCGGGTGACCGGCGCCGCGCGCGACAAGCTCGCGGCAGACCTGAAGAAGAAGTACGACTCCGGTGCGAGCATCCGGGCGCTGGCCGAAGAGACCGGCCGCTCCTACGGGTTCGTACACCGGATGCTCAGCGAGTCCGGAGTCACGCTGCGGGGACGCGGCGGGGCGACGCGGGGCAAGAAGGCCGCATCGGCCTGACGGCCGACGGCGGCAGCTGCTCCGAGCGGCGTCCGAGGCCGGCAAGCCGGTTCCGGTGGTGTCGGCCACCCGGTCGATCCTGAGGTCGACCGGGTGGTTACTGTGCAGTCACTTCGTTGTCGCTGCACCGATCGCACCCCACCGTTACCGGAACCGGAGGCACCTCATGACTTCGCTCGACTCGCTGGACCCTGTGCTCGACAAGGACGGCGTACGGCTCAGCGTCGAGGACGCGGTGGCCACGGTGACCCTCAGCAATCCGGCCAAGCGCAATGCCCAGTCTCCCGCTCTCTGGCGGGCGTTGGCGGAGGCCGGACGGTCGCTGCCGGGCACCGTGCGGGTCGTTGTGCTGCGCGGCGAGGGCAAGTCCTTCTCCGCGGGGCTCGACCGTCAGGCGTTCACGCCCGAAGGCTTCGACGGTGAGCCGTCGTTCCTCGACCTCGCCCGCGGTTCGGACGCGGAGCTGGACGCGGTCATCGCCGAGTACCAGGAGGCGTTCACCTGGTGGCGCCGCAACGACATCGTGTCGATCGCGGCGGTCCAGGGCCATGCGATCGGTGCCGGGTTCCAGCTCGCCCTCGCCTGCGATCTGCGGATCGCCGCGCAGGACGTGCAGTTCGCCATGCGCGAGACCAGCCTCGGGCTGGTCCCGGACCTCACGGGGACCCACCCGCTCGTCTCGCTCGTCGGCTACGCCCGCGCGCTGGAGATCTGCGCGACCGGGCGCTTCGTCCAGGCGGAGGAGGCCGAGCGCATCGGCCTCGCCAATCTCGTCGTGCCCGCCGGGGAACTCGGCGCGTCCGTGCGCGACTTGGCGGCCGCGCTGCTCGCCGCGCCCCGCGACGCCGTGATCGAGACCAAGGCGCTGCTGCGCGGTGCCCAGGGGCGTACGTACGAGGAGCAGCGGACGGCCGAGCGGGTCGCCCAGGCCCGGCGCCTGCGCGACCTCGCGGGCCTGGCCGACTGAGGCCCGCACATCACCCCCTGGGGCGCCGCATCAGCCGGCACCGCGCACTACCGACACCGCGCACCGTCGGCACGGCGCACCGGTCGTCCGCGCCCTGGGGTGCGCTGCTCAGGCCGGTACGTCCGTGATCAGCACCGTCACCGGGACGGGCTCCGGAAGCAGCGGAGCGACCGCCTTCCGGACGGCCAGGGCCACGGCCAGCGGACGGTGACCACGCGACGTCGCGCATTCGACCCGGACGGACGAATCCGCGACACGGACCGGTACGCCCAGCGCGTCCGTGAGGTGGGCGACCCCCGGCGCCGCGGCGGCCGCCCTGCCCAGCTCGCCCTGCGCCGGTGCCGCCGACACCTTGGCCGGCGACTTCCCGGAATCCGGGTCGGGTCCCGCTCCTGATTCCGGTCCCGGTGCTGCGTCGAGCAGCGCCGTCACCCGCAGATCGATCTCCGTCACGGCCAGGTCCAGGCGCTCCACGGCCGCGGTGTGGAGCGCCGCGCGGAGCCGCTCCGCGAGGACGGGGATCGGCTCGTCGGGGGCTGCCGCGAACTCCGCCTCGATACGCAGGAGGCCCGGTGGCAGGGCCCCGGGCGGGGGCGGGACCACGGGTTCCGCCGCGAGTCCCGGGTCGGCGAGCCCGATCCGCAGCCGCCCCACCACCGCGCCGCGCACCTCCCCGGCCGCCGCCGCGTGCAGCACGGACTGCGCCGCACGCTCCGTGAGCCAGGCCCCGTCCGCTGCCGTACCGAGCGGGAGGATCCTGCCCAGACCAAGCCGGGCCCGTACCGTCCCGGCCCATCCGTCCGCCGTCGTCATTGCTCCAGCCTGCCGCATCCCCGGCGCGGGACGGGGCAAGCGCACATAGTGTGGTCACCGGGGTCAGGAGTCCACCACCGCCCGGAAAGGGACGCATGGCGATGACCGACACCGAACTGAATGTGAAGAAGGAACCGGCGGGCACAGGCACGGGGGCCGTCAGGCGGGGCGGCGGCGATCCGGGCACACGGGGCCGTACGACCATCGCCGACGGCGTCGTGGAGAAGATCGCCGGACTCGCGGCGCGGGACGTCGTCGGCGTGCACGCCATGGGCAGCGGCATCTCGCGCACGTTCGGCGCGGTACGCGACCGGGTCGGCGTGCCCGGCGGTGCGCGGGCCAGTGTCTCCCGCGGCGTGAAGGCCGAGGTCGGCGAGGTCCAGACGGCCCTCGACCTCGAGATCGTCGTCGACTACGGGGTGTCGATCTCGGACGTGGCCCGGGCCGTCCGTGAGAACGTCGTCTCCGCTGTGGAACGCATGACCGGTCTTGAGGTCGTCGAGGTCAATATCGCGGTCAGTGACGTCAAACTGCCGGATGAGGAAGAGGAAGAACCGGAGCCGCGCCTCCAGTGACGGGACCCCGGGTTACGGAGCACGGAGCCGGCGGGCTACCGGGCTCACGAGAGGAGCGCACGATGAGCATGGCTGCGGTCGGCCTGCTGGCCGGCATGGCGCTCGGCTTCGCCGGGTACTTCGGTGGCTTCGCGGCCTTTCTTCTGGTGGCCGCGCTCGGCGCGGTCGGGTTCGTGGCGGGCCGCTTCCTGGACGGCGACCTCGAACCGGGCGAATTCTTCCGGGGCCGCGAGCACGGCGACCGGCGGAGGTGACACGGCGTGGCCGCGGACTCCACTCCACCCGTGGCGACGGATCCAGCCGTGCCGACGGATCCGCCGGTGCCGACGGAGGGGACCGCGCCCGGGCCGGCCGAGCGCGGATCGACGGTGATCGCGGACCGGGTCGTGGCCAAGATCGCGGCGCGGGCGGCGCGTGAGGCCGTCGGGCGCGCCCCCGAGGGGGGTTCGGCCCCGCACGCCACGGTCACGGTCCACCAGGACCACGCCCGCGTCCGGATCAGCCTCGAACTCGGCTACCCCTGCGACATCGGCGCGCAGTGCGGTGCGGTGCGTCGCCACGTGGCTGAGCGGGTAGAGGCGTTGGCGGGGATGGTGGTGCGCGAGGTCGCCGTGGAGGTGGAGCGGCTGCACTCCGTCCATACGCGCCGGGCGGCTCAGGGGAGGCTCCGATGACCGGACCGGTGAAGGACGGCGGACCGGTGAAGGACGGCGGATCCGTGCCGGGGGCAGGGCCCGTGAAGGAGAGCGGACCGGTGCGGACGGCCGGGCCGGTGACGGAGCTGGACCAGTCCGCGTCCGCCGCCGCGTACCGGCCGTCGGCGGCGGCCGGCGAGGACGGCCGGAGCGGCCGGTTCTGGTCCACTCGGCGTATCCCGGCCGGGCTGCTCGCGGCGGCGCTCACCGCCGGTGCGGCGCTGCTGCTGTACGACGTCGCGGCGGTACGGACCGGTCGGGCCGGCATGGCATGGCGCCGCTCGCTCGCGGACGAGCTGGAGCGGCGGCCGCTGGACGACACCTGGGTGCTGGTGGGCGCGGGCGTGGCGGCGGCGCTCGGTGTGTGGCTGATCGTGCTCGCGGTGACGCCGGGGCTGCGGAGTCTGCTGCCGATGCGCCGGGACCCGGCCGACACGGACGTACGGGCGGGTATCGACCGGGCCGCGGCGGCACTGGTGCTGCGCGACCGGGCGATGGAGGTGTCCGGGGTGCAGTCCGTGCGGGTCCGCGTCGGACGGGCCCGGGTGGGTGTGCGGGCGGTGTCCCACTTCCGCGAACTCGACGATGTGCGGGCCGACTTGGACGCGGTGCTCGGCGCGGGGATCCGCGAGCTGGCGCTGTCGCGCCCACCCGTGCTGTCCGTGCGGGTGCGCCGCCCGGCGAAGAAGGGATGACGGGGATGCTCCGGGTCGTCAATCGCGTGCTGCTCGCTCTCGCCGGGCTGGTCCTGCTGGCCGTCGGGGGAGCGGTGCTGGTCACCGGGCTGGGCGTGGCCGTGCCGTCCTGGTGGCCCTGGGCCGGGCCCGGTGACGTGCTGCTCCGCGAGGGCGCGCGGGAGCGGTGGCGGGACGCGGGCTGGTGGTGGCCGGCGGTCATCGCGGCCCTCGCGGTGCTCTTGCTGCTGGCGGTGTGGTGGCTGCTGGCGCAGCTGCGCCGCTCCCGCCTGGCCGAAGTCCTCGTGGAGAGCGGGGACGGGGAGGGCGCGCTGCTGCGGGGGCGCGCGCTGGAGTCCGTGCTGGCGGCCGAGGCGGAGAGCCTGGAGGGCGTGGCCCATGCGCGGGTCGCGCTGCACGGCCGCCGTACCGCGCCCTCGGCCCGGGTGCGCCTCCTCCTGGAGCCGTACGCCTCGCCGGGTGCGACGCTCCACCGGCTCTCGACGGAGGCCCTGACCCACGCCCGCGACTCGGCCGGGCTGGCCGCGCTGCCGTCGGAGGTCCGCCTTCGTGCCGAACGGCACCGCGCGAGGCGCGTGACGTAGCGGCGGGCCGGGCGCGACCTGCGGGGATCGCGCTGGGCGACCGCTCCGGATGCGGCGTTGCGGACGCACTGGTTGGCTGAAAGTGCCCGCTCATCCCGACGTCCGAGGAGTGACCATGAGCGTTGCAGGTGAATCCGGTGGGCGCGTCCGGCAGATGCGTCAGAAGGCAGAGGAATTGAGGCAGGCTGCGGAACGGGCCGGCGACCCGGAGGAGCGGCAGCGGCTCCAGGACAAGGCCCGTAGGCTGCAGGAGCAGAGCGAGCAGGAGAGCGCCATGGGGGCGGGGGACATATTCCCCCAGGAGTAGCCCTCGCGGCACTCGCCCTACGGCACTCGACGGCGGCCGGTGGCTGCCCGCGGCAACCAGACGCGGGCAGCCACCGGCCGACTTGTGCGCCGGGACCCACCGGGACGGGCCGGAACGCCCAGGAGCCATCGGGGCCGGAACGCCCGGCCTCCGGGAGGGGAACGCTCAGGAGCCACAGCGGCCGGAACGCCCGGCCCTCGGGAGGGGAACGCCCAGGAGCCACAGCGGCCGGAACGCCCAGGAGCCACGTCGCCCCGGAGGTCAGAAGCCGTGCCGTGCCCCGCCGTCCACCGGCAGCATGATGCCCGTCAGATACGAGGCCGCGGGTGACAGCAGGAACGCCGCCGCACGGCCGAACTCCTCCGGTGTGCCGTAGCGGCGCAGCGGGATGCGGGACTCGTTGGCCGCGCGGGCCGCCTCGGCGTCGCCCGAGAGGGCGTCGAGCTCGCGCACGCGGTCCGTGTCGATACGGGCCGGGAGCAGGCCCACGACGCGGATGCCGCGCGGACCCAGTTCGTCGGCGAGTGACTTGGCGAAGCCCGCGAGACCGGGACGCAGGCCGTTGGAGATCGTCAGTCCGGGGATCGGCTCGTGGACCGAGCCGGACAGGACGAAGCCGATGACGCCGCCGTCGCCCAGCGCCTCCGCCGCGCTCCGGGCCAGCCGTACCGCCCCCATGAAGACCGAGTCGAACGCCGCCCGCCACTGCTCGTCGCTGTTGTCCGCGACGAAGCCGGGCGCGGGGCCGCCGACGCTGACGAGGACGCCGTCGAGGCGGCCGAAGTGCTCACGTGCCGCCGTGATCAGCCGCTCGGCGGCCGCCGGGTCGGCGTTGTCCGCCGCGACGCCGATCACCTGTCCGTCGGGGCCGAGCTCCGCGGCGACCGCCGCGACCGCCTTCTCCTCCCGCCCGGTGATGACGAGCCTCGCGCCCTCCGCGGCCAGCGCGCGCGCCGACGCGTTCCCCAGTCCTCGCGTCGCTCCGGTGACGACGTACACACGGTCCTTCAGTCCAAGATCCATGGCCCTATCCTGCCGTCTCGTGTGCGGCCAGGGCGAGGGCGGAGCCCACCAGGCCGAGATGGCTGAACGCCTGCGGGAAGTTGCCCAGCTGCCGGCCCGCCGCCGGGTCGTACTCCTCGGCCAGCAGCCCCAGATCGCTGCGGAGCGCGAGCAGCCGTTCGAAGAGTTCGGTCGCCTCCCTCACACGTCCCGTCATCCGCAGCGCGTCCACCATCCAGAACGAGCAGGCCAGGAACGTTCCTTCACGGCCCGGCAGCCCGTCCACGGCGGCGGCGCCGCGCGCGCTGTAGCGGCGGATCAGCCCGTCGTGGCTCAGCTCCGCCCGTACCGCGTCGACCGTCCCGATCACCCGGGGATCGTCCGGCGGCAGGAAGCCCACGCGCGGGATCAGCAGCGTCGCCGCGTCCAGCTCCCGCGAGCCGTACGACTGCGTGAAGGTGTTCCGGTCGGAGTCGAAGCCCTTCTCGCAGACCTCCTCGTGCACCTCGTCCCGCATCGCCCGCCACCGCCGTGCGTCGCCGCGCAGCGACGGGTCGTTCTCCAGCGCGCGTACGGCGCGGTCGGCCGCGACCCAGGCCATCACCTTGGAGTAGACGAAGTGCCGCCGGGGCCCTCGCACCTCCCACAGGCTCTCGTCCGGCTCGCGCCACTTCGACTCCAGGAAGCCGAGCAGGCTGAGCGCGATGTTCCAGGCGTGCGGATGGTCCGGCAGCCCCGACTCCCGGGCCGCCTCCAGCACGTCCATGACCTCGCCGTACACATCGAGCTGGAGCTGGTCGACGGCGGCGTTGCCGATCCGCACCGGCGCCGAGCCCTCGTAGCCGCGCAGCCACGGCAGCTCCGTCTCGGTCAGCCGCCGCTCACCGGCGGGCCCGTACATGATCTGCAGATCCGCCGGGTCGCCGGCGACCGCGCGCAGCAGCCAGTCGCGCCACGCCGCCGCCTCCTCGGTGTAGCCGGTCCTCAGGAGCGCGTTGAGCGTGAGCGTGGAGTCGCGCAGCCAGCAGTAGCGGTAGTCCCAGTTCCGTACACCGCCGGGGTCCTCCGGCAGGGAGGTCGTGGGCGCGGCGACTATCCCGCCCGTCGGGGCGTAGGTGAGCGCCTTGAGGGTGATCAGCGAGCGCAGTACGGCATCGCGGTACGGACCCTCGTACCGGCACCGGGCGGACCACTGCGTCCAGTCGGCCACGCTCTGCTCCAGCGCCTCGAACGGATCGACGAGCCGCGGACGCGGCTCGTGCGAGGGGTGCCAGGTGAGGACGAACGCCACCCGCTCGCCCGGGCCGACCGTGAACGACGTACGGGTGCTGAACTCCTGTCCCCAGGTCTTGACCGGAACGGACTCCGCGTGCTCGATGCGCAGCCATAACGAGTCGGGTCCCGCGACCGCGACCCGGTGGCCCCGGGAGCGCCGCATCCACGGCACCACCGAGCCGTAGTCGCAGCGCAGCCGGAGGACGGCGGACATCTCGACCCGGCCGCTGAGACCCTCCACGACGCGTACGACATCGGGTGCCCTGTCGCGCTGCGGCATCAGGTCGACGACCTTGACCGTGCCGGTCCTGGTCTCCCATACGGATTCGAGGACGAGCGTGCCGGGTACGTACGCGCGCCGTGTGCAGTGCCCCGCCGGCCCCGCGTCCTTGGGGGCGATCCGCCAGTGGCCGTTGTCCTCGTCGCCGAGCAGTGCGGCGAAGCAGGCGCCCGAGTCGAAGCGCGGCAGACACAGCCAGTCGACGGAACCGTCCCTGCCCACCAGGGCGGCGGTCTGCAGATCGCCGATGAGCGCATAGTCCTCGATGCGTAGCGTCACGCTCTCGCGTGTTCCCGCCGCGCCGTGTCCCTATGCGGCAGGCACCACCACCCGGCCTGTGGCGTCCGCTCAGCCGGCCGCGGCCGGCCGGGTCTCGGCCTCCTGCGTCCCGGCAGCTGCCGCCGCCGCACGGTCCCGCTTCTCGCGGCGTACGAGGATCACCCAGCCGACGGGGACCCCGGCCGCGAACAGCCACCACTGCACGGCATACGCCATGTGGGCTCCGATCGAGTCGTGGTCCGGATCGGGGATCAGCTCGGGGGAGTTGCCGGCGGGCTCGGGCGCGGTCTGCTCCAGATAACCGCCGAGCACGGCGCGTCCGATGGCCTTCGCCTGCTGTCCGCTGTCGATCAGCATGATCTGACGGGGCGGCAGGCCCTTCAGGTCCCTGATGCCGCTGGCGCTCGTCGTCTGGTCGGCCATGAGCCGTCCGGTGACGGTCACCGTGCCCTTGGGCGCGGGCGGTACCTCGGGGAACGCCGCCTGGTCGGCGGCGGCGGGCACCCAGCCGCGGTTGACGAGGACCGCGCGGCCGTCGGCGAGGACCAGCGGGGTGAGCACATGGAAGCCGACGCGGTCGTCGGCGTTGGTGCGGCGCCGGACGGCGACCTCGTGGGCGGTGTCGTACGTCCCGGTGGCGGTGACCCGCCGCCAGTAGTCGGCGCGGGGGACGGTGTGACCGGGGGAGGTGAGCTCGGTGACCGGGACGGGCCGGGCGGTGAGGTTGTCCGAGATCAGCTTGTTCTGCGCGACCCGGTGCTGGTGCCGGTGCAGCTGCCAGAAGCCCAGTTCGACCATCGTGGGGATGAGGGCGAGGCTGACGAGGGTGAGGATCACCCACTGCCGGGACAACAGGAAGCGGTACACCCCATGACCGTACAACTCGGCCATGGGGTGCTCGGAAGGAGGGGGGCCGGACCGCCGGGGGGGTGGTCCGGGTCAGACGTGGTCGACGATGCCCGCCTTTCCCTCGGAGCGTGCGCAGTGGGCGCCGCAGTACCAGTGGCCGTCGGCCTCGACGCCCTGGCCGATGATCTGGACCCGGCAGTGTTCACATACGGGCGCCATCCGGTGGATGGCGCAGGAGAAGCAGTCGAAGACATGCACCGCGCCCTGCGCGTGCACCTCGAACGACATGCCGTAGTCGTTTCCGCAGACCTCGCAACGTGCCATGCGCCGCATGCTCCGGAGCGCGGGCGACCGGAGCAAGATCCCGGCTGGCGGGTCGGCGCGGCTGCACCCGACCGGCGCAGCGGCACGCCGACCGGCTGCGGAGGCGTACCGGTCCGGCGCGGGGGTCCGGTGCGGGGTCCGGCGCCGCGGAGGGCAGAGGTCCGACACAGGCACCGCCGGTGGACGTGGACGGCGAGACCCGGCGGACACCCCGCTCGCCGCGCGGCGGTAGCCGCTGACGTCACTGTCGGCCCGAGTCGGGCGACGGGGCCCAGGCCCTGTCGTTGCGGGGGTCCGGCGCCGCGGAGGTCCGGTGCGGGGATCCGTGGCGGGTCCGTCACTCCGCCGGCGCGGCCACGTCCTGGACGCTTCCCTCCGCCGGAGCCACGTCCCTCAGCAACTGGGTGAAGGCGGCCTCGTCCACGACCGGTGTCCCGTACGACCTCGCCTTGAGGGTCTTCGAGGTCGGCGCCTCCGGGTCGTTGGTGACGAGCAGGCTCGTCAGCCGGGAGACGCTCGTCGCCACATGCAGCCCCGCCTCGACCGCGCGGTCCTCCAGCAGCTCCCGCTCGACGGACGTGTCACCCGAGAAGGCCACCCTCATGCCCTGCTTGAGCGGTTTGTCCGGCTCGTAGCGCCCCGGGTTGGGGTACGGACACGGGGGCCGCTTGCGGGACGGCCGCCACCCGCCCCAGCCCGGCCGGTACGACGAGGCCGACGCCTGGCGGCCGATACGGGGAGCGGCCGGGCCCGGGGACCACTCGGTCAGCGCCCGGCACTCCAGCAGCGGCAGCCGCACACCCCGCTCGGCGGCCGTGTGCAGACTCGGCCGGAACGCCTCCGCCAGGACCCGCGCATCGTCCAGGGCGTTGTGGGCGCGGCGCTGGACGACGCCGAAGTGCGCGGCGAGCGACTCCAGCTTGTGGTTGGGCAGCGGCAGCGCCAGCTCCTTCGAGAGCGCGATCGTGCACAGCCGCTGCCGCACCGGAGCGACGCGCTCCGCCCGGGCGTACTCCCTCGCGATCATGGACCAGTCGAAGATCGCGTTGTGCGCGACGAGCACCCGGCCGTCGAGCCGGTGTGCGAACTCATGGGCGATGTCCGGGAAGAGCGGCGCGCTCTCCAGCAGGTCGCTCGTCAGCCCGTGGATCCACACCGGTCCCGGATCCCGCTCCGGATTCACCAGTGTGTACCAGTGGTCCTCCACGTTCCCCTGCGCGTCCAGCCGGTAGACGGCAGCAGAGACTATCCGGTCGTCGCGGGCGAGTCCGGTGGTCTCCACGTCGACGACCGCGTACCCCTGCGGGTATGCGGTCGGCCACGCTGCTGCGGTCGTACGGTCGTCGAGCATGGTCACAGAGAATACGGGCCGCCACTGACACTCCCGCTCCGGCCCGGGCCGGAGCGCGGGAGCCTGTGCGCCGGCGAGCGGGTCCCCGTCGTCTGCCGCCCGTTCAACCCCGGTCGGCGAGCAGCGACTTCACGAGGGCCTCCACGGAGAGGGTGAAGAGCTTCTCCGGGTCGGCGGGGCGTGCCAGCGCGCGGGCGAGTGCCGCGTCCTCCTCCGCGGGACCGCCCGCCGTGCGCCCACCCCACAGCTCCTGCTCGCCCGGTGACTGCACCGGTGCGCGTTCACGATTGCGTTCGACCAGGACAAAGCCGACGATCTGGAACTGCACCGCCCGTACGGCGTCGGCGGCGCGCGCCCCTCGCAGTCCGGCGGCGTGCACCTCGTGGACCAGCGCCCGTTGGGCGGGCAGGAACATCCGCTCGGTCAGGCCGCGTTCGTGGACCATCGCGATGAGATGCGGCCGTGAGCGCAGCTCGCGGCGGAGCCGGCGGGCGACGGAGACGATGCGTGCCGCCGGTGTGCGCCCCCTGGGCCGGATCGCCCCCATCTCCTGGACGGTGCGCTCGACCAGCGCGTCCAGGAGCGACTCGCGATTGCCGACATGCCAGTAGATCGAGGTGACGGCCGTCCCCAGCCCGGCGGCGAGCTTGCGCATGGTGAGGGCGTCCGGGCCGTGCTGCCTCACGAGGTCCGCGGCGGCGTCGAGCACCTCGTCGCGGGTCAGCGCGGTACGTGGCATCGGCTCCTCGACTCTCGCGTCCGCATGGCCCTTTACCCTTCAGGGGCCCTGGTGTAACTGTGTTACAGGACTCGACCCCCGACGTACGGCGAAGGGCGGTACGACATGGCACGCGTACGATACGGCGCCCGCACCGAGGCCGAGATCACCGCGGCACGCGCGGCCGGTGCCCGGCTCCCCGACATCTGGTCCACGGGCGTCGTCGCAGTGTGGGAGACCGACCCGGACGTGGTCGCGGCCGTGCTGCCGCCGCCGCTCAAACCCGCCGAGCTGCCTCTCGTACGGGCGAACATCAGCAAGGTCGAACTGCCCGGCTATCCGCTCGGTGCGGGCTCGGTCGCGGTCGCCGCCGCCCACGGCGACCAGCAGGGCTGGTACCCGCTCGTGATGCCCATGACCCACGAGCGGGCCCTGATCGGCGGCCGTGAGGTCTTCGGCGAGCCGAAGAAGCTGGGCGAGGTGACGGTCGAACGCGACGGCCTCGTCGTGCGGGCGGCGCTCGCCCGGCACGGCATCGCGTTCGTCGAGGTCCGGGCCGCGGTGAGCGGACCGCTGCCGCTCCCGGACCCCGCCGAGAAGGTGGACTTCTACTTCAAGTGCCTCCCGGCCGTGGACGGTTCCGGCTTCGACACCGAGCCGGTCCTCGTCCACTGCGTACGCAACGAGAAGGTCCGCAGGCTCGAACGGCTCACCGGCGACGTCGTCCTGCGCGAGTCGATGTACGACCCGGTCGCCGACCTGCCCGTACGGGCGCTCGTGGAGCTCACCATCGGCGAGAAGACGACGGACCAGAGGGGCAGGGTCGTCGAACGGGTCGCCGCGCAGGCCCTGCTGCCCTATCTGCACCAGCGCTACGACGACCCGCAGCAGATCCTCGACGGACCCCCGCAGGGGAGCGTCCGGTGAGGCTGGCCGGGGGCCAGGTCGCCGTCGTCACCGGCGCGGCGAGCGGCATCGGACGCGCGATGGCGCGGCGGTTCGCCGCCGAGGGCCTGAAGGTCGTCCTCGCGGACGTCGAGGAGGCCGCGCTGCGCAAGGCCGCGGACGAACTCACCGCGGACGGCGCGGACGTCCTCGGACACGTCGTCGACGTGTCGGACCGGGACTCCGTACGGCGGCTCGCCGACGCCGCGTACGCGACCTACGGCGCCGTGCACGTGCTGTGCAACAACGCCGGCGTCGGCTCGGGCGCCGAGGGCCGGATGTGGGAGCACGAACCCAACGACTGGGAATGGGCGTTCGCCGTCAATGTGTGGGGCGTCTTCCACGGCGTCCAGGCGTTCGTCCCGCGCATGATCGCGGGCGGTGAGCCCGGCCACGTCGTCAACACCTCCTCCGGTGACGGCGGGATCGCGCCGCTGCCCACCGCGTCCGTGTACGCCGTCACCAAGGCGGCCGTCGTGACGATGACCGAGTCGCTGTACGCGCATCTGAAGGCCGAGGGCGCGGACGTGGGCGCGTCCGTGCTCTTCCCCGGCCCGCACATGCTCCGCACCGGCCTGTGGGAGTCGCACCGCAACAGGCCCGAGCGGTACGCCAAGGAGCGGCCGCGCCGGAGCCCGTACCGCAGCCTCGACCAGTGGGAGGCGGCGATGCGGGCCGCGGGCCACGAGGTGGCGTTCACACCGGTCGAGGAGGTCGCCGAGCACGTCGTCGAGGGCATACGGGCCGGCCGGTTCTGGCTGCTCCCGGCGAGCGAGCACAGCGACCGCCAGATCCGGGCACGCGCGCGGTCGATGCTCGACCGCGCCGACCCGTCGTATCTCGAGAGCTTCATCCTGGACTGAGCGACCGAGGGACTGAGACCTGCGATGACGGAGCCGAAGCCGAACGAGCCGTACCTGATCATCTCCTCCGACTGCCACGCCGGGCTGCCCACCGAGGAGTACCGGCCCTACCTGGACCCCGTGACTTCGACGAGTTTCTCGACGGACGCGACCGCCGCCGTGAGGAGATGACCCGCCTCGGCGTACGCAACGAGGCGTTCGCCGACAAGTGGTTCCACGACAACGAGGAAGGGCTGCGCGGCGGCTGGGACACCGCGCAGCGGCTCAAGGAGCTCGACGGCGACGGGGTGGCCGGCGAGGTCGTCTTCCCCGACGCGGACGCCGTCGACAGCCGGACCGCCGCACCCTTCGGCGTCGGGCTCGGCCTCTCCGGCGACCAGGACCCGGAGCTCGGCATGGCGGGCGCGCAGGCGCACAACCGCTGGCTCGCCGAGTTCGTCTCCGAACATCCCGAACGGCACTGCGGGGTCGCCCTGCTGCCCGTCACCGGCGACGTGGACCGGGTCGTGGCCGAGATCCACCGGGCCAGGGAGTCCGGTCTCGGCGCGCTCATGATCCCCTCCATGTGGGTCGACAAGGCCCCGTACCACGACCGCCGGTACGACCCGGTCTGGGCGGCCGCCGCGGAGACCGCGATGCCGCTGGTCACCCACTCCGGCGCGGCCCCCCGCCACGAGTACGGCGACCACCTCGGCATCTACGTCTCCGAGGTGACCTGGTGGCCCGCCCGGCCGCTCTGGTTCCTGCTCTGGTCCGGGGTCTTCGAACGCCATCCGGGCCTGAAGTTCGGCGTCGCCGAGTCCGGCTGCTGGTGGCTGCCGAACCTGCTGTGGTTCATGGACCGGCTCTACCTCGGCGCCCACGGCGGCAAGAAGCTCTCCCCCTTCGCCGAGCTGAAGCGGCCGCCCAGCCAGTACCTGGACCGGCAGGTCTTCATCTGCGCCACCAACACCAAACGGCGCGAACTCGCCCAGCGCTACGAGATCGGCGTCGACAACATCCTCTGGGGCAGCGACTTCCCCCACCCCGAGGGCACCTGGCCCAACACCCGCGCCTGGCTGAGGAACACCTTCCACGACATCCCGGTCGCCGAGACCCGCCGCATCCTCGGCCTCGCCGCCGCCGAGGTCTTCGGCTTCGACACCGCGAAGCTCGCCCCGGTCGCCCGCCGCATCGGCCCGACCCCGGCCGAGCTGGGGCAGCCCGACGACCAGGCGGCCGTCGAGGCGTCCTGGGCCAGGTCGCGCGAGGTGGGCCGGCACTGGCTGACCGACCACGACTTCCCCTCCCTGGGGGCGAGCTGAATGACGGAGCGCTACACGGTCGTCTCCGCCGACTGCCACGCCGGCGCCGACCTCCTCGACTACAAGCCGTACCTGGAGAAGCGCCACCACGACGACTTCGACGCGTGGGCGGCCACGTACGTCAACCCGTACGAGGACCTCGTCGCCGACACCGCCGACCGCAACTGGAACTCCGACCGCAGGCTCGCCGAGCTGGAGGCGGACGGGATCGTCGCCGAGGTCGTCTACCCCAACACCATCCCGCCCTTCTTCCCGTCCGCGTCCCTGATGGCCCCGGCACCGGGCCGCGAGGAGTACGAGCAGCGCTGGGCCGGGCTGCGCGCCCACAACCGCTGGCTCGCCGACTTCTGCTCCCTCGCCCCGGGGCGGCGCGCGGGCGTCGCGCAGATCTTGCTCAACGACGTCGACGAGGCGGTCGCGGAGGTCCGCCGCAGCAAGGAGGCGGGCCTCACGGGCGGCATCCTGCTGCCCGGCGCCCCGCCCGGCTCCGGCGTCCCGGAGCTCTACTCGGCCGCCTACGACCCGCTGTGGGCGGTCTGCGAAGAGCTCGGCGTCCCCGTCAACCACCACGGCGGCTCCGCCTCCCCGCCGCTGGGCGACGAACCCGCCGCACGGGCCGTGTTCATGGTGGAGACGACATGGTTCTCGCACCGGGCGCTGTGGCACCTCATCTTCGGCGGAGCCTTCCGCCGCCACCCGGGGCTGCGACTGGTCCTCACCGAACAGGGGTCGGGATGGATCCCGGCGGTCGTCGAGATGCTCGACTACTACCACGGCAGGCTCGTCGCCGCGGCCACGCGCTCCGCGACCGCCGAGTCCAAGTTCGGCGCCGGGCTCGCCGCCGCCATGGGCAAGGGCCCCAGCGAGGTCTGGCGCGACAACTGCTTCGTCGGCGCCAGCTTCATGCGCCCCCACGAGGTGCCGCTGCGCGACCGGATCGGCCTCGACAAGATCATGTGGGGCAGCGACTACCCGCACGACGAGGGCACGGCACCGTACTCGCGCGAAGGGCTCCGCATCGCCTACGCGGGGCTGCCGCGCGAGGAGGTCGCGGCGATGGTGGGCGGCAACGCGGCCCGGGTCTACGGCTTCGACCTCGCCCTCCTCGACGGGCTCGCCGCCGTCCACGGTCCGTCCGTCGAGGAGATCGCCGAACCGCTGAAGGAGGTCCCGGCCGGCGCCACCAGCCCCGCCTTCGCGCCGGGCGGGTCGGTGCGCGTCTGGTGACGGCGGCGGTGAGACCCTCCCCGCGTGACCGCACCGACACACCACGAGCCGCACGGGGACTCCCTGGGCATCCGCCTCAACTGGCTGCGCGCCGCGGTACTCGGCGCCAACGACGGCATCGTCTCCACCGCCGGCATCGTCGTCGGCGTCGCGGGCGCCACCAGCGCCCGCGGGGCGCTGCTCACCGCCGGCCTCGCCGGACTGCTCGCCGGCTCCATGTCCATGGCCGCCGGCGAGTACGTCTCCGTCTCCACCCAGCGCGACTCGGAGAAGGCGGCCCTGGCCGTCGAGAAGCGCGAGCTGCGCGAACAGCCGGAGGCCGAACTCGACGAGCTGACCGACCTGCTGGCCGACCGCGGCCTCTCCCGCGACGTCGCCCGCGAGGCCGCGGTCCAGCTCACCGCACGCGACGCCCTGCGCGCCCACGCCCGGGTGGAGCTCGGCATCAACCCGGACGAGCTCACGAACCCCTGGCAGGCGGCGGGCGCGAGCTTCCTCGCCTTCACCGCGGGCGCACTGCTGCCCCTGCTCGCCATCGTCCTGCCGCCCCCCTCGGCCCGGCTGTGGGTCACGGTGGTGTCGGTGCTCCTCGCGCTGACCTTCACCGGCTGGTGGAGCGCCCGGCTGGGCACCGCACCGGCGGGACGGGCCATGGTGCGCAACGTGGGCGGCGGAGCGCTGGCGATGGGCGTGACGTACGCGGCGGGGTCGCTGCTGGGGGCGGCGGGGGTGTAGGGACCCTCGTTAGGGCCCCTCGTTCGGATCCCGCCATTGGCGGAAGTCACCAAAACCAGCTGACACTTTGTCTCGCAGGCTTGTCGGTACCGGCATCTAGCCCGGTCAGCACACCCCCCTCTACGGTGCCCGCATGCCGCCCAACCTGCCCGATGTCGTGCTGTGGTCCATACCCGCCTTCATCCTGCTCACCGTCCTGGAGATGGTGAGCTACCGCCTCCATCCGGACGAGGACTCCGCCGGCTACGAGGCGAAGGACGCCGCCACGAGCATCTCCATGGGACTCGGCAGCCTCTTCTTCGACGTCCTGTGGAAGATCCCGGTCGTCGCCGTCTACACCGCCGTGTACGAGCTCACCCCGCTCCGGGTCCCCGTCCTGTGGTGGACCGTCCCGCTGATGCTGCTGGCGCAGGACTTCTTCTACTACTGGTCCCACCGCGGCCACCACGTCATCCGGATCCTGTGGGCCTGCCACGTCGTCCACCACTCCAGCCGGAAGTTCAACTTCAGCACCGCGCTGCGGCAGCCGTGGACCGGGTTCACCAGCTGGCCGTTCTACCTGCCCCTCATCGCCTGCGGCGTCCACCCGGCCGCGCTCGCGTTCTGCTCGTCCGTCAATCTCGTCTACCAGTTCTGGATCCACACCGAGCGGATCGACAAGCTGCCCCGGCCCGTCGAGTTCCTGTTCAACACGCCCTCCCACCACCGGGTCCACCACGCCTCGCAGGGCAGCTACCTGGACCGGAACTACGGCGGGATCCTCATCGTCTGGGACCGGCTCTTCCGGTCGTTCGCGGCCGAGACCGAGCGGCCCGTGTACGGGCTCACCAAGAACATCGCGACGTACAACCCGCTGCGCGTCGCCACGCACGAGTACGTCTCCATCGCCCGCGACCTGCGCGCGGCGAGCGGCTGGCACGAGCGGGCCGGGCGGCTGTTCCGCGGGCCCGGGTGGCAGCCGCCGGGGACCGCACAGGGCGCGGCGGGCGGTACGGCGGCGGAGCCCGCGGCGGAGCCGGCCGGATGAGCGCGGCAAGAGGTCCCGCACGGCTCCTCCTCGTGCTGTTCGCGGCCGCCGTACTCCTCGACCTCGGCGCCCTGCTCGCCGGCTGGCGTACCGGGCATATGGTCGCCAAGCCGCTGCTGATGCCCCTGCTCGCGGCGTACGCGGTCACACGCGGCGCGCCCCGCCCGCTGATCGCGGCCCTGCTCTGCGGCTGGGCCGGGGACGTGCTCCTGATGACGGGCGCCGACTGGGCGTTCCTCGCCGGGATGGGGGCCTTCGCCGCCGGGCACGTCTGCTATCTCGTGCTCTTCGGCCGCCGGCGCCCGGGCCGGGCGCTCGGCATCGCCTACGCCACCGTCCTCGCCGCGTCGCTCGCGCTGCTCTGGGCCGATCTGCCCGCGGGGCTGCGGATCCCCGTCGCCGGATACTCGCTGCTGCTCACGGCCGTGGCCTACCGCTCCAGCGTGCTCGGGCGCACGGCGGGCGCGGGCGGGGCGTTGTTCCTGCTCTCCGACATGCTCCTCGCGACCGGACTCGCCGAGTGGCGGCAGCCGGCCCTGCCGGACTTCTGGATCATGCTCACGTACGTGGCGGCGCAGTACCTGCTGACGACGGGCGCCCTGGACGCACAGGGCCGCGCGGCCGCCGAGGGCCGGGCGTACCGTGAGTCGCGTACTGCCGTCTGAGGAGCGAGGACCCGTCCGCCATGCGTGCCACCACCATCCACGGCCCGTTCGACATGCGCGTGGAGGAGGTGCCGGATCCGGCGGTCCGGGAGCCGACCGACGTCGTCGTGCGCGTGCTGCGGGCCTGTATCTGCGGCAGCGACCTGTGGGCGTACCGCGGCGAGTCGCAGCGGCAGCCCGGGCAGCGGATCGGCCATGAGTTCCTGGGCACGGTGGTGGAGGCCGGTGCGCGGGTGACCGGCTTCGTGCCCGGTGACCTGGTCGTCGCGCCGTTCGTCTGGGCCGACGGCGCCTGCGAGTACTGCGCGGAAGGGCTCCAGACCTCCTGCCCGCAGGGCGGTTTCTGGGGCTCGCCCGGCTCCGACGGCGGCCAGGGCGAGGCCGTGCGCGTGCCCTTCGCCGACGCCACCCTCGTCAAGCTCCCCGCCGACGCGGCCTTCGACGACCGGCTGCTGACCGCGCTCCTCGCGCTCTCCGACGTCCTCGGCACCGGCCACCACGCCGCCCTCGGCGCGGGCGTCACCAAGGGCTCCACCGTCGCGGTCGTCGGCGACGGCGCGGTCGGCCTGTGCGGGGTGATCGCCGCGAAGCGGCTCGGCGCGGAGCGGATCATCGCGCTCGGCCGCCACCAGGTCCGTACGGATCTGGCGCGGACCTTCGGTGCCACGGACGTCGTCGCGGTGCGCGGCGAGGAGGCCGTGGCCGCGGTGCGGGACCTGACCGGCGGGCAGGGCGCGCACGCCGTCATCGAGGCCGTCGGCACCGAGCAGTCGATGCGGACGGCCGTCGGGATCACCCGGGACGGCGGCGCCATCGGCTACGTGGGTGTGCCGCACGGCAGCGGCACCGGTCTCGACCTCGGGGTCATGTTCGACCGGAACATCGCGCTGCGGGGCGGGGTGGCGCCGGTCCGTGCGTACATCCCCGAGCTGCTGCCGGACGTCCTGGACGGCACGGTCGACCCGTCGCCGGTCTTCGACGTGACGGTCGGGCTGGACGGCGTCCCGGACGGCTACCGCGCGATGGACAACCGGACGGCGCTGAAGGTCCTGGTCAAACCGTAGGCCGCCCCGGACTATGTCCAGGCCGCCGCGTCCCCGCCCCACACCCCCGGCGGCCGGGCCCAGTCCTCAGGTCCGCCGTCGTACGACACGGGAGAGCGGGCGTGGCGCAGACGGCCGAGAGGGCCGGCCGACTCGGAGAGCCAGGGCCCGGGGGCGTACGGGACCGCGTCCGCGGCCGGTGGCGCGGGCCGTGGCAGGACATGGGTCAGGAAGCGGGCCGTACGGGCCAGGGCGGGCCGGACCAGACGCGTGCCGCCGTCGGACCGCTGCTCGGTCAGCGAGCGGAGCACCGCCGCGGCGAGGAGATACCCCGTGCCGTGGTCGAGCGCCTGCGCGGGCAGCGCTCCGGGACGCTCAGGGGAGCCCTCCAGCAGCGCGATCCCCGTCGCCGCCTGGACGAGGCTGTCGAAGCCGCGCCGTCCGCTCCAGGGCCCGTCGTCACCCCATGCCGAGAGCCGCGCGACCACCAGCCCCGGCCGGGTGGCCGGACCGAAGCGGTCCAGCGCGCCCGGGCGGTAGCCGGTGACGAGGACGTCCGCCCGGTCGAGGAGTTCGTCGAACGTCCGCCGGTCCGCGGGGTGGTCCAGGTCCAGCGTGGCGGACCGCTTGCCGAAGCCGGTGTCGGCGTGCTGGTCCGGGAGTTCGGGCAGCCGGGGCGGGTCGATGCGCAGCACGTCCGCGCCGAGCAGTGCGAGCGTGCGCGTCGCGACCGGCCCCGCGATGACACGGGTCAGGTCGAGGACCCTCAGCGGGCCCGAGCCGCGCCGCCGAGGCGGCGCGTCGTCCAGCCGCTCCCGGGTCAGCGGAGGTCCATCCGCCACCGCCGCGCCCTGCGGATGCGCCGCCCACTCCTCGGGGGTGCGCAGGGCGATCGCCAGGCCCCCGGCCGCGTACACGGCCTCCTCGACGTCGAGCGCCCGGCGCTCCGCCAGCGCGGACTCCACCCCCGCCTCGTCCGTGCCCAGCGCGGCCAGCAACGCGGCCCGGTGGTGCGGGTAGTTGGCGTGGGTGCGCACCCAGCCGTCGGAGGTGCGCCAGAACCGGGACAGCGGGGCGAACGCCACCGGAGCCCGCCCGTCCACCAGCAGCCGGCGCTCGCTGACGAACGCGGTCGCGACGGCCCCGTCGTCGACCCGTACCGCGGGGATCGGACCGCACCCGCCGGCCGCCGCCGCGTACTCGGCCGCCGCGAGGGCGCACACCGCGACCGTGGCCCTGGCCAGTTCCATGACGGGCAGCCGGGCCGCGAGCAGCCCCGACGGGCCGCCGTACGAGACTCGGCCGGTCAGCCCGGAGTCGCCGTCGAGGGCCGCCCACAGCAACTCGGTCGCAGAAGTGGTCATGCCGGCACTATCGCACCGCGCGCGAAGGGCCCGGACGCATCCCCTCGCGTCCGGGCCCTCCGTGGCCCCACCCGGCGTCACATCACCGAGCGGCGGCTCGCTCAGCGGCGGCCCGCCTGGGCCGTGTCCGACGAACAGCGCCGTCCGCCCGCGGGGCGGGGCGCGCGGCGTCCGGTGCGTGCCGGGCGTCGCGCGCCAGGCGGGATTCGTCAGATGCGGCCTAGCGGCGCACCGCGTCCAGCGCGTCCGTCATACCGGTCCCGTAGAACCCGTTGTTGCTCTTGCCGCCCTCGCAGACCGCGTCGATCGTGCCGTCACCGTTGATGTCGTACGGCGCACCGCACGCGGTGTCGTCGGCCTGCGCGTACAGCAGCGCCTTGACCTCGGCCGCCGAGGCGCGCGGGTGCGCCGACTTGATGAGCGCGGCGACGCCCGCGACGTGCGGGGAGGCCATCGACGTACCGGCCTTGTAGCCGTATCCGCCGTTCATCACCGTGGACAGGATCAGCCCGCTGGTCGCCGGGGCGTCCGGCGCCTGGTAGGCCGTCGAGTCCCCGCCCGGGGCCGCGATGTCGATGTTGCCGTGGCCGTAGTTCGAGTACGACGACTTCAGGCCCTTGGCACCGGTCGCGGAGACCGTGACGACACCCGGCAGCATGGTCGGGTAGTCGAGGCACTCGCGCGGGTTGATCTGGCGCGTCACCGGCGTCGTGTCGTTGGGGCTGGTCGTGTCGGTCAGCTCGTCCGCCGCCAGGTCCATCCGGGAGTTGCCGGCCGCGGCGACGTTCACCGCGCCCTTGCGCTCCGCGTACCGGGTCGCCCGGGTGACCGACTCCAGAAGGGCCTTCTGGTCCGCGTCGTTCTTGCACGCGAACAGCCACGGGTCCGTGTAGTAGCTGTTGTTGGTGACGTCGACACCGTGCTCGGCGGCCCAGATGAAGCCGCAGACGACCGACTCGGTGTAGAAGAAGCCGTCCGGGTTGGCCACCTTGATGCCGGAGACCTTCACGCCGGGCGCGACACCGGTGACGCCCACACCGTTCTTCGCGGCGGCGATGGTGCCCGCCACATGGGTGCCGTGGTCGCTCTCGCCCGCGGCGGGACGCCAGGAGCCGGGCGTGGTGTCCGGCTTGCCGCTGACGCAGTTGGCGGAGGCCGCGACATCGAAGCTCGGCGCGAGATCGGGGTGGGTGTCGTCGACACCCGTGTCGATGACCGCGACGGTGACCTTCTTGCTGCCGAGCGTCTTCTGGTGGGCCTTGTCCGCTTTGATGGCGGGCAGGTCCCACTGGAGGGGCTCGAACGGGTCCTGCTCGTCCGTCGCCTGCGCCGCGGCCCTGGTCGCCTCGGCCGAACCGAGCGGCTGCTCCAGGTCGATGGCCGTGTCGGCCTGCGGGGCTATCGGGTTGGTGCGGGTGGCGCCGGCCGAGGAGACTCCCCTGACCTTGCGTATCTGCTCCGCGAAGTCGGGGTTCTGCGAGTGGACGACGATGACGCCTATCTGGTCGTAGGCGATCACCACCGTGCCGCCGGCCTTCTCGATCGCCCGCTTCACCGACGCGGCGGTGTAGTGACCGCCGTACGTGTTGACCACGTACGACAGCTTCGGCCCGTCGGCCGTCGCCGTCGCCGTCGCGGCAGTGGCGGCGTCGTCGGCGGGGAGCGCCGACGCCGCGCCCGCGGGCAGGAATCCGAGCGAGGCCGTGAGCGCCAGACCTGCGGGCAGGGCTATCGCACGCGTTCGTCTGGATCGCGGATGAGCCATGGGTTCTCCACATCACTCGTGAAAGCCGCCCAGACACCCGGTGCGAATGGGCGGGTACATGACGAGTGAAGTTATCCCGATCATCGGGGTACATCAACGACTTCCGATGGAAAACCCCGACGAGAAAGGGCCGGAAGTGAACCGCTTCGCCGCGCCTTCCGTGCCGTTGTCAGGGGAGAAGCACCGTCAGACCCCGTACGGGGGCGCCTATTGCCCCAGTTGCGCCCTTTTTCCCCGTTGTTCATGTTCATATCCATGTCCACCGCACCCGCGTCGCGAGGAGATTCCGTGGCTATCGATGCACCGCCGCCCGAGGGCGGTAGGGACACCAGCCCTGCCCAGCCCACGACGGAGGAGTTCGTCGAAGAGCAGGAGAGTGCGGAATTCGGCGAACTGCGCCGCTCGTACCGCTCCTTCGCCTTCCCCCTGACCGTCGCCTTCATCGCCTGGTACCTGCTCTACGTGCTGCTGTCCAACTACGCCGGCGGCTTCATGGGCACCAAGCTCTTCGGCAACATCAACGTGGCCTTCGTCTTCGGGCTCGCCCAGTTCGCCACGACCTTCCTCATCGCCTGGTTCTATGCGCGGCACGCGGCCGACAAGCTCGACCCCAAGGCGGAAGCGATCAAGTCCCGTATGGAGCGCACGGAGGCAACGGAGGCCGACGCATGAGCAGCATCACCACCCTCCAGAGCGTCCAGCTCGCCGCGTCGAGCGCGGCGAACTCGACCAGCGAGCACCGGCCGCTGATCATCACGCTCTTCGCCGCCTTCGTCGTCGCGACGCTGTTCATCACCGTCTGGGCCGGCCGGCAGACCAAGGACGCCGCCGACTTCTACGCGGGCGGCCGCCAGTTCACCGGCTTCCAGAACGGCCTCGCCATCTCCGGCGACTACATGTCCGCCGCTTCGTTCCTCGGCATCGCCGGCGCCATCGCCCTCTTCGGGTACGACGGCTTCCTGTACTCCATCGGGTTCCTCGTCGCCTGGCTGGTCGCCCTGCTGCTCGTCGCCGAGCCGCTGCGCAACTCCGGCCGCTACACCATGGGCGACGTCCTGGCGTACCGCATGCGCCAGCGCCCGGTCCGCACGGCTGCCGGCACCTCCACCATCGTCGTCTCGATCTTCTATCTGCTTGCGCAGATGGCGGGTGCGGGTGTGCTCGTCTCACTGCTGCTCGGCATCACCAGCGACGCCGGGAAGATCGCGATCGTCGGTCTCGTCGGCATTCTGATGATCCTTTACGTCACGATCGGCGGCATGAAGGGCACCACCTGGGTGCAGATGGTCAAGGCCGTCCTGCTCATCGCGGGCACCCTGCTCATCACCTTCCTGGTGCTGCTGAAGTTCGACTTCAACATCTCCGACCTGCTCGGCACGGCCGCCGAACAGAGCGGCAAGGGCGCGGCGTTCCTGGAGCCCGGCCTCAAGTACGGTGCCACCGGCACCTCCAAGCTGGACTTCATCTCGCTCGGCATCGCGCTCGTGCTCGGCACGGCGGGACTGCCGCACATCCTCATCCGCTTCTACACGGTGCCGACCGCCAAGGCCGCCCGTAAGTCCGTCATCTGGGCCATCGGCATCATCGGCGCCTTCTACCTGATGACGATCGCGCTCGGCTTCGGCGCGGCCGCGCTCGTCGGACCCGAGGAGATCACCGCGTCGAACAAGGCCGGCAACACGGCGGCGCCGCTGCTCGCCCTGCACATCGGCGGAGCGGACTCGGCGGGCGGCGCGATCCTGCTGGCCGTCATCTCCGCGGTCGCCTTCGCCACCATCCTCGCCGTCGTCGCCGGCCTCACCCTCGCCTCGTCCTCGTCGTTCGCGCACGACATCTACGCCAACGTCATCCGCAAGGGGCAGGCGACCGAGAAGGAAGAGGTCCGCGCGGCGCGCTGGGCGACCGTCTTCATCGGCATCGTCTCCATCGCGCTGGGTGCGATGGCCCGCGACCTGAACGTGGCGGGACTGGTCGCGCTCGCCTTCGCGGTCGCCGCGTCCGCCAATCTGCCGACGATCCTCTACAGCCTCTTCTGGAAGCGGTTCACCACCCAGGGAGCCCTCTGGTCGATCTACGGTGGCCTGGTCTCCTCGGTGGTGCTCGTCCTCTTCTCCCCGGTCGTCTCCGGCAAGCCCACGTCGATGTTCCCGTCCGCGGACTTCGCCTGGTTCCCGCTGGAGAACCCGGGCCTCGTCTCCATCCCGCTGGGCTTCCTGCTCGGCTGGCTCGGCTCCCTCCTGTCCAAGGAGGAGCCGGACAAGGGCAAGTACGCCGAGCTGGAGGTCAAGTCCCTCACGGGCGTCGGCGCCCACTGAGGAGCACTTCGTCATCCGCAGGTGCGCGGCCGCGTCGTAGAGTCCTACGACGCGGCCGCGTCGCACGTCGTGGTTTCGGCACCTGTCGATGTCACAGGTGTCGCGTAGGCTCGACTGTATACACGCGATACACGAGTTCCCGTACGACTTCCGGAGACCGGGGAGGGGGCCTGCAGTGCTCATCGACACGTACGGCCGTGTGGCCACTGACCTGAGGGTCTCGCTCACGGACCGGTGCAATCTGCGCTGTGCCTACTGCATGCCCGAAGAGGGCCTGCAGTGGCTGACCAAGTCCACGCTGCTCACCGACGACGAGATCGTCCGGCTGATCCGTATCGCCGTCACCGACCTGGGGATCACCGAGGTCCGCTTCACCGGCGGGGAGCCGCTCCTGCGGCCCGGTCTCGTCGGCATCGTCGAGCGCTGCGCCGCCCTGGAGCCGCGCCCCAGGATGTCCCTGACCACCAACGGGATAGGTCTGAAGCGCACCGCCACCGCCCTTGAGGCCGCCGGCCTCGACCGGGTCAACGTCTCCCTCGACACCCTGCGCCCCGACGTCTTCAAGACCCTCACCCGCCGCGACCGCCACCACGATGTGCTGGAGGGACTCCAGGCCGCCCGCGACGCCGGACTGACCCCCGTCAAGGTCAACACGGTCCTGATGCCGGGGCTGAACGACGACGAGGCCCCCGAGCTGCTCGCCTGGGCCGTCGAGCACGAGTACGAGCTGCGTTTCATCGAGCAGATGCCGCTCGACGCCCAGCACGGCTGGAAGCGGGAGGGCATGATCACCGCCGGTGACATCCTGCAGTCGCTGCGTACGCGCTTCACCCTCACCCCCGAGGGCGACGAGGCCAGGGGCTCCGCGCCCGCCGAGCGCTGGATCGTGGACGGCGGACCCCACCGGGTCGGCGTCATCGCCTCGGTCACCCGCCCCTTCTGCGCCGCCTGCGACCGCACCCGCCTCACCGCCGACGGACAGGTCCGCACCTGTCTCTTCGCCCAGGAGGAGACGGACCTGCGCGGCGCGCTGCGCTCCGGCGCCCCGGACGAGGAGATCGCCCGGATCTGGCGGCTCGCGATGTGGGGGAAGAAGGCCGGATCCGGGCTGGACGACCCGACCTTCCTTCAGCCCACGCGCCCCATGTCAGCCATCGGCGGCTGAGTCGCGCCGCTCGCGCTCCCACGCGTCGAGCGTCACGACGTCCTTGAGGAAACCCCGCACACCGAGGAACTGGGAGAGATGCTCGCGATGCTCCTCGCACGCGAGCCAGGTCTTGCGCCGCTCCGGCGTGTGCAGCTTCGGGTTGTTCCAGGCCAGCACCCAGACGGCGGCGGTACGGCAGCCCTTGGCGGAACAGATCGGGGTCTCGTCACTCACCGGGTCATTGTCCCCGACGCGAGCAGAACAAAGCGACGCCGAGCAGCCACGGGGGGAGCTGCCCGGCGTCGGTCCGTCGCTCCGACGGGGGATGCGGAGCGCACAGGAAGTATGTCACGCGGAACACCTCGCGGTGCACCGGAACTTCACGATTGATCTGAGCTATTCCTGAGGTTCGCGGACCCCGCCCGTTCCGGTTCCTCACCGTCGTCCTGCGCCGGGGATCCGCCCGGGTCCAGCATCGGCCGCACCGGCGGCGGGATGAAGGTCGACGGCAGCGACGGGGCGTTCTCCCGACCGGCGTTGGCGATGACCACGGCGACGTACGGCAGCAGCGCGCCCAGCACCAGCGCCACGATCGCCACATGCCGTTCGACGTTCCAGAGCACGGCGGCCAGGATCACGGCCACGGTCCGCACGGACATCGAGATCACATAGCGGCGCTGCCGGCCGCGGACGTCGTCCGCGAGCCCCTGCCGGGCCCCGGTGATCCGGAAGACCTCGCCCTCACTCCGCTTCCGCATCACTGTCCACCGCCAGGGCGCCACGCCGGGCTCTCCCCGGCCCGGACCTGTGTCCACCGTACGCCTCGGCTCCGCCGCTTACGAGACCGGGTCCGCGCTCACCAGGGCGAACGCCCGTCCCCGTACCGCGTACGGCCCCGTCCGACATGCGCCGTACGGCTGATGCACCGAGACTGTCCCTAATGCTCACGTCGATGCAGACCGGGAGGCAGACATGCACTGGTTGTGGGCGATCATCGTCGGGTTCGTGCTGGGATTGCTGGCCAAGGCCATCCTGCCGGGCAAGCAGCACAGCCCCCTGTGGCTCCTCACGATCTTCGGCATGATCGGCGCGATCCTCGGCAACGTGATCGCGGAAGCGCTCGGAATCGCGGAGACCCGGGGCATCGACTGGGGCCGGCACGCCCTCCAGATCGTCGCCGCCCTGATCGTGGTCGGCCTGGGCGAGATGCTCTACATGGCCGTACGCGGCGAGAAGAAGCAGAGAGCCTGACGTACTTACGCCGGCAGCACGCCACACGGCAGCACGGCGCACACACGGCAGCACGCCACACGGCAGCACGGCGCACACACGGCAGCACGACACACGGCAGCGGCCGGGCGGGCATCATGCCCCGCCCGGCCGCCGCCGTTGCGTATGCCGTGTGCCCGGTCCGGGCCTATCGGGGTCAGCCCGCGGCGACCTCGACCGCGGCCAGGTTCCTCTTGCCGCGGCGCAGCACCAGCCACCGGCCGTGCAGCAGGTCCCCGGGCGAGGCCACGGCGTCCTCGGCGGTCACCTTCGCGTTGTTCACGTAGGCACCGCCCTCCTTGATCGTGCGGCGGGCAGCCGACTTGCTCGCCACGAGACCGACCTCCGCGAAGAGATCGGCGACGGGGCCGAGCTCGGTCACCCGTGCGTGCGGCAGCTCCGAGAGCGCCGCGGCCAGTGTCGCCCCGTCCAGCTCGGCGAGCTCACCCTGGCCGAAGAGCGCCTTCGACGCGGCGATGACCGCCGCGCACTGGTCGGCGCCGTGCACCAGCGTCGTCAGCTCCTCGGCGAGTGCACGCTGCGCGGCTCGCGCCTGCGGACGCTCCTCGGTGAGCTTCTCCAGCTCCTCCAGTTCCTCACGGCTCTTGAAGCTGAGGATCCTCATGTAGCCCGAGACATCGCGGTCGTCCACGTTCAGCCAGAACTGGTAGAACGCGTACGGCGTCGTCATCTCCGGGTCCAGCCAGACGGCGCCGCCCTCCGTCTTGCCGAACTTCGTGCCGTCCGCCTTCGTCATCAGCGGCGTGGCCAGCGCGTGCGCCGTGGCGTGCGGCTCCAGACGGTGGATCAGGTCGAGACCGGCCGTCAGATTGCCCCACTGGTCGCTGCCGCCCTGCTGCAAGGTGCAGCCGAAGCGCCGGTACAGCTCCAGGAAGTCCATGCCCTGGAGCAGCTGGTAGCTGAACTCGGTGTAGCTGATCCCCTGGTCGGACTCCAGCCGGCGGGCGACCGAGTCCTTCGTCAGCATCTTGTTGACGCGGAAGTGCTTGCCGATGTCCCGCAGGAACTCGATGGCGGACATCCCCGCCGTCCAGTCCAGGTTGTTGACCATGACCGCCGCGTTCTCGCCCTCGAAGGACAGGAACGGCTCGATCTGGGCGCGCACGCGCTCCACCCAGGCCGCGACGGTCTCCGGATCGTTCAGCGTGCGCTCGGCGGTCGGCTTCGGGTCGCCGATCTGCCCGGTCGCCCCGCCCACCAGCGCCAGCGGGCGGTGGCCCGCCTGCTGGAGCCGGCGCATGGTGAGCGCCTGCACGAGGTGGCCCACGTGCAGGCTGGGCGCGGTCGGGTCGAAGCCGCAATAGAACGTGACGGGACCGTCCGCGAGCGCCTTGCGCAAAGCGTCCTCGTCAGTGGACAGGGCGAAAAGCCCGCGCCACTTCAGCTCGTCGACGATGTCCGTCACGGTTCTTTTACTCCTCGAACAAGGGGAATGGATGGGATTCTGTCCGGAGAACCTGCCCAGGGCAGTCTATGGGCTCATACACCCTGGCTGACCGAGCTCATGTTGAAGTCCGGGATCCGCAGCGCGGGCATCGCGGCCCTGGTGAACCAGTCGCTCCACTCGCGCGGCAGCGTCTTCTCCGTCCGGCCCGCCTCGGCCGCCCGGGACAGCAGGTCCACCGGCGACTCGTTGAACCGGAAGTTGTTCACCTCGCCGGCCACCTCGCCGTTCTCGACGAGATAGACCCCGTCACGGGTCAGCCCGGTCAGCAGCAGCGTCGCCGGGTCGACCTCCCGGATGTACCAGAGACAGGTGAGCAGCAGCCCACGCTCCGTGCCCGCGACCATCTCCTCCAGCGAGCGCTCCTCGTCGCCGCCCTCCAGGATGACGTTGCCGATGGCGGGGGCGACCGGCAGACCGGTCAGGCCCGCGCTGTGCCGCGTGGTGACCAGCCGGTCCAGCTTCCCGTCCCGCACCCACGCGGTCGGGGCGAGCGGCAGACCGTTGTCGAAGACGGAGGCGTCGTCACCGGAGGCGTGGGCGATGACGAACGGCGCGGACTCCAGACCCGGCTCGTGCGGATCGCTGCGCAGTGTGAGCGGCAGCTCGGACAGCGTCTCGCCGACCCGGGTGCCGCCACCGGGCTTCGAGAAGACCGTGCGCCCCTCCGCGGCGTCCCGGCCCGCCGCCGACCACAGCTGGTAGATCAGCAGATCCGCGACGGCGGTGGGCGGCAGCAGCGTCTCGTACCGCCCGGCGGGCAGCTCGATGCGCCGCTCGGCCCAGCCCAGCCGCGTCGCCAGCTCCGCGTCGAGCGCGGCCGGGTCCACGTCCTTGAAGTCCCGGGTCGAGCGGCCCGCCCAGGCGGAGCGCGTGCGGTCCGGCGACTTGGCGTTGACCTCCAGCGTGCCGGTGGGCTGGTCGTGGCGGAGCCGCACACCCGTGGACGTACCGAGATACGTCGAGGTCAGCCGGTGGTGGGCGAAGCCGTACAGCTCACGGCCGCCGGAGCGGGCCCTGGCGAACGCCTCGCCGAGCGCGGGTGCGAAGTCCGTGAAGACGGCGGACGACGTCTCGGCCGGCGCGTCCGTGAAGTCCCCGGCCACCGGCACCCCGGTGACCAGCGGCTGCGCGTCCTCCGCGGGCCCGGCCGCCCGTGCGGCCGCCTCGGCGGCCCGCACCAGCGGCTCCAGGTCCTCGGCGGTCACGGCCGAGCGGGACACCACACCCGAAGCCGTGCCCTCCTTGCCGTCCACGGTCGCGATCACGGTGAGCGTGCGGCCACGGGTCACCCCGTTGGTGGTCAGGGCATTGCCCGCCCAGCGCAGATTGGCCGACGACTCCTCGTCGGCGATGACCACGCAGCCGTCGGCGGTGGACAGGTCGAGGGCACGCTCGACGATCTCGTGCGGCTTGCTGACGGCGCTCATCGACGGGCCTCCTGCGTCGGGTGGGGACGGTGCGTTGCGCGGGCGAACGTGTACGGCGTGCTCATCGCCCCGCCTCCTGCGTGGTGTTCAAGATGTTGACGCCGCGGAACAGGGCGGACGGGCAGCCGTGGGAGACCGCCGCCACCTGGCCCGGCTGGGCCTTGCCGCAGTTGAAGGCGCCGCCCAGGACGTACGTCTGCGGGCCGCCGACCTTCTCCATCGAGCCCCAGAAGTCCGTCGTCGTCGCCTGGTACGCCACGTCGCGCAGCTGCCCTGCCAGCCTGCCGCCCTCGATCCGGAAGAAGCGCTGGCCCGTGAACTGGAAGTTGTACCGCTGCATGTCGATCGACCACGACCGGTCGCCGACCACATAGATCCCGCGCTCCACGCCCCCGACCAGATCCTCCGTCGACAGCCCGCCCGGATCCGGCTGGAGCGACACGTTCGCCATGCGCTGCACCGGCACATGCCCGGGGGAGTCCGCGAAGGCGCAGCCGTTGGACCGGCCGAGGCCCGTCAGCCGGGCGATGCGCCGGTCCAGCTGGTACCCGACGAGCGTGCCGTCCTTCACCAGGTCCCAGCTCTGCGCCTCGACGCCCTCGTCGTCGTAGCCGACCGTTGCGAGGCCGTGCTCCGCCGTCCGGTCGCCGGTCACGTTCATCACCGGCGAGCCGTAGCGCAACGTGCCCAGCTGGTCGAAGGTGGCGAATGACGTCCCCGCGTACGCCGCCTCGTAGCCGAGCGCACGGTCGAGCTCGGTGGCGTGGCCGATCGACTCGTGGATCGTCAGCCACAGATTGGACGGGTCCACGACCAGGTCGTACCGTCCCGCCTCGACGCTCGGCGCGCGCATCTTCTCGGCGAGCAGCTCCGGGATCTGCTCCAGCTCGGAATCCCAGTCCCAGCCCGTGCCGGTCAGGTACTCCCAGCCGCGGCCCACCGGCGGCGCGACCGTCCGCATGGAGTCGAACTCGCCGGTCGTCTCGTCGACGGCGACGGCGGTGAGCTGGGGGTGCAGCCGCACCCGCTGCTGGGTGGTGACGGTGCCCGCGGTGTCCGCGTAGAACTTGTTCTCGTGCACGGTCAGCAGGGAGGCGTCCACATGCGCCACGCCCTCCGCGCCCAGCAGCCGGGAGCTCCAGTCCGCCAGCAGCGCGGACTTCTCCTCGTCGGCGACCGCGAACGGATCGATCTCGTACGACGACACCCACGTCCGCTCCGTGTGCACCGGCTCCTCTGCCAGCTCCACCCTCCCCCTACCTTCGATGGGGGGACCCCCAGTCGGACCCGACGCCGCGATCACCCGGGCCGACAGCTTCGCCATCGCCACCGCCTGCGACGCCACCTTCGCGGCGGCGTCCATGGTCAGATCGACCCCGGACGCGAAACCCCACGCCCCGCCGTGCACCACCCGCACCGCATACCCGAGGTCGGTCGTGTCGGAGGAACCCGCCGGCTTCGCGTCCCGCAGCCGCCATGCGGCGCTGCGGACCCGCTCCAGCCGGAAGTCGGCGTGCTCGGCACCCAGCGCACGGGCCCGGGCCAGCGCCGCGTCCGCGAGCGCACGCAGCGGCAGCGCGAGGAACGTCTGATCGATGTCATGGGGCACAGGTGGCCTCTCCTTCGGACTTCGGATCACTTCGACGTGCTTGGGATCACTACGCCGAAGTCAAGCACGTGGCCAGGACAGTTCCGAGGGAGTTTCCACAGTCGTCGCCGACGCGGGCGACGACGGACGCCGACTGTAGGGTCCCCACAGCAGACACCGGGCGCCACTGTCGGGCGCCGATTCTCCCGACCCAGGCCGGTAGCGATAGGTTTTCGCAGTACAAGCCATATGCAATCCGTATGCAGATCGCTATCGAAAGGGTGATCCGTTGAGCCGCTCGGTTCTCGTCACCGGAGGAAACCGGGGCATCGGCCTCGCCATCGCCCGCGCGTTCGCCGAGGCCGGCGACAAGGTCGCGATCACCTACCGGTCGGGTGAGCCGCCGGAGGAGCTGACGAAGCTGGGCTGCCTGCCCGTCCGCTGCGACATCACCGACGCGGAGCAGGTGGAGCAGGCCTACAAGGAGATCGAGGACAAGCACGGTCCCGTGGAGGTGCTGGTGGCCAACGCCGGCGTCACCAAGGACCAGCTGCTGATGCGGATGTCCGAAGAGGACTTCGTCTCCGTGCTCGACACCAACCTGACGGGCGCGTTCCGCATCGTGAAGCGCGCCAACCGCGGCATGCTGCGCGCCAAGAAGGGCCGCGTCGTGCTCGTCTCCTCGGTGGTCGCCCTGCTCGGCTCCGCGGGTCAGGCCAACTACGCCGCCTCCAAGGCCGGCCTGGTCGGCTTCGCCCGTTCCCTCGCCCGCGAGCTCGGCTCGCGGAACATCACGTTCAACGTCGTCGCACCCGGTTTCGTCGACACCGACATGACCAAGGTGCTCACGGACGAGCAGCGCGCGGGCATCGTCTCGCAGGTGCCGCTCGGCCGTTACGCGAAGCCGGAGGAGATCGCCGCCACGGTGAAGTTCCTCGCCTCCGACGACGCCTCGTACATCACTGGAGCCGTCATCCCCGTTGACGGCGGATTGGGCATGGGTCACTGATCACATGAGTGGAATCCTCGCCGGCAAGCGCATCCTCATCACCGGTGTGCTGATGGAGTCCTCCATCGCCTTCCACACCGCGAAGCTGGCCCAGGAGCAGGGTGCGGAGATCATCCTGACGGCCTTCCCGCGGCCCACCCTGACCGAGCGGATCGCCAAGAAGCTCCCCGCGCCCACCAAGGTCCTCGAGCTCGACGTCACCAACGACGAGCACCTCGGCCGCCTCGCCGACCTGGTCCGCGAGGAGCTCGGCGGCCTGGACGGCGTCGTGCACTCCATCGGCTTCGCGCCGCAGGACGCGCTCGGCGGCAACTTCCTGAACACGCCGTTCGAGTCGGTCTCGACCGCGATGCACGTCTCGGCGTTCTCGCTGAAGTCGCTGACCATGGCCTGCCTGCCGCTCTTCCCGCACGAGGGCGCCTCGGTCGTCGGCCTGACCTTCGACGCGCAGTTCGCCTGGCCGCAGTACGACTGGATGGGCCCGGCGAAGGCCGCACTGGAGGCCACCTCCCGCTACCTCGCGCGCGACCTGGGCAAGCAGAACGTGCGCTGCAACCTGATCTCGGCGGGTCCGCTCGGCTCCATGGCCGCCAAGTCCATCCCGGGCTTCAGCGACCTCGCGGACGTCTGGAACCACCGCTCCCCGCTCGAGTGGGACATGGCCGACCCGGAGCCCACGGGCCGCGGTGTCGTCGCCCTCCTCTCCGACTGGTTCCCGAAGACCACCGGTGAGATCGTCCACGTCGACGGCGGCGTGCACATGATGGGCGCGTAGCGTCACCGGCCTTCACGCCTGCCGCGTCTTTTCACGGTGCCCCGGTCACCCGCTGTGTGCGGGAGGCCGGGGCGTCGCCCGTTCGGAGTAACGGAACGGGCGCCGGTGTCCCCGGAGGAGGGACTCTGGAGTGGTGGCAACCCCTTCCTTGTGGTGCAGCAGCGGCATCCGCCGCCGTACGGCCGAGGAGGTCCCCTGTGCGTGGTGTGCGTACGTTCTGGCGCTGTGTGACGGTGCTGGGCGGGCTGGCGGCCCTGTTCCTGCCGCCGGCCGGTGCCGCGGCCGCCCTGCCGCGTGACGATCCCGCCCCCCGGCCCTTCGGGGCGGACTGCGACGTCGTCGTCGAGGGCTCCCGCGCCACGGCGTACTGCCGCAACTCCTACCTCGACACCGACCGGGTCCAGCTGCACGTCGAGTGCGCGCGGTGGTGGGACGTCGACGCGGACAGCAGTCCCGTCGACGTCTCGGCGACCGCGTACGCCACGCTCACCGAGCGGTGCTGGAAGGAGATACAGGCCGCCTGGGTGAGCCACGTACGCGTCCCGTAGACCTGCTCCCGCCGCCCTGCCGCCCTGCCGCCCTGCCGCCCTGCCGCCCTGCCGCCCTGCCGCCCTGCCGCCCCGCCGCCCTGCCGCCCCGCCGCCCTGCCGCCCCGGGCGTTGGCGCGGGTTCTACGTCTTTGCCGGGGGCCGCAGGCACATGAACGGGTAGCTCGCCGCCTCGGCCGCCGCCGTGTCCCCGTCGCCCGCGCGGATCGCCTCGACCAGCCGCGCATGGTCCATGTGGTACTCGGGACGCAGGTCGTGGCCCAGGTCCTCGCGCAGCCAGTCCCGCAGCACATCGCCCAGGTCCGCGTAGAGCCCGGTCAGCACCTCGTTGTGGGACGCGGCGACGACCGCCAGATGGAACGTCGTGTCGGCGGCGACGAAGCGCTCGGCATCGCCCGTCGCCCACGCCTCCTCGCGGCGCGCGAGCAGCGCGTCGAGCTGCTTGAGGTCCCGCCGGGTGCGGCGCTCGGCGGCCAGCCGCGCCGCCGAGGACTCCAGCGTGGAGCGCACCTCGGCGACATGGCGCGGATCGGCGTCGGCGAACCTGCGGTGCATCACACCGGCCAGCTCGCTGGTCGCCACCACATAGGTGCCCGAGCCCTGGCGGATGTCGAGCAGCCCGTTGTGCGCGAGCGCGCGGACGGCCTCGCGGACGGTGTTCCGGGCCACGCCGAGCTGCTCGACCAGCTCGGGCTCGGTCGGGATGCGTGAGCCCACCGGCCACTCGCCCGAGGTGATCTGGTTCCGCAGCTCGGCGATCACCTGGTCCGAGAGTGCGGAGCGCCGGGGAGAGGTCAGCGCCATGGTGCTCCTTGTCCGCGGGGTGCGCCGTGGCGGTGAGGCGCGATGCGCCCGCGAGTTCCGTTCGGGACGTTCGGGATTGGACAACCAATCATCCCATGATTCTATGATGGCTTTCATGCCGGACGAGACCCAGACCCTCAGCCCCGCCGTCGCCGCGGCAGCCCGTACACACCCCGATTCTCCCGCCCCGAAAGCCACGGTGTGGCTCCTGCGGCTGGTCCTCGTCGGCCTCGTGCTCGCCGCGCTCAACCTCCGCCCCGCCATCACCAGCCTCGGCGCGCTCCTCGAAGAGGTCCAGAACGGTCTGCACATGAGCGGCAGCGTGGCCGGAGTGGTCACCTCCGTGCCGCCGCTCTGCTTCGCCGTGTTCGGCCTGGCTGCGCCACGGCTCGCCCGCCGCTTCGGCGCCGCGGCGATCGTCTGCGCCGGCATGGCCGCCATCGCCACGGGTCTGCTCATACGGCCCTTCGCCGGCAGCACCCCCGGCTTCCTTGCCGCGAGCGCACTCGCCCTCATGGGCATCGCGGTCAGCAACATCCTGATGCCGGTGATCGTCAAGCGGTACTTCCCCGAGCGCATCGGCAGCGTCACGGGGCTCTACTCCATGGCGCTCTCCCTCGGCACCGCGCTCGCCGCGGCGGCGACGGTGCCCATGACCGAGGCCCTGGGCGGCAGTTGGCAGGCCGGCCTCGCGGTCTGGGCCGGGGTCGCGGCGGTCGCCGTCGGGCCGTGGCTCCTGCTGCTGCGCGAGCGCGAGGGGACGGGGACCACGGACACCGCGGACACCCCGGCCGCCCGGCCCCGCGGCGACCGGTCGGCGCCCGCGCTGCGCATCACCCGCAGCCGTACCGCCTGGGCTCTCGCCTGCTTCTTCGGCCTCCAGGCCACCGGCGCCTACGTCGCCATGGGCTGGCTGCCCCAGATCTTCCGCGACGCGGGTGTCCCGGCGGGCACGGCCGGTGTCCTGCTCGCGGTGACGATGGTCATGGGCGTCCCGCTCGCCTTCGTCATCCCGCGCCTGGCCACCCGCTTCACCCACCAGGGCCCGATCGTCGCCGCCCTCGGCCTGTGCGGACTGACCGGTTACACGGGCCTCTATCTCGCGCCCGCCGCGGGCGCCTGGGCGTGGGCGCTGCTGCTGGGCATCTCCAACTGCGCGTTCCCGCTCGCCCTCACCATGATCGGCATGCGCGCCCGGACCGGCGCGGGCGTCGTGCGGCTGTCCGCCTTCGCGCAGAGCACCGGCTATCTGCTCTCCATCCCCGGACCGCTCCTCGTCGGCGTGCTCTACCAGCACAGCGGCGGCTGGGAGCTGCCGCTCGCGCTCATGGCCGGGCTCATGCTGCCGCAGATCGCCGTCGGCAGCCTCGCGGGCCGGGACCGGACGATCGAGGACGAGGCGGGGATGCGACACTGACCCCATGCCTGTGCTCGACCCGAACCCCCCGAACGGCCAGAAGAAGCTCCTGCTCATCTTCGGCGCGATGATCGCCATTGGAGTGGTCATCGGCATCATCGCCTCGATCGCCTCGCCGACCCAGTGAGCCCCGCGGAGCCCTGAGCCCGGCGAGTGAGCCGAAGGGGCGCGCGGATGCCGATGGGGAGGCCGCGGTCGATTTGCGGCTATCGCCGCGTGGGCGGAGGTTCCGAGGAACGAGGGACCGAGCACGGTCGACCGTCGGCGGACGCTTCAGCGCCCCGGAGGCGAACCGAGCCGCAGAAAGAGGCACGGGGGCTGGCACCACCGTCCCCTAGGGGGTCAGGGTCAGGGTGAAGTGGGTGGGTCACCGGATGGGCGACCGGGCCCATGATCCGTAGGTTTGAAGCAGCTCGGCGGACCAGCTCAGCCGCGCATCCTCAGACCCCACGGAGGCGGCCATGTCGGCCCGTACGCACACCCGGTCCCACGCCCCGGCCGCGGGCGGCGTGGACATACGGCTGCCGTGGTGGGCCCTCGTGCTGCCGGTGCTCGGCTTCGCCCTGCTGCTCGTCCTCATGAGCACGGCCGGTGACGCGCAGGCCGCCACCGGCGACCCCTCGGTCGGTTTCCTCCTGGACCGGATACAGACCCTGACGGGCTCCTGACCTGTCGGCCACGCACCGTCCCGCGGTCCTTCGTCCTTCCCGGTGCTGCCTCCCAACACCCTGCGCCTGATGGCCGGTTTCATGCGAAGCTGGGGACCATGAGCACCGCTGAGCTTTCCGGGGGAGCAGCCCCCGGACACCCCGACCCCCGAAGGATCGTCCTCCTCCGCCATGCGAAGGCCGACTGGCCCCAGGTGTCCGACCATGAGCGGCCGCTCGCCGACCGGGGACGCACGGAGGCTCCCGCCGCCGGACGCAGACTGGCCGAGACCGGCATCGCCTTCGACCTCGCCCTGTGCTCGACCGCGGTGAGGACCCGCGAGACGTGGAAGCTGGCCGTGCAGGAGCTGCCGCAGCGCCCGCGGACGGTGTACGAGGAGCGGTTGTACGAGGCGTCGCTCGGTGATCTGCTCGCGCTCCTGAACGAGACTCCGGAGGACGTCGACGACGTACTCCTCATCGGCCACAACCCCGGGATGCACGCCCTCGCGGACGCTCTCGCGGGCCGGGCCGAGGGCGATGCCCTGGCCACGATGAACCGCGGCGGCTTCCCGACCGCCGCCTTCGCCGTCATCGGGTTCACGGGTTCCTGGAAGACCGTCGAGCACGGCGTCGGCACGCTCCTCGACTACTGGGCCCCGCACAAGTAGCCGCCCTCGCACAAGTAGCCGCCTGCGCCACGGCCTTGCGCGGCGGGTACGGACGGATCGGCCCCGGTACGCCATTTCGGGTACCGGGGCCGCCTCCTGCCGTCCGCCGTCACGACTCGTGGAAGTCCGCCGCCTCGACCTCTTCCCGGGTGATCCCGAGCAGATAGAGCACCGCGTCGAGGAACGGGACGTTCACCGCCGTGTCGGCGGCCTTGCGCACCACCGGCTTGGCGTTGAAGGCGACGCCGAGGCCCGCCGCGTTGAGCATGTCCAGGTCGTTGGCGCCGTCACCGATGGCGACCGTCTGGGCCAGCGGCACGCCCGCCTCCGCGGCGAACCGGCGCAGCAACCGCGCCTTGCCCGCGCGGTCCACGATCTCGCCCACGACCCGGCCGGTCAGCTTTCCGTCCACGATCTCCAGCGTGTTGGCGGAGGCGAAGTCCAGCCCGAGCCGCTCCCTGAGATCGTCCGTGACCTGGGTGAACCCACCGGAGACGACGCCCACTTGGTAACCGAGCCGCTTGAGCGTACGCACCAGCGTGCGGGCGCCCGGCGTGAGCCGCACCTCGGCACGCACCTTTTCCACCACCGACGCGTCGAGGCCCGCCAGCAGCGCCACGCGCGCGTGCAGCGACTGCTCGAAGTCCAGCTCACCGCGCATCGCCTGGGCGGTGACCTCGGCGACCTTGTCCTCGCAGCCGGCGTGCGCCGCGAACAGCTCGATCACCTCGTCGGTGATCAGCGTGGAGTCGACGTCCATCACCACGAGGCGCTGCGCCCTGCGGTGCAGCCCCGCCGACACGACGGCGACGTCCACGCCGATCTCCGCGGCCTCGGTGGCGAGCGCCGTGCGCAGCGGCTCGGTCTCGCAGCCGGACACCGCGAACTCCACGGCGGTCACCGGGTACTTCGCCAGCCGGAAGATGCGGTCGATGTTGCCGCCGGTCCCGGTGATCCTGGCAGCTATGGCCGCCGTGGACTCCGCGGTCAGCGGGTGCCCGAGCACGGTGACATGGGAACGGCCACTGCCACGGGGCCGGTTGTCTCCGGTGCCGGAGATGATCTCGGCCTGGAGCTTCAGTGACTCGGCCCAGCCGTGCACGGTGGCCCGCAGCTCGCCCTCGGTCCCGGCGGACGGCTCCGTGACCAGCACGCACAGGGTGATGCGGCCACGTGTGACGACCTGCTCGATGTCGACCACGTCGACGGAGAAGGCGGCGAGGGTGTCGAAGAGCCCGGCGGTGATCCCGGGACGGTCCTTCCCGAAGATCTTGACCAGGAGGGTGGGGACGTCAGAGGTCTGCGAGGACGGCGATGCGCTCATGGTGCTACCACCGTATCGGGCACCCAGTGCCACGCGCCCGCCCGTCCCGCCACCTGGACAGAGGGCGGTACGTCCGGTTTGCGACCGCCTGTCGTGGAGGTGGCGCTGTGGTGTCGCGCGGCTGTCCCCCTGGTTGTGCCTGGTTGTGCGCACCGGCCGGCAGGCGCCGACGGTGACACGGAGACTCAACGAGGCTCCGGCGGCATCCCCGGAGGCGGCGGCTCAACGGGCCTCCGGCGGCATCCCCGGAGGCGGTGGCTCGCCGGGAGGCAAGCGCAGATACGGGTTCGTATCCGCGTTCGGCGGGCGATACGGCACCGACGGCCGGTACGGCCCCACCGGCGGCCCCACCGGCGGGGCCACCGGAGCGGCCGGTGGCTCCCCCGCCCCGGGAGTCACCCGGGCAGGGGCGCCCACTCGCGTACCAGCCCTCACTCGCGTACCAGCGCCCGTCCCGTACACCAGCAGCGCCCCGACCGCCCCTGCCGCCGCGCCCCACGCCGCCCCCAGCAGCGCCGCCATACCCACGTCCCCGTGCAGCTCCAGCCCCGCGCCGAACGCGTCGACCCCCAGCACCGCAAGCGACGCATCTGCCGACACCTCCGTCAGGACGACCAGCACGGGCAGCGCCACCGCCGTCGCCACCCCCAGCGGCACCGCGCACCGCACGGCGAACCCCGCCGCTCCCACCCCTTCCTGCCGCGGTGTGCGCACCGCCGCAAGCACCCCGGCCGACAGCATCATCAGCGCGCACGCCACCGCCAGCAGCCACATCCGCCCGTCGAGCTCCGCCAGCCGCCCCACCGTCACCGGCGCGTCCGCCGGCATCCGCAGCAGCTCGTCCAGCGGATCGGGCAGGACCTGCACCGACTCGCCGGTCGTCTTCCCCTCCCACGGCACGAAGAGCCCCAGCGGGACACCGAGCCACACCCCGTTCGGCGCGCCGAGCAGCGCCGCGCCGGCGATCCTGCCCGGGTGCTCGTCACCGGCCGCCGCGTACGCGGCCGCACCGAGCCCCGCGCCCACCGCGCCCAGCACCACCGCCACCAGCGCCGACACGGCAGGCCGTACCACCCGCCGCACCGCCTCCCAGGCGTGCGGCAGCGGCACCGGGCGCCCGGCGAGCAGGGCGACGAGCAGGACGCCGAGCACCCAGACCAGTGCGCCCACCAGCGAGTCCGCGGTGTTCACGGTGAAGCCGACCGAAGCCTCCGCCTCCACCAGGTCCCCGAGCCGGTCCGGCAACAGGCCCTCGATACCACCGATGCCACCGATATCGCCGATGTCCCCGATGCCCCCGAGCCCCGGTACCTCCACCTGGTCGCCCGCCCCTGGGAGTTCCCCCAGCCGCAGCGCACCCCCGTCGAACGTGATGACGTCGTGCCCCACCCACGCGAGCCCGCCCACCACCGCCACCAACAGCGCGGCCGACATTCCGGCCCGCGCGGCCAGTTCCGTACCCGGCAGCCGGGCGCCTGCCGCGCGCAGCGACCGCAGGAAGACGTACGACAGCAGCAGCGCCCCGACCAGTCCCACCCCGAGCGGCGTGAAGTCGACGGCAGTCGACGCCTGCGCACCCTCCAGACCGAACGCGGACACCTCGCCCGACGGCGTGAGGGATCCGCCCACCGCGAGCACCGTCACCGCCGCCGTCATCGGCCCGAGCGAACCGTGCGCGTCGGCGCCCAGCAGATGCAGCCCGAGCGCGGCCGTTCCCGCCATCCCGGCCACCGCCCAACTCACCGCGGCGACCGAGGAGATCACCACATCGCCCCACGATGTCCCGCGCGCCGGGTCCCCGCCTTCGCTCGCCGCCATCAGGACCCCCCCGATCCGTACGGACTTGTCCCCTTCACGCGCGATGTGGCCGATCCATGCGCACTCATGGGCGCTTACCACTCTCCGGGCCGCTTTCGCCGCCGTCAACGCCACCTCCGCACAAGGCCCGACGCCGTCCGTGCGAGGCCCGACTTCCGGATACGGGACCGCGCCTGAAATAGTTCCTCACGATGTTCGCCATCCCTAGACTCCCTGTGACGGGGGTACCTCGGGGGACAACTAGTGGGGCATGGAGTGCCGGAACTCGTACTGGAATTGAACGGAAGGACCTGGACGCTCGATCCGTCCAGGACATACACCCTCGGACGTGATCCGCAGGGCGACCTGGTCGTCGACGACGCCAGGGTCTCGTGGCGGCACGCCACGATCAGCTGGGGCGGCCGGAGTTGGGTCATCGAGGACCACGGCAGCACCAACGGCACCTATGTGGAGGGCCGGCGGATCCACCAGGTGGAGATCGGTCCCGGCGCCGCGGTGCACCTCGGCAACGCCACCGACGGCCCGCGGCTGGATCTCTCCGGTGCGGCGGCCGGCGCCTACAGCGCGCAAGGCGCCGCCGCGCAGCAGGCACACGGAGCCGCGGCCCCCCAGGCCCCGCTCCAGCAGCAGTCGGCGCCGCAGCAGGCGTGGCAGCAGACACCGCAGGGCCAGGTCCCTCAGCAGCAGCAGTGGCAGCAGCAGGACCAGGCCCCGCAGCAGGGACACCAGGGGGCCCACCAGGCCCACATCCCCCACCAGAGCACGCCAGGTGCGGGCGGTGCCGCGGGGGCCCCGCCGGTGTACGGCGACCGCAGCCCGACCACGTTCCACCAGTTCTCGCTCGGCCGTGTCATGCGCATCGGCCGTGCGCTGGAGAACGAGCTCGTCGTCTCCGACCTGCAGGTATCCCGCCACCACGCCGAGTTCCACGCCACGCCCGACGGCCGTTTCGAGATCCGCGACCTCGGCTCCCACAACGGCACGTACGTCAACGGCCAGCCGATGCCCAAGGGCGGCACGGCGCTTCTCGGCCCCAACGACATCGTCGGCGTCGGCCATTCGACCTTCCGCATCGTCGGCGGCCGGCTCGAGGAGTTCGTCGACACCGGTGAGGTGTCCTTCTCGGCCCGCCACCTGACGGTGACGGTCGAGGGCGGCAAGCAGATCCTCAAGGACGTCTCCTTCGGCGTCCCCGAGAAGTCGCTGATCGGCGTCATCGGCCCGTCCGGCTCCGGGAAGTCGACGCTGCTCAAGGCGCTCACCGGCTACCGCCCCGCCGACCAGGGCGATGTCCTCTACGACAACCGCAGCCTCTACAAGCAGTTCGCCGAGCTGCGCCAGCGCATCGGTCTGGTCCCGCAGGACGACATTCTGCACAAGGAGCTCACCGTCCAGAAGGCGCTCAGATACGCCGCCAAGCTGCGCTTCCCCGGCGACACCGCCGAGGCCGAGCGCGAGGCCCGTATCGACGAGGTGCTGCGCGAGCTCAAGCTGGACATCCACAAGGAGAAGAAGGTCACCTCCCTCTCCGGCGGCCAGCGCAAGCGCGTCTCGGTCGCCCTGGAGCTGCTGACCAAGCCGTCGCTGATCTTCCTCGACGAGCCGACCTCCGGCCTCGACCCGGGCATGGACCGCGACGTCATGCAGCTGCTGCGCGGCCTCGCCGACGACGGCCGGACGGTCCTCGTCGTCACGCACTCCGTGGCCGAGCTCGCCCTCTGCGACAAGCTGCTGGTGATGGCGCCGGGCGGTGCGGTGGCGTACTTCGGCCCGCCGGAGGAGGCGCTCAACTTCTTCGGCTACGACACCTGGGCCGATGTCTTCTCCGCCTTCGAGAACTACCGCGACTACGACTGGGCGGGCCGCTGGAAGGGCTCGCAGCACTACCAGATGTACGCCGCGGACATCGACGCCGTGGCCGCCCAGTCGGTGCAGATGCCGGCGCAGGCGATGGCCAAGCCGCCCAAGCCGCAGGGCTGGGGCTCCCAGCTGTGGACCCTCATCCGCCGCTACGTCTCGGTCATCGCCTCCGACAAGGGCTTCCTGGGCCTGATGGTCGTGCTGCCCGCCGTCCTCGGCGTCGTCAGCGTGGTCATTCCGGCGGACTTCGGTCTCGCGCCGCCGACGCCGCCCTCCCGGTTCAACGGCGACGCCGGCACGATCATGCTGATCCTCGCGGTCGGCATGTGCTTCTCCGGCGCGGCCAACTCCGTACGAGAGCTGATCAAGGAGCGGGTGATCTACGAACGGGAGCGGGCCACCGGTCTGTCCCGTTCGGCGTACCTGATGTCCAAGGTGATCGTCCTCGGCATGATCACGGCCCTGCAGGGCGTCATCATCTGCGCCATCGGCTTCGCCACCCGGGAGCTGCCCGAAGAGGGCCTGATCATGCCGCCGGCCGTCGAGCTCTGCGTCACGATCACCGCGCTCGGCTTCACGTCGATGATGTTCGGCCTGGTCATCTCCTCGCTGGTGAAGACCGCCGAGAAGACGATGCCGCTGCTGGTCATGTTCGCGATCGTCCAGGTCGTCTTCACCGGCATCCTGTTCCAGGTGTACGGCTCGCCCGGCCTGGAGCAGTTCGCCTGGCTGATGCCGTCCCGCTGGGCCATCGCGGCCGCGGGAGCCACCCTCGACCTGGCCCATCTGATGCCGCCGTGGGACCCGAAGAACCCCGACGACCTGGACCCGCTGTGGGAGCACACGGCCGGCCAGTGGGGCATGAACATCACCATCCTGCTGTTCATCGGCGTCGTCTGCGGCATCGCGGTGGCCCGGCTGCTGCGGCGCCATGAGCCCGAGGTCATGCGCAAGTAGTCACCGCAGTCAGAGACAGTCAGAGACAGGCAGAGGCCGGAGTCCGCGCGGAGCGGTCACGCGGACCCGGCCGTACGACGCCGAAGGGCGGCACCCCGCATGGGGTGCCGCCCTTCGGCGTACGACAGCGCTCGTCAGTAGGCGCTGTTGACGTTGTCGATCGTGCCGTAGCGGTCGGCCGCGTAGTTGCAGGCGGCGACGATGTTGGCGACCGGGTCGTACTGGTCCCAGGCGGTGCCGGGGATGTGGTACGCGTCGAAGGTCGGCTTGATGACCTGCAGCAGGCCCTTCGACGGAACGCCGTTGATGGCGTTGATGTCCCAGTTGTTGATCGCACGCGGGTTACCGGAGGACTCGCGCATGACGTTCTTGTGGATGCCGTGGTAGGTGCCCGGGATCTTGTGCTTCTTCATGATGTCCAGGGCCTCGCGGATCCAGCCGTCCAGGTTGTTGGTGTAGACGGGCTTACGGACCGCGGTCCGGCTGGCGGTGGCCTGAGCCGTGGCGCGCTGCTTCGCGGCGGCCTCGGCCTTGGCCTTGGCGGCGGCCTCGACCTTGGCGGCGGACTGCGCCTTGACGGCGGCAGCGGCGTCGGCCTTGGCCTTCGTCGCGGCGGTGGCCTTCGCCTTCGCGGCGGCGTCGAGCTGGGCCTTGGCGTCGAGGAAGGCGGACTGGTTGGCGATGCTCGCCTGCAGGGCGGCGGCCTTGGCCGTGTTCACGCTGGAGGTCCAGGCGACATTGGCGGAGGCGACAGCCTGCGTCTCGGACTCGGCAGCGGCGTTGCCCGGCACGAGCGAGAACGCGAGGGCGGTGGCGCCGACGGCGGCCACACCAGCGATCGAGAACTTGTGGGTCTTGGACAGACGGGCGGCGGAAGTGCGGGACGCGAACATGCGAGACGTACCTCTTCGAATAGCGGGAGTCGCGACGGCCGGGAGGCTCAGCGCCTTCTCGGCGGCGACGAACGCAATTCTTAGCGGCAGCAAAAACCTGTGGCAAAGGTGTGACGTACTATCCCCGATAGTGGATCACGGGTCTGTCGCAAGTCGCGCAAATCGCCCCTACTGCCCGCTCACGTGATGCTTATACGTCCCTTTTGGTTCCACTAAGTCCGTTCGTACGTGATGCACGTCCTATGCGCGGGCTCACATCCGGCAGGGGGCGGGCTCACTCAGTGTGGATTACTCATAGCAAAGTGTGAAGGTTGTCATCCGGCAGGATGAGATGCAGGTCGCCGAACTCGTGCCACAGATAGAGACGGCGCAGCGCCTCGGTATAACCGGCGCCCAGCGCCTCCCGTCCGGCGATCGCCTCCAGCATCAGCAGATGCGAGGCCGCCGGTTCGTGCAGCCCGGTCAGCAGGCCGTCGACCGCCCGTACCCCGCGCCCGGGCGTCACGACCAGATCGGTCCACCCGGACGCCGCCCGTACGACGCCGTCGCGGTCGGCGGCCGACTCCAGCGCCCGTACCGCCGTCGTCCCCACCGCGACGATCCGCCCACCCGCCGCCCGGCCGCCGTCCGCCGGCGAGGCGCTCCGCGCCGCGGCACGACGACCGGCCCGCGCCACGTTCACCAGCCGCGCCGTCGTCGCGGGGACCTCGAAGCGCTCCGGGTACGGCGGCTCGTGCGCCTCCGCCGAAGCCACCCCCGTGTGCAGCGTGACCGGGGCGAACTGCACACCCCGGCGCACCAGCTCCGTGACCACCCGCTCCGTGAACGGCCTGCCCGCGCTCGGCATCTCCGCCGAACCCGCCCCGTCCTGCGCCGGAAGGGCGAACACCGTCTGGTACGCGGACAGCGGCTGGTCCCGCTCCGTGTAGCGGTACCGGATCGGCCTGCCGTAGCGCCGCATCAGCTCCGGCACACCGACGGACACCGTGGCCCACCACAACCGGTCCGCGCCCGTCACCAGGGGCTCCTGCGGCACGAGCAGCCCGCCCCCGGGCAGCCGGATCTGCGCCCCCACGGGGCCGCCCGGTCGCGGCAGCGTGCTGCCCGACCCGTCCGGGCTGCGCAGCTCCACCGCCCACCGGCCGTCCTCTCCCCGCGTGGAGAAGTGGACGACCAGCCGCTCACCGCACAGCCGCGCGTTCACGGCCGCGGGCAGCGTCGCCGAGGTGTTCACCACCAGCACGTCACCGGTGCGCAGCAGCCCCGGCAGCTCCCCGAAGGCGTGGTGCGACACCGCCGTACCGCGCGACATCAGCAGCCGTACGTCGTCACGCCCGTTCCCGCGCTGCTCCGCCGGAACCCGCGCCGGCAACTCGTCGGGCACCCGCAGCGCCCCCAGCGCCCCCAGCGCCCCCAGCGCCCCCGGGGTCCCTGGGGTCCCCAGCGCCCCCTGCGTCCCGAGCGGGCCCTGTGCCCCCATACCCGTCATCGCGCCTCCACCAGCGCCGATGCCGTGTACCGCCCACTCGCCGACCGCTCGTCCAGTAGCCGCAGAAACCCCGGAACCACCGACTCCGGGGCCGGCCTCGGCTCGTCGTCGCCCGGCACGGCGGCCGCGTACAGATCCGTGCGCATGTCGCCCGGGTCGACCGCCCACACCCGCAGTCCTGGCTCCTCCACCGCCAGGACCGCGGCCAGCTGGTCGAGCGCCGCCTTCGACGCCCCGTAGCCGCCCCAGGTCCCGTACGCCTCCGCCGCCGCGTCCGACGAGACGGCGATCACCGCACCCGACGGTGCGGTGCGCAGCAGGGGCAGCGCCTCCTGCACCAGCCCCAGGGCCGCCACCACATTGGTCTCCAGAGCCGCCCGCAGCCCCTCGGGCGGCAGCTCCGCGAGCCGTACCAGCGGCTCGGCGCCCAGCGCGCTCGCGTTGCTCACCAGCAGATCGAGCGAGCCGAGGGCACGGGCCGCCGCGACCAGCTCCCCGCGGTGCCCGGCGTCCGTGACATCCCCCGGCAGCGCCACCACCCGGGTCCCGTACCGCCTCAGCTCGACGGCGGCCTCCTCCAGCACGTACGCCGTCCGCGCGTCCAGCACCAGATCCCAGCCGCGCCGCGCGAGCGCCGCCCCCAGCGCGCGCCCCAGCCCTTTCGACGCACCCGTGATGATCGCGACAGGCATGACATCCATCCCCTCTGTCCCCGTCTGTTGCCGATGCCCCTCAGCGTGGATCCGCGCCCCCGGCCCGCACCTCCTCCGCGGGCCCGTACCGGCCAGGGCACTTCGGCCTAGTCCGCTGGTCGTGAGCCGCGGCCGTCCACAGGCCGATACACACGGTCACGCTCGCCGGTACGGTGATGCCATGAGCCATCGACCGAGCTCGGGGCTGGCCGCCGTGAGCACCGCTCTCCTCGCCATGAGCAGGCATCTCGAGGTGCGCGACGTCCTCAAGACGATCGTCGCCTCGGCCCGTGAGCTGCTCGACGCGGAGTACGCGGCGCTGGGCGTGCCCGACGACCACGGCGGCTTCGCCCAGTTCGTCGTCGACGGCGTCAGCGACGAGCAGTGGCGGGCGATCGGCCCGCTCCCGCGCCAGCACGGCATCCTCGCCTCGATGCTCAGGGACGCCAGGCCCGAGCGGCTCGCGGACGTGCGGGAGGACCCCCGCTTCGAGGGCTGGCCCTCCGCCCACCCCGACATGTCGGACTTCCTGGGTCTGCCCATCAAGGACGGCGACGAGACGATCGGCGCCCTCTTCCTCGCCAACAAGCGCTGCCCCCGCCCGGCCGGCGGCTGCGGCTTCACCGAGGAGGACGAGGAGCTCCTCTCGGTCCTCGCCCAGCACGCCGCGATCGCCCTCACCAACGCCCGGCTGTACGAGCGCAGCCGCGAGCTCACCATCGCCGAGGAGCGCTCCCGCCTCGCCCACGAGCTCCACGACGCCGTCAGCCAGAAGCTCTTCTCGCTCCGGCTCACCGCCCAGGCCGCCGCCAGGCTCGTGGACCGCGACCCGGTCCGCGCCAAGGGCGAGCTCCAGCAGGTCGCCTCACTCGCCGCCGAGGCCGCCGACGAGCTGCGGGCCGCCGTCGTCGAGCTGCGCCCCGCGGCGCTGGACGAGGACGGCCTGGTCAACACCCTGCGGACGCAGATACAGGTCCTCGACCGTGCCCACACCGCACGCGTCACCTTCGACAGCCACGGCGTCCGCGCGCTGCCCGCCGCCCAGGAGGAGGCGCTGCTCCGGGTGGCCCAGGAGGCCCTGCACAACGCGCTGCGGCACTCGGGCGCGCAGCTGGTCGCGGTCGGCCTGGCCCGTCGCGGCCAGGGCGCGGTCCTCAGCGTCACGGACGACGGCAAGGGCTTCGAGCCCCACGCGGTCCGCAGCGCCGGCCGCCACCTCGGCCTCGTCTCGATGCGCGACCGGGCGAGCGGCGTCGGCGGCACCCTCACGGTGGAATCGGCGCCCGGAAAGGGCACGACGGTCGAGATGGAGGTCCCCGGTGGCTGACGAAGAGCGGGGTGGCGCGCAGCGCCCCGGCGCAAGGGCCGTGGCGGGGGAGGGGCGGGCGATCCGCGTGCTGCTGGTGGACGACCATCAGGTCGTCCGCCGCGGCCTGCGTACGTTCCTCGAGGTGCAGGACGACATCGAGGTCGTGGGCGAGGCGGGTGACGGCGACGAGGGCGTGGCCCGCGCCGAGGAGCTCCGGCCGGACGTCGTGCTGATGGACGTCAAGATGCCCGGGACCGACGGCATCGAGGCCCTGCGCAAGCTGCGCGCCCTCGACAATCCCGCGAAGGTGCTCGTCGTCACGAGCTTCACCGAGCAGCGCACGGTGATCCCGGCGCTGCGCGCGGGCGCCTCCGGATATGTGTACAAGGACGTGGACCCGGACGCGCTGGCCGGTGCGATCCGCTCGGTGCACGCGGGCCATGTGCTGCTCCAGCCCGAGGTGGCCGGCGCCCTGCTCGCCCAGGACGACCCCGCGGCCGGGCAGGGGAGGGGCGGCTCGCTGACCGAGCGGGAGCGCGAGGTGCTCGGCCTGATCGCCGACGGCCGCTCCAACCGGGAGATCGCGCGGGCGCTGGTCCTCTCCGAGAAGACGGTGAAGACCCATGTGTCGAACATCCTGATGAAGCTCGACCTCGCGGACCGTACGCAGGCGGCGCTGTGGGCGGTGCGTCACGGACTCACCGGCTGATCAGAACGTTTCGGCAGGTCAGCGGGCGACCGAGCGGACCGTCGTCCTCCGGTGTGAGATTCATACCGTCGTGTGTATATAGCCCACATGGCGTATCCCGGGCGGCCCGCCCGCGTTCTTCATGGCGTACTGCGGCGAACACGCCGCAGCGATGACCAGGAGGACCCTGAAGTGAAGAACCTGAAGAAGGCCGTGGCCGTCTCCGTGATCGCCGGTGGCATCGTCGCGGCCGGTGCCGGTGTCGCGTCCGCCACCTCCGCGCACGCCGAGGGCACGGCCTTCAACTCCCCGGGCATCGGATCCGGCAACCTGGTTCAGGCTCCGGTCCACGTCCCGGTCAACGTGGCCGGCAACACCGTGAACGTCATCGGTCTGCTCAACCCGGTCTTCGGCAACGAGGCCGTCAACCTCTGACCCTGCCGCCGCGGGCGCACCCGCCTGCACGGCACGGACCCCCGGCCCCGGGCACCCGCCCGGGGCCGGTCGTCTGCCCGGCGCGGGTGGGCCGCTGGGCATGGGCGGGCCATCGGGGTCGTCAGGGGCGTCAGGGGCGTCAGGGCCGTCAGGGCCGTCAGGGTTGTCGGCGTTCCAGCTCTTCCACGTACGCGTTGTACGCCGCCACCTGGGCCCGACGCGCCACCCGCTCCACCGGCCGCAGCGCCGCCCCCCGAGCCGCCATTTCCGATGCGCTCATCGCGCCGCCGTGCCCGTTCTCGTACGCCAGCGAGATGAGCAGCCCGATCCGCTGGGCCAGCTCCAGCACACGTGCCGCGCGCGGCGGATAGCCCGGCGCCAGCACCTCACGGCCCGCACCCGCCTCCGCCCGCGCCCGGTACGCGTCCACCGCGGCCTCCGCCACCGGGCCGGACGCCGCCACGTCGAGCCGCGACAGCACCGCCGTCGCCTCCCGCAGCGCCTCCGCCAGCTCCCGCTCGGCCTCCCCGAGCGAGGGCACGTCGGCCGGCGGGGCCTCCCGTACCGGCAGGCAGTGCCAGACGACCTCCACATGCACATCGCCGGCCGGACCCGCCTCGTACACCTCGGGCACCAGCCCGTACGCGGCCCCGTGGCCGACGACGGCCTCCTCCGCGTCCAGCGCCCGCGTGTTGAACTCCGGCGGCCCGCTGAGCCCCAGCGGATGCCCCGGCGCGGGCAGCGCGACCCGGAAGCCGCTCACCCCCAGCCCGCGCAGCCGCCCCAGCGCCAGCGTGAGTCCGACCGGCCCTGCCTCGCCCGGCAGGCCCTCCACGCGGTGCACCGCGTCCTCCCCGACAATCGCGACCACCGCGTCATCGGGTGATACAAATCCGGCCAACAGGGCATTTCCCCAAGCGGCCAGTCGTCCTGAGCGTGGTTCCGAGAGCATGGACACAGCCTAGGTACCGGACCGGCCCACCGGCCCACCCGCCCGGTGGCGTAGGTTTTCCCTGGGAGCCACGCCCACAGGCCCACGCCACAGGCGCACCGGACTCCGAAGACCTCTCGACGATTGCATGGGGAGACAACGCGCTCATGAGCGATGTACTGGAGCTGGTGGACGTATCCGTGGTCCGCGACGGACGGGCTCTGGTGGACGACGTCTCCTGGTCGGTCAAGGAAGGCGAGCGCTGGGTGATCCTCGGCCCGAACGGAGCCGGCAAGACCACCCTCCTCAACATCGCCTCCAGCTACCTCTTCCCCACCACCGGCACCGCCACCATCCTCGGCGACCGGCTCGGCAGCATCGACGTCTTCGACCTCCGCCCCCGCATCGGCGTCGCCGGCATCGCCATGGCCGAGAAGCTGCCCAAGCGCCAGACCGTCCTGCAGACCGTCCTGACCGCCGCCTACGGCATGACCGCCACCTGGCACGAGGACTACGACGCCGTCGACGAGGAGCGCGCCCGCGCCTTCCTCGACCGCCTCGGCATGTCCGACTACCTGGACCGCAAGTTCGGCACCCTCTCCGAGGGCGAGCGCAAGCGCACCCTCATCGCCCGCGCGATGATGACCGACCCCGAGCTGCTCCTCCTCGACGAGCCCGCCGCCGGACTCGACCTCGGCGGCCGCGAGGACCTGGTCCGCCGCCTCGGCCGGCTCGCCCGCGACCCGTTCGCCCCCTCCATGATCATGGTGACCCACCATGTCGAGGAGATCGCCCCGGGCTTCACGCACGTCCTCATGATCCGCCAGGGCAAGGTGCTCGCCGCGGGCCCCATGGAGACCGAGCTGACGTCCCGTAACCTCTCGCTCTGCTTCGGCCTCCCGCTCGTCGTCGAGCGCAACGGCGAGCGCTGGACCGCCCAGGGCCTCCCGCTGTCCTGATCGCGCCAGGCTCTCCTGATCGCGCCCTGTCGGGGCGGCCTCCCCGGTCCTACCATGCCCGTGTGGACATCGACGCATGGGTGTGGTGGCTGATCGCGGCAGTGGGGCTCGGTATCCCCCTCGTCCTCACCGCCATGCCCGAATTCGGGATGCTCGCCGCAGGAGCGGTCGCCGGAGCCGTCACCGCCGGCCTCGGCTTCGGCATCGTGGCCCAAGTGGTCGTCTTCGCCGCGGTCTCGGTCGCGCTCATCGCGGTCGTACGGCCCATCGCGGCCCGGCACAGCGCCCAGCGGCCCCAACTGGCAACGGGAGTCGACGCGCTGAGAGGCCGTCAAGCCGTCGTGCTGGAACGGGTCGACGGCAGCGGCGGCCGCATCAAGCTCGCGGGGGAGATCTGGTCGGCACGCGCACTCGACACCGGTCGGGCATTCGAACCCGGCGAGCAGGTCGACGTGGTCGAGATCGACGGAGCGACCGCCGTGGTGATGTGACACGTCAGCTGACACGTCGTCATGACCATGTGACCGAATCGCACCCATGACCGTCCCCGGTCTGGGAAACTCGATCATCAGATCCATCCGGCAGCGAAGGGCACGGGAAGCACGATGCCATCGATCATCATCGTCCTGGTCATTCTGGTGGTGCTTGTCTTCATCGCCCTGATCAAGACGATCCAGGTCATCCCGCAGGCCAGCGCCGCCATCGTCGAACGCTTCGGCCGGTACACCCGCACACTCAACGCGGGGCTCAACATCGTCGTGCCGTTCATCGACTCGATCCGCAACCGGATCGACCTGCGGGAGCAGGTCGTTCCGTTCCCGCCCCAGCCGGTGATCACCCAGGACAACCTCGTCGTCAACATCGACACCGTCATCTACTACCAGGTCACCGACGCCCGCGCCGCGACATACGAGGTCGCCAGCTACATCCAGGCCATCGAGCAGCTCACCGTCACCACCCTGCGCAACATCATCGGCGGCATGGACCTGGAGCGGACCCTCACCTCCCGCGAGGAGATCAACGCCGCCCTGCGCGGCGTCCTCGACGAAGCCACCGGCAAGTGGGGCATCCGCGTCAACCGCGTCGAGCTCAAGGCCATCGAGCCCCCCACCTCCATCCAGGACTCGATGGAGAAGCAGATGCGAGCCGACCGCGACAAGCGCGCCGCCATCCTCACCGCCGAGGGCATCCGCCAGTCGCAGATCCTCACCGCCGAGGGCGAGAAGCAGTCCGCCATCCTGCGCGCCGAGGGCGAGGCCAAGGCCGCCGCCCTGCGCGCCGAGGGCGAGGCGCAGGCCGTCCGTACGGTCTTCGAGGCCATCCACGCCGGCGACCCGGACCAGAAGCTGCTCTCGTACCAGTACCTCCAGATGCTCCCGAAGATCGCCGAAGGCGACGCCAACAAGCTCTGGATCGTGCCCAGCGAGATCGGCGACGCGCTCAAGGGCCTCTCCGGCGCCATCGGCAGCTTCGGCGGCCCGCTCTCCGGCGCGGGCGGCGGCAACAGCGGCAGCCACGGAAACTCCGGAAACGTTCCCCAGCAGGGCGGCGGCACCGAGCGACGCGAGCAGCCCCCCATCGACTGACCCCGGCACGACTCGTGCATGATCAGTACGGCCCCTCGACCCACATGGCTCCACGGCGGGGAGGCGACCCACTGATCATGTGAGGAGATGGCGTTGTCCATCTGGGAAGCGCTCGCGGTCTTCGCGGCAGGCACGGCGGCCGGCACGATCAACACCATCGTCGGCTCGGGGACCCTCATCACCTTCCCGGTCCTGCTGGCCACCGGCCTGCCACCCGTCACCGCGACCGTCTCGAACGCCCTCGGCCTCATACCGGGATCGATCAGCGGCGCCATCGGCTACCGCGACGAACTCACCGGCCAGCGCCGCCGCATCCTCCGCCTCGGCCTCGCCGCCCTCATCGGCGGCCTCAGCGGCGCGATGCTGCTGCTCCTGCTGCCCTCGACGGCCTTCGAGACCGTCGTCCCCGTCCTGGTGGCCCTCGCCCTCGTCCTCGTGATCCTCCAGCCCCGGATCTCCAAGGCGGTCCAGCGCCGCCGCGAACGCAAGGGCGCGACCGACCCCCACCCCGACGGCGGACCGCTGCTCCTCACCACCGTGATGCTCGCCAGCGTCTACGGCGGCTACTTCACCGCGGCCCAGGGGATCATCTACCTCTCCCTCATGGGCATGCTGCTCAACGACTCCCTTCAGCGCCTCAACGCCACCAAGAACGTCCTCGCCGCGATCGTCAACGCCACCGCGGCCCTGTTCTTCCTCTTCGTGGCCGAGTTCGACTGGACCGCCGTCCTGCTGATCGCCGTCGGCTCCGCCATCGGCGGCCAGATCGGCGCCAAGGTCGGCCGCAAGCTCTCACCCGTCGTGCTGCGCACCGTGATCGTCATCGTGGGTACGGTCGCCATCGTCCAGCTCACACTGCGCTGACACCACAGCCGCCGACGCGCAGAAGCCCGCCTCCGTACGAACACCTCGTACGAAGGCGGGCTCCCCGCATCAGTCCTGCCCTGCGGCCGCCGCTCACGCCACCGCCTACGCGGCCGACTGCGCCACCGGCTGCGTCGAGTGCTGCGCCAGCCAGTCCGGCAGCGCGGACCGCTCACCCGCCCGCAACGCCAGCAGCATCGCGTCCGCAGGAGTCGGCACGAAGGGATCGTGCAGCAGCGGCATCCCCGCCTGCTCCGGCGTCCGGTCCGCCTTGCGGTGGTTGTCCTCGGCGCAGGACGCGACCGTGTTCAGCCAGCTGTCCGCACCACCCTGCGACCGCGGCACCACATGGTCCACGGTCGTCGCCCGCCTCCCGCAGTACGCGCACCGGTGCTGGTCCCGGACCAGGACACCCCGCCTCGACCACGGTGCCTGTCTTCGGAACGGCACCCGTACGTATCTGCAGAGCCTGATCACCCTCGGCACCGGAAGATCCACCTCGGCACCACGCACACGCAGCTCGGGATGGGCCTGCTCGACGACGGCCTTGTCCTGCAGCACGAGCACCACTGCACGGTTCAGTGTCACCGTCGACAGCGGCTCGAAGCTCGCGTTCAGTACCAGCGTGTCCCGCATTGTGCCCCACCTCCCGTGTGCCGGCCCGGCCCTTGTGGCGGGCTCTGGGCTTGGATCAACTCTGGCCGGGCACGCCGCGATGGACAACGCAATATCCGCGCACAACGAAAGATGCCCGCTCCTGATCTCTCCAAGACCAGGAGCGGGCAAACAACAGACGAACCCTGGGAAAGCTACCCGCGGTTCTCGTACTCGCCGATGAGCTGGGCGCGCGCCAGCGCGTGGAACCTCAGATTGAAGCCCACGACCGCCGGCGACACCTCGTCATCCGGCCCCAGCTTCTCCTTGTCCACCGCGTACACGGTGAAGACATAGCGGTGCGGACCGTCACCCGGCGGCGGCGCCGCGCCACCGAAGTCCTTCGACCCGTAGTCGTTGCGGACCTGAACGGCGCCCTCGGGCAGCCCCTCGAACTTCCCACTGCCCGCACCCGCAGGCAGCTCCGTCACCGACGCCGGGATGTCGAACAGCACCCAGTGCCAGAACCCGCTGCCCGTCGGCGCGTCCGGGTCGAAGCACGTCACAGCGAAGCTCTTCGTCCCCGCCGGGAAGCCCTCCCAGCTCAGCTGCGGCGACGTGTTGCCCGCCGAGTGCACCTGAGCGTCCTTCAGGACACCACCGGGCTCGATGTCGGCGCTCGTCACCGTGAACGACGGCACCGGCGGATGGAAGTCATGAGGCAGCGGAGCCCTCTTCGCCTCGGTCACGTCTGAACCTCCGAATTCGGGAGTCCTGCGATTGCGCTCGCGCGCTTACGGCACCGAGCCTAGAGGCCTAGAACCAGTTACGACGCCCGCCGACGTCCGCAAGCCACTGGTTGAGGTAGGCGACGTAGTCAGTTCCCTGGAAGTGGTGCAGATCCACCTGGAACGCCCGGTACGAGTCACTGCCCTCGCTGAACAGCCCCGGCTTCTTGTCCATCTCCAGCACGACGTCCATCTCCCGGTCGTCGGCGACGAACGTGAGCTCGACCTGGTTCAGGCCCCGGTACTGCTGCGGCGGCAGGAACTCGATCTCCTGGTAGAACGGCAGCTTCTGCCGGCTCCCCCGGATGTGCCCGCGCTCCATGTCCGCGCTCTTGAAGCGGAAGCCCAGCTGCACGAACGCGTCGAGGATCGCCTGCTGCGCGGGGAGCGGGTGCACGTCGATCGGGTCCAGGTCGCCGGAGTCCACGGCCCGCGCGATCTCCAGCTCGGTCGTCACACCGATGTTCATCCCGTGCAGACGCTGACCCGCGATGCTGGTGATCGGGGTCTCCCACGGAATGTCCAGACCGAACGGCACCACGTGCACCGCACCGGCCTTCACCTCGAAGGCACCCCCGAGACGCTGCCTGGCGAACTCGATGTCCTGCTTGACCTCCTGGTCACCGCCCTCCACCTCGACGCGCGCCTGGAGACCGACGGACAGCCCCTCGATCCGCTGATCGACCGAACCGCCCTGGATCCGCACCTCACCCTGGACGACACCGCCCGGGACGACGTTCGCCTCCGTCAGCTCCGTCTCGACCGATGCCCCGCCGGCACCCAAGCTCGCGAGCAGCCGCTTGAAGCCCATCTTCACTCCTTCTTGAAAGCCGACCCCTGTACAGGCGTATCTACGCGCCACGACCGTAGCCGGTTCCCCGGCCCGTACGAGTACGCTCGTACGCCATGATCGAGAGCCCCGACCGTACGCCGCTGCCCCGGGACTTCTTCGACCGCCCCGTCCTCGACGTCGCCCGCGACCTCCTCGGCCGCACCCTGGTCCGCAGCGCGGCCGACGGAACCATCGAGCTCCGGCTCACGGAAGTAGAGGCATACGCGGGCGAGGTCGACCCAGGTCAAGGCGGTCAGCATGAACGTTGATCTCCTCTCCCATCCTGCTGAAGAGGTCGCCCCCAAGCTGCTCGGAAGCGTCCTCACCTGCAAGACCCCCGAGGGAACCGTGAGCATCGCCATCACGGAGACCGAGGCGTACTCCGGTACGGCCGACCCAGCCTCCCATGCCTACCGAGGCCGGACACCCCGTAACACCGTCATGTTCGGACCCGCAGGACACCTTTACGTCTACCGGTCCCACGGTCTCCACTGGTGCGCGAACATCGTCACGGGGACGGATGGCATCGCCTCAGCTGTCCTCATCCGGGGAGGCAGGGTCATCGAAGGGGAAGCCCTGGCGCGGAAGCGGAGAGGGGACAGGGTCGAGACCCCACGTCTTGCCCGAGGTCCGGGCAACTTCTGCCAGGCACTCGGCATCACGGCAGAGCACAACGGCGCGGACCTCCTGACAGGCACCTCGGTCATGCTGTCCGAGGGTGAGCCGGTACCCACCGCGCTCATCCAGGTTGGTCCACGGGTAGGCGTGAGCAAGGCCCACGACTGGCAGCACCGGTTCTACCTCGCCGGTGATCCAACGGTCTCGGCGTACCGACTGAGCCCGAGAGCCAAGCCGTCCGCCGGAGCCTGAGGCGCTGCGCGCCTTGCTCACGGCTCGCCGGCGAGTCGGCGCGGACTTGGGCCGGAAGACGGGGGATCGCTCGCGAGCGTGGCGGGTGACGTGTTTCTTGCCGGTCGAGTGACGGCCGACGTGCGCCGACTCGGGCCGGACGGGTGATGCAGCCCCTCACTGCAGGTCGCCCAGTCTCGGTCTACCTGAACCACCGCTGCGTCCGGCCACCTACGGTCGCTCAGCCTGGTCAGCGCCGAATCCAGATGACGATCAAGACAGCCCTGACCTAGCGTTCCGCGCATGACATCCCCAGACGGCCACTTCGACGACAAGCCCAGCGTGACCATCCGCTGCCGGGACACCCCCTCCGTGGGCGTGACGTTCTGCGACCGGTTCAGCTTCGACGCGGACTCCGTGCACTACGCCGTCGAGCTACAGGCCCCGGGCCTGATCGCTCGCGTCAACGAGGTCGTAGCCTGGATCTGGGACAGCGATCTCACCACGTTCCTGGAAGGGCTCGCTGCCGACTACCGGGGATGGGACGGCGAACGGAGCTGGCAGACCAACGACCGAGACCTGACGGTGTCGGCCGTCTTCCGATCTGGCGGCTACGTCGGGCTGACCTGGGCCTTGCGGCCGTGGCCACAGGCCGCTGGCGGCTGGGGCGCCTCGGTGATCACCTGGCTGGAGGCCGGCGAGCAGATGACTGCCCTGGCGGCCGACGTCCGGAACTTTCTCACCGGGGAGCAGCCGTGACATCCGTCATGCGCATCACCTGGACGCTGGCGGGATCCGGGTGGGCCGACTGCACCCTCGAAGATCACCAGGCGAAAGTCGAGCTCACCGCGTCCTAAGAAGGGGCTCGTTGTCCGACTCGGCAAGGGACACGATCTGACCTGGCCCCTGTGCGACGACGCCCGCTGGCCCTCAGAGCCAGTACGGCTGTTCTCGCTCCCTGTGTGACGGTGGGCCACCCAGCAGGGCGACCAGGGTTCACCCCTCACCTGCTGAGCGGTGACGGCCGGCCCGGCTCTCCGTGATCGGATCTCAGGGGGTCCGGAACGTAATCCGGCAGTGCCCGGCGTTGAAGCTTCGGACCCCTCGACCGCGCGGCATCAGCTCGACTCGCTCGCAGACCTGCATGACGATGGTCCGTACGTAGTCGATGCGGTCCGGGTCCTCGTAGTCCAATTCCTCCCACAGATACTCGATTTCGCCCAAGTCGACGCGCACCCGCTTCGCTGCCAGGTCTGCCAGCTCGGCCCGGATCTTGGTCAGGTCGGCGTCACACCTGCCGACGCCCGTCCGTAGGGTCGACGCGTCGATGTCTCCTATGGCGAACATCTCCGCCAGGGCGGTGCGCCTCTCGGATGCGGCAGTCTCCTCGGCCAGCAGTCCGGCCTCTCGCTCCTCGTCTGCGTTGTCCGTGGCCGGTGCCGCGTTCCACTCCTCAGCCCTGTCGATGACCTTCCGAACCACGAAGGAGTCAAGGGGGTCCGCCGGGCAGGTGATGCACCGGCCGTCTGAACAGGTGTAGATGCGGTACCGCTCGCCCGCCGCGTTCTTCTTGCTCCACCCTTGAGTGACGACGCCTTGGCACTTCGAGCAGCGGACCACACCGGACAGCAGAGCCTTGCGCCTGCCGCCGCCGCCCGTGTTGCGCTCGGGGTCGCTCAGGTAGCGGACCAGGGCCCGGAACATGCCCTCGGAGAGGATCGCCTTCCAGTTGCCCGAACCTGTCTCCTCGGTCAGCCGCACGCGCTTCCCGTCCGGCTTCTCGATCCACTGCGAGTACGTCTGGATTCCCGCGTTCCTCGGCTTCAGTAGAACGTCCCGAAGGTTCGAGCTGCGCCACTCCTTGCCGTGCGGCGAGAGCAGACCACGACTGTTCCAGTCTTTCGCGATGGACCAGAGGGAGACACCGGCCAGGACATCCCGGTACGCGTGCCGCAGGGCCTCCGCCTCTGCCTCGCGATGCCTGCCGTCCCGCTCGAAGCCGAAGGGGCGAGTGCTCCAGAACGGCCTACCCGACTCCCTACGGCGCTGGTGCCCGAGCACCTGACGCTCTACTCGTAGCTCGGTCTCATTGCGAGCCACCACAGCACCGATGCGAGCAGCGAGGCGGCCGGACGGAGTCGACAGATCGAGTACTCCCTGAGCTTGTGCGGCGGCCAGCGTGACACCGGTCGACTCGGCCAGGTCCACTAGGTCCTCAAGATCCCAGGGGGTGCGATACATGCGGTCGAAGTGGCGAGACACGATGGCGTCCGCCTCGCCGTCCTCCACCAGAGCCTTGACGCGCTCCCACTCGTCGCTGCGCTTGGCTCCCCGCTTGGTCGAAGCTGATGTGTCCTTCTCGACGATCACGGCTACAACTGACCAGCCTTTTCGGTCGCACAGCGCCTGACTTAACTCGACCTGTTGTGCCAGGTTCCCGCCTTTGGACTCCTCGTCCCTCGGGGTGGGGCTGAGCCTGGCGTAGATGATCGCTCGCACTGCCTGTCTCCTGCTTATCGTCGCCTTGCCGATGATGCCGCCGGACCAACGACATACGTGCTTGGTGCGTTACCTACGCCATGTGGCACTGCCTCAACCTGGTGTGCGGCCCCGAGGGCATGGCGAGCGCCGTCCTGCTGCGCGCGGGCGAGATCCATGTGGGCGCCGAGCTCGCGCGTAAACGTCGAATCTCAGCCCAAAATGACAAGGAACTGGCCAAAGGTCCGGCCCGCCTGGCCACGGCCCTCGACATCGACCGCACCCTCGACGGCACCGATGTCTGCGCCGGCCCCGATGCCCCGCTGCACCTGCTCACGGGCACCCCGGTGCCATCTGACCAGGTACGCAACGGCCCTCGCACGGGAGTGGGCGGCGACGGGGCGACACACCCCTGGCGCTACTGGATCAACGGCGACCCCACAGTGAGCCCGTATCGGGCCCACGCGCCACGCCGTCGGTCAACTTGACTCGGCGTATCGCGCCGCCTAACGTAGCCCGAGCCGCTTGAACAGGGACTGCTGTTCTACTGCCCCCGAAGCGGCCACCCACTACCTGCGACAAACCCAAACCGGGTGCGATTTCGGCATGCCGAAATTCATCCCGATCGGCTCGATTATGAGTCACCGGGGAAATCCGCTAACGTAGTGAACACGCCGAAAGGCAAAAGGCTCTCCAACGGCCACTGGAAACAGAATCCGAACCGGGAACGGAACGGAAAATGAATCTGGTAAGGTTGGAAACACCGAAGGGAAGCGCCTGGAGGAAAGCCCGAGAGGGTGAGTACGAAGGAAGCGTCCGTTCCTTGAGAACTCAACAGCGTGCCAAAAATCAACGCCAGATTAGTTGATGCCCCGTCCATCTTCGGATGGTCGTGGTTCCTTTGAAGTCCTACCGGCCTGTGTGGCGGGTAGGCGTATACACAGCGAGGACGCTGTGTGTGATCGGGATTATTCCTCCTGGTTGCACCGCTCTCGTGTGTGTCGACCGGATGACCGGTAAACATTCACGGAGAGTTTGATCCTGGCTCAGGACGAACGCTGGCGGCGTGCTTAACACATGCAAGTCGAACGATGAAGCCTTTCGGGGTGGATTAGTGGCGAACGGGTGAGTAACACGTGGGCAATCTGCCCTTCACTCTGGGACAAGCCCTGGAAACGGGGTCTAATACCGGATAATACTGCGGACTGCATGGTCTGTGGTTGAAAGCTCCGGCGGTGAAGGATGAGCCCGCGGCCTATCAGCTTGTTGGTGGGGTGATGGCCCACCAAGGCGACGACGGGTAGCCGGCCTGAGAGGGCGACCGGCCACACTGGGACTGAGACACGGCCCAGACTCCTACGGGAGGCAGCAGTGGGGAATATTGCACAATGGGCGAAAGCCTGATGCAGCGACGCCGCGTGAGGGATGACGGCCTTCGGGTTGTAAACCTCTTTCAGCAGGGAAGAAGCGAAAGTGACGGTACCTGCAGAAGAAGCGCCGGCTAACTACGTGCCAGCAGCCGCGGTAATACGTAGGGCGCAAGCGTTGTCCGGAATTATTGGGCGTAAAGAGCTCGTAGGCGGCTTGTCGCGTCGGATGTGAAAGCCCGGGGCTTAACCCCGGGTCTGCATTCGATACGGGCAGGCTAGAGTGTGGTAGGGGAGATCGGAATTCCTGGTGTAGCGGTGAAATGCGCAGATATCAGGAGGAACACCGGTGGCGAAGGCGGATCTCTGGGCCATTACTGACGCTGAGGAGCGAAAGCGTGGGGAGCGAACAGGATTAGATACCCTGGTAGTCCACGCCGTAAACGTTGGGAACTAGGTGTTGGCGACATTCCACGTCGTCGGTGCCGCAGCTAACGCATTAAGTTCCCCGCCTGGGGAGTACGGCCGCAAGGCTAAAACTCAAAGGAATTGACGGGGGCCCGCACAAGCAGCGGAGCATGTGGCTTAATTCGACGCAACGCGAAGAACCTTACCAAGGCTTGACATATACCGGAAACGGCCAGAGATGGTCGCCCCCTTGTGGTCGGTATACAGGTGGTGCATGGCTGTCGTCAGCTCGTGTCGTGAGATGTTGGGTTAAGTCCCGCAACGAGCGCAACCCTTGTCCTGTGTTGCCAGCATGCCCTTCGGGGTGATGGGGACTCACAGGAGACCGCCGGGGTCAACTCGGAGGAAGGTGGGGACGACGTCAAGTCATCATGCCCCTTATGTCTTGGGCTGCACACGTGCTACAATGGCCGGTACAATGAGCTGCGATGCCGTGAGGCGGAGCGAATCTCAAAAAGCCGGTCTCAGTTCGGATTGGGGTCTGCAACTCGACCCCATGAAGTCGGAGTTGCTAGTAATCGCAGATCAGCATTGCTGCGGTGAATACGTTCCCGGGCCTTGTACACACCGCCCGTCACGTCACGAAAGTCGGTAACACCCGAAGCCGGTGGCCCAACCCCTTGTGGGAGGGAGCTGTCGAAGGTGGGACTGGCGATTGGGACGAAGTCGTAACAAGGTAGCCGTACCGGAAGGTGCGGCTGGATCACCTCCTTTCTAAGGAGCTTCTAGGCCGCCGGGCTTGCCCGGGGGTCCAGAGCCACTACGTCGGCGAGTGTCCGACGGTGGTTTGCTCATGGGTGGAACGTTGATTATTCGGCACGGTCAGGATGAGGACTGCTAGTACTGCTTCGGCGTGGAACGCAGAGTCTCAACTGAACGTGCTGGGCGCGCTGTTGGGTGTCTGAGGGTACGGACTATGGTCTGAACCTTCGCGATGCCGGCCCCGGTGAACTCGCCCTTGTAGGGGTGGGGTGGTGGGTGGCTGGTCGTTGCTTGAGAACTGCACAGTGGACGCGAGCATCTGTGGCCAAGTTTTTAAGGGCGCACGGTGGATGCCTTGGCACCAGGAACCGATGAAGGACGTGGGAGGCCACGATAGTCCCCGGGGAGTCGTCAACCAGGCTTTGATCCGGGGGTTTCCGAATGGGGAAACCCGGCAGTCGTCATGGGCTGTCACCCGCTGCTGAACACATAGGCAGTGTGGAGGGAACGAGGGGAAGTGAAACATCTCAGTACCCTCAGGAAGAGAAAACAACCGTGATTCCGGGAGTAGTGGCGAGCGAAACTGGATGAGGCTAAACCTTGTACGTGTGAGACCCGGCAGGGGTTGCGTGCAGGGGGTTGTGGGAGTGTGTTTGATCGGTCTGCCGGCTGGTCGGAGAGTCAGAAACCGTTGGTGTAGTCGAAGGACATGCGAAAGGTCCGGCGTAGAGGGTAAGACCCCCGTAGACGAAATATCAGCGGCTCTCTTGCGTATTTCCCAAGTAGCACGGGGCCCGAGAAATCCCGTGTGAATCTGGCGGGACCACCCGCTAAGCCTAAATATTCCCTGGTGACCGATAGCGGATAGTACCGTGAGGGAATGGTGAAAAGTACCGCGGGAGCGGAGTGAAATAGTACCTGAAACCGTGTGCCTACAAGCCGTGGGAGCGTCGGGATCTTTTGGATCCTCGTGACTGCGTGCCTTTTGAAGAATGAGCCTGCGAGTTTGCGGTGTGTTGCGAGGTTAACCCGTGTGGGGAAGCCGTAGCGAAAGCGAGTCCGAATAGGGCGGTTTAGTAGCGCGCTCAAGACCCGAAGCGGAGTGATCTAGCCATGGGCAGGTTGAAGCGGAGGTAAGACTTCGTGGAGGACCGAACCCACCAGGGTTGAAAACCTGGGGGATGACCTGTGGTTAGGGGTGAAAGGCCAATCAAACTCCGTGATAGCTGGTTCTCCCCGAAATGCATTTAGGTGCAGCGTCGTGTGTTTCTTGCCGGAGGTAGAGCACTGGATAGGCGATGGGCCCTACCGGGTTACTGACCTTAGCCAAACTCCGAATGCCGGTAAGTGAGAGCGCGGCAGTGAGACTGTGGGGGATAAGCTCCATGGTCGAGAGGGAAACAGCCCAGAGCATCGACTAAGGCCCCTAAGCGTACGCTAAGTGGGAAAGGATGTGGAGTCGCAGAGACAACCAGGAGGTTGGCTTAGAAGCAGCCACCCTTGAAAGAGTGCGTAATAGCTCACTGGTCAAGTGATTCCGCGCCGACAATGTAGCGGGGCTCAAGCGTACCGCCGAAGTCGTGTCATTGCAGTACATACCCCCAACGGGGACTGTGATGGGTAGGGGAGCGTCGTGTGCCGGGTGAAGCAGCCGTGGAAGCGAGTTGTGGACGGTTCACGAGTGAGAATGCAGGCATGAGTAGCGATACACACGTGGGAAACGTGTGCGCCGATTGACTAAGGGTTCCTGGGTCAAGCTGATCTGCCCAGGGTAAGTCGGGACCTAAGGCGAGGCCGACAGGCGTAGTCGATGGACAACCGGTTGATATTCCGGTACCCGCTTTGAAACGCCCAATATCGAGCCCATTAATGCTAAGGCCGTGAAGCCGTCGGGTGCGTCTTCGGACAATCTCGGAGTGGTGGAGCCGCCGGTCCAAGGTGGTAGTAGGTAAGTGATGGGGTGACGCAGGAAGGTAGTCCAGCCCGGGCGGTGGTTGTCCCGGGGTAAGGGTGTAGGCCGTGTGGTAGGTAAATCCGTCACACATTGAGGCTGAGACCTGATGCCGAGCCGATTGTGGTGAAGTGGATGATCCTATGCTGTCGAGAAAAGCCTCTAGCGAGTTTCATGGCGGCCCGTACCCTAAACCGACTCAGGTGGTCAGGTAGAGAATACCGAGGCGTTCGGGTGAACTATGGTTAAGGAACTCGGCAAAATGCCCCCGTAACTTCGGGAGAAGGGGGGCCACGTCTGGTGAGGGAATTTACTTCCTGAGCTGGGGGTGGCCGCAGAGACCAGCGAGAAGCGACTGTTTACTAAAAACACAGGTCCGTGCGAAGCCGTAAGGCGATGTATACGGACTGACGCCTGCCCGGTGCTGGAACGTTAAGGGGACCGGTTAGCTTGGATTCGTCCAGGCGAAGCTGAGAACTTAAGCGCCAGTAAACGGCGGTGGTAACTATAACCATCCTAAGGTAGCGAAATTCCTTGTCGGGTAAGTTCCGACCTGCACGAATGGCGTAACGACTTCTCGACTGTCTCAACCATAGGCCCGGTGAAATTGCACTACGAGTAAAGATGCTCGTTTCGCGCAGCAGGACGGAAAGACCCCGGGACCTTTACTACAGTTTGATATTGGTGTTCGGTTCGGCTTGTGTAGGATAGGTGGGAGACTGTGAAGCGGCCACGCCAGTGGTTGTGGAGTCGTCGTTGAAATACCACTCTGGTCGTGCTGGATGTCTAACCTGGGTCCGTGATCCGGATCAGGGACAGTGTCTGATGGGTAGTTTAACTGGGGCGGTTGCCTCCTAAAGAGTAACGGAGGCGCCCAAAGGTTCCCTCAGCCTGGTTGGCAATCAGGTGTTGAGTGTAAGTGCACAAGGGAGCTTGACTGTGAGACCGACGGGTCGAGCAGGGACGAAAGTCGGGACTAGTGATCCGGCGGTGGCTTGTGGAAGCGCCGTCGCTCAACGGATAAAAGGTACCCCGGGGATAACAGGCTGATCTTCCCCAAGAGTCCATATCGACGGGATGGTTTGGCACCTCGATGTCGGCTCGTCGCATCCTGGGGCTGGAGTCGGTCCCAAGGGTTGGGCTGTTCGCCCATTAAAGCGGTACGCGAGCTGGGTTTAGAACGTCGTGAGACAGTTCGGTCCCTATCCGCTGTGCGCGTAGGAGTCTTGAGAAGGGCTGTCCCTAGTACGAGAGGACCGGGACGGACGAACCTCTGGTGTGCCAGTTGTTCTGCCAAGGGCATGGCTGGTTGGCTACGTTCGGGAGGGATAACCGCTGAAAGCATCTAAGCGGGAAGCCTGCTTCGAGATGAGGACTCCCACCTCCTAGAGAGGGTAAGGCTCCCAGTAGACGACTGGGTTGATAGGCCGGATATGGAAGCCAGGTAACTGGTGGAGTTGACCGGTACTAATAGGCCGAGGGCTTGTCCTCAGTTGCTCGCGTCCACTGTGTGGTTCCCGGGTTGCGAACAGTCGCACCGGTCGAACCAGATTCACTTACTTAACTGAAGAGTGTGCTTGTTCGCTCGAACCCGATAGGGTTTCGGTGGTCATAGCGTTAGGGAAACGCCCGGTTACATTTCGAACCCGGAAGCTAAGCCTTTCAGCGCCGATGGTACTGCAGGGGGGACCCTGTGGGAGAGTAGGACGCCGCCGAACAATCTTTCAGGACCCGTGGTCCCAGCGTTCAGCTGGGACCACGGGTCCTTTTTGTTTTGCTTGATTTTCCCGAAGCGCGTCGGATGGCCGGCTGCGCGAGAATGACTGCGGTACCCGAAGACAGGAGCAATGCCCATGCCCACCAACTCCTCCGACGACCGTCCGGAGCGCGAGCCGCGCCGCCGGGACGGTGGCGGCGACCGGAGCGGTTACCGAGGCGGGCCGCGCCGGGACGACAGCCGTGGTGGATACGGGCGTCGTGACGATCGCAGGGACGATCGCCGTGATGACCGTAGGGACGACAACCGTGGCGGTGGCTTCCGTCACGATGACCGTCGTGATGACCGCGGTGGCTCCGGCTCCTTCCCCCGGGACGACCGTGGTTATGGCCGCCGTGACGACCGGCGCGATGACAGTCGCGGTGGCCGTTTCCCGCGTGATGACCGTGGTCCGCGTCGGGACGATGACCGTGGTGGGTTCCGTCGTGATGACCGTGGTCCGCGTCGGGACGACGATCGTGGTGGGTTCCGTCGTGATGACCGCGGGCCCCGTCGGGACGACGATCGTGGTGGGTTCCGCCGTGACGACCGTGGTCCGCGTCGGGACGATGACCGTGGTGGGTTCCGCCGTGACGACCGTGGTCCGCGTCGGGACGATGACCGTGGTGGGTTCCGCCGTGACGACCGCGCGCCTCGCCGTGATGACGATCGTGGCGGGTTCCGCCGTGACGACCGTAGGGACGACAACCGTGGCGGTGGCTTCCGTCGCGATGACCGTCGTGATGACCGTGGTCCGCGTCGGGATGACGATCGTGGTGGTTACCGCCGTGACGACCGTGGGCCCCGTCGGGACGATGACCGTGGTGGGTTCCGTCGTGACGATCGCGGGCCCCGTCGGGACGACCGGCCGCGTGGGCCGCGTCGGGACGATCGGGACCAGGGCGGTTACCGCGGGCGGGACGACCGTGGCGGCGGGTACGGGCGCCGCGACGACCGGGACCGCGGCGACCGTGGGCGCGATCGGGACCGTGAGCCCATCAAGCGGCTGCCGATCCCCGAGGACGTCACGGGCGAGGAGATCGACAAGGACGTACGGCAGGAGCTTCAGAGCCTGCCCAAGGGACTCGCCGAGGACGTCGCCAAGAACCTCGTGATGGTCGCGCGGCTGATCGACGAGGAGCCGGAGCAGGCGTACGGGTACTCGCGGGTAGCGCTGCGGCTCGCCTCGCGCGTCGCCGCCGTCCGCGAGGCCGCGGGCTTCGCCGCGTACGCGACGCAGAAGTACTCGGAGGCGCTTGCCGAGTTCCGGGCTGCTCGCCGGATGACCGGAAGCGTCGAGCTCTGGCCTGTGATGGCCGACTGCGAGCGTGGACTCGGCCGGCCCGAGCGGGCGCTGGCGATGGCCGGTGAGCCGGAGGTGCAGAAGCTCGACAAGGCCGGGCAGGTCGAGATGCGGCTGGTCGCCGCCGGTGCGCGGCGTGACATGGATCAGTTGGAGGCCGCCATCGTCACGCTGCAGAGCCCGGAGCTGGCGTCGAACTCCGTGCAGCCGTGGACCGCGCGCCTGCGGTACGCCTACGCCGACGCGCTGCTGGCCGCCGGACGCGAGGACGAGGCGCGCGAGTGGTTCGCCAAGGCCGTCGAGGCCGACAAGGACGGGTCCACGGACGCGTCCGACCGGCTCGCCGAGATGGACGGAGTGGAGTTCGTCGACGCGCTCACCGACGACTCCGAGGGTGCCGAGCCCGTCGCTGACCGGACCACCGGCGACTCAGCTGCCTCCCCGGAGCGGCACGAGGACGAGCAGCACGACCAGGGCCAGGGCCAGGACCAGGACGACGACCACGGTCAGGACCGGGACGACAACAGCTGACCCGGCGGCCCGGAAGGGTCCCCGCGCACAAAGAAGGGCCGGCACCCGCCACGGGTGCCGGCCCTTCGCTGTCTTCAGCCGAGGTGCAGGCTGCGCAGCACCAGTCCCGTCGCGGGCTTGGGCCCGAACGACGTGGACTTCCTCGGCATGGTGACGCCCTGCCGTGCGAGCTCCCGGACGACGTCCTCCCGTACCGGATGCATCAGTACGGCCGTGCCGCCGCGCCGTTCGGCCTGCACCACGGCGGCCTCGGTGTCGTGGATGTACGTGATGTCCTCGGGCGTGTCCGGGATCCGCCAGACGTGCTCCAGGAGCGCGGAGTGCAGGACGGTCGCGTCGAGCTGCCGCCATGCGTCCGGGCGTCCGGCCGGGACCGTGCGGGACAGCAGGGCCGGGTCCGGGCGGTCCAGGAGATGGAAGCGGCCGTCGCCCGCGAGCAGGAAGGCGTTGCCCTCGCCCGCCGCCGCGGCCAGTGACTCCAGGGCGCGGGGGAGCGGCCCCTCGACGTCCTGGACGCGGAAGTGGCCCTTGACGGCGGTCAGGGCGTCGCTGACCGGGAGCCGGTTGAGCAGGCGGTGGATGGCGCGTACGCGGAGCGGATAGCGGGCCGTGTCGATCAGCAGCACCAGACCGTAGTTCCACGCGCCGGGGACGGGCCGTTCGTCGCGGAGCCGCAGGTAGGTGGCCCAGCGGTGGTGGCCGTCGGCGATCAGTGCCTGGTGGCGGGCGAGGTCGGCGGAGATCCGGGTCAGGTCGTCCGGGTCGGTGACCGCCCACAGACGGTGGCTGAAGCCGTCCTCCGTGGTCGTCGACAGCAGCGGGCTGCCGAGGACGATCCGCTCCATGACGGCGGTGGCCCCGGTCGCGGTGCCGTCGCTGCGGTACGTCAGCAGCAGCGGCTCCAGATTGGCCGACGTGGTGCGCATCAGGGCCGCACGGTCGGCCACCACGTGCGGCATGACGTCCTCGTGCGGGAGCACGATGCCCTCGTCGGGCGTGGACAGGGCGAGCGCGCCGATGATGCCGCGTTGCAGGATGTCGTCCTTGCGCTGCTCGTAGACGTACAGCGCGGGCTCGGGGTCGAGGGCGAGGATGCCTTCGGCGACCCAGCGGTCCAGGGTTTCGGCGGCCTGCTGGTGGCGGGCGGCGGGGGTATCGGCCTGGGGGAGGATCAGCCGGACGATGTTGTGGGGGTCGGCGGACTCCAGGTGGTGCAGTCCGTCGGGGCGCACGACGACGTCGTACGGGGGCGAGGTCACGGCGGCGAGGCTGCCGATCCGCTCGGGGACGTAGCGCAGTCCGCGGAACGGGACCATGTGCAGGCCGCCGTTGGCCGCATGACCTCTCGTGTTCATTGATGCATCGTAAGTGGCCGACGGGATGAGCGATGATCGGGGGAGTGCCGATGGCGCAAAGCCACGGGGCGGATCGCAGGTGTGTGAGCGAGGAGCGGACCAGCATGGACGAGCGGGGCAGGACCAGGCCGAGCGGTAGTGCGCAGGCGCTGAGCCAGGCGTATGACACGGCCCTGCTCGACCTGGACGGGGTCGTGTACGCGGGCGGGGAGGCGATCGCGTACGCCGTCGAGGCGCTCGGGGCGGCGCGCGGCGGCGGGATGCATCTCGCGTACGTCACGAACAACGCGCTGCGGACGCCGGACGCGGTGGCGCGCCATCTGACCGAGCTGGGTGTGCCGGCCGCTCCGGCCGACGTCATCACCTCGGCGCAGGCCGTGGCGAGGCTGATCGCCGAGCAGGTTCCCGCGGGTGCGCGGGTGTTGGTCGTGGGTGGCGAGGGGCTGCGGGTCGCGCTGCGTGAACGCGGCCTGGAGCCGGTGGACTCCGCGGACGACGATCCGGCCGCCGTGGTGCAGGGGTACGGCGGTCCCGAGCTGGCGTGGGGGCGGTTCGCAGAAGCGTGCTACGCGGTCGCGCGAGGGGTGCCGTGGTTCGCGTCGAACACGGATCTGACGATTCCCAGCGCGCGGGGCATCGCGCCGGGCAACGGGGCCGCGGTCGAGGTGGTCCGGATCGCGACGGGCGGCACGCCGCAGGTGGCGGGGAAGCCGCTGCCTCCGATGCACAGGGAGACGATTCTGCGGACGGGCGCCGAGCGGCCGCTGGTGGTCGGGGACCGGCTGGACACGGACATCGAGGGTGCGTTCAACGGGGGTGTGGACTCGCTGCTCGTCCTGACCGGGGTGACGGACGCGGCGCAGCTGCTGGCCGCGGAGCCGAAGTACCGGCCGACATACGTGGACGCGGATCTGCGCGGGCTGCTGACCGGGCAGCCGGAGGTGACGGGCACCGCGGACGCGTTCGCCTGCGGGGGCTGGACGACGGCCGTGCGTGGTGACGCCCTCGTCCTGGAGGGGGACGGCGAAGCGATGGACGGGCTGCGGGCGTTGTGTGCCGCGGCGTGGACGCATGCCGAGGACGGGGCGGGCACGCTGGAGGCGGGGAAGGTGCTGGCGCGGCTCGGTCTGTGAGCCGGCTCGGTCCCTGAGCGACCGCGCGGCGGGCGCCGCGTCGGCTCTGTGAGCGGTGGGCGCCCCGGCGGGGCGTGGCGAGGCCCGGCGGGGCGTGGCGAGGCCTCGGGATGTTTCCCCCATCCGGGGGAAACTGCAGGGTAGGCTAACCTAACCGCGTGTTGGTCGACAGTCTTCCCGAACAGAGCGCTGAGCCGACGTCCGCAGCGCCCGAGACGGAGTCCGAGCCGCGCAGGCGCCATGCGCTGCGCGCTGCCGGGCTGCTGCTCGCCGTCGGCGTTCTGCTGCTGGTCTGTGTCGCGAGCATCGCGATCGGCGCCAAGTCGATCCCGGTCGGCGATGTGTGGCACGGCCTCTTCCACAACTCCGGTACCGGCAACGACGTGATCGTGCACGACGTGCGGGTGCCGCGGACCGTGCTCGGGCTGCTCGTGGGTGTGGCGCTCGGCCTCGCGGGCGCGGTGATGCAGGCGCTCACCCGCAATCCGCTCGCCGAGCCCGGGATCCTCGGGGTCAACGCGGGCGCCGCGGCCGCTGTCGTATCGGCCATCAGCTTCCTCGGTGTCACCACCCTCTCCGGCTACGTGTGGTTCGCCTTCCTGGGCGCCGGGGCCGTCTCGGTGGTCGTGTACGTCCTCGGCGGCACCCGCGGCGCCACGCCCGTGCGGCTCGCGCTCGCCGGCACCGCCGCCACGTACGTGCTCTTCGGGTACGTCAACGCCGTACAGCTGCTCGACTCCGCGGCGCTGGACCGGCTCCGCTTCTGGTCCGTCGGATCGCTCGCCTCGGCCGACCCCGGGACGATCACCAAGGTGGCGCCCTTCATCGGCGTGGGCGTGGTCCTTGCGCTGCTGATCGCCCGTCCGCTGAACGCGATGGAGATGGGTGACGACACGGCGCGGGCGCTGGGCGCGCATCTGACGCGTACCCGCGTCCTGGCCATGGTCGCCATCACCCTGCTCTGCGGTGCCGCGACCGCCGCCTGCGGGCCCATCGTCTTCATCGGCCTGATGGTGCCGCACCTGGTCCGGGCCATCACCGGTCCCGACATGCGGTGGATCCTGCCGTACGCGGCCGTGCTGTCGCCCGTGCTGCTGCTCGGCTCCGACGTCATCGGCCGGGTCGTCGCCCGCCCCTCCGAACTCCAGGTCGGCATCGTCACCGCGGTCATCGGCGGTCCGGTCTTCATCTACCTCGTACGCCGCAAGAGGATGGCGCAGCTGTGAGAGCCGTGAAAGCGATACGCACCCCCGGCGGGTTCTCCGTCCGTGTGGACCGGAGGGCCTCGGCCGTCGTCGTGCTGCTCGTCGCCGCGGCCCTGGCCACGGCGGTCGTGCTCGTCGGCAGCGGCGACTTCCCGATGGCGCCCGGCGACGTCGTCGCCACACTGCTCGGCGACGGCACGCCCGCGCAGGAGTTCATCGTGCGGGACGTGCGGCTGCCGCGGGTCCTGGTCGGGCTGCTGGTCGGCGCGGCGCTCGCGGTGGGCGGCGCCGTCTTCCAGTCGCTGTCGCGCAACCCGCTGGGCAGCCCGGACGTGCTCGGTTTCAGCCATGGCTCGGTGGTGGGCGCGCTGACCGTGATCGTCCTGTTCCAGGGCGACGCGTTCGCCGTCGCGGGCGGTGCGGTCGTCGGCGGTCTGGTCACGGGGGCCGGCGTCTATCTGCTCGCGTGGCGGCGGGGCGTGCACGGCTACCGGCTGGTGCTGGTCGGTATCGGCGTCGCGGCGATGCTCACCGGCGTCATCCACTACCTCCTCACCAAGGCCAACCTGGTCGACGCGACCCGTGCCGTGCTGTGGATGACCGGCTCGCTCGACGGCCGCGACTGGACGCAGTTCTGGCCGCTGCTCGCCGTCTGCGCGGTGCTGGTCCCGCTGTGCCTCGCCTTCGGACGGCCGCTGCGGATGCTGGAGATGGGCGACGACGCGGCGTACGCGCTCGGGGTCCGCGTCGAGTGGACCCGGGCCGTCCTCATCGCTTCCGCCGTGCTGCTCACCGCCGTCGCGACGGCCGCGGCCGGTCCCGTCGCCTTCGTGGCGCTGAGCGCGCCGCAGCTGGCGCGCCGGCTCACCCGCTCGCCCGGCCCGAACATCGCCGCGTCCGCCGTGATGGGCGCCGCCCTGCTGGTGAGCGCCGACTGGGTCGCCACCTCGGCGTTCGGCGACCGGGAGCTGCCGGTCGGTGTCGTCACGGGTGTGCTCGGCGGTGTCTACCTGCTCTGGCTGCTCGTCACCGAGCGCAAGGCGGGGCGCGTGTGAACGCCGTCCCGCGTCCGGCTGTCCCGCAGCCGCCCGGCTCGCAGTTGCCTGGCCCGCAACCGACCGGCGCGCAACCGACCGACCCGCGTCCGACCGACCCGCAACCGACCGACCCGCGTCCGACCGAGAAGAACCCCAGGAGTACGTCCATGCAGCGCCTCACCGCGGAGTCGGTCACCCTCGCCTACGACCAGTGGGTCATCGCCGAGGACCTCTCGGTCGAGATACCCGACAACTCCTTCACCGTGATCGTCGGCCCCAACGCCTGCGGAAAGTCCACCCTGCTGCGCGCCCTGTCACGGATGCTGAAGCCCAGCGGGGGCCGGGTGCTGCTCGACGGGCAGACGATCCACTCGATGCCGGCGAAGAAGGTCGCGAGGACCCTCGGCCTGCTGCCCCAGTCGTCGATCGCCCCCGACGGCATCACCGTCGGCGATCTCGTCGCCCGCGGCCGCTACCCGCACCAGGGCCTGCTGCGCCAGTGGTCCACGGAGGACGAGCGCGTCGTCCAGGAGTCGATGGCCGCGACGGGCGTTGCCGAGCTGGCCGACCGGTACGTCGACGAGCTCTCCGGCGGCCAGCGCCAGCGCGTCTGGATCGCGATGGCCCTCGCCCAGCAGACCCCGCTGCTGCTCCTCGACGAGCCGACGACCTTCCTCGACATCCAGCACCAGCTGGAGGTGCTCGACCTCTGCGCCGAGCTGCACGAGAACCAGGGCCGCACCCTGGTGGCCGTCCTGCACGACCTCAACCAGGCCGCCCGCTACGCCACGCACCTGATCGCGATGCGCGGCGGGCGGATCGAGGCCGAGGGCGCGCCGGGCGACGTGGTCACCGCCGAGCTGGTCGAGCAGGTCTTCGGGGTGCGCGCGCAGGTCATCGACGACCCGGAGACGGGCACGCCGCTGGTGGTGCCGCTGGCCCGGCGCCGTAACGCCAATGCCAAAGCCCACGCTGACGCCGCACCGCACGCTGACGCCGAAGCCCACGCTGACGCCGAGGCGAAGCCATCTGAGGGGGCCGCCCCCGCAAGGACGGCGACGGCGGCCACGGGGGCGACTACAGCAGCGCCCTGAGGCGCAGCAGATCGCGGAGGCCGGCTTCGAGCCTGACCCGGCCCGAGGCCCAGGCCCGGGCGAAGTTCAGTTCTCCGTCGACCATCGACACCAGATCGTCACCGGTCATCGCCAGCCGGATCTCCGCCTTCTGCCCCGGCGGGCCGTCGTGGGTGTCCATCACCTCGATCCGGCCCGCCGCGAGGCGCCCGGTGAACGTGATGTCCAGGTCCTTGATGTGGCAGCTCAGGGAACGGTCGAGCACGGCCGCGCTGCGCACCTCGCCGTTCGCCTTCGCCAGGTTGTCCGAAAGTCTGTCGAGTGCGCTGCGGCACTCCTCCGTCGTCGCCATCGTGATCGACGGTACCCCAGGGCTTCGCGATAGCGTCTTGGCATGAGCGACTCGATGACGGGCCCCGCCACGGAAGCCTCCGAGGAGGCCGCGCCGGCGGCCGAGGCGTACGACCCCGCCGCGCCCGCCCCCCTCGGCGTCGAGCGCACCCCCACCGGCAACGCCGACGTCGACGCCCGGCTGGAGCGGCTGGCCGATGCCGACCACCTCCCGGCGGACGGACACCTGGAGGTGTACGAGGATGTACACAGGGGGTTGCGCGACACGCTGACCGCGCTCGACGCGCGCCCCCAGCCCTCGCCTTCCGCACCCCCGTACAACGACAGGAGCTGAACCGAACGTGGCAGGAGTGGCACGCCGCCGTCTCGACGCCGAGCTGGTACGCCGCAAGCTCGCCCGCTCGCGCGAGCACGCGAGCCAGCTGATCGCGGCGGGGCGGGTGACCGTCGGCGGCAACACCGCGACGAAGTCCGCCACCCAGGTCGAGACGGCCGCCGCCATCGTCGTCGCCCAGGACGACGGCGACCCCGAGTACGTCTCGCGCGGCGGCCACAAGCTCGCGGGCGCCCTCGCCGCCTTCGTACCCCAGGGGCTGAAGGTCGAGGGACGGCGGGCGCTGGACGCGGGCGCGTCCACCGGCGGCTTCACGGACGTGCTGCTCAGAGCGGGTGCGGCGCAGGTCGTCGCCGTGGACGTCGGGTACGGCCAGCTCGCCTGGTCCCTCCAGAGCGATGAACGCGTCACCGTCAAGGACCGTACGAATGTGCGTGAGTTGACCCTGGAGGCGATCGACGGGGAGGCGGTGGACCTGATCGTGGGGGACCTGTCCTTCATCCCGCTCGGCCTCGTGCTGCCCGCGCTCGTACGGTGCACGGCGCCCGGCGCGGATCTCGTCCTGATGGTCAAGCCGCAGTTCGAGGTGGGCAAGGAGCGGCTCGGCAGCGGCGGAGTGGTGCGCAGCCCCGAGCTGCGCGCGGAGGCGGTGCGGACCGTGGCGCGGCAGGCCGCGGGGCTCGGCCTCGGAGTGCAGGGCGTGACCGCCAGCCCGCTGCCCGGACCCTCCGGCAATGTCGAGTACTTTCTGTGGCTCCGGGCCGGGGCGCCCGAGCTGGACCCGGCGGATGTCGATCGTGCAGTGGCGGAGGGGCCGCGGTGACCGATACGAGCGGTACGAGGACGGGCGGGGGGACGGGCGGGACACGGACCGTCTTCCTGCTGGCGCACACGGGACGGCCTGCGGCGATCCGCAGTGCCGAGCTGGTCGTGCAGGGCCTGCTGCGGGCGGGCCTCGGGGTGCGGGTGCTCGCCTTCGAGGCGGCCGACCTGCCGCTGCCCCCGGACGTGGAGACGGTGCCCGAGGCCACGCCCGAGGTGCTCGACGGCTGCGAACTGCTGATCGTGCTCGGCGGCGACGGGACGCTGCTGCGGGGCGCGGAGTTCGCCCGGGCCTCCGGTGTGCCGATGCTCGGCGTCAACCTGGGTCGGGTCGGCTTCCTGGCGGAGGCGGAGCGGGACGACCTCGACAAGGTCGTCGACCGGGTGGTGACGCGGTCGTACGAGGTCGAGGAGCGGATGACCATCGACGTCGTCGTCCGCACCAACGGTGACGTCGTGCACCGGGACTGGGCGCTGAACGAGGCAGCCGTGCAGAAGGTCTCGGCCGAGCGGATGCTGGAGGTCGTCCTGGAGATCGACGGCCGGCCGGTGACCGGCTTCGGCTGCGACGGCATCGTCTGCGCGACTCCCACCGGGTCGACCGCGTACGCCTTCTCGGCCGGCGGGCCCGTGGTGTGGCCGGAGGTCGAGGCGCTGCTGATGGTGCCGATCAGCGCGCACGCCCTCTTCGCGAAGCCGCTGGTGACGTCGGTGACGTCCGTCCTCGCGGTCGAGGTCCAGCCGGGGACGCCGCACGGGGTGCTGTGGTGCGACGGCCGCCGCATGGTGGAGCTGCCGCCGGCGGCGCGTGTGGAGGTCCGGCGGGGCGCGGTGCCGGTGCGGCTGGCGCGGCTGCACCACGCGTCCTTCACGAACCGGCTGGTCGCGAAATTCGCGCTGCCGGTGTCGGGGTGGCGCGGCGCGCCGCACTGAGGTGAGCCGCACCGAGGTGAGCCGCACCGAGGTGAGCCGCACCGAGGTGAGGGGTGCCCCCTGAGGGCGGAATGCCCGGGGGTCGTCGCACAGCCGGGTCCCGACCTCGTAAGGTCTTCCTCGTGTTGGAGGAGATGCGGATACGGTCGCTCGGGGTCATCGACGACGCAGTCGTCGAGCTGTCCCCCGGATTCACCGCGGTGACCGGTGAGACCGGCGCGGGCAAGACCATGGTCGTCACCAGCCTGGGGCTGCTGCTCGGCGGGCGAGCCGACCCTGCGCTCGTGCGGATCGGCGCCAAGTCGGCGGTCGTGGAGGGGCGGGTCACCATGCCCCCGGACGCGCCCGCGGCCGTACGGGCCGAGGAGGCCGGGGCCGAGCTGGACGACGGCGCTCTGCTGATCAGCCGGACCGTCTCGGCCGAGGGGCGCTCCCGCGCCCATATCGGCGGGCGTTCCGTGCCCGTCGGCATGCTCACCGAGCTGGCCGACGAGCTCGTCGCCGTCCACGGGCAGACCGACCAGCAGGGCCTGCTCAAGCCGGCCCGGCAGCGGGGGGCCCTGGACCGGTACGCGGGCGACGCGGTCGCCGGGCCGCACGCCAAGTACCTGGCGGCGTACCGTCGGCTCAAGGCCGTCTCCACTGAGCTGGCCGAGCTGACCACGCGCGCCCGTGAGCGCGCTCAGGAAGCCGATCTGCTGCGGTTCGGGCTGAACGAGGTCGCCGGTGTCGAACCGCGCGCCGGGGAGGACCTGGAGCTGGCCGCCGAGGCCGAGCGGCTGGGCCACGCCGAGGCCCTCGCCTCCGCCGCGTCGCTCGCCCACGGCGCGCTCGTCGGCAATCCCGAGGACCCCGAGGGCGTCGACGCCACGACCCTCGTCGCGGGCGCCGGGCGCGCCCTGGACTCCGTACGCTCCCACGACCCGGCGCTCGCTGCGCTCGCCGACCGGATGGGCGAGATCTCCATCCTGCTCGCCGATGTGGCGGGGGAGCTCGCCGGATACGCCGACGACCTCGACGCCGACCCGCTGCGGCTGGCGGCCGTGGAGGAGCGGCGGGCCGCGCTCACCGGACTCACCCGCAAGTACGGCGAGGACATCAACGCCGTGCTCGCCTGGGCCGAGGAAGGCGCCGGGCGCCTCACCGAGCTTGAGGGCGACGACGACCGGATCGACGAGCTGACCGCGGAGCGCGACGCGCTGCGAGCCGAACTGTCCGGGCTGGCCCAGGCGTTGACCGACGCCCGTACGGAGGCGGCGGCGCGGTTCGCGGAGGCGGTCACGGCGGAGCTGGCGCATCTCGCGATGCCGCACGCGCGGGTGACCATCGACATCCGGCAGTCCGACGACCCCGACGGGATCGAGGTCAACGGCCGCACCGTCGCGTACGCGTCGTCCGGCGCCGACGAGGTCGAACTGCTCCTCGCCCCGCACCCCGGCGCCCAGCCCCGCCCGATCGCCAAGGGCGCATCCGGCGGTGAGCTGTCGCGCGTCATGCTCGCGGTGGAGGTCGTCTTCGCGGGGACCGACCCCGTGCCGACCTACCTCTTCGACGAGGTCGACGCGGGCGTCGGCGGCAAGGCGGCGGTCGAGATCGGCCGGCGGCTGGCGAAGCTCGCGAAGTCCGCGCAGGTCGTCGTCGTCACTCACCTGCCCCAGGTGGCGGCCTTCGCCGATCGCCAACTGCTCGTCGAGAAGACCGACGACGGCTCCGTCACCCGCTCCGGCGTCACCGTCCTGGAGGGCGAGGACCGTGTGCGGGAGCTGTCACGCATGCTGGCCGGTCAGGAGGACTCCCAGACGGCCCGGGCCCACGCGGAGGAGCTCCTGGCGACGGCCCGGGCGGAGGTCTGAGGGGGCCGACGCCCGCCCCCTGGGCACCGGTCCGGCCGGACCACGGAGTTCGCGCGCTCACCCATGTGAGTGATCCGAACCGTGCAGTTGAGGCGCCGGACACGGCCAGGACGTCCCGGCGGTGCCGGAACGTGCGTACGGACTGGCATCCTTGGCGCGTGACACAGCTGCGTACGGTCCAGGTGCTGGGCGGCGGCAGTGCGGGCAGCAGCGCTCATGTCAGGTCACTGGCCGCGGGGCTGGTGGCGCGGGGTGTGCGGGTGACCGTGTGCGCCCCCGCGCATGTGGAGCACGACTACGACTTTCTCGGCGCGGGGGCGCACTTCGCGCCCGTGCCGCGGCGCAGCGACCCCGCGGCGGTCGGCGCCCTGCGTGCCGTGTGCAGCGGCGCCGATGTCGTACACGCGCACGGGCTGCACGCCGCCTTGCGCGTGGGGCTCGCGCTCGCCGGGCAGCGCAGGGTGCCGCTGGTCGTCACCTGGCACACCCGCGCGCACGCCGCGGGAGCGCGGGGTCGGCTGCTGGGGCTGCTGGAGCGCAGGGCCGTGCGCGCGGCCGCGGTGGTGCTCGGCACCTCGTCCGAGCTCGTCGACCGGGCACGCGACCGGGGCGCGCGGGACGCCCGGCTCTCACCGGTGTCGGTGCCGGGACTCCGACGTCCTGCGGGCTCGTACGAGTCGTACGGGGCGTACGAGAGCAAGGCTCGCGCCGAACTCGGCGCCGTCGACAGGCCCTTGCTGATGGCCGTCGGCCGGCTGGAACCGGGCCGGGGGTACGAGACGCTCCTCGACGCGGCCCGCGACTGGCTCCGGCTCGATCCGGTGCCGCTGGTCGTCATCGCGGGGGAGGGGCACGAACGGGGCCCGCTCCAGAGGCGTATCGACGCCGAAGGACTGCCCGTGCGGCTCATCGGCCGCCGCGACGACGTCAGCGAGCTGCTGGCGGCGGCCGACCTGGCGCTGCTCCCCAGCCGCTGGGAGGCCCGCTCCCTCCTCGCCCAGGAGGCGCTGAGCCTCGGCGTGCCCCTGGTCGCGACCCGCGTCGGCGGCGTCCCCGAACTCGTCGGCGACGCCGCGGAACTGGTCCCGTACGGAGACTCCGCCGCACTCGCCGGGGCGGTCACCGGCCTCCTCGCCGACCCGGACCGCCGCGGGCGCCTGGCGGCGGCGGGCCTCGCGCAGGCGGCCACATGGCCGACGGAGGACGAGACGATCGCGCAGGTGCTGAGCATCTACGACGAACTCACCCGGCCCGGCACGGTGGCCTAGGGCGTGTTGCGAAAGTCCCGTCTGCGCGGCGGCGTCTGGCACGCACGCTCGCGGCGTTGTCGGTCGTCGGCGCAGCCCGCTGCGCTCTCCTTCCTCCGCCTTGCGATCGCACGCACCAGACGCCGCCGCGCCCGCCCTACGGGCGGACGACGCTACTTTCGCAACACGCCCTAGGCCATGTCGTTCGGATCCTGTCGGGCTCACGTGCCCCGGCCCACGCATCTGCTGCTCCCCCTGGGCCCTGCGGACCGGCATGTGCCCCCTACGTGGGTGCCGGACATGGCGCCGGGCACGGCCCAGGACCTGCCCGGATCACACCAGCCCGGCGGGCGCCCTGCAGACGGGGGCTACGACGTGTGTCGCCGGGCCCGCAGGGCCAGGGACAGTGCAAGCACCGTCTGCGGATCGTCCAGGTCCGTGCCCAGCAGCTCCGAGATGCGGGCCAGCCGGTTGTAGAGGGTCTGGCGGTTGAGGTGGAGTTCGCGGGCCGTCTCCGCCTTGCGGCCCGTGTGCGCCAGATACGTCTCCAGGGTGGGCAGCAGCGGCGGGCGCGACGTGCGGTCGTGGTCCCGCAGAGGGCCGATCGCACGGTCCACGAAGGCCGCCAGGTCCGGTTGGTCCCGCAGCCGCCACAGCAGCAGGTCGATGTCGAGGCGGCGCGCGTCGTACCAGGGCCGGTCGGCGAGGCCCTGGGCCGCCGTGGCCGTCTCGGCGGCGTGCCGCAGGCCCGCGGACGCCGCCGCCCAGCCGCCCGCGACGCCCACCACGACGACCGGCGGACGGGCGCCGGCCCGCTCCATGCCCGCGCGTTCGAGACCGGCGCGCAGGGCCGCGGCGACCCGGTCCGCCACCGCCGTGCGCTCCGGCTCGGAGCGCAGGCCGAGCAGCAGCGGCACCCGGCCCTCGACGGGACGTACGCCCAGCAGGACCGGGACGCCGACGGACGACAGCTCTTCGAGTACCGCGCGGGCGAGCAGCGACCAGCTCCCCGAGGGCACGGGCTCAGGGGCCAGTCGCATCACCACCGGCAGCAGCGGCCCTCCGCCCGGCTTGAAGCCGAGCACCCTGGCCTGTTCCGGCGCGTCCTCCGCCGAGATGCGGCCCTCGGCGAGGTCGGTGAGGAAGTCGCCGCGCCCGCGCGCCGCCAGCTCCTCCTCCTGGCGGGCCTGCATGAGCACCACGGCGAGCACACCGGCCGTACGCTCCGCCGCCATGCGGTGCACCGGCTGGAGCGGCCCCGAGACGGCGAGGAGGACCAGACGGGCGCGCACCGCGGCGGTCCCGTGCCCGCCGCCGGGCACATCGACCAGTACGGCGCCGGCCGGCGGGCCGGCCTCGCGCGCTGCCCGCTGGCCGCGCAGGCCCTCCCACACCTGGAGCGGATCGGCGGCGGCCGGGCCGGACTCGCTGCCCGCGGCGTACAGCAGCTGCCCGTCCGCGGTCTCCAGGAACACCGGGTTGGCCGTGAAGTCCGCGAGGATCCGCAGCACCTGGGGGATCCCGCCGCCGCCGAGGAGCGCCTCGGTGCACCGCCGGTGCACCTCCTCGGCGCGCTGGAGCAGCGCGTAGTGGTGGTTGACGATCTCGGTGTGGACCTCTTCCGTCACCGAGACGAACGGCACCTCGCGGTGCAGCTGGATCAGCGGCAGGCCCGCGGCGCGCGCCGCGTCGACGATGCTGGCGGGCAGCCGGGTGAAGCGCGGGCCGAGCTCGACGACCAGGGCCGCGATGCCGCGGTCCGCGAGCCGCCGTACGAAGGCGCGCTGTTCGGCGGGCCGGGTGCCGAGGCCGAGGCCGGTGGTGAGCAGGAGTTCGCCGCCCTTGAGCAGCGAGGCGATGTTCGGCACCTCACCGGCGTGCACCCAGCGCACGGTCCGGTTCAGCCCGTCGGCACCGGCGACGACCTCCGGGAGCCCGCCGCGGAGCCCTGGCAGCTCCAGCGCCCGCTGCACGGTGATCCCGCCCTGTGTTTCCATTGCCGGGACGCTACCTGGGCGAATCTTCGAAGGACAACTGTCAGCCCGGCTTGATGTTGTGGTTCAGCCTGAACACATTGCCGGGGTCGTACTGCGTCTTCACCGAGGCGAGCCGCCGGTAGTTCTCGGCGCCGAAACCGGCCACGACCCGCTCGGCGCCCTCGTTGCCGATGAAGTTCAGGTAGACCAGGCCGATCGACCACGGTCTGACGTCCTGCCGTGCGTCACGGACCCACTGCCTGCCGCGTTCGTCGTCGTCGGCGCGGTCCCAGATCGCGAACGGGTGCGAGACCCATTCGGCGGTCCGCCAGGGCACCGGGTAGCGGGAGTCCCCGCGGGCCAGCGCGCCGCCCATCGGGAACAGGATGTGCTGCGAGTTCGACGGCACGATCATGCTGTCCGCGCGGGCGCAGAAGGCGTCCACGGCGTCGTCGGGAAGCGCCCGCAGATACTCCGCGGACCAGTAGTTCCGCAGGCCCGGCGGGTCGTCGATCATGCACTGGAGCTCGGCGTACGGCAGCTCCGTGACGACCTCGGCCGCGTGGCCGAGGCCGAGCAGCGGCGCGGCCGCCTTCCGCAGCGCGGGCTCGGTTCCCGCGTACGTGACCAGCACCAGGCACACGGCCCGCCCCATCAGGTCCTCGGGCATGAACTCCTCGGGCGGGCCGGTCAGATAGATGAACCCGCCGCCGAGCTCGTCCGGCGCGGACTCCAGCACCTCGCGGTAGACGGGGAGTACGTCGCCGCCCCGCGCGGCCGGGAAGAACAGGAAGGCGACGGACATCGCGGGCAGCGGATGCAGCTTCAGCGTGATCGACGTCGCCACGCCGAAGTTGCCGCCGCCGCCGTGCAGCGCCCAGAACAGCTCCGGGTTCTCGTCCTCGCTCGCGCGGACCTCGGCCCCGTCGGCCGTCACCAGATCGACGGCGATCAGATTGTCGCAGGCCAGCCCGAACTTCCGCTCCAGCCAGCCCGATCCGCCGCCAAGGGTGAAGCCGCCGACACCGGTCGTCGAGGCGCGGCCGCCGGTGGTCGCCAGCGCGAACGGCTGGGTGGCGCGGTCCAGATGGCTCATCGTCGCGCCGCCCCCGACCCGCGCCGTGCGGGCCTGCGGGTCGACGGTGACCGCGTGCATCCGGCGCAGATCGACGACGAGCCCGCCGTCGGTGGCCGCCAGGCCGGCGACGCTGTGGCCGCCGCCGCGGACGGCCAGCTCCAGCCCGTGCTCCCGGCCGAAGCGGATGGCGGTCGCCACGTCGGCGGCCGACTCGCACTGGACGATCACCGAGGGCCGCCGGTCGATCATCCCGTTGAACACGGTGCGGGCTTCGTCGTAGCCCGCGTCGGCCGGGGTGACGGCCTCGCCGGCCAGGGCTTCGCGGAGCCCGTCCAGGGCCGGTCCCGATATGCCTTGGGGCGCCATGATGCCCCCTTCCGAGGGCGCTACAGGGGACACTCCCATCCTAGGAACGCCCCTGCCCCCGCGCGCCCCGGGAGCCGACCCCCGGGGGGAAGCCCCGGGGGGAAGCCTTGTACGCGCCGCTCAGCCCCCGTACGCGCCGGAGGCGGTCAGCCGCAGGGCCGTGTCGATCAGCGGGACGTGGCTGAACGCCTGGGGGAAGTTGCCCACCTGGCGCTGGAGGCGCGGGTCCCACTCCTCGGCGAGCAGACCGAGATCGTTCCGCAGCGAGAGCAGCTTCTCGAAGAGCCGGCGGGCCTCGTCCACGCGGCCGATCATCGCCAGGTCGTCCGCGAGCCAGAACGAGCACGCCAGGAACGCGCCCTCGTCGCCTTCGAGGCCGTCGACGCCGGCCTCGTCGCCCGCCGTCGGGTAGCGCAGGACGAAGCCGTCGGGCGTGGAGAGCTCCCGCTGGATCGCCTCGATCGTGCCGATGACGCGCTTGTCGTCCGGCGGCAGGAAGCCCATCTGCGGGATCAGCAGCAGAGACGCGTCCAGCTCCTTGGAGCCGTAGGACTGCGTGAAGGTGTTCCGCTCCTTGTCGTAGCCCTTCTCGCAGACATCACGGTGGATGTCGTCGCGCAGCTCGCGCCAGCGCTCCAGCGGGCCGTCCGCGTCGCCCGACTCGATCAGCTTGATCGTGCGGTCGACGGCGACCCAGGCCATGACCTTGGAGTGCACGAAGTGCCGGCGCGGCCCGCGGACCTCCCAGATGCCCTCGTCGGGCTGGTCCCAGTGGTCCTCCAGGTAGCGGATCAGCTTCAACTGGAGGACGGACGCGTAGTCGTTGCGGGAGAGCCCGGTCATGTGCGCGAGGTGCAGGGCCTCGGTGACCTCGCCGTACACATCGAGCTGGAGCTGGTTGGCCGCGCCGTTGCCGACCCGGACCGGGGCGGAGCCCTCGTACCCGGGCAGCCAGTCCAGCTCCGCCTCGCCGAGCTCGCGCTCGCCCGCGATGCCGTACATGATCTGCAGGTTCTCCGGGTCGCCCGCGACGGCGCGCAGCAGCCACTCGCGCCAGGCCCGGGCCTCTTCCCGGTAGCCGGTGCGCAGCAGCGAGGAGAGGGTGATCGCCGCGTCCCGCAGCCAGGTGTAGCGGTAGTCCCAGTTCCGTACGCCGCCGATCTCCTCCGGCAGCGAGGTCGTCGGCGCCGCGACGATCCCGCCGGTCGGTGCGTACGTCAGGGCCTTGAGCGTGATCAGCGAGCGGACGACCGACTCGCGGTACGGGCCGTGGTACGTGCAGTGCTCGACCCACTCGCGCCAGAAGTCCTCCGTCGCCTCCAGCGACCCCTCGGGGTCGGGCAGCGCGGGCGGCTGGTGGTGGGAGGGCTGCCAGCTGATCGTGAACGCGAGCCGGTCGCCGGGGGAGACGGTGAAGTCCGAGTACGTCGTGAGGTCCTTGCCGTACGTGTCCGTCGGCGTGTCCAGCCACACGGAGTCGGGGCCGGCGACCGCGACCGTCCGGTTGTCGATCTTGTGCACCCACGGCACGACCCGGCCGTAGGAGAAGCGCATCCGCAGCGCGGACCGCATCGGCACCCGGCCGCTGACGCCCTCCACGATCCGGATCAGCTGCGGAGCCCCGTCACGCGGCGGCATGAAATCGGTCACTCTGACCGTGCCCCGCGGGGTGTCCCACTCGGACTCCAGGATCAGCGAGTCGCCCCGGTAGCGGCGGCGGCTGGCGGTGGGGGGCTCGGCATGGCCCGGGAAGGCGGGCCCCAGCCGCCAGAAACCGTGTTCCTCGGTGCCGAGCAGTCCGGCGAAGATCGCATGTGAGTCGAAGCGGGGCAGGCACAGCCAGTCGACCGTGCCGTCCCGGCAGACCAGGGCTGCGGTCTGCATGTCTCCGATGAGTGCGTAGTCCTCGATGCGCCCGGCCACGTGGATCTCCAGTCGAACGGCCACGCCGCCCTGCGTGGCACTTACTGCGGTCAAGGGTGTCAATCGGTCAATCGGTCATTGACGAGCTCTTGTTCCGGTTTGAGGGCGGGGGTGATGCCTGTCGCCGGCCTGCCTCGGCAGCGAGCTTCCGAATCAAGTGTCCGAGCAGGATACGACGCACCCGGCGGAGAAGCGCGCCGCCCCTGGCAATGCGGCGCCGCCGAACGGGTGGGCGGCGGGTGAACCCGGACAAGCCCGTGCAGGCCATGATGCCCCGTGTGGCCGGAAGCAGTCGCCCTGCGGCGCTGATACCCTGGTAGCCCGTGGACCGGTGGGCGCAGACCCCCGAACCGCAGCGACGGCACCCCCGGGAAGTCTCCGGAATCTTCACCAGAGATCTCCATCGGCGGGGTCGCCGGTACGCACGACCACCTCGCGACCACGGGAGCCCCCTCTTGGCCATGCCGCCCGCTGCTTTTCGAAACAGCACAGCCACGACGACCAAGCACATCTTCGTCACCGGGGGTGTCGCCTCCTCCCTCGGCAAGGGCCTGACCGCCTCGAGCCTGGGTGCGCTGCTCAAGGCGCGGGGTCTGCGGGTCACGATGCAGAAGCTCGACCCGTACCTGAACGTCGACCCCGGCACCATGAACCCGTTCCAGCACGGCGAGGTGTTCGTCACCAACGACGGAGCCGAGACCGACCTGGACATCGGCCACTACGAGCGCTTCCTCGACGTCGACCTCGACGGCTCGGCCAACGTCACCACCGGCCAGGTCTACTCGACCGTCATCGCCAAGGAGCGGCGCGGCGAGTACCTCGGCGACACGGTGCAGGTCATCCCGCACATCACCAACGAGATCAAGCACCGCATCCGGCGTATGGCCACGGACGACGTGGACGTCGTGATCACCGAGGTCGGCGGCACGGTCGGCGACATCGAGTCCCAGCCGTTCCTGGAGACCGTCCGCCAGGTCCGCCACGAGGTCGGCCGGGACAACGTCTTTGTGGTGCACATCTCGCTGCTGCCGTACATCGGCCCCTCGGGCGAGCTGAAGACCAAGCCGACGCAGCACTCGGTCGCCGCGCTGCGCAGCATCGGTATCCAGCCGGACGCGATCGTGCTGCGCGCCGACCGTGACGTACCGACCGCGATCAAGCGCAAGATCTCGCTGATGTGCGACGTCGACGAGGCCGCCGTGGTCGCCGCGATCGACGCCAAGTCGATCTACGACATCCCGAAGGTGCTGCACACCGAGGGCCTGGACGCGTACGTCGTGCGCAAGCTGGACCTGCCGTTCCGCGACGTCGACTGGACGACCTGGGACGATCTGCTGGACCGCGTCCACAACCCCGACCACGAGGTCAGTGTCGCGCTCGTCGGCAAGTACATCGACCTGCCCGACGCCTACCTCTCGGTGACGGAGGCCCTGCGCGCCGGCGGCTTCGCCAACCGCGCCCGGGTCAAGATCAAGTGGGTCACCTCGGACGACTGCAAGACCCCGGCGGACGCGGCCAGGCAGCTCGGCGACGTGGACGCGATCTGCATCCCCGGCGGCTTCGGCGACCGCGGCGTCAGCGGCAAGGTCGGCGCGATCCAGTTCGCCCGCGAGAACAAGGTGCCGCTGCTGGGCCTGTGCCTGGGCCTCCAGTGCATCGTGATCGAGGCCGCGCGCAATCTGGCCGAGATCCCCGAGGCCAACTCGACCGAGTTCGACTCCGCCACCGTCCACCCCGTCATCTCCACCATGGAGGAGCAGCTGGCGTACGTGGAGGGTGCGGGCGACCTCGGCGGAACGATGCGCCTCGGGCTCTACCCTGCGAAGCTCGCCGAGGGCTCGATCGTCCGCGAGGTCTACGCCAACGAGCCGTACGTCGAGGAGCGCCACCGCCACCGCTACGAGGTGAACAACGCCTACCGCGCGGAGCTGGAGAAGAAGGCCGGCATCGTCTTCTCGGGCACGTCCCCGGACAACAAGCTCGTCGAGTACGTCGAGTACCCGCGCGAGGTGCACCCGTACCTGGTCGCCACCCAGGCCCACCCGGAGCTGCGCTCCCGCCCGACCCGCCCGCACCCGCTCTTCGCGGGCCTGATCAAGGCCGCGGTGGAGCGCAAGTCGGGCAACTGACGCACAGGCACTACGGTGGACCGGGGTACGGACTGCGGGAGGACAGCGTTCATGACCATCAAGGACACCCCTGAGGAGTGGCAGGTCACGGCGACCTCGACCCCCTTCAGGGGAAACAAGACGAGTGTCCGCACCGACGACGTGGTCATGCCCGACGGCACGGTCGCGCGCCGCGACTACCAGGTCCACCCCGGCTCGGTGGCGGTGCTCGCGCTCGACGAGGACGACCGCGTCCTCGTACTGCGCCAGTACCGCCACCCCGTGCGCCAGAAGCTCTGGGAGATCCCGGCGGGCCTGCTCGACATCCCCGGCGAGAACCCCCTGACGGCGGCCCAGCGCGAGCTGTACGAGGAGGCGCACGTCAAGGCCGTCGACTGGCGCGTGCTGACGGACGTCTACACGACGCCGGGCGGCTGCGACGAGGCCGTACGGATCTTCCTCGCCCGCGATCTGTCCGAGGCGGAGGGCGAGCGCTTCCAGGTCTCCGAGGAGGAGGCCGACATGGAGCTGGCACGGGTGCCCCTGAAGGATCTCGTGCGGGGCGCGCTGGCGGGTGAGCTGCACAACAACTGCCTGGTGGTGGGCGTGCTCGCGCTGACCGCCGCGCTCTCGGGCGACGGCATCGCCGCGCTGCGCCCGGCAGAGGCGCCCTGGCCCGCCCGGCCGTTCGGGGCGTAGCCCGTCCGGGGCTGCCGCCCCTGCACGGCCCCGCCCCCGGGGTCGTCCGCCGGGCGCGGGTGGGTGGGTGGTTGTCGCGCCCGCGGGTCGTCCGCCGGGTGCGGGCCGGTGGGTGGTTTGTGGCCACCTGTCCCTCCCCCTAGGACTTCGTCCTGGGGGGACCCCCAGCGGAACGCCTGCCCACAAACCAGGTGGCCACCTCACGGTTTGTGGGCAGTCGTCCCGCTGGGGCGGGACGGGTGGGCACAACCCGACCGCCGGGGTCGGCCACGGCCGGTGACCTGACCCGGGGGGCGCGGAGGGGTCGTGGTCGGGACACTCAAGCGTGATTTGTGGCACGCAACACGCACGGCACGAACACAACCCCGGGCGGCGTGCCGTACGGGGGTCCGGGGGTGTCCCCCGGAAAAGCACAGCATGCCGTCCCGAACACGAGCCCCGCAGCGCCACCCGGACGGCAACCACCCGCCGCCGGGTGACCCCGACACACCCAGCCCGTCCGGCGCTTGAGGACAAAAACCCCGGCCGCAGGCAGCCGCGGTGCGAACATCGGTTGATCCGATCGAGGGAAGCCGCGGCACGCCCGGTCGCGCTCCGGGCGATCCTGCGTGATGCCTGAATTACGCTCTGAGCGCCCGCCCGGGAACCCCCGACGGGTTCGGCTCGTGCGGCGGCGGACTGGGAGCGTGGCCCGTGAGGGAGCAGGCGGTGGACGGAAACGGCCCCTCGTCCCAGGGAGACCCGTCCCCGGACATCCCCCCACCCCCCGGCCATGGCACCGTAAGCGATGTGGGTGGGCAATTCATCGGGCGCCAGCGCGAGTTGAAGTCGCTGCGGTCCGACATCGACCGGGCCGGTCTCGACACGCTCTCGGGGCGCAAGGCGCCCAGCGCCAGGGTGCTGCTCGTCGCGGGCCGCCCCGGATCCGGGCGGAGCGCGCTCGCCGGGGAACTGGCGCGGCGGCTCGCCGGCACATACCCCGACGGCGTGCTGCGGGCCCGGCTCACCGACCCGGGCGGCGCCCCCGTCCCCACCGACCGCACCGCCCGCGAACTGCTCGACGCCCTCGGCACCGACGCCCCGCCCGGCGCGGACGAGGACGAGCTCACCGGCCTGGTCCGCGAGGCGCTCGCGGACCGCCGCTGTCTGCTGCTCCTCGACGACGCCGCGGAAACCGAGCAGGTCGACCCGCTCGTCCCCGACAACCCCGACTGCCTCGTGGTCGCCGTCGCCCAGGGGCCGCTCACCGGAATCCCCGACGTGCGCCCCTGCACCGTCGGCGGCATGGACCCGAAGTCCGCGATCGAGCTGCTCGGCCGGTTCGCCGGCGAGGTGCGGATCACCGTCGACCCGCAGGCCGCGGAGGCCCTCGTCGAGCAGTGCGGCGGGCAGCCCGCCGCGATGGTGCTGGTCGGCGGCTGGCTCGCGGCCCGGCCCAACGCCTCGGTCGCCGACGCCGCCAAGCAGCTGCGCGCGCTGCCCGACGATCCCGAGCAGCCCGCCGGGGCCCGCCCGCTGGCCCGCGCCTTCCGACTCGTGTACGCGTCCCTGCCGCAGCCCGCCGCCAGGACCCTGCGGCTGCTCACCCTCGCGCCCGCCGGGCTCGTCGATGTGCACACGGCGTCCGCGCTGGCCGGTACGTCGATCTCGGGCGTCCGGCCGGTGCTGGAGGACTTCGCCGCGCTCGGGCTGCTGCGGCCGGGCGGCGACCCCGAGGCGTACGAGGTGCCCGGCTGCCTCGCCCCGTTCCTGCACGAGCTGATGACGACGGAGGACCGGCCCGCGGAGGTCCAGCTCGCCCGCGCCCGGATGCTGGAGCGGACCGTACGGCTGCTCCAGTCCTGCTGGGCCGTCACCGAGCCCGACGGCTCCGCGCCCCGCCGCAAGCTGGCGGGGCTGCCGCGGGCGCTGCGGTTCCCGACCCCGGCGGCGGCCGGGGCCTGGCTGGAGGCCCGTCGCCCGGCGCTGCTCGCCTCGACGAGGCTCGCCGTCGCGGACGGCGAGCTGGACACCCTCGCCCGCCGACTGATCGCCGCGCTCGTACGGGCCCTGGTCGCCCATCGCGGCACCGAGGCCGCCGCGCCCGATCTGTACGGGCTGCACCGGCTCGTCCTCGATGTCGCCGAGCGCCGCGAGCTCCACCGGGAGCGGGCCGCGGCGCTCCTCAACCTCGCCGATCTGGACGCGTCCACCGGCCGTACCGAGGACGCATTGGTGCGATACCGGGAGGCTCTGGACGCAGGGCGCAGAGCAAATGATCCGTACGCGACCGGTCGTGCGATGGAATCCGTAGGCGGTGCCTATCAGGAGCTCGGCGACTGGCAGCGCGCCGCCGACTGGTACGGACGCGCGCTCTCACAGCGCCTCGCCCGCGGGGAGCGCGCGGACGAGGCGCGGCTGTACGGCCGCCTCGGCGCCGTGCACAGCTATGCGGGCCGCTACGGCGAGGCGCTGCGCAACTGGCGGGCGGCCGCGGCCGGCTACCGCAGGCTCGATGATCTGCCCGGTCACGCACGTGCGTTGAGCGAGGCGGCCCGGGTGCAGGAGTACGCGGGCCGGCCGCAGGAGTCGCTGCGCACCTGCGAGGAGGCGGTGGCCTGGGCGCGCAAGGCCGGGGACGTGCGGCTGCACGCCGCGCTGCAGCTCAGGCTCGCCGACACGCTGGAGCGCCTCGGCGACCCGGCGGCGGCCCGACTGCATCGGGCCGCGGCTGAGCAACTACTGGGAACTGATCGTTCCGGCCTGCGAAATCCGTAGTGGTTCCGGCGAGAGATTTTGCTTTGCAAGGCTAGACAGCGCGAAGTCCTTCATTAGACTGGCTCTGCCGGGTGTCGCCCCGGTCCCTCCCGTTGCGCCCTGCGTATCCGGGTAACTATGGAATTGCACCAGAAATCCCCCTGAGTCAAGGACCGTGATCGACGTGAAGGTCGGCATCCCCCGCGAGGTCAAGAACAACGAGTTCCGGGTGGCGATCACCCCTGCCGGAGTGCACGAGCTCGTGCGCAACGGCCACCAGGTCTTCATCGAGGCCAACGCCGGTGTCGGCTCCTCGATCACGGACGCGGAGTACGTCGCCGCCGGTGCGCAGATCCTGCCCACGGCCGATGAGGTCTGGGCCACCGCCGACCTGCTGCTGAAGGTCAAGGAGCCCATCGCGGAGGAGTACCACCGCCTCCGCAAGGACCAGACCCTCTTCACGTATCTGCACCTTGCCGCCTCCCGCGAGTGCACGGACGCCCTCCTGGAGTCCGGCACCACCGCCATCGCCTACGAGACGGTCGAGCTGCCGAACCGCGCCCTGCCGCTGCTGGCCCCGATGTCCGAGGTCGCGGGCCGGCTCGCCCCGCAGGTCGGCGCGTACCACCTGATGGCCTCCGCCGGCGGCCGTGGCGTGCTGCCGGGCGGTGTCCCCGGCACCGCCGCCGGTGAGTGCGTCGTCATCGGCGGTGGCGTCTCCGGCTGGAACGCCACGCAGATCGCCGTCGGCCTGGGCTTCCACGTGACCCTGCTCGACCGTGACATCAACAAGCTGCGCGAGGCCGACAAGATCTTCGGCTCCAAGGTCAAGACCGTCGTCTCCAACGCCTTCGAGCTGGAGAAGGCCGTCGTCCAGGCCGACCTCGTCGTCGGTGCCGTCCTCATCCCGGGCGCCAAGGCCCCGAAACTGGTCACCAACGAGCTCGTCGCCAAGATGAAGCCCGGAAGTGTCCTTGTCGACATTGCGATCGACCAGGGCGGCTGCTTCGAGGACTCGCACGCGACCACCCACGCCGAGCCGACCTTCACGGTGCACGACTCGGTCTTCTACTGCGTCGCCAACATGCCCGGCGCGGTGCCCAACACCTCCACGTACGCGCTGACCAACGCCACGCTGCCGTACATCGTGTCGCTGGCCAACAACGGCTGGGTCGATGCGCTGCGCCGTGACCCCGCCCTGGCCAAGGGCCTCAACACCCATGACGGCAAGGTCGTCTACAAGGAGGTCGCCGAGGCGCACGGCCTCGACTCCGTCGAGCTGAGCTCGCTCCTCGGCTGACCCGGGACCCCGGCGGCCCCGCTGTCAATACGGGACGTCAACCTCACGCAACCGGCCGGACCTTGTGGAGCAAGGTCCGGCCGGTCGCGTGTCCGGGCGCGGTATGGTGCCCGTTCAACTCGCCTCGAACGTAACCCTTTAACCGTTTCGCACACCCGTGAAATACGCCGACCGACCCCTGTGCACCCTTGACAGAGGGGTGTTCGGTTGCCGACACATCAGGCCGGGTCCGGCGGATTGTGTTGCTGCGGACCGGTGACACGCCATAGAGTCGCCAACCGTCGGCATGGTGCCACGCTGACCTATCGATAAGTTTCCTGGTCACGTCCAAGGAGGTAAGACGACTTGTGAATGAGTCGACATTTTCTCCCGGGGGTGGTCATGCGGGAATTCCCCCTCTACGCCTTGGCGGCGTGAGGGAGGTGCCCCCGGCGCGGGGCCAGGGTCCTGCGTCCGCGCTCGAAGCTGTCGGCTCCGTCGCTGTCCGTACCTTCGCGCCCAGCCCGCACCTGCCGACGACAGCCCACACGATGAAGATGATGGACGGCCAACACGTGAACGCCATGGCCGGCAACGAGAGTGGCCGAGAGTCCACCCACTTCGCCGACTACGACGAGGTGCCCGAGGGGCACTTCTACGACCCAGACGCCGAGTACGAGCCCGACCCGGAGTACGCGGCCACGCTCGCGCCCGACGCGGCCCGTCAGCGCCGTGAGCGGATCGGCCCCACCGGACGGCCGCTGCCGTACTTCCCGATCCCGGGCCCGCTGACCGACCACGGCCCCGCGAAGATCATCGCGATGTGCAACCAGAAGGGCGGCGTCGGCAAGACGACGTCCACCATCAACCTGGGTGCGGCGCTCGCGGAGTACGGACGCCGTGTCCTGCTCGTCGACTTCGACCCGCAGGGGGCGCTGTCGGTGGGCCTGGGCGTCAACCCGATGGAGCTCGACCTCACGGTCTACAACCTGCTCATGGAGCGGGGCATGTCCGCGGACGAGGTCCTCCTGAAGACCGCCGTGCCCAACATGGACCTGCTGCCGAGCAATATCGACCTGTCCGCTGCGGAAGTGCAGCTGGTGAGCGAGGTCGCCCGCGAGTCGACGCTGCAGCGGGCGCTGAAGCCGCTGATGCAGGACTACGACTACATCGTGATCGACTGCCAGCCGTCGCTCGGTCTGCTGACGGTGAACGCGCTCACGGCGGCGCACAAGGTGATCGTTCCGCTGGAGTGCGAGTTCTTCGCGCTGCGCGGTGTCGCGCTGCTGACGGAGACGATCGAGAAGGTGCAGGAGCGGCTCAACCCCGAGCTGGAGCTCGACGGCATCCTCGCCACGATGTACGACTCGCGCACGGTGCACAGCCGTGAGGTCCTGGCGCGGGTGGTCGAGGCGTTCGACGACCACGTCTACCACACGGTCATCGGGCGCACGGTGCGCTTCCCGGAGACCACGGTCGCGGGTGAGCCGATCACGACGTACGCGTCCAACTCGGTCGGCGCAGCCGCCTATCGCCAGCTCGCCAGGGAGGTGCTCGCCCGGTGTCACGCCGAGTGAGTCTGCCCGGGGCCGACGAGCTGTTCCGTACGACCGGGGGCACGGGACTCACGTCGTCGTCCCCGAGGCGGGCGGCGAACGGTGCCGTGGCCTCCGCCAACGGCGAGGCCCGGGTGCCCGCGCAGGCGGACGAGCCCGCGCCGGAGGAGCACTCCCCGGCGAAGGAGGAGGCCGAGCCGGCCGAGCCCCGGAGCCGGACGGCGGCCGCTGAAGGGGAGGCGGCGTCCACTGCCGCCCCGGCCCCCGAGAAGGGGCGGCCGGCGGCCGGGTCCTCGGCGCCATCCGCAGCCGCCGCCCCCGAGGCGGGGGCGGCGCCGCGGCGCCGGGGGCGTGCGGCGAACCGGCGCCCGAGCGGACGCGAGCGCCACGACGAGAAGATCACGGTCTATGTCTCCGCCGAGGAACTGATGGACCTGGAGCACGCCCGCCTGGTGCTCCGCGGCGAGCACGGCCTCGCCGTCGACCGCGGGCGCATCGTGCGCGAGGCGGTCGCCGTCGTTCTTGCGGACCTGGAGTCCCGGGGCGACGCGAGCATCCTGGTGCGACGGCTGCGCGGCCGCTGACGGGGTAGCCTGCGCGCGCCCCCTCATTTCGCACCCTGGACCACGATGCCCCCGACCGACGACGCCCCCACCCCGACCTCGCGCGCGCCCCGCCGCGCCCTGGGCCGCGGCCCGGGCACCACGTCCGCCCCTGCGGCCCCCTCACCCGGCCCCGCGGACCACACGCCGTCGGTACCGGACACCTCGCCCGAGCCGGACGCCCCCGTGGGCGAGCCCGAGGCCCTGGACACCACGCCGCGCGAGAACGCGGACCCCGCGCAGGCACCGGACAGCGCTGCCGTCGAGAACCTGCTGGACGGGGCTGCCGTCGAGGACAGGACTGAGGACGCCCCCGCTTCCACCCCCGTCCCCATTCCTGCCGCCCAGGACGCCACGGAGAACGTCGAGAGCACCGAATGCGCACTCGGTGCGGCCGTCGCGGACGAGTCGCGGTTCACCGTGCGGCTGGCGAACTTCGAAGGCCCCTTTGACCTGCTGTTGCAGCTCATCTCGAAGCACAAGCTCGATGTGACCGAAGTCGCCCTCTCCAAGGTGACCGACGAGTTCATGGCGCACATCCGGGCCATGGGACCCGACTGGGATCTCGACCAGACCACCGAGTTCCTCGTCGTCGCCGCGACCCTGCTCGACCTGAAGGCCGCCCGGCTGCTGCCCGCCGCCGAGGTGGAGGACGAGGCGGACCTCGCGCTGCTGGAGGCGCGGGACCTGCTCTTCGCGCGGCTGCTCCAGTACCGCGCGTACAAGCAGATCGCGGAGATCTTCAGCAACAGGCTCGACGAGGAGGCCCGGCGCCACCCGCGCACCGTCGGCCTTGAGGACCACCACGCCGAGCTGCTCCCCGAGGTCGTCATCAGCATCGGCCCCGAGGGCTTCGCCAGACTCGCCGTCAAGGCCATGCAGCCCAAGCCGAAGCCCCAGGTGTACGTGGACCACATCCACGCGCCCCTGGTCAGCGTGCGCGAGCAGGCCGAGGTGGTGGTGGGCATGCTGCGCGAGCGCGGAAGGGTCACCTTCCGCGACCTCGTCGACGGCGTCGAGGACACCCTCACCGTCGTCGCCCGGTTCCTCGCCCTGCTCGAGCTCTATCGTGAGAAGGCCGTCGTCCTGGACCAGGAGGACGCCCTGGGGGAGCTCGTGGTCACCTGGGCCGCCGGCGAGGCCGACGCGCACGTCACCGACGAATTCGATCGCACCCCCGAAAGCACGGAGGAGAAGGCGTGAGCGACGACCTCAAGCCTGCGCTCAAGCCCGCCCTCGAAGCCGTCCTCATGGTCGTCGACGAGCCGGCCACCGAGGAGCACCTCGCCAAGGTGCTCGAACAGCCCCGCCGCGCGGTCGCCGACGCCCTGCGCGAGCTCGCCGACGAGTACACCGTCCAGGGCCGCGGCTTCGAGCTGCGGCTCGTCGCCGGCGGCTGGCGCTTCTACACCCGCCCCGAGCACGCAGCCGCCGTCGAGCGCTTCGTTCTCGACGGCCAGCAGGCCCGGCTCACCCAGGCGGCGCTGGAGACCCTGGCGGTGGTCGCGTACCGCCAGCCGGTCAGCCGTTCCCGCGTCTCCGCCGTGCGCGGAGTGAACTGCGACGGCGTCATGCGCACCCTCCTCCAGCGCGGTCTCGTCGACGAGGCGGGCACGGAACCCGAAACAGGTGCGATCCTGTACAGGACGACGAACTACTTCCTGGAGCGGATGGGCCTGCGCGGCCTGGACGAGCTCCCGGAGCTCGCGCCCTTCCTCCCGGAGGCGGACGCGATCGAGGCCGAGACCCAGGAAGGCGTTCCGTCGTTCGATCCGGACGCTCCGGACACAGACGATGACGCCACGACGACGACGGAACTTTGATGCGAAGCAGCGGCAGGAACAGCAGCGGACGCGGTAACTACCGGGGGCCGGATGGGGGCACCTCCCGGTCGAAGACCGGGGGGCAGCGCGACGACCAGCAGAAGCGCGCGCGCAAGCCCCGTCCCGAGGAGCGCCGCTACGACGTCGGTGGCACGTCCGAAGAGCCGAAGAAGGGGCGCGGCGCGGCCGCCCGCGGCGGCGCCAAGGGCGGTCCGAAGCAGTCCCCGCAGCGCGGCGGGGGCCGCACCGCCCCGGCCCGCTCCCGTGAGTACGAGGCCCGCGCCGAGGAGCGCAACCGGGAGCGCTACGCCAACAAGCCCGAGATCAAGACCCCGAAGACCTTCGGCGAGGAGGAGGGCGAGCGGCTGCAGAAGGTGCTCGCCCGCGCCGGCATGGGCTCGCGCCGCTCCTGCGAGGAGCTGATCGACGCGGGCCGCGTCGAGGTCAACGGTGAGATCGTGATCGAGCAGGGCGTGCGCGTCGACCCGGAGAGGGACGAGATCAAGGTCGACGGCCTTACCGTCGCCACCCAGTCGTACCTGTTCTTCGCGCTGAACAAGCCCGCCGGTGTCGTCTCCACCATGGAGGACCCCGACGGCCGCCAGTGCCTCGGCGACTACGTCACCAACCGTGAGACCCGTCTCTTCCACGTCGGCCGGCTCGACACCGAGACCGAGGGCATCATCCTGCTCACCAACCACGGCGAGCTGGCCCACCGCCTCACCCACCCCAAGTACGGCGTCAAGAAGACCTATGTGGCCGCCATCCAGGGCCCCCTCCCGCGCGAGGTCGGCAAGCGCCTCAAGGACGGCATCCAGCTGGAGGACGGGTACGCACGCGCCGACCACTTCCGCGTCGTCGAGCAGACCGGCAAGAACTACCTGGTCGAGGTCACCCTCCACGAGGGCCGCAAGCACATCGTGCGCCGCATGCTCGCCGAGGCGGGCTTCCCGGTCGACAAGCTGGTCCGCACGGCCTTCGGGCCGATCGCGCTCGGCGACCAGAAGTCGGGCTGGCTGCGCCGTCTGACCAACACCGAGGTCGGCATGCTGATGAAGGAAGTCGGCCTCTAGGCCGTGTCCTCAAGGTCCTGCAAGGTCCCGTCTGCCCGGCGGCGCCCGGCACGCTCGGGAGGTGCCCCCACCGCAGGGGCTCCGTCCTCCGCCTTGCGATCGCACGCATGAGACGCCGTCGGGCCCGCCCTTCGGGCGGACTTCGCCACTTTGAAGACACTCCTTAGGCGAGCCCCTCGGACCGGACCCTCTGGAAGAGCCCGCGGCCGTCGTCACGACGGCCGCGGGTTTTTTCGTGCTTGTCGGGCCACCCTTCCCCGCTTTATAGTCAGAGTGACTCTTAAAGAAGGGGGCGGGTGTGAGCCTCGCTGACGTACTCGGACCCGTGGTCGCACCACTGCAGCAACCGCTGTTCACCCTGCTCGACACCCCGGTCAGCTGGACCGAGGTCCTCGGCTTCGGCAGCGGAGCGCTCTGCGTCTGGCTCGTCGCCCGCCAGCACCTCGCCAACTGGCCCCTCGGCATCGCCAACAACGTCCTCTTCATCCTGCTGTTCACCCAGGCCGGCCTGTACGCCGACGCGGGGCTGCAGGTCGTCTTCATCGCCCTTGCCGCGTACGGCTGGTGGACCTGGACCCACGGGGGTGGACCAGATTCCGACGCCCTCCCGGTGCGCCGCACGACGCGCACCGAGTGGGCGTGGCTGCTCGCGGCGGGGGCGGTGGGGACCCTCGCGCTGACGCTGCTCCTGCACCGCGCCACCGACTCCACCGTCCCCTTCTGGGACGCGCTGACCACCGCGCTCTCCCTCATGGCGACCTACGGGCAGTGCCGCAAGCGGCGGGAGTCCTGGTGGCTGTGGATCGCCGCCGACCTCGTCTACGTGCCCCTGTACGCGTACAAGGGGCTCTATCTCACGGCGCTGCTGTATGTGGGCTTCATGGCCCTGTGCGTGCACGGCCTGCGCAACTGGACCCGAGACCTGGCCGTACTGCACGCCCGGCAGCGGCAGTCGGCGGACGAGGCCGCGGAGGTGGCGGCATGAAGCGCTACCGGCACGGGCTCGTCCTCGGCAAGTTCTATCCGCCGCACGCCGGTCACCACCATCTCGTCCGCACCGCACGCGACCGCTGCGAGCGCCTGACCGTCCTCGTCTGCGCCGCCTCCGTCGAGTCGATACCGCTGGCGGAACGCGTCGCCTGGATGCGCGAAGTGCACCCGGACGTACGCGTCGTGGGCGCCGTCGACGACATCCCCGTCGACGTCACCGACCCGGCGGTCTGGGACGCGCACATGGCGGTGTTCCGCGCCGCCGTCCCCGGGCGGGTCGACGCCGTCTTCACCTCGGAGTCGTACGGCGACGAGCTCGCCCGCCGCTTCGGAGGCGCCGACTCCGTCTGCGTCGACCCCGACCGCACGGTCTTCCCCGTCTCCGGCACGGCCGTCCGCAAGGACCCCGTCGGCTGCTGGGACTTCCTTGAGCCGCCGGTGCGCGCCGCACTCGCGCGCCGCGTCGTCGTGCTCGGCGCCGAGTCCACCGGCACCACCACCCTGGCCACTGCGCTCGCCGCGCACTACCGGGCGCGCGGCGGGGTCTGGGCGCGCACCGGCTGCGTACCCGAGTACGGCAGGGAGTTCAGCGAGCGGAAGCTCGACGCGCTGCGCGCCGAGCGGCCCGGTGCGACCTGGTCCGACGTCACCTTCGACTCCGACGACTTCCCACTGATCGCCCGGCGGCAGGCCGAGCACGAGGACGCCGCCGCCCGTATCGGCTCGCCCGTGCTGATCTGCGACACCGACGCCTTCGCGACGACGATCTGGCACGAGCGGTACATGGCCGGGCGGTCCAGCGCGGAGGTCGCCGAGATCGCGGCGCGCGGCCGCGGCGACCTGTGGCTGCTCACCGACCACCGGGACGTGCCGTTCGAGGACGACGGGCTGCGCGACGGCGAGCAGTTGCGGCCTTGGATGACCGCGCGTTTCGCCGCACAGCTCGCTCGCACCGGGCGCAGGTTCCTCACGCTGACCGGCCCGCACGAGGGGCGCCTCGCCGCGGCCTTGGGCGCCGTCGACGCGCTGCTCGCCGAGGGCTGGGCCTTCGCCGACCCCCTGCCGGAGAGGCGGTGACCATGGACCCGAGCGACCCGAGCGACGTGAACGGCGCGGACGGCGTGAGCGGTTACGACCCGAGGTCCTTCCCGCCCTTCGCCGTCACCGTCGACCTCGCCGTCTTCACGGTCCGCGACGGCGCGTTGCAGGTGCTGGTCATCGAGCGCGGCCAGGAGCCGTACAAGGGCGCCCGGGCGCTGCCCGGCGGCTTCGTGCTGCCCGACGAGTCCGCGGGCCGCGCCGCCCGCCGTGAACTCGCCGAGGAGACCGGGCTCTCACCGCGCACCACCGCCGCGCTCCACCTGGAGCAGCTGCGCACGTACAGCGACCCGGACCGCGATCCCCGGATGCGGGTCGTGTCCGTCGCGTACACCGCGCTCGTACCGGACGTGCCGGAGCCGCGCGGCGGCGGCGACGCCGCGCACGCCCAGTGGGTGCCGTACGCCGACCACGGCCCTCCCCCAGCCCTCGGCCGGGGGGACCCCCATCGCGCTTCGCTCGCCTTCGACCACGACCGCATCCTCGCCGACGCGCACGAGCGCATCGGCGCCAAGCTCGAGTACACATGCCTCGCCACCGCCTTCTGTCCCGCCGAGTTCACCCTCGGCGAGCTGCGGCAGGTGTACGAGACCGTCTGGGGTGTCGAGCTCGACCGCCCCAACTTCCGGCGCAAGGTCCTCACCACACCCGGCTTCGTCGAGGCCGTGGAAGGGGGCGCGCGCCTGACCGGCGGCCGGGGGAAACCGGCCGCGCTCTACCGGGCGGGGCCGGCGAACGCCCTGCATCCTCCACTGCTGCGACCGGAAGGACGACACACACCATGACCGCGTCCGACATGACCCCCACCAGGACCGTCACCAAGCAGGCCGCCACCGGCACCCTGATCGGACTGGCGCTCGGTGACGCGCTGGGCTTCCCGACCGAGTTCAACGATGTGCCGTCCATCCTTGCGACGTTCGGCCCCTGGCGCGAGATGGCCTTGCCCAAGCCCGCGATCGTCACCGACGACACCCAGATGACGCTCGCCCTCGCCCGCGGGATACGGACCGCGATGGGCCGCGGACTCCTCACCCCGATGCGGCTCGCGCGGCCGGTGCGGCACGAGTTCGTGGACTGGTACCACTCCCCGGAGAACAACCGCGCGCCCGGACGCACCTGCCTGGTCGCCTGCCGCAAGCTCGACAGCGACATGCCCTGGCAGGAGGCCAGTCAGATCGCCTCCAAGGGCTGCGGTGCCAATATGCGCGTCGCGCCGGTCGGACTCGTGCCCGGTCTCAGCGAGGGCCAGCGCGCGGGCGCGGCCCAGCTCCAGGCCGCGCTCACCCACGGCCACCCGACGGCCCTCGCGGCCTCCGACCTCACGGCCCGCGCCGTCTTCCTGCTCGCCCGGGGCACGGAGCCGCTCGGCCTCGTCGGCCGGCTGCGCTCGTACGCGTACGAGAACCGCTCCCGCTACCACCACCGCTGGCTCGGCGACCTGTGGACGTACGCGCACGACGCGACGCCCGAGGCGTTCATCGAGCGCGGCTGGGACGAGTGCCTCGCCGTCCTGGAACGGCTCGCCTCCGCGGTGGGGCGCGACGCGAACCCGGAGACCGACCCGTGCCTCGCCACGGGCGACGGCTGGATCGCCGAGGAGGCCCTGGCCACCGGTCTGCTCTGCTTCCTGCTCTTCCCGGAGGAGCCCTTGCTCGCACTGCGGCGGGCGGCGTGCACCCGCGGCGACTCGGACTCGATCGCCTGCCTGGCGGGCGCGTTCGCGGGGGCGCACCTGGGGGCGGCGGCCTGGCCGAAGGAATGGGCGGAGCGCGTCGAGTACCGCAGCGAGCTGCTGACGCTGGGGGCGCTCTGGGACGCGTGATCGCTCTGGGACACTGAGGCCATGCTGGACGCGCTGAGCACGGACCTCACCCCTGTCGTCGCCGAGCAGCCCCACCCTCTGGTGTTCGCCACGGTCTCGGGCGCGCATCTGTACGGCCTCCCCTCCCGGGACTCCGATGTGGACCTGCGGGGGCCCACGTACTGCCCGTCGAGGAGTTCCTGGGGCTCCGTGAGCCCGAGGAGACCCGGTCCCGGATGTGGGACCGGGACGGCACCCCAGACCGCAAATAGCCGTAGATGGCGGCTCCTTCGGGGTCGTTGCTGAACTCGGGCATAAGGGAACACTACCTTTCATGAGAAGCGGGCAGACGAAAGAAAGGCCCCGCTCGTCGAGCGGGGCCTGGAGGGGAGAGCATCGCACCTCGGCGTGAGCTTTCCCAGGAAAGAATCCAGAGTCTGGCTCCGGATGAAAAATGGGCGAGGAAAAATTCCGTAACCCTAAAACTATCACTTCTGACCGCTGGAGACGTGTCGCGGGCCCCGGCGGTCATGCGCCGCACCCTCTTTGCGCCAGCGAAAGGAAGAAGAGAACGGCAACGAAACCGACCCGTTACTCCTTCATGCCAGCAGATAGCCATCCGGGTACTTCATCAAACCATCGCGCCTTGTAAATCCATCCATTAGCCCCAAATTTGCGAAAGTCCAAATTGTCCGGAGCATCTACACCGAAGAAATAAACTTGCTGAGTATGGTCTCCTTCATCCAGATAGCTGTCTGTACCTCTCCAGTTTGACTGAGTATGCACACCTAGCCCATTTTTCGAGAGGCGTAGGCTTTTCATGGCAGATCTAGGAAAACCGCTAATCTTTCGCGCCTCCACCGGACACTCATAATTGCTGAAGTAAGCCTTCACGCTCGCCGTGAAATCTTCAAATTTATAGAAACTCCCTGCTTCCAGGTCATACTCGTATAGATCGATATCAGTGGTTACGATCAGCCTTCTTTCATTTGGAACAGGGACGAGATCGTGCCCGCCTTCCACCCAATTCGAATACGCGGGATCACTCTTTCCAAGGCTCGCACTGGGAAACTCATGCACGTCAGTATCTGTCTGGGTGAGCGCATCCCGAGAATAATGGTAACCCACCAAGCGCGTATAGACCTTGTCCGAAGGGTTTGCTGGCCATTTACTCGTTCCAGCGGCCCAAAGGATCTGTTGTGACTCGTCCCATACGAGGGCATGGCACGACGAGAGATTATAGCCTTCCATTCTCCTCGGTGCTGAATCCGGCAGAACCGCGGGGCCCATGTCATAAACAGCGACACCAGGCTTCCTCGGTTCACTCTTCCTCGAATCGTCCCACTCTTTGAGGTCAGTCGCTATGGCCAAATTGTTGTCGGGCAGCATTTCAAGCGAATGCATCGCTCCAAGAAGTGACCCCTTTGCCCATTCCCTATAGATTCCAAAATGAATAGATTTATCCTTACAGTTGATGACCACGGCCGCATCGGCGATGATCGCCACAATCTTGCTGCCTCCGTCTGCAAATTTTGCATCCGTGACTTCTCCCTTGATGTTCCCATTCTTGTCTAAAATTGCATTGCGAAGCTGTACATACAGCTCCCCCTGCAGTGCATCGGATGCATCCTGGCCAGTCCAATTCCAGATCAATTTCCCAGTATTGGCATCATATATTTCGATACCTACCCCGTACCGACCCGTAATTACAGGAAGGCCTGGAAAGGCAGGATTCTGCTTCTCGCTCTTCGACATTTCGATCTCCATTTCTGCTAAAATGCTCGCAGCTTCCAGTCCATCGGATAGGACGTGCTGGTATTAGCATCCCGCCTCAGGCGGGAAATGTCTCACTTATCAGTATTCTGCAATTTGCCGCATTGCGTCGATACCTTAGACTGCGTCGTTGGTACGAGTGCGGTACATGGAGTGTTCACCGCGAGCGTCTATGGCCTGATTGCCGATCCTCCCCGAGTATTCCGGGCTTTCGCGGTCATCGCCTGGGGTATCGGAGCGGACGGTGTGGCGGAGACTCTCACAAGCCGAAGCAGACACCAGCGCGGCAACCGGCTCGGCTGCCAGGTCGGGGGGACCGGTTCGAAGTCGATGCCGAGGCGCGAGTACTGCTGGCGTGCTGGCAAGCGCAATGCGTCCGCAGCCCACCGCCAGCTGGTCGTTCGCGCCCGGGAAGAAGGCCACTCCATGCCGGGTGAGAGGCTGACAGGAACCCGGCCTGCCTGGCAATTCTCGCAAGTCGGCGCGCCGGGTCCGCAGTCGGGGCAGCTGCTCGGGAGGCAGGTTGGTGGAGCGCGGTCAGGGCCGAGCCCCATCCACACGGAGCCCCAGTGCCGAAGAGCCGGAGCTATACGCCTCGCTCAACAGTCCTGGGGCTCCGCCTGTTCTACCCACCACTCCTCGCCCGATTTATCATCAGCCGGGTCATGGCTGATCACAGGATCGATGGCGGCTCCCCGGACGTTCGGTGAACTCGGGAAACACCGAACACATTCGGAGGCTATCCACAACGGAACTCAAATGGCAAGCCCAGGAGGGCCCCTGTATCCGAGTGTGCCAACTAATCCGGATCCTTCTCATAATTGATAACCGGCTGGAACCACAATGTGATCCCTTCCGCGCCCTTCGGTAGGTGGCCGCTCACGACAGGAACCGTGATATCGGAAAGCTGCCACCCAGTCCCCAGCTTCACATAGGACCATTGCCCTTGGTATGTATTGGTCCCGAACGAGTCCCTGCCATCATTATCCTTGGCCCACCCGGCCGAGTCCGGATTCCCGTCACTCTCAAGATTCTTTAACTCGTCCGATGCCCTCTGGAAACAAATGCTTCCGAGTTTTGGATAAGAGGCGTTGCGGACGACTCCTACAGACGTAAAATAGTCACTTTCGTCTATCGCAGATAGTACCGACTCCCTCGCGGTGTACTCATCGTCCCTCCCTCCCCCTTCCCATCTACTTCCCTGAGTGCGCCAGTAAACCAATCCATTGACCTCTCCAGTCCACCAGACCATGAGCCACGCAATGGGGGCAGGCCGTGGCCATCGGTAGGCTAAAGTCCACTCGGAGGCTATTTGCGCAGGCGTAGGGCGTTCAAGTTGAAAAGTCGTATCCTCTTTCCGCATCCGTCCGAAGTGGTAACGGAGAGGCCGATTGAGCTCCGCCCGTACATCGGAGGGAATCTTGCCACTCAGCATATACGGCCACATGAGCGCCTTTTGAACGACAGCAACCCTCATGAGAGATTCATATTGCGAAATCATGGTACACTGGAATCCGTAATAATCCATTTCCCATTCCTTGCCGCCCGACCCTGATGGCTCACGCCACCAACCGTATTGATCGGGTCCATTTTTAGGAGTTCCATTTTCAAGCGTATCTATATAACCCTTCCAATACACCTTCCTTGCATACTCGACATAGGAATACTCGCCATGACCATCGACATCGTCAGGTTGCGGTTTCGGATTCTGGAGATCGGAAATAAAATTCACCGCCGCCTCAAGCGCACTCCGCGACACATCGCCATTTTCGACGATACCCTGGAGTTCATCGATGACTGCTTGCCGCAAAGCATCGTCATCTTGCGAGCCGCGAGCGACGGAAGTCCCAACTTTGGTAGCACGGTCATATGCGCGCCTGCAGTTATCTGCAATAGGACCTCCGATCCCCCACTCGCTTTCGTTCTTGATCGCAGAAACCAGAAGCGCTAGGCGAACATCAGCCAATGCGGCAAAAGCAGGGAGGGCCTGAACAGCTGCCGTGCCCTGCGTAGTCTTGTTTATAAGGTTCACGAGTTGCTGGTCCGCGAGCGGCAAATAGATTTTGATCTGATCAGAATTCCTCGCGTCCACTGCCGTCTGAAAGTTCGTTAGCGCAGTCAGAACACCATTTCGGCCAGCCTCAATTGATTCGAGATGGTATTTGTCTAATTCGCCTTTGACTAGCGCTTTCACCCTTTCGGCGATCTTAGGCCAGACGTCCGTGTTCTTCCGATCCGTCATCGTAAAAACCGCGGAAAAGAAGTCGAGTATGCTAGAACACGCAGGGCCAAATACGGGGATCATTCCGACAATCGCGGATACAACCGAGGAGCTGAAATCGATGACCTGATAAGGATCATCCCATTTGACATTCAAGCCCTTCTTCCCAATCCCGAAGGCGGCTTTTGTAGTGTCATGATACAATTTGACTTGTTTTTGTTCCCAGTCGGCCAGTTTCTTATTCGCATCTTCTGTCATTTTTTACTCCATGCTAAACGCTTACTAGAAGCGTGACATATTGTGAGTCTCGTGGCCTTGCGCCATGATCGTGTGTCATGGTCCTTGGTACAGGCACGAGTTGGGGTAAGTGCGAGTTGGGTCATTTTTCTCCACCACCATCAGGCGGGCCGCGTCCAGTGATTGCTGAAAATGTGCCGGAACGGCTGCCGACCAATCTGATCTCGGCAGCAGTTGCACCCCAGGCGCTCGCGAGCGGTGGCCGGCGCGGGCTAGCCATCACGCAGACTGGCTGGTATCGCCCCCTGGAGGCGCACGGATCATCCTTGTACCCTCTGTGCGACAGATGAGCAGAAATGCGTAGCGCCTGTTTTCACACCGAGGATCTGTGCGCAATTATTCATCGGCACCTCTACAGGCGTATAGTGATCAGCCATGATGCCTGCCTGATCTTCCTATTCATCCTCCCTTCTCGGCACGAACCGGTACCCAGTACACGCTCCATATATGCCGCTAGGCCCGGTTAGTCGTGAGGGACAAACTCGCAATCAGCCATTCGGAAGAAGCTCGCACATCGCGAAGTCATCTTCCACTGAGTCGGCAGGGTTCAGTGTGCGGGAAATCCGGCTCATCTCGCTGTCATGGATGCTTACCGCGTCGAGGATGAGTACCGAGGCTACTGACTTGTCCCGTGAGTTGGTATCGAGGTACTGCCGCACTGCGGTAACCGATGCCTGGTGATCGTCGGTTACCGCCGCCTGATCCAGCACTTTCAGTCCGAGAGTAAGCCACTCGGCGCACTCATCCTGCCAGGAGTTGTTGAGGTCTCTGATCACGGCTCGCTCGACTGACTCACTGCTTCGTCCGGGGGTGTACGGCTCCGGCAAGGGCACCCACGACTCTCCTCTGCCCAGGTGGATCGAGGTCGGCGGGTATCCAAGTGCGATCATGAACAGGCTGCACGGCACACACGAGGCCAGCTTGGTCGTCTCAGTCCCCACCGTGATTTCGTACGGAGTGGCGCTAGGGCCAAGACCATATGCCTTGTATATCGCCTGGATCATGCCATGTGTGTAGCCCGCGATGTCCGACAGGGTCGGTTCGCCCTCGAAAACCATTCCTTGTGTCTTCATCAGGCCCGTGATCTGGTCGGATTCGTTCAGCGCGTTCGTCGGATTCGACATCCATGTATTCGGTGAGTTCTGCGCCTTGTCGCCCCCGATCATGCCCCAGGGAACATACAAGTCCTGTGTGTTCCGCCGCAGGCGCAGACGCCACAGCTCGCTTGAGGTAGGTGGCAGCCACCGCGGGTGCGGCATCGGCGTCTCGTGCGGGACGTCCGGCTTCGGAGCCAGGAAGCGGATCGTGGACATCGGTCCGACCGGGTCCGTGTCGCCAACGGTATTCCAGTTGTCGACGAAGCCGGTGTAGGCGCCACGACCTACGTACTGTGGAAGTTGCTCGTTCCGGATCTTCTCGTACAGCACCTTGCCCTTCGGTGACAGCTCAGGCTCGTTGACCGAGTCAGGTGTTTTCTGACCGGCGAGGTGGTAAACGCCGACGACGACCGCACCCTTGGTATGTAGTGGGGCAAAACCCGCTTCGACTGTGCCGGACGGCAGCTGATTGTTCCGGCTAAGGTAGCCGACGGCGGCGGAGTTGAGGCGTTGGACGACCTCCGTGAATAACTCCCATTCCTTGTCCTTGTCCCGAGGGTCCATATCGAACCGGATCGGGACCAGATTCTTGATATACGAGACCGCGAGCCCCAGGACCGCGGCGGTCATGATGACATCGGCTTCAAAACCTGGATTGGATGTTCCGTAATCCGTCACGATTCCGCATGTCCGACGGTACGGCATGCTCGACTCCTTTCAGAGACAGGTTGATCTTTAAAATCGTGTGCACTGGAACGGCGGCGCATGCAGGCGAAGGAATCGTGCGAGCATGGAATTTTACAAAGAAATCTCTGCGGGGCCCGGGGTAATGACGAGCAGTTGATTTCTGCCGGGCGAAAGCCCGTTCGCCGGGCGTTCGCAGACGTGTGTGATCGGGGTCGAATTGATAGTGGTGGCCAAGTCGTGCGGGTGCGCGATGCGAAGGCGGCGCGTGCGGGACTCGTCGCCCTCGGACTGCAACCGTAAGGAACTTGTAGATCTTCAAGCGGGCGAAAACGCGCTCGCCTCGGTCCCGGACCTGTTGCGTCGTCACAAGCTGGCTGGCACCGAGGCTTCCGCACTCTGCGCCTCGCCCCTGAGGACCAAGGAGGAGTTCCACACACGAGGGGTGCAACTGTCTGAAGATCAAGAGTGTGGCCGAAACCCCTGACCCACACGCACAAGATGCGAGCCTCGACATGAAGAGTGACATGATGTACGAAAATCGTCAACATGCCCCTTTTCGTGCACACATCGGGTCGTCGCTGTCGTCAGATACGTTGGGGTATGCCCGGGCATGCCCCAGACGGAGGTATGACGGTACGGGTCGCGGCGGGTTGGTATTGGAGGGTGACCCAAAGGAGTCGAGCTCCGGCAATGCTCGGCCTACTAACCGCCACTCCAACGCGGACAGAGCGCTCTATCGTGGGGATACGCCCCGCTCCTCTGGCTAGCAGAGCGGCGGAGGTCTTCTCCCTGGTATGGCCACCTCGCACTTGCGCAGGCAGGAGCCGCTGCAGGAACCGTGCCCGCGGGCACGGCCGTCCGGGTGCGCCGGAGCGGTGCCTGAACGCAATCGTCCAATGCCTCTCGCTGGTGATCGCGCCGGCTGCAACTCTCGTAGTCGGGCGGCAACGGTAGATCTGTTCCCGCTGGTGCTCAGAGTCTCGCTCAGAGCAGTGATCAGATGATGCCTCAGAAGCCTCTGGCGACGGTGAGGAGACCACAGGTCGGGCACAGCGTACGTGCTGCAGTGTGTCGGGTGACGGCCTCGGCAGGGGCGAGGGCCGGTTGAGGCCCACCGGCGCCTACGGCCGTGGTTGGGCCGAAGAGTGTTCCCGGCAGGCAGAGTTGCGTAGCATTGCCCAGTGGTCTGACCATTCATCATGCGGGAATTGACACATCGGGTCCCTCATCGGCAATCGGCTGCGGTTGCATCGTGAGGGGATGTGTGGTGCCGCGCGTGCTGGCTTCCGCACGACGCTCGTACTTGAAGTGCGGGCATGAGCTCCAGGCCCCATCGCTGCGTGTTCGGATTGCCTAGACGGCGTAGCAGCAGTTGCATGGCGGCTTCGCCGATGGCTTCGCCGGGGGTGGCGACGGCGCTGAGGGGTACGTCAGGAAGGCATGCGTGCTCATCGCCGTAGGACACGATGGCGAAGTCTTCCGGAACGCGGATGTTGCGCAGAGCTAGTCGCTGGAACAGGTTGATGGCGTCCTGGTCTGTGTGCACGATCGCTGCTCGCACGCCGTCGGATTCTCTGAGCCCGAGCAATTGATCAACATCACGCTCGAACGTGTCAGAGTCCCCGAAGCTTGGACGTTCCTCCGCCGACAGGTAATCGTCGGCGATCCCCAGTGCTCTGGTAGCTGTCAGATATCCGCAGCGAATGAACGGCCGAGTGTGGGTGTTCTTGGACAGCAGCGCGATCCGCTGGTGTCCAAGCCGCGCGAGATGTCGCACAGCAAGACCGGCGCCCTCGGCATGAGCAGCACAAACATGGTCTATTCCCTCATTGTGCAGGTCCGCGGGAAGTCTGCGCTCGACCAGCACGGTCGGGATTCCTGGTGTCAGAATCCGTTCCGCTTCCGCCGCAGCAGGGCCATTGACATCCCAACTGGGGGACAGTAGTAGACCTTTCACGCCAGCTTGCGCCATTTCCCGCATCTGAATGATTTCACAAGCGAAGCTGTACCCGGAGACGGCGACGATCAAGCGAATCCCGGATGCGGAAGCGGCCGTCTGGGCCCCGCGGACAATGGGTCGGAAGTGACGTTCCAGGGTGGGGACCACCATGCCCAGCGCTTGATGTTGAGAACGGCCTGATTGACTGTGGCGATCCGGCTGCGTGTCGTGTGCGTTGAGAGAAGCCGTCTGCCGGGCAACGGAGCCATGGAGCCATCGGACCTGGCCCAGCTGGTCCAGCGCCGCTAGGTCTCGCCGCATGGTTGCCGTCGAGACACCGAGTTCCGCGGCCAACTCGGTTACTCGTACGACTTCCCTCTCCTGCACGATCTGAAGAATCCGCTCGTGACGTTCTTCTACACTCTCTTGCACGGCGCAACCCACTGTCTTTCATCATCCGGACACTACGCATGAAGACATGTGGATTCCTGAAAAACAAGAGTCAACCAGGACATTCAACCGAATACCTGACGGTGGATTTGGTAAATTCAATGATCGAATTTTTTCGATCACGAGTAGGCCCACTGCGTGATTGAACGCAGTCGCTTAAAGTCCGTTCAAGTCTTGTGATTGAATCCTCCGGTTGGGCCGTCTGGCCATTGGTGCGTACAAGGGGGTGCAGTGTATGCAGAGCAGAGCAGCTGACCGTCGGGCTGCAGCAGACAGTCGGGATTCGGAAGACAGCAACGCTCGGGGGCGCATGCGACAGAGTCGGCGGTGGTCTGGGTTCCAACGCAGCCAGTTGGCACCGAGGCGCAGTCCGCCCCGATAGGGCAGTCATGCTCATCGCCTGTGGGATAGCGTTCAGCTTTTCCTGCGGCTGTACGGTGTCCGGTACGTGGCGCTTGCCACGGCACACGCGTGGCCGCTGCGGACAGTCGGGCCTCACGGATCGCTACTGCAGCTCAGACTGGAGGTAGGCTCGCGTGCCTTGGATGCCGGTGGCGGGCCACAGAAGCTGCCGGCCGCTGCCATCGGGTGCGTGCTGAGCGGGGCCTCTGCCCATCATGGCCGTTGCCAACGAGATCCTTGCCTTTGGATCCCCCGCTCGACCGGGTGCATTGCCGTTCGAGTCAATAGACCTCTGACTGGCGGCATGGCTGGGGCAGGTCACGGCGCTCGTGGTGTCCGCTGGGGTCCTGGTACACCGCGTCGAGGGCCAGGTAGGCGCCCCCGCGGGCGGCGGCGGTGAAGCCCAGTGTGGAGAGCTGGACTTGGCAGCCTCCGGCGTTCGGGGCCATGACCCGGTCCCGGACCACGTGCTGGACGCGGTCGAGCATCAGGCAGCCGATGTGGGTGAAGTACCCGCCGAGTACCACAGCACCGGGGTTGAAGACGTCGGCGAGCAGGGCGATCCCGATTGCGAGGTCGTCCGCAACGCGGTCGAGCGCGGCAAGGGTGCGGGAGTCGCCGGCCTCCGCGCGGCGGCGGAGTTCCGCGAGGCGGGTCTCCAGTTCGACGGCTGGGTCGTGGATGGCGTCGTCCTCGTCGGCCGCGAGGCGGAACATGGTGTCGAGGCCGACCATCGTTTCCCAGCAGCCGAAGCGTCCGCACACGCAGGCGCGGCGCTCCGGGCTGAGCGGCATGTGGCCCACCTCGCCGGCGAAGCCGGTGCGGCCGCGCAACAGGCGTCCGTCGCTGATGATGCCGGCGCCGATGCCGCGTTCGCCGGTGATGCAGATCATGTCGTGCATGTCCGTGTCCTGCACGTGTACGTATTCGGCGATGGCGCTGGCTTTGGCGTCGTTCTCGAGGGTGAGTCGGGGCGGGGATGGCGCGAGGCGGGTGCGCAGTTCGCGGGTCACGGGGACGTTGCGCCAGCCGAGGGCGGGGGCGTACTGGAGCGTGCCCGGGGTTTGGTTGATGACGCCGGGCACGGCGAGGGTGAGGCCGATGGGGCGCTTGCCGTCCTGTTGCAGGGCGGACATGCAGTCCTGGACGGATTGCGCCGTGTGGTCGAGGAGGGCGTCGGTTCCGGCGCGGGCGGCGGCGATCGTGCTGCGGTGCTCGTAGGCGGTGTCGCCGGTGAGGGCGAGTGCGAGAACGTGCACGTAGTGGGTACTGATCTCGACGCCGATGCCGCAGATGTCCCGGCCGTCGAGTTGGACGAGCGTGCCGGGACGGCCTACGGCTCCATCGCGTTGCACTGGTCCCTCGCGGACCAGGCGGAGGGAGATGAGTTCGGCCACCAGGTTGGTGATGGTCGGCTTCGGCAGCCCCGTGTCTTGGGCGAGCTGGGCACGCGAACGAGGTCCGGCATCGCGCAGGATGCGCATTACCACACCGAGGTTGGTGCGCCGGATGGACGGTCGGTCGCGCGGCCGGAAGGGCCCGGAGAGGGAATTGTCCACCGTCACCGCCGTTCGCAGGTCAGTCTTCACTCGTTCCTCGGTCTCTGGTCGGGGAGATGCAGATGCGCATCATGACAGGTCTCCGGCACCGAGCGTTACGAATCATTGACAACGCGTTCATTGATTCGGACTCTAGTCAAACTATCCATCAGGGCTTCGGCAACTCTCGCAAACAAGGCCTCAGTTGGAGAAGGAGAGCTCTCTGTGTCAGCTCGTTGGAGAACGACGGTCCCTGTCGCGCTCGTCACGGTGGCCGCGGCGCTGGCCGGCACGCTGTCGGCGGCACCGGTGGCCGCATCCGCGTCCGTATCCGGAACCGCGGGCGAGTCCGCGGCCGCGCCCGCTGATTCGCCCACGTACAGCGTCACCATCGGCGCCAAGGGCCCGTGGACCAATCCCGACGACACTCCCGCCGGTACCTACATCGACAAGAACGGCGCCTTCTACTACCAGTCCGCCCACGCCCTGTACGAGGAGGACGCCCCCCGCAAGTGGACGTTCCACCGCGGCAAGGACTTCGACACCGCCCAGCGCGACGCCGCCCTGAGCGACGCGGTGAACCCCGCCAACGCGCTGGACCGCAACGACGACACCACCTGGCGCTGCAACAACAGCCCCACCGGCCGTGAGTCCACGTACGCCCCGGGCACCTCGCACTACTCGCAGCGCAACTACTGCGACCTGATGGGCGTGTGGGTGGACCCGGACACCGGCGACTGGTACGGCCTCGTCCACAACGAGTTCACCCCGGACCCGTTCGGCGACGGCCTCCACTACGACGCGATCGACTACGCCGTCTCCCGTGACCAGGGCAGGACCTGGGACATCAAGGACCACGTCCTCACCTCGCACTACAGCACCGAGCGCGGCGACAACGAAGCGTTCCCCAACGACCTGTACCACTACGGCAACGGCGACCCCCGACTGTTCGTGGACACCGCCTCCGGCTACTTCTACGTCTATTACAACTCCCGCGCCATCCCCAAGGGCGGCGTCCCCGGCGGATGGACGGACGGCAGCAGGGGGCACGTCGCCCGCGCGCCGATGTCCGCCAAGATGGCGGCCGGCTCCTGGAAGAAGTGGTACGACGGCTCCTGGTCCCAGCCCGGCATCGGCGGGCTGGAGAGCAACATGGAGCCGGTCGACGCCGACAACCAGACCGGCTACACCCCCGTCGAGAACGACTACGACCCGGCCAACCCCGGCACCGTCGCCGAACAGCAGGCCGCAGGGGAACTGCCCGCCAAGTCGGACCTGCTGACCATGAACATCGCCTACAACGCCCACCTCGGGCTGTACATAGGCCAGCCCGAAGCCATCACGCAGGACGCCACCCAACCGCAGCGCTTCTACGCCACCGACAACCTCGCCACCCAGAAATGGAAGCTCATCGGCGACTCCGGCGACTACCTGTCAGGCTCCTGGTACCGCTGGATGCTCGACTCGGTCAACAAGACCGGCTCCACCATCCTCGGCAAGAACTTCCGCAGCTACTGCTCCTGGGAATGCTCCGACAGGACCTCCGGCGAGTACTACAACACCACCATCGCAACCAGCCACCCCGCCGCCCCCGTCCGCTCCCAAACGGCCTACACCATCAGCAGCGGCAACGGCCGCGTCCTCGCACAGGCCGAAAGCGGCCGGGCCACCACCTCGCTCCCCGCGGGAAGCGGCTCCAGCCGCAGCAAGTGGACCTTCACCTCCAACGGCGACGGCTCGTACCGCATAGCCAACACCGCCGGCGGGGAACTCCTCGGTGTCGACTCCCACCGCAACAGCGGCCGCGCCTGGGCCGCCAAGCCGACCATGGCCAAAGCCCCGGCGGGCGGCCCGGCCGTCGGCCAGCAGTGGTTCATCATCCCCGGCAAGAACACCAACGGCACATCCACCGGCACATTCCGCATCGTCAACCGCTACAGCGGACTCGTAATCGGCATGTCAGGCCACACGCACCGACTGGCCGAAACCACACCCACCCGCGCCTGGACCGACACCACCGGCAACCCCATCGGCAACGGCCGCACCACCACCGAGCAAACCCTCACACTCACACCCGCCGGTCAGACATGAAGACCGCCGGCCGGAATGGCAGTCCGCTCCGGATGAGGCGACGGCGCCGCAGGGCCACAGCCCCGAACCGCTTCGACTCGGCAAACTGACTGTCACCGGAGCGTGCCGACCACCTCTACAACGCGGTGCTCCGGGGCCTGGGCCTCGGAGCACCAGCCGCGCCGGAAAGCCCTACCCGTCAGCGAGTCCACACTCACCAGTCGGTGCGGAAGTCGAGCCGGCACGCCAATCAACCAGCAGCTGATCGGTGTCGGCTCCACGCAACAACGCCAGCCGTGCGTGAGTCGTAGAGCCGACGGCGACTGCCGGTCAGCGGGCTGCTCATAGACCGCGTCGGACCAATTCCGCCACCACAACGGTCCCGGTCACCATCACCAACACCTCCGGCTCGACCACGCCCGCCACCCAGATGCAGAGCTTCAGCGGCACGGCGGGCTTCTCCGGCAGCTGGAAGTACTGGAACGTCCCGTCGCTGGCACCGGGCGCGAGCTGGTCGACCGAGCTGCCGATGACCGTGGCGTCGAGCTATGACGCGAGCACCGCCCTGCTGCACATCCGCACCGGGCTGAGCGACACCCGATGGGCGGTCGTCGTCCAGTAGCGCACCGGTCCGAAGCCCGCAGGCCCGCGCGGGGACTGAGGGCTTCACGTACGTCGCGGCCCGGCCCATCACGGTTCAGCCAGGTGGATTCATCGGAGGTATTGCTTTTCATTTCCCTCAAAGAGGCCGTTCTTGCGGGTATGGTGCGTTGATAGATCCCATGTCTAGCGAGTGTCGTTCGAGGAGTTCCATGGCCATCCACGTATCGCCCCAGGGCGACGACGACGCTTCGGGCACGGCCGCACGGCCGCTGCTGACCCTGGAGGCCGCGCAGCGCAGGGCCCGCGCCGCCCGCGCCGAGGCCGGGCCGGTCAGGGTCGTGGTGCACGAGGGCACCTACCACCTGACAAGGACCCTCACCTTCGGCCCCGAGGACTCCGGCACATTGCAGGCCCCGGTCTTGTACGAGGCCGCGTCCGGCGCGAGGGTCGTGCAGAGCGGCGGCCGGGTGCTCGCTCCGGAGTGGCGGCCGTACGAGCGCGGTGTCCTGGTCGCCGGGATCGGCAGGGGGCTCGACTTCGACGAGCTGTTCGTGAACGGTCGCCGGCAGTCGAACTCGATACAGGGGCAGCACACCACCCGGATGTACTGGGACTGTCCGGAGGCGGCGTCCCCGTGACAACGCTCACCAGCTTCCACTTGGACCGCGGCAGGAAAGGACCGTGTGGCAAGGTACACGCGCGCCCCGTACCGCAGAAAGTGCCCCTCCCTGACTCACACGACCCGGCGCCGCCTTCTCATCTGCCCAGACGTTTGTCTGGCATCCCAAGCGTTCTTCCGCACTGGCTTTTCACTATATGGAGCACACGGACGTGTCTACGCAGTCCTGGTTCGCCGAGGCCAAGCTCGGCATTTTTGTCCACTGGGGGATATCGGCGGTCCGGGGCATTGCCCCGCCTCGGGCTTATGAGCCTGGCCGGATCTCGTACCAGGAGTACATGGAACAGCTGCACGGATTCACCGCTGCTCGCTACAACCCCGACACCTGGGCCGAACTGTTTGCACGTGCTGGCGCCAGGTATGCAGTGCTGACCGTGAAAGACCGCGACGGAATCGCCCTGTGGGACACCACGACCACGAAACGGTCCGTTGTCACGGCCACCGCAGCGCGCACCGACCTGGTCCGTCCGTTCGTCCAATCAATGCGTCGGCACGGGCTTCGCGTCGGGTTCTATTTATCACCTAGCGACTGGAGCGATCACGCCCTTACGACGAGTCGCCCCTCGCACCCCAGTATCCCGGTGCGTGAGAGCGAACCGGCCGATCCCCCGCACGATAGTGGCCTGTCGGCGAGCGTTGCCGCTCGCCGACAGGCTCACGAGCTTGTCGAAAATTACAGGCCCGACCTGCTGTGGCTCAACAGCTCACCGACCGATGGCCAGGGTCGCTCATGGCCAACTGAACTACCTGACACGTTCGCGGCCCTGAATGCGCAGACCACCATCACCGAGCAGCTTGAGGACCATGGCGATCACGACACTCCCACTGTGGCCACTTCGATCGTCCCCGCCGACGGGGCCTGGCAACTGTGTTACCCCCTCGATACCACCAACGCCAGCCAATGGACGGGCACTCACCAGCTGGCTCTCAACGAGCTCATAGGCGTCTTCGCCGACACCATCTCCGCCGGCGGCAACCTACTCCTCAAAACCAGCCCACACGAAGACGGTACCATCCCACCAGGCCACTTCATGCAACTCACAGCCCTGGGGAATTGGATCCGCCGCAACTACGACGCCTTCCACACGACCACCCCGAGCCTGCCTTACGGGCACTACGACGGCCCCTCCACCCTCTCCCAAGACCGCCGCACCCTCTTCCTCATCTGCACCCGCACACCCCCCGGCCCGATCACCGTACGAGGGCTCCGCAACACCGTCCGACGCGCATACATACTCAGCACCGGCGCGGCCCTCTCCTACCAGGTGACCAACGGCCTGCCCGCCTGGGGCATCCCCCACGTCATCCACATCGAGCCACCCGCCACACCCAACATCATCGTCCTCGAGCTCAAGGGCGAACTCGATCTTTCCCAACCATCGGCATAGCCAGGCCTCGCTGGTTCGCTTGGGGCGGCGTCCAGCTTGTAGGCGGCGTAGAGGCTGGTCTGCTCGGCCCGGTGGTCGGGGTTCAGGGGCGCATCGTTCGTCGAGGAACCGGCCGGTGTGATCCTCGGTTTCGGCGTAGGCAGTGGTAGCGATGCGGACGCGGGCGGGACCGGCGAGGTATTCGTCGCCTGCGAGGTAGCGGTGGGCTCCGTCGACGAGCCGGTTGAGGATGCCGAGGCCTTCCTCGGCGACGAGGACGTCGGCGAGGTTGTCGATCTTACGGTCGTCGGGAACGACGCGTTCGAAGGGAATCAGGCGCATGCGGTGCCAGAAGGCGAAGCCGCCGGTTCCTACTTCGGGGCGGTGGTTGCCGAGCAGCCAGAGCTCGTGGGTGGGGTCGATGCTGAAGAAGCCCTGGCGAATGCGGCAGGCCTTGAATCAGCCGCCGCCGGTGAGGAGTTTGATGCGGGCACCGTCGAACCCGTCGCCTGGTTTGCTCTCGGAGCAGACGACGACGCGGCAGCCGTGGAGAAGACTGACGGCAACAGCGACTGAAGCGACCCGGCTGCCCCTTCGCTGGACCACGGTGCCCATCGGCCCCGATGATCCAGGACTTGAGTCGCCTGGGCCGCTTCAGTCGCTCGCTCTCAGGCGGAGTGTCGGGCACGGTCTGACCGAGCCTTGGCTCAGTCTGCCGACGGCATCGGTCCATGCCGGCCTCGGCGCGCCCGCGGCATCGCCCTGCGGAGCCCCATCGTCGGAGATATCGTCGCCGTACTGGTGACCGGCACGTACTGCTACCCGCTCTCCAACAACTACAACGGAGTCCGGGGTCCCTCGTCGTGTTCTGCCGCGACAGCGATGGCGAGAGGCGTACACCGGAACATCACCGCCGACTGAGCTGCCGAGGTGACCTGACGTGGATGGCGTCAGGCTCAAATGGAGGCGCCACCAATCAGGCGCACCAAGCCGAAGGTGCTCAGTACGGCTTCCAGTGGGCTGCCGAGGTGAGACGGCCCCGGCCGTACTGCGTCCCGCTTTACCGGGGACGGGGCATCTCCCACGCACTCCATACCGGCGCAGGCCGGAATCAAGCTTAAACCTCCCCCCAGACGCGGATGACCTCAAACTCCCGAAGGGACAGCCCTGGGTAACGCGCTCGAGGTCCGGAAGGAGGTGCGTGTGCATTACGGGGGCCAGCCGCTGACCGACCGCATCTTTCGCCGTTCTGGTCAGGTCCGGGGGTGGGGACTTTCGGCCCCGAGCCCTTGCGACCTTCTTCTCTGGGTTCAGACCGTGCTCCGCTGGATCCTGATGCCATGTCACATACACCGAGAGATAAAGATCGTTGGCTTGGTGCTGCTGTTGGTCGGGGGGTGTGGTTGTGGCGCTTTCTGGGTGCGCTGGGTGTGCTTGTCACTGTCGTCAGTACTACCGCGGGTGGTGGGGCGCGTGCGGTCGCGGATGATGGTCCGGGGGATCCTCCTCAGTGGGTGTGGCATGCGTCTTCGCTGGCCCCAGGTGAGATTGAGAAAGACGGGGCTGTTTTCCCGAAGGGGTTGGATGGGACGCGGCCGGATCAGCCGCCGCCGAACCTGAGCCTCTATCTGCATGTTCAGGGCACGCTTTCGGGGGCGAGCCGGTACGACTCCGGCTATGTGGGCACGACGACCGACCGGGACTACGCGCTGCGTCGGATCACCGAGCGGTTCGGTGGTAACGGCTTCCTGTACCGGGTGCGTGCGACGCCGAACTTCGTGGACGTGGCGGGCTCCTTGCGAGGCTTCTACAACCGGGCTTCCGAGCACGAGTATGCGGCCATGGGCGGTTTCCGGTTTGACCAGATCATCGACTGGGAGGAGATCTCTTTCGGGCAGTCCCAGCCCGGTGAGAGCAACGCTGCCTACGACGCGGACCGCTACCGTGGCCTGCGTGCGAGCGGGGGGCAGCCGCAGTTGGCTGGGTTCCCGTCCGGGCACGCGGCCTGGTCCCAAGAGCCGTGGCGGCAGTACGCCTCCTGCAACTCGGCCACCTCCCATGCACGCATCGAACGCACGGCGGATGCACCGGCTGAGCAGTGCGCACCGGTACACCGCCCGTACGATGAGGGGCTGGCTTTCTGGCACTCCGTCAAACAGGCCGGCCATGTGCCCGACCGGTGGTTCACCGGCAACGGCACGGCACTGCAACTGGTGAATGCCGCGAGCGGACGGGTCGCGGAGAACGAGGACGCTGCGGCCAACGGGGCGGGGATCACGATGTGGGACGCGCATCGCGGCACGTGGCAGCAGTGGCGGCTGGAACGAGCGGAGCACGACACCTACCTGGTGGTGAACCTCGCCAGTGGGAAAGTCCTGGACGGCAAGAACAGCACCAAGGACGGCGAGGCGGTGGTGCAGTGGGAACGCGACAACCAGCCGTGGCAGCGCTGGCTCCTCCAGCCCGCCGACGATGACCTCTTCCGCCTGGTGAACGCGGCCACCGGCATGGCACTCGACCTCACCGGCGACGACGAAGGCGCGGCCGTGATCCAGCGGCCGGTGTCCGCGTCCGGGACCCAGACCTGGCGGCTGCGCATGACCGACCCGTTCAACCGGCTTACCGGAGTACCTCTGCTGCTTACCAACAAGGCGAGCGGCAAGGTAATAGACGGACGCGACGTGCGGGCAGACGGCGAGCGCGTGGTCCAGTGGGAACCGAACGGGCGTCCCTGGCAGGAATGGACACTGGCCGCAGCCGGTGACGGAACCTACGTGATCACCAGTGTGGCCACCGGAAAGGTACTCGACGCCGGGAACGCGCCCGGTGCCGGGATGGCCGTAGAACAGTGGGATCGCAGCGACGGGCGGCCCCAGCGGTGGCGGATTGAACTCGATGACAAGAGCGATGCCTTCACGCTCACAGAAGTGACAAGCGGCCTCGTTATCGGCAACGACAATCACACACAGGACGGCGCAGCCCTCACCTTCCAGCCCAACAACCCCGCTGGACACACCTGGCAGAAATGGACCATCGAACCCACCGACCCCACGCCCTGAACCGCACTGCCTGACCGGGCTCCCAAGAGCGGAACTCTGGGGCACCGCTCCGACACCGGCAGCAGAGATTGGTGACCGCGATGGCCCTGGTCGTCGTGGTCACCAATCGGCTGAAACCAGGAAGCGGGCGGCCTCTCGGCTCCCTTCGGTGGCGACGGTGCTGACGCGTGGGTGTGTGCGCAGGAGGGAGAGTGCGGTGGCTACATGGCGGGCGGTAGCGGTGTGACGTGGAGACGTCGCTGGTGCGGGCGTCTCGCCGATCCTCACAGCCTGGGTGGCCGTGTCCGGTGCCCTTCTGTCCTGAGTCAAAAGGAGGGCGGCACATCCCTGAGCAGGGTGCCGCGTGAAGTGCGGCCGGGGTATGGCAGCACTGCCGCTCCCGTGCAGCGCCAATCCACAGGCGCAAAAGGGTCGTTCGACCCTATTGGTCATGATCGACACGTCTCATCATGAGTTCATGATCTTGACGAATACATACCGGTTACAGTCCAGGTTGCGCTCTTCAGGCGTCTGCCTGGCTCTCGCTGGTGCAGCTGTTCTCCCACCGGCAGACGCACATGCCGCCCCGGCGGCGCCGGCTGGCACATCCATGTCCCCCGCCGGTCATCGCTTCGACGCGGTCGCCTCGGGGCCCATCGTCTTCGAAGCCGGACCAATCACCGTCACCTGCGTGGTCTCCGAGTCACGCGCACAGACTGGCGCCGTGGCGTACAACACGATTCCCCCAGCGCCCGGCAACGCCAACCCCCAGGGGCCGGTCGCCGTCCGTATCAAGGCTCCGGTCTTCAAGGACTGCAGCACGGATGTACCAGGGCTGCGGGTAGCCGTAGAGACCAACGAGAACAACGGCCCCTGGCAGATCTCCCTGCAATATGGCAAGCCGAGCACTGCCCGTCTGTCCATCCCTGCAGGCGGCTTCGTTTTGAAGACCAGCGGGCTCCTCTCCTGCACAGCCACTGCCGCACCAGACGCGGTTGCCACCGCGCAAGGCCACTGGGAAGAGGGCAGCGGCTCCGCGCTCACCATGGAGCGTGCCCAAATCCCTGTGAAGATCGAGGGCTCGTTCTTCTGCCCCACATCCGTCACCACCGCCACCATCACTGCGCGGTACGCGGTGCACAACACCACTGACCCGGACGACGCGATCACCGTCGATCCTGCGTGACCACCAGGACGCCACCGCCCGAGTCGGTTCGGGGCAGATCCTCCCCAGCCCAGCCCCCGCTTATCGAGCGGTGGCGTCCTGGTCATCAGTGCGCCTTGCACTGCTCAAGGTCCTCCACGCGCAGGTACAGCCAGAGTTCGCCGCGCTCTCTTGCGCGTCTCCGCGCAGGTCATGCCGGCCGGCCCTGGATCGCCCGACCGTGCCGGTCAGGGCACTTGCTGCGGCGCTGAGCACATCTCTGCCCCGGGCCCGGCCCCTGTTGGGAGGAGTCGGGCCCGAGGGCAGAGAGTGGCGAGTGCTCATGGCCGCCTGAGGGGGGTCACAAGCGGGGCAGCAGTGAGCGGCAGAAGGCGTGCGGCAGCCAGGGGGCCATGGGCGAGGCGAAGGCTGCGGTCGCGGCGGTGAGCGCGCCGGGCCGGTGCTCACGGACACGGCCGGCTCCGGCCAGTTCGGTGAGGGTGGTCCCGCCCAGGTAGGCCGAACCGAGTGCGGTGGCGTCCAAGGAGAGGTCAGGGGCGCGTTGGGTACGGGTGCACACCGCCCCGGTGCCGTCTGCGCTCAGGCGCCAGCGGCCCTGGTTCCAGGAGGCCAGGGCGTCCTCGATTTCCACGACCAGGTCGAGTCCGGTCGCGTAGGTGCGTGCGCTCAGCGCGACGGGGGCGTCCACGACGCGTACGTACAAGCTGTCCAGCACGGTGGGCGTGCAGTGGCGTACGTCCGACACCAGATGCAGGAACGGATCGTCCACCGGCCGGTTCACAGCGATCACCCGCGAGGTGAGGTCGGTCTCCAGCAGGAAGCGCCACAGTGCGGCGTAGGCGCGCGGGTCCCGGGCCTCGATGTCGCGGACCCGGACGGTGCCTTCGGCCGTATTGGTCCGGGACCAGTCGACGGCAACCGTATACCGGGCGTAGCCGACCACCTCGCCGGCCATCCGGGCGACGACGCATTCGAGTGGGGAGGCGCCCTGTCGCCAGGCGGGCGGGTCGAGCAGCGGCAGCAGTTCCCAGCCGTCGGAGCGGGCCAGCATTGCGGGGCGCAGTGGGACCTGGCGTGCGTAGAACTCCTCGCAGGCGGCGAGGGCCTTGTGCGGGTCCTCCACGGTCAGCTCCACCTCAGTCTCGCCGCTGGGCGGGGCGGTGAGCCGGACCCGGCGCGAGGCGATGTCCAGGGAGAGCTGACGGGCCGCGACCCCGTAGCCGAACCGCCCGTAGATGGGTGCCTCGGAGGCTGTGAGCACGGCGAGCGGCTCGCCCAGGCGCTGGAGCGATTCCAGCTGATGGCGCATCAGAGTGCTGAGGACACCGCGTCGGCGGCAGTCAGGCTGGACGCTGACCATGCTTACGCCGGCGGTGTCCACGAGCCGCCCGCCGGGGACGGTCATCCGGAAGGAGAAGACACCTGCCGTGCCGGCGATGGCGCCGCAGTCTTCGACGACCACGCAGCGGTGCGGCTCGGCTAGGGACCGCCACAGGTCGGTGGCCTCTTGAGGTTCGGTTTCGCGGAACGCGCCAAGCACCGCAGCGTAGAAGGACGGCCAGCGGTCAGCCGCAAGGGCCCGTACCTCCCACGAGGGAGGCGGCAGGCCGCGGGTGACGGGCTGGGTGGACGATGACAGCATCTACAGCACCTTCCAGTTCTTCGGTGGTCGTCGCCCATCTCTATCAACGGGAACCAGGGGTTCACAGGGAGCTGAGCTACTTCACGCCACTCAGACATCCTCTTCGATTCAAAGGGATCGTTCGTAACTTTCCTGTCAATTCAAGGCAGATGGAGGTGATTCGCTGGGAAGGTGGAAGTATCTGGCATCGCTTCTTTGGCGGGAAGGCGCCAGGTCCTCAGCCCCGGATCCCCACTCGATCTTGAGCCGGTTCCCCGGGCGAGTTCGCCCTTGAGGCGGTGGTGGCGCTCGGTCCGACTGGCCGGGTCAACGGCCGCCCTCACGCGTGCTGCTTTTCGTCACCCGCGCTCGTGCACTTCGTCACTACCCCCACTGCCACCGGAGCGGGAAGCCCACAAGGCGCCTCTGGGCCCCTTGAACGTGAGACCGGCGGGCGGGGCGGCCCCGGCCGTACTGCGTCCCGTCACGGGGGCAGGGTCACGGTGCGACGCCGTCGTGGTTTGCCGATGTCGGTCACGACGTCTCGATCGAGGAACAGGAGAGCGGTTAGAAACGCCAGTACAGCGCGGTGGGTGCCAGGAGGACCCCGCGGCGGTCCGTGTCGCTGTCGTCCGTCGCCAGGCCGAAGGCCCGGGAGCCCATCACACAGGAGTAGACCGTGTGGTCACGGACGAGCGCCTCGGGAGTCATGGCGGACAGGCTACGGGTGCCCGTCCGCGGCTACGCGAGGCGGATCTCGTCCCCGGAGACGGTGATCCGCTTCGCCTCCAGCGGCCGCTGCGCCGGGCCCCTCTCGACCGAGCCGTCCTCGATGCGGAACCTGCTGCCGTGGCAGGGGCAGTCGATGGTGCCGTCCTCGACCTTGTCGACCGTGCAGCCCTGATGGGTGCAGATCGCCGTGAACGCCTTGAAGTCACCCGCCGCGGGCTGGGTCACCACCACCTTCTGCGCCGCGAAGACCTTCCCGCCGCCCTCCGGGATCTCGGCGGTCGTGCCCAGCACCTCGCCCCCGGGCGGGGGCGGGCTGCCGGTCTGTTCCTGGGCGGTGGGCGAGGAGGGCGCCTCCGGGACGAACGACTCGCCGCCTTCGGTCTCCTCCTTGTACTCGGTGCAGCCCGCCACCACGACGGCCGCACCTGTCAGCAGGACGCTGCGGCGCGTGGCGCCCGCCCTGCCCGTGTGGTCACTCATGTCGTCACTCCGAACACGCGGAAGAACCAGAGAACCGAGGTCAGCCAGAGCATCATCAGCGCGGCGAAGACGAGCCCTCCGGCGATCGGCAGCAGCCACCCCGGTAGCCGCTCCATACGCAACAGCAACATCTTTGCGCTGAACGCCCCGAAGAAGAAGCAGCCGAAGAACGAATGCAGCGTCACCCGTGTGTCGTACGTCTGGAAGCCCAGGGCGTACAGGCAGTGCACGGCCACCGGCACGGCCACCAGGAACGCCGCCCGGCCCGACCAGCGGTGCAGCACCGGAGTCCAGGACCCGGCCCGTACGCCCGGCATCTGCCCGTACATCGTGAGCGCGGAGAAGAGCTGGACGAGGCCGAAGGCGAAGGCCACCGAGGTCAGCCAGGACTTCACCGCCTTGGGGCTGCTGAAGCCGGCCAGGTTGAAGGCGGTGGCGGCCGGGTCGTGCACCTTCCCGTACACCCCGAGGGCGACCGCGACGGCCGCCCCGACGAGGGCGGGCACGAGCAGGCGGACCGCGCCGGGGCCGGCCTCCGACGACGCGAGGGGCGGTGGCGGCGGTGGCGGCGGAGGCGGGAAGGACTGGTTCTGCGTACGCGGGTCCTCGCTCATGACGCACCTCGGGGCGGCTCAGGGGACGACGGGGCGGGCGGTCATCGGGGTGCCGTCCACGACGACGGCGCCGGTGGCGGTGTCGATCGGGGGAGCGGCGGCGGGCTTCCCGTCGCGGCTGACGATCCCGACCTGGCTCCCGTCCTGGAGGACGATCCAGCCGCCCCTGAGCTCGGCGCCGCGCACCTGGGCGGTGGCCCGGTAGAGGCCGGACGGCTTGACCGCCTTGTCGGCGCTGAAGGGCCAGTTTCGGTCACCGATCTCGACCGTCCCCGTCGCCTTGCCCCCGGTCAGGACGGCGTCCAGTTTCGCGCCGCTCTCGCTGCTGGTCAGGTGCATGTCGCCGTCGTCCTCCACCGGTCCGCGCATCCACGCCTCCCGGGTGCGCCCGTCGCAGAAGTACGCGATGGCCTTGTCGCCGCGGAGCGAGATGGCGACGGACGCGGTGTTGTCGGTCGTGCGGCCCGCGAACTCGGTCTGCGCCGCCGCGTTCGGCGGTGCGGTCGGCGACGGGCTGGCGGCAGGGGGCGGCGGGGGAGCGGGGGTGCGGGGACTGGGGCTCGGGCTCGGGGTCCTGTCGGCCGACGTGGGCACCGGCTTCCCGGTCATCGAGTTGAGCGCCAGCATGAACAGGCCGAGCACCAGCCCGGCGGCCAACGTGATCAGCGGTCCTGAGCGCTTCATCGGCGCCTCCCGCGGAGACGGCGGGGAGTGGGAGCCTCCATGCCCCCGACGCTACGGCACGTGTTCGATGGTCGACGATCCGTAGTGGTCCGAGTGGCGGCAGGGTCGGGCGTGGGTGACATTTGGCGTAATCCCCCACCTACACACGAGAGGCAGGATCATGGCGGGAAGCGATCTCGGAAGTCTTCTGGGCGGTCTGCTCGGCGGCGGTCAGGGCGGCGCTCAGGGCGGCGGTCAGGGCGGCGCGGGCAACATCCTCGGTGCGCTCTTCGACGCCTTCACCGGCGGCGGCCAGAGCGGCGGGGCACAGGCCGGTGCTCAGGCCGGTGCCCAGGCCAGCCCCCTCAGCGGGCTGATGGACATGCTCGACAAGTCCGGCCTGGTCGACCAGGTCCAGTCGTGGATCGGCACCGGTGACAACCAGCCGGTCAGCGGCGAACAGGTCAAGGAAGCGCTGCCGACCGAGACGCTGGACAAGGTCGCGCAGCAGAGCGGTGTCACGCCGCAGCAGGCAGCGGACGAGATCGCGCAGTCCCTGCCGAAGGCCGTCGACAAGCTCACCCCGAACGGGCAGCTCCCGCAGGGCGGCTCGCTGGCGGACATCATCCGGCAGCAGTCCGCCTGACCCCGGACCGCCCGCCCCCGAACCGCGGCGGCCGTCCCCCGTTGTCTCGGAGGACGGTCGCCGCGGCGGTGCGTCCGGGCGGCTGACTAGGCTGACCGGAGCATGCACGCAGTTGCGGAACGTAGGGAGTACGTCGTGGCGGTACGAGCCGTCCGGGGAGCCGTCCAGCTGGAACGGGACGAGGCCGGGCACATGGACGAGCAGGTCGGCGGACTGCTCACCGCCATCCTGGAGCGGAACGGACTCACCGCGGACGATCTGATCAGCGTCTGGTTCACGGCCACGCCCGATCTGCACAGCGACTTCCCGGCCGCGGCGGCGCGGGGGCTCGGCATCGTCGACGTACCGCTGATCTGCGCGCAGGAGCTGGACATCGCGGGCGCGATGCCGCGGGTCGTGCGCATCCTCGCGCACATCGAGTCCGACCTGCCGAAGGCCGAGATCGCCCATGTCTACCTGGGGGCCGCGGCCTCCCTGCGCAAGGACATCGCCCAGTGAGAACCGCCGTCGTCATCGGGACCGGACTGATCGGCACGTCGGCGGCGCTGGCGCTGGCCGGGCGGGGCGTCACGGTCCACCTCCGGGACCACGACCCGGCGCAGGCCAGGACGGCTGCCGCGCTCGGCGCCGGTACGGACGAGGTGCCCGAGGGCCCGGTCGACCTGGCGATCATCGCCGTGCCGCCGGCGCTCGTGCCCGCCGCGCTCGCGGAGGCGATGCGCGCCGGGACCGCGCGCGGCTACCTCGACGTGGCGAGCGTGAAGGGAGGGCCGCGGCGCGAGCTGGAGGCGCTCGGCGTGGACATGACCGCGTACATCGGTACGCACCCCATGTCCGGCAAGGAGCGCTCGGGCCCGCTGGCCGCGACCGCGGACCTCTTCGAGGGCCGGCCGTGGGTGCTCACGCCGACCCGGGACACCGACACCGAGGTGCTGAACCTGGCGCTGGAGCTCGTCGCGCTGTGCCGCGCCGTGCCCGTCGTCATGGACGCCGACGCGCACGACCGGGCCGTCGCGCTCGTCTCGCACACCCCGCAGCTGATCTCGTCGATGGTCGCGGCGCGGCTGGCGGACGCGGACGAGACGGCGGTACGGCTGTGCGGGCAGGGCATCCGGGACGTCACGCGCATCGCGGCCTCCGACCCGCGGATGTGGGTCGACATCCTCTCCGCGAACCCCGGTCCCGTCGCCGACGTGCTGGCGGGCGTCGCGGCGGACCTGGACGAGACCGTGCGCGCCCTGCGGGCGCTCCAGTCGTCCGACGACGACAAGCGCCGCGAGGGCGTGAGCGGCGTCGAGGACGTCCTGCGCCGCGGCAACGCGGGCCGCGAGCGCGTCCCCGGCAAGCACGGCGCGGCCCCGGCGGTGTACGAAACCGTCGCGGTCCTCATCAGCGACCGTCCCGGCGAGCTGGCCCGCATCTTCGCGGACGCGGGCCGCGCGGGCGTCAACATCGAGGACGTCCGCATCGAGCACGCCACCGGCCAGCAGGCGGGCCTGGTCCAGCTCATGGTCGAGCCCTCCGCGGCGCCCGGCCTGAGCGCGTCCCTGCGCGAGCGCGGCTGGGCGCTGCGGCAGTAGCGGCGAAGGGCCCGCGCCGGGGGGCCCGCCGACGCGACTGCGGCGGACCCGGCGCTGCCCCCGCGTCGGGCCCGGCGAACGCGTGCACGGGCAGGGTGCGGCACTCGGTAACCTTGTGCAGGGCACCTTGGCATTCCGGCCTGCCCGTAGACACGTATCAGGAAGGTCTCCGACACCGTGGAATCCGTGATCGTCGCCATTGACGGCCCCTCCGGCACGGGCAAGTCGAGCACCTCAAAGGCGGTCGCCGCAGAGCTGGGTCTGAGCTATCTGGACACCGGCGCGCAGTACCGGGCGATCACCTGGTGGATGATCAGCAACGGCATCGACACCACGGATGCCGCGGCGATCGCGAGCGCCTCCGGGAAGCCCTCCATCGAGTCAGGAACGGACCCCGCCGCGCCGACGATCACCGTCGACGGGGCGGACGCGTCCGGCCCGATCCGTACGCAGGAGGTCACCGCCAAGGTCAGCGCCGTCAGCGCGGTGCCCGAGGTGCGCGCCCGGATCACCGAGCTCCAGCGTTCCATCGCCACGGCCGCCGAGAAGGGCATCGTCGTCGAGGGCCGGGACATCGGCACCACCGTCCTGCCCGACGCCGACCTGAAGATCTTCCTCACCGCCTCCCCGGAGGCCCGCGCCGCCCGCCGCAGCGGCGAGCTGAAGGGCACGGAGGCGGCCGACCTCGCCACCACCCGCGAGGCGCTGGTCAAGCGGGACGCCGCCGACTCCAGCCGGAAGACCTCCCCGCTCGCCAAGGCGGACGACGCCGTCGAGGTCGACACCACCGACCTCACGCTGGCCCAGGTCATCGAGTGCGTCGTCACGCTCGTTGAGGAGAAGCGGGCAGCGAAGTGACCGCACCGTCCGCGAAGGGCGCCGCCGTCGGCCGGCGGCTGGGGATCGGCATCATGCGCGCGCTGTGGAAGCCGCGCGTGCTGGGCGCCTGGCGGGTCCCCGCCGGCGGCCCGGTCATCCTCGCCGTCAACCACGCGCACAACATCGACGGACCGATGCTGATGGGGACCTCCCCCAGGCCGGTGCACTTCCTGATCAAGAAGGAGGCGTTCACCGGGCCGCTGGACCCGTTCCTGACCGGGATCGGGCAGCTCAAGGTGGACCGGGCGAACCCCGACCGCACCGCCGTCACCAACGCCCTCCAGGTGCTCCGCGACGGCGGCGTCCTCGGTATCTTCCCCGAGGGCACCCGCGGCGAGGGCGACTTCGCCTCGATCCGCGCCGGCCTCGCCTACTTCGCCGTCCGCTCGGGCGCCCCGATCGTCCCGGTCGCGGTGCTGGGGAGCAGCGACAGGGGCGGACGGCTGGTGCGGGCGCTGCCTCCGCTGCGCAGCCGTGTCGACGTCGTCTTCGGCGATCCCTTCACGGCGGGCGACGGCAGCGGCCGGCGCACGCGCAAGGCGCTCGACGAGGCGACCGAACGCATCCAGGGGCGGCTCACCGCCCACCTGGGAAACGCCAGGCGCCTCACCGGGCGCTGAGCGAGACTTCAGTAGTGAGCCCCGGGCCCGCGGGTCCGACCCGGCTCACCGACCACCAATGAACGAGGAACGGACTTCATGAACGACCAGCACGACCACGGGGCACTCGGCGACACCGAGTACGCGGAGTTCATGGAGCTCGCCGCGGGGGAGGGCTTCGACCTCGAAGAGGTCGAGGGCGCGATCGAGGAGGCCGGTCACGGTCCCCTGCCCGTCCTCGCCGTCGTCGGCCGCCCGAACGTCGGCAAGTCGACCCTGGTGAACCGCTTCATCGGCCGCCGCGAGGCCGTCGTCGAGGACAAGCCCGGCGTCACCCGCGACCGCGTCACGTACGAGGCCGAGTGGGCCGGCCGCCGCTTCAAGGTCGTCGACACCGGCGGCTGGGAGCAGGACGTCCTCGGCATCGACGCCTCCGTCGCCGCCCAGGCCGAGTTCGCCATCGAGGCCGCCGACGCGGTCGTCTTCGTCGTGGACGCCACCGTGGGCGCCACCGACACCGACGAGGCCGTCGTCAAGCTGCTCCGCCGCGCCGGAAAGCCCGTCGTCCTCGCCGCCAACAAGGTCGACGGCCCCTCCGCCGAGGCCGACGCCGCCATGCTCTGGTCGCTCGGGCTCGGCGAGCCGTTCCCGGTCTCCGCGCTGCACGGCCGCGGCACCGGCGACCTGCTCGACGAGGTCCTCAAGGCGCTGCCCGACGCCCCCGCCCAGACCTTCGGCTCCGCCGTCGGCGGCCCGCGCCGCATCGCCCTGATCGGCCGTCCGAACGTCGGCAAGTCGTCCCTGCTGAACAAGGTGGCGGGCGAGGAGCGGGTCGTCGTCAACGAGATGGCCGGCACCACCCGCGACCCCGTCGACGAGCTCATCCAACTCGGCGGCACCACCTGGAAGTTCGTGGACACCGCGGGTATCCGCAAGAAGGTCCACCTCCAGGAGGGCGCGGACTACTACGCCTCGCTGCGCACCGCGGCCGCCGTCGAGAAGGCCGAGGTCGCCGTCGTACTGATCGACACCAGCGAGTCCATCTCGGTCCAGGACCAGCGGATCATCACGATGGCCGTCGAGGCGGGCCGCGCGCTCGTCATCGCGTACAACAAGTGGGACACCCTCGACGAGGAGCGCCGCTACTACCTGGAGCGCGAGATCGAGACCGAGATGCAGCAGGTCTCCTGGGCGCCCCGGGTCAACGTCTCGGCGACGACCGGTCGGCACATGGAGAAGCTCGTCCCGGCGATCGAGACGGCGCTGGCGGGCTGGGAGACCCGGGTGCCGACCGGCCGGCTCAACGCCTTCCTCGGCGAGCTGGTCGCCGCCCACCCGCACCCGATCCGCGGCGGCAAGCAGCCGCGCATCCTGTTCGGTACGCAGGCGGGCACCAAGCCCCCGCGCTTCGTGCTCTTCGCGTCCGGCTTCCTGGAGCACGGCTACCGGCGGTTCGTCGAGCGCCGGCTGCGCGAGGAGTTCGGCTTCGAGGGGACGCCGATCCACATCTCGGTGCGGGTGCGCGAGAAGCGCGGCAGGAAGAAGTAGTCCGCCGGTCCGCGGCACAGCGGGCGGCGTGCGTACATGACGAAGTGGCCGGGGCGGCGAACGCCCCGGCCACTTCGTCATGTCGCTGCCTCGTCCTTTCAGAGGCCCCTGCGGGGTGCGGGCGGAAGTGCCACGGGGAAGAGATGCCTGCTGGGGCCGGAGCGCCCGCCGGCGCTCAGCAGGAGGGCTCCGAAGCCCTTGAAGCCCAGATCCTCCTCGCCGCTCCGGTCCCCGGGCAGCGCCCGGAACGCCCTGCGGTACTCGGAGCAGAGGGCGTCGTAGATGGGCGTGGCCGAGGGGATCCGGCTCGGGTACGGCTGGCGGCTGGGGTCGTATGTGTGCACGTATGAGCCAACGACCTTCATGCCCGTGGGATGCGGGCCTGTCCGGGGAAAACGCAGTTCGGCGGGGGTACGAGGGCGGCGCACGGCCCGCTGGCGGACCGGGCCCGCGGGCGGGTCAGGTGCCCGCCAGCGGCATCGCCGCGGCCACCAGCCGTCCGTTCGCCGCCGCCTTGTCCAGCGCGTCGCGCAGCAGGTCCTCGCGCGGCTGCTGGCCGATGGAGCCGACCGGGGCGGCGAAGACCAGCACGGTGTGGGACCTGTTGGCGGCCGTGCGCCAGCCGTCGGTGACCTGGAGCGGCTGGTGGGCCTGCCACCAGGCGACCGGGCTGCCGCCGCCCGTGCCCGGCTGGAGCACGGCGTGCAGCTGGCCCATGGCGAGCAGTACGGACCAGCCGGGCAGCGACCGGGGCACCTCGTTGATCGCGGAGACCGGCAGGAAGCCCTGCTCGATCAGGAGCGGCAGGAAGTCGTCGCCGCCGCCGAACGAGCCGGGGCGGGCGATCGGTGCCGTGGGCTCGACGACGAGGGCGGGATGGAGCTCGTCCTCGATCAGGACGAGGCCGCTGGTGACGCCGAGCACCGCCTGGCTGCGGGGAGCGGTCGCCGTGTGCTCGGCGGCAGGAGCCGGGGCGGGGGCCGGCTGGCCCGCGTAGGCATGCGCCGTATCCGGCACCGAGCCGTGCGCCGAGCCGTGCATCGGGGCCTGCGCCTGGGGGTGGGCGGGGGGCGGGACCTGGCTCTCACCGGTGATCGACCGGACCGCGCCCCTGAGCTGCTCCTCGGCGACCTGGACCACCTGGGACGGGATGCAGCTGGCGTGGGCGAACGCGAGGACGGCGGTCTCCTCGCCGACGAACAGCACGGTGCTCGTGCGCTCCTGCTCGGAGTCGCCCGGCGTGCGGCAGGAGGTGCAGTCGTAGCTGCCCGGTGCGTTCTCGCCGGCGAGCAGCCGGTCGGCTTCTTCGTCGCCGATCTCGGCGCGTACGTCCTCGCTGACGTCGAGCATGCGCGGCACGGGTGGCTCCTCGGGACTCGGTGCTATGGGGGCGTGTGCCGGGGGCTCCCGGCTCATACCGAGCACAACGGGCAATCCGCGGCAGGGGTCACGCGGGAGGCGCAATGCAGGCGACAGATCGCCAAGTCGACAGATCGATGTGCCAGGCGGTGTTCACCACCCGTCCCGCCCCGTCGACGCCGCGTCAACCGGACACCGCGGCGCATCGCCCGCGAGGTGCTCCTGCCGGACGCCCCGGAAAAGCCCGCCCGTTCGCCCGGATCCGTCCCGTCCGGGCCCAAAGCCCTTCAGGTAACGCCCTGTTGGCAGTGCATGGCGGGGCCGGTGCCGGCCCGGGTCTCCGTGACCGACAGAGCACGCAGAACCGCCGCACCGTTCCCGAACTCGCATACCGCAGCTAGCGGGCAAGTACAGTCCAAACCTGACGACCATGAAAAAACCGGGGGATGCGGAAGCGCATGCGTATTTCTTTCCTGCTTCACAATGCATACGGAATCGGTGGGACGATCCGTACGTCGTTCAACCTCGCCCAGGCCCTGGCCGAGCGGCACGACGTCGAGATCGTGTCCGTCTTCCGGCACCGTGAGGAGCCCATGATGGGTGCCCCCGCGGGCGTCGACCTGCGCCATCTCGTCGACCTGCGCAAGGGCAGCCGCACCAACGACACCGCGGACCCCGACTACCGGCGGCCCGCGAAGGTGTTCCCGCGCGGCGACGGCCGCTGGAAGCAGTACAGCCGCCTCACCGACGCCCGGATCGCCGCGCACCTGAGATCCCTTGAGGCCGATGTCGTCGTCGGCACCCGGCCGGGGCTGAACGTCCACATCGCCCGCCAGGCGCCCCGCGGCCCGGTCCGCGTCGGCCAGGAGCACCTCACCCTGGACAGCCACGGCTACCGGCTGCGCCGTGAGATCGGCTACCGGTACACGCTGCTGGACGCGGTCACGACCGTCACCGAGGCGGACGCCGAGTCCTACCGGGCGCGCTTCAGGCTGCCCGGCGTCCGGATCGAGTCCGTGCCGAACAGCGTGCCCGCGCCGACCGTCCCGTCCGCCGACCCCGGCAGCAAGTGGGTGATCGCCGCCGGCCGGCTCACCAAGGTCAAGCGGTACGACCTGCTGATCAAGGCGTTCTCGAAGGTCGTCGCCGCCCGCCCCGACTGGCGGCTGCGGATCTACGGCACCGGTGACGCGACCGGCAACGAGCGCGGTGCGCTGCTCACCCTGATCGAACAGGGCGGGCTGCACAACCACGTCTACCTCATGGGCGCCGCGCACCCGCTGGAGCCGGAGTGGGTCAAGGGCTCGCTGGCCGCCGTCACTTCGAACCTCGAGTCGTTCGGGATGACGATCGTCGAGGCGATGCGCTGCGGGCTGCCGGTGGTCTCCACGGACTGCCCGCACGGGCCCGGCGAGATCATCGAGGACGGGGTCGACGGACGGCTGGTGCCGGTCGGCGACGAGGACGCGGTCGCCGACGCGCTCCTCGCCCTCATCAACGACGACGAGCTGCGGCGGCGCACCGGCGAGGCCGCCCGCCGGGCCGCCGAGCGCTTCGACCCCGTGCGGATCGCCGAACGCCACGAGGCGCTGTTCACCGAGCTGGTGGCCGCCCATGGGGCCGGTCGCCGCTCCCGCAGCCTCTGGCGGGACGCGGTCCACCGCTCGCGCAGCGCGGCGCTGGACGGGGCGTACGCGCTGCGCTACAAGGCTGCCGATGTGTTCCTGAAGGGCAGAACTCCATGATCGTGCCGACCGAGCGGCGGACGCCGCGTGCCGACTGCATCGCCGACGCCGCGGGCGGCGTCACCTTCGACATAGCCGGGGTGGCGGCGCCGGACGCGGTGCTCGTGCTGCGCAGGCGCGAGGGCGCCGGAGGCGGAGCCGGTGATGCCGGTGGCGGTCCCGGTGCCACCGGTGATGCCGGTGGCGGTGGCGGTGGCGGTGGCGGTGGCGGTGGTGCGGGCGACGCGGAGGACGCCGGTGCCAGCGGTGATGCCGGTGCCGGTCCCGGCGCCAGCGGTGATGCCGGTGGCGGTGGCGGTGGCGGTGGCGCGGGCGACGCGGAGGACGCCGGCACCGTACGGCTGCCGCTCACCCCGGCCGGAGGGGACCACTCGCGGGCCGCGCTGCCCAGCACGGTCGTGCTGGCCGAGGGGCACTGGGACGCCTACACCGACGACGGCGTCGCCGTCGAGCCCGGCATCCGCGATCTGCGGGCGCTCATCGACCGGGTCCCCTCGGTCGGACGGGTCGCCGTACGCGTGCCCTACCCGACGGCGGACGGACACCTCGCCGTGCGCTGCTGGCTGCGCGAGCCGCACGCGGAGGCGGGCGACCTCGGCTTCGAGCAGGGCTCCTGCACGGTCGAGGGCGTGCTGTACGGGGCGCGGCCCGGCGAGGGCGCGGTGGCGGAGGCCCGGTTCGGGAACACGGTCCACCGGATGCCGCTGACGGCGGACGGCGCCGGTTTCGCCTTCACCGTCGCCTATGCGGAGCTCGCCGAGGCGTCCGGCGATGCCCCGGCCGGGCAGCCGCGGCTGTGGACCCTGTGGGTGCGTCCCGCCGAGGCGGCGGACCCGGTGCGGGTCTCGCGCATCCTCGACGACGTCTGGGATCGGAGCAGCGTCTTCGTCTACCCGGTCCACGAGACGGAGGAGTACCGGGCGACCCCCTGCTACACCGCAGCCAACGACCTCTGCGTGCGTCTGACACCGGCCTGAGCCCCTCGGCCGCCGCCTCTCGGACGTTTGCCGCCCCTGGCCGCCCCTGGCCGTCGCCACGTGGAGGTTGTCCGTCGGACGCCGTCCCCCGGCCGCGCCGCCTGGACGTGGTTCCTCGGACGCCGCCCCTTGGCCGTCGCCCGGCGAACGAGTCCCGGACGCCGCCCCGCCGGACGGCCGTGCTTGCGGACGAGGCCTGTCCGCAAGTCCTGGCAGACTCGCCACCATGCTGGACACCTCCGCACGACTGCTGCGCCTGCTCTCGCTGCTGCAGGCCCACCGCGAATGGTCCGGTGCCGAGCTTGCCGAGCGGCTCGGCGTCACCCCGCGCACCGTACGGCGTGACGTGGACCGGCTGCGCGAGCTCGGGTACCCGGTGCACGCCAGCCCGGGCACGGGCGGCGGTTATCAGCTCGGGGCGGGGGCCGAGCTGCCGCCGCTGCTGCTCGACGACGAGGAGGCCGTCGCCGTCGCGGCCGGCCTGCGCACCGCCGCGGGCAACGGCATCGAGGGCATCGGCGAGTCCTCCGTACGCGCCCTGGCGAAGCTGGAGCAGGTGCTGCCGAACCGGCTGCGCCGCCGGGTGGGCGCGCTGAACGCCTTCACCGTCCCGATGCTGCGCGACGCACCGCGGAGCCTGGTCGATCCGGCGGTGCTGACCGAGCTGGCGAACGCCTGCCGGGACAGCGAACGGCTGCGCTTCGCCTACGAGGACCACAACGGCTCGGCGACGCGGCGCACCGTGGAACCGCACCGCCTCGTCTGCACCGAGCGCCGCTGGTACCTCGTCGCCTGGGACCTGGACCGTGCCGACTGGCGTACGTTCCGGGGCGACCGGATCACGCCGAAGCCGCCGCACGGCCCGCGCTTCGCCCCGCGGACCCCGCCCGCCGAGGATCTCGCCGCCTATGTGTCCAGGGGCGTGTCGAGGGCCGTGTACGCCGCCGAAGCGGTGATCAGGCTGCACGTGCCCGCCGAGCGGGCGGCCGAGGCCGTGTCACCGACGGCGGGCGTCCTGGAGCCCGAGGGCCCCGACAGCTGTCTGCTGCGGACGGGCGCGCGGAACCTCGACGTGATGGCCATTCACGTGATGCTGCTCGGCGTCGACTTCGAGGTGGTCGAGCCGGCGGAGCTGGCCGGGCACATCAGGACGCTCCGGGACCGGCTGTCCCGGGCGCTCGGGGAACGCCCCGCCGCCCCGGCGCAGTGAGCTCGCCCGCCGCGAATCCGGGGTGGTGCAGATCGAAGGCGGGGGACTCCGAGCGGATCCGTGGAATGGCGGTGAAGTTGTGCCGGGGCGGCGGGCAGGAGGTCGCCCACTCCAGCGATCTGCCGAACCCCCACGGGTCGTCGACCGCCACCTTCTTCCCGTACTTCGCGGTCTTCCAGATGTTGTGGAGGAACGGCAGCGTGGAGATGCCGAGCAGGAACGCGCCGATGGTGGAGACCGTGTTGAGCGCCGTGAAGCCGTCGGCCGCCAGGTAGTCCGCGTACCGCCGGGGCATGCCCTCCGCCCCCAGCCAGTGCTGCACCAGGAAGGTGGTCTGGAAACCGATGAAGAGCGACCAGAAGTGGATCTTCCCGAGCCGCTCGTCGAGCATCTTGCCGGTGAACTTGGGCCACCAGAAGTAGAAGCCCGCGAACATCGCGAAGACGACCGTTCCGAAGACCGTGTAGTGGAAGTGGGCGACGATGAAGTACGAGTCGGTCACAGGGAAGTCCATCGGCGGCGAGGCGATGATCACTCCGGTCAACCCGCCGAGCAGGAACGACACCAGGAAGCCGACCGCCCACAGCATCGGCGTCTCGAACGACAGCGACCCGCGGAGCATCGTCCCGCTCCAGTTGAAGAACTTCACCCCGGTGGGCACGGCGATCAGGAACGACAGCAGCGAGAAGAAGGGCAGCAGGACCGCGCCCGTGGCGAACATGTGGTGCGCCCACACGACCACCGAGAGCCCGGTGATGGCCATCGTGGCGCCCACGAGCGTGACGTAACCGAAGATCGGCTTCCGCGAGAAGACCGGGATGATCTCCGTGATGATGCCGAAGAACGGCAGCGCGATGATGTAGACCTCCGGATGGCCGAAGAACCAGAAGAGGTGCTGCCACAGCAGCGCACCGCCGTTCTCGGCCTGGAAGACCACCGAGCCGAATCTGCGGTCGGACTCCAGCACCAGCAGCGCCGCCGCCAGCACCGGGAACGCCACGAGCACCAGGATCGTGGTGAAGAGGACGTTCCAGGTGAAGATCGGCATCCGGAACATCGTCATCCCCGGGGCCCGCATCCCGATGATCGTCGCCAGGAAGTTGACGGACGTGAGGATCGTGCCGAAGCCCGAGAAGGCGAGCCCCATGATCCATAGGTCGACGCCGACGCCGGGTGACCGTTCCAGGCTGTTGAGCGGGGCGTATGCGGTCCAGCCGAAGGCGGCGGGGCCCGTCGGCACCAGGAGCGAGCCCAGCACCATCAGCCCGCCGAAGAGGAACAGCCAGTACGAGAACATGTTGAGCCGCGGGAAGGCGACGTCCGGCGCGCCGATCTGGAGCGGCACGATCTCGTTGGCGAAGCCGGCGAAGGTCGGCGTCGCGAAGAGCAGCAGCATGATCGTGCCGTGCAGCGTGAACGCCTGGTTGAACTCCTGGTTCGACATCAGCTGGAGCCCGGGGCGGGCCAGCTCGGCCCGCATCAGCATCGCCAGCAGCCCGGCCGCCAGGAAGAAGCCGAACGAGGTGATCAGGTAGAGGTGCCCGATCTTCTTGTGATCGGTGGTCGTGAGCCAGTCCACGACGATCCTGCCCCGCTTCCGCGGGGGCGTCCCGGTGGCGGTCGCCCCTGCGGTGTCCGTCCCCATCGCTGCCCCCTCGCGGTCCACGCTGCGGGCCCGGTGACCGGTTCGGCAACCGGTTCGGCAACCGGTTCGGTCTCGGGCCGGAGCCATGATGCTAGGCACCCGGCGCCGTGCGACAGGGCGCGGACACGGATCCGGACACGGTGCGATACGCGTACGGGTGATGCCTGATTCATCCTCAAGTAGGGATTGCATAAGGGCCCAGGGTGCAATGTTGAATTCCAGGTTCCGCGCGGGCCGACCAAAAGGCTTCGGGCAGGGAAATTCCCGGGGCAAGGTGGGTGCGGTGCGGTGGGGTTCGGGGAGTTCCGTGAATTTCCTGTGCGCGCCGTACCGCTTTTCCGTACGAATGAGCGTATCGGCATCAAACGTGTGTCGTGATCCTGTGACACAAGTGTGACCGCCGAGGTGCACCGGGGACTTCCGGGACTTCCATCACCGTCCGCAGCCGCTTACGGTGAGGACTCATGGCACCGATACCGACCCCTTCCGCCCAGCCCGACGACGCCCCCGACGCGTACCTCGGCCTCGACGCCGGTGACGCGGAGCGCCTGGCCCGCAGCCGGGGCTGGACCACCGTCAGAGCGCTGCCGCCCGGCGCGATCATCACCATGGAGTATCTGGAAGGCCGGCTGAACTTCGAGGTCGACCACGGCTCGGTCGTCCGCTGCTGGAAAGGCTGACGGCCGCGTCTCTCGGAGACCTGGACAAGGCGAAGGCCCCGGCCCCGCGGTGGTGAACCGCGGGGCCGGGGCCTTCGCCGTAGCCGTACGAAGTGGAAGCCGTCAGCTTCCCGACGCCGGCCGCGAACGCGGCGGGCGGCGGCTTCCCGGAGGGGCGACGGGGGAGGGGGTGGAGTGCGCGCCGTGGGTAGCGTGCGCGCCGTGCGACCCGTGCCCCGAGCGCGTCACCGCGTGCGGGCGCGCCTGTGTGAGCTGCGCGGTCGCCGTGGCCGTGGCCCCGCCCGCGCCCGCGCCGGCACTCGCGCCCAGCGGTCTGCGCACCGGCTCGTCCTCCTCCGAGCGCACCCGCTGCGGGTATACGGCAGGCCGCGGCCCGCCCGAGGCGACCGGCAGCGACGGCACCGGAAGACTGCGTGCCCGCAGCTGGTCGCGCAGCGACAGGATGAACGCCTCGGTGCGTCCGATCAGCGGCTCGCACCACGGCAGCGCCAGCAGGACCAGCAGTCCCGCCGCCCAGCCGAGCAGCACATCGCTCAGCCAGTGCGTTCCGATGTAGACGGTGGTCAGCCCCACCCCGAGGGCGACCACGGCCGAGAGCGCCGACAGATAGCGCCTGGCCCGCGGGGTGGTGGCCAGATAGGCCAGAATTCCCCAGGTCACGACGGCGTTGGCGGTGTGGCCGGAAGGAAATATATCGCCGCCGGCGAAGAGCTCGGGCGAGCCGATCTGCGTCGCGTAGTGCGGCCCGAGCCGCCCGAGGCCGAGCTTGACGGAGCCCACCGTCGCGTTCAGCAGCAGCAGCGCGGCGCCGAGCGCGAGCAGCGGCCGCAGCGTGTGCTGCCGCCAAGAGCGCCAGCCAAGCCACGCCGCCACCATCACGGCCGTGGGGCCGCGCTGGCCGAGCACCACGTAGTAGTCGAGGAACGCGTGCAGGTCCGGCCACTGCTGATACGGCCGGAAGAGCATGACCTTCCAGTCGAGGAGCACCAGCCAGGACGAGATGAGCACGGCGACGACGATGGCCGCGTAGAACGCCAAAGTCCCGCCGAAGAGGGCGAGACGGGTGCGGCTCATCCGCGGGATCTCTATCTTCGGCGGCTCCGGCTCCCGGTCCAGACGGGCAAAGATGTCGGTACGCACCCAATCGACGTTACAGCGAGTGAGTGTCGGCCCAGGCCGATCCAGGCTCTTCGTGATGACGATGTGATGTGGGGTGGGTCTCAGCCGCACATTCTTTCGTGGGTGTCTTCCGTAAATGGAAGTGACCTTGTGCCCTATTGCGGAACGACCCTTCCGCGTAAGTGTGTTTGTACGCGAGGAAAGCAGTTCACGCGATTGGCGCCCGGAATTCGAGGGCCGTTCGGCGCGCGCAGGGCACGATCCCGGTGTCCGGCCGGGCGTGGCACACGCCACACCTGCGGGCACGTCGAGGTGAGAGGTGCGCCACGCGCCGGCTGTCGGGACTCGCGTACGCTGACTGATCACTCGCCCGTCGATGCCGGGCCGCTCCCCGCCGGGCCCGCCCCCGGCCGGCCCACCGAGCGCGAGGTTCGCGGTACTGGGAGGTACGTGTATGACCGGGACGGCCATGGCCGCAGCACGCCTGCGTGCCGTCGGCGGCGGTGCCAACCGCTGGGTCGTCCTCCTCGTCCTCTGCGTCAGCCTGCTGCTGGTCGCGCTCGACGCGACCGTGCTCCACGTCGCCGTCCCCGCCGTCACCGAGGACCTGCGCCCCAGCGGCGTCGAGCTCCTCTGGATCGTCGACGCGTACCCCCTGGTCTGCGCGGCGCTGCTGATCCTCTTCGGCACGCTCGGCGACCGCGTCGGCCGCCGCCGCGTGCTGCTGCTCGGCTACGCCCTCTTCGGCGTGGCCTCCGCGGTCGCGGCGTTCGCCTCCGAACCCGAGGTGCTCATCGCGGCCCGCGCCCTGCTCGGCGTCGGCGGCGCGATGATCATGCCCGCGACGCTCTCGATCCTCCGCGCGGTCTTCCCCGACCGGCGCGAGCGGGCCACCGCCATCGGCATCTGGACCGCGGTCGCCGCTGTCGGAGCCGCCACCGGACCGGTGCTCGGCGGCTTCCTGGTCCAGCACTTCTGGTGGGGCTCGGTCTTCCTCGTCAACATCCCGCTGATGGTCCTGATCCTGCCCATAGGCCGCTGGCTGCTGCCCGAGTCCCGGGGCAGCGGCGACGGGCCCTGGGACGTCGTCGGCGCGCTGATGGCCGCGGCCGGTGTCCTCACCGTGGTCCTCGGTGTGAAGCGGCTCGGCGTCGGCCACGGGCTGCTGGAGCCGCGCACCATCGGACCGCTGTTCGCCGGAGCCCTGCTCCTCACCCTCTTCGTACGCCGTCAGCGACGCCGTGAGCATCCCCTCATCGACATGCGGATGTTCTCCAGGGCGACCTTCTCCACCTCGGTCGGCTGCATCGTGCTCGCCATGCTGGCCCTGGTCGGCCTGGAGCTGATCGCCGTCCAGTACCTCCAGCTCGTGCTCGGGCTGAGCCCGCTGGAGACCGGTCTGCGGCTGCTGCCGCTCACCTTCGCCGCGATGGCCGCGGGCGCGACCGGTTCGTACACCCTGCGCCGCGTCGGCCCGCGCCGGATGGTCGGCTGGGGCTTCGTCGCGACCGCCGCCGCCGTCCTGCTGCTCACGTCCATGGGCCACCACGACCGGCCGCTGCTGCTCACCGCCGGCTTCGTGCTGCTCGGCTTCGGTCTCCAGACCACGCTCTTCGCCGCGTACGAGTCGATGCTCAGCGAGGCCCCCGCCGCTCAGGCGGGCGGGGCGGCCGCGATCGGCGAGACCTCGTACCAGCTGGGCGCCGGCATGGGCATCGCGCTCCTCGGCAGCGTCATGAACGCCGCGTACGCCCCCGGGCTGAACGGTGCGTCCGGCGTCCCCGGCGCCGCCCGCGCCGCCGCGACCCATTCGCTGGGCGAGGCGTACCAGGTGGCGGACGCGCTGGGCGGACCGGCAGGGGACGCGCTGCGGATCGCCGCGCGTACCTCGTTCGTGCACGGCCTGCACGTCACGCTCTTCGTCAGCGCGGGGCTGCTGCTGGCCGGGGCGCTGGCGGCGCTGCGGCTGCCGAAGGCGATGGAGTGCCAGGTGCCGTCCGCCGACGCGTGCCCGGACGTGTCCGCGGAGCTGCCGGCCGACCGGACGTCCGCGGTACCGCGACTGCCCGGGCAGAGCGCGCACGAGCCGCACGGACCGCACGGACCGCACCAGGAGACCGCGTCCGCGCCCGAGCCGCGGAGGCACGTACGGCCCGCGGCGGCGGGCGCAGCCGGCCCTGGACGCACGGCACACTGAGCCGTAACGTCAGCGCCGAGTATTAACTAACGCTGTTAGGTTTTCACAGAGCCGTGCGAGCCGCCGGAGGCACCCTCATGTCCGCACCCTCGAAGCTGCCGCCCTTCGACCCCGCCGACCCCCTCGGCATCGACGCCCTCCTGGACCCCGAGGACCTCGCGATCCGCGACACGGTCCGCTCCTGGGCCGCCGACCGCGTCCTGCCGCACATCGCCGACTGGTACGAGCGCGGCGAACTCCCCGGCATCCGCGAACTCGCCCGCGAACTCGGCTCGATCGGTGCGCTCGGCATGTCCCTGACCGGCTACGGCTGCGCCGGCGCCACCGCCGTCCAGTACGGGCTCGCCTGTCTGGAGCTGGAGGCCGCCGACTCCGGCATCCGCTCCCTCGTCTCCGTCCAGGGCTCGCTCGCCATGTACGCGATCTGGAAGTTCGGCTCCGAGGCGCAGAAGCAGCGCTGGCTGCCGTCCATGGCCGAGGGCTCGACCATCGGCTGCTTCGGCCTCACCGAGCCGGACCACGGCTCGGACCCGGCCGGGATGCGTACGTACGCCAAGCGAGACGGCACCGACTGGGTGCTGACCGGCCGCAAGATGTGGATCACCAACGGCTCGGTCGCCGGGGTCGCCGTCGTCTGGGCGCAGACCGACGACGGCATCCGCGGCTTCGTCGTGCCGGCGGACGCGCCCGGCTTCTCGGCGCCCGAGATCAAGCACAAGTGGTCCCTGCGGGCTTCGGTCACGAGCGAGCTCGTCCTCGACGAGGTGCGTCTGCCCGCCGACGCCGTGCTCCCCGGGGGGACCGGACTCCGCGGACCGCTCAGCTGTCTGAGCCACGCGCGGTACGGAATCGTCTGGGGCGCGATGGGCGCGGCACGCGCCAGCTTCGAGTCGGCGCTCGACTACGCGCGGACGCGCGAGCAGTTCGGAAAGCCCATCGGTGGTTTCCAGCTCACCCAGGCCAAGCTCGCCGACATGGCGCTCGAACTGCACAAGGGGATCCTGCTCGCCCACCACCTCGGGCGGCGGATGGACGCCGGGACGCTCCGTCCGGAGCAGGTCAGCTTCGGGAAGCTCAACAACGTACGGGAAGCGATCGAGATCTGCCGCACCTCGCGCACGATCCTCGGTGCGAACGGGATTTCGCTGGAGTACCCCGTGATGCGGCATGTGACCAACCTCGAGTCGGTGCTCACCTACGAGGGCACCGTCGAGATGCACCAGCTCGTGCTGGGCAAGGCGCTCACCGGTCTGGATGCCTTCAGGTAGGCCGGACCTCCTGGTCCCCGGACTCCTGGCCCCGGCTCTGGTCCCCGGACTCTTGGCCCCGGCCCCAGTCTCCGGACTCCTGGCCCCGGTCCTGGTCCCCGGACTCCTGGCCCCGGCTCTGGTCCCCGACCTCCCGGCCCGGCCGGCGAGCGCCCTGCTCAGCTCTGGTTGTAGAAGCCGCCTGCGGTCCGGCCCGAGGACTCCCCGCTGACGATCTCCGTGTCGGCGGGGGTCAGCAGGAAGACCCGCGTCGCCACGCGCTCGATCGAGCCGCGCAGACCGAAGGTCAGTCCGGCCGCGAAGTCCACCACGCGCTTGGCGTCCGCCGGCTCCATGGCCGTGAGGTTGACGATGACCGGAACGCCCTCGCGGAAGAGCTCCCCGATGCCCCGGGCGTCACGGAACCCGTCCGGCGAGATCGTGGCGATCCGGCGACCCTGCTCCTGGGCGGACTCGGAGGCCACTCGGACCCGTGGGTCGGTCACCCACTGCTCGGCCGACCCCGCACCCTCGGTGTACTCGTCGTCGTAGTACCGCTCGTCGCTGTCCTCGACGAGTCCCAGCCATGCACTCGCCTTGCGCACCGATGCCATGGACGCCTCCTTTCACCGCGGTCACTTGTGGTTCCGCATCCCTATGGTCGTCCATGATGCGGATCGCACGCCAAGTAGATAGCCGCCGCGCAGAGGATTCGTGACGGTACTGGTGCAGAAGATGTGGCGATTCGTCAAGGTTCTTCCTGCGTAGCGCACCTGAGGGGTACTCAGAAGGTGCATATCAACTCAAAATATGAAGGTCGGGCCGGACGGGTGACGGTGGTGGCGTACGGGTGAACGCACCGGCCGGTACGATGCCGCCCGCGCGGGAGAGCGAAACTCGGGGGGAATGCCGTGTTCGGAATCGTCAGGCCCTGCACGCATCGGCTCACGGACGGCCTCAAGGCGGAGTGGATGGCCCATCTCTGCGGACTGTGTCTGGCGCTGCGCTCGGACCACGGGCAGTTCGCCAGGGTCGTGACCAACTACGACGGGCTCATCGTCTCGGTTCTGACGGAGGCTCAGACCGAGCGAACGTCCGACGGGCGGCGCACGGCGGGTCCCTGCCCCCTGCGCGCCATGCGCACCGCCCCCGTCGCGCGCGGCGAAGGCGCCCGGCTGGCCGCCGTCGTCTCGCTGGTGCTGGCGTCGGCGAAGGTGCGGGACCATGTGGCCGACCGGGACGGGCTGCTGGCGCGCAGGCCGGTGGCGGCAGCGGCCCGCAGGGTCGCGCTGAGCTGGGACCGGGCGGGTGCGCGGACCGGACGAGAACTGGGCTTCGACACGGCGGTGCTCGTCGACGCCGTCGACCGGCAGCCCGGCGTCGAGGCGCTGGCCGACCGGGGCACTCCGCTGCTGGCGGTGACCGAGCCGACGGAGACGGCGACCGCGGCCGCCTTCGCCCACACCGCCGTGCTGGCCGGGCGTCCCGGGAACGCGGCCCCGCTCACCGAGGCCGGCCGCCTCTTCGGGCGCCTCGCCCATCTGCTGGACGCCGTGGAGGACAGGGAAGCCGACACCGCGGCGGGCGCGTGGAACCCGCTGACCGCGACCGGCACCTCCCTGGAGGAGGCGCGGCGGCTCGCGGACGACGCGGTGCACGGCATCAGGCTCGCGCTGCGCGACGCGGAGTTCGTGGACGACGGACTGCTGCACGTGCTGCTCGTCCACGAGCTGCGGCAGTCGGTGAACCGTGCCTTCTCCACGACGACCTGCGGCCACCAGGGACACGGCGCACAGCCGCCGCAGGGCACCCCGTACGGAGGCCGGAACGGCGGCGCGCCCGGCCCGTACGGCTCCTCTGCCGGCGGCAATCCGTACGGGGGCGGCGGCGATCCGTACGGCGGCGGTGGTCCGTCCGGCGGTGGTCCCGGAGGTCCCGGTGGTCCTGGCGGGCTGCCCCCGCAGTTCGGCGACGGCAGCCCGCAGCGCCCCAAACCGCGCGGCTTCTGGGCGGGCTGTGCCGTCTTCACCGGCCTCTTCTGCACCTGCAAGATCTGCTGCGCGAGCGAGTACGAGGGCCCGTGGTCCCGCAAGAAGCGCGAGGGCTGCTGCCACAAGTGCGACTGCAACTGCGACTGTCCGGATTGCTGCTGCCCCTGCGACGGCTGTTGACCAGCTGAAGGGCTCGCCGCCCGGGCCCCCGGGCCGGGGGAGCGGTCTGAGGGGCTAGGGGAGGGGAGAGGGGCTTCGACCGTGTGTGTGAAGGCGGCGCGCACGGTGCGGAACAGGGCTGACCGCGCGCAGGGGGAAGGCGGAAGCAGGGGGCAGGAGGTCGGCTCAACAGGACGACGACCACACACGACCGAAGTCGATGTGGGAGCGCTTGACCAGCCACTGCTGCGAATGCATCGGCCAAGTGGAACAGGCATCCGGTTCCGCGTCAACTGGCGTGAGACGCACGGCTCACAGTTCGGACAAGCTTGACAACGGCCCGTCAGGAACCCCTAGCCTCAAAGGGCCGCCCGTGCTGAGGGGCTCGGACCGGCCCGTTCGTGTGAAGGCGTTTCCCGTGTTCGATCCCTGTATCCACGGAGCGCCTTCGTATGTCCCGCACCCCGAGACCGTCCGTCGTCATCGTCGGCGCAGGCCCCCGCGGCACCGGCTTTCTGGAGCGGCTGGCCGCCAACATCCCCGCCCTGTACCAGGATCCGGAAATCGACGTCCATCTCGTGGACCCGTTCCCGGCGGGCGGCGGGCGGATCTGGCGGCAGGAGCAGTCGCCGCTGCTCTGGATGAACTCCACGGCCGAGGACGTCACCATGTTCACCGACGACTCGGTGCGGCTGGCGGGTCCCGTGCGCGCAGGGCCGACCCTGGCCGAATGGGCAGGCATCGACGGCCGGAACTTCCCCAGCCGCCGCCAACAGGGCACCTATCTGCGCTGGGTGTACGAACAGGCCGTGGCGGCCCTGCCGCTGGGGGTCAGGGTCCATGAGCACCGGACGCGGGCCCTGCGGATCAGCGGCCCGCGCGAAGGCCGCCAGCGCGTCCGGCTCGAAGGACGGGAACAGCCCCTCCTCGCCGATCTCGTCGTCCTCACCCTCGGCCACCTCGATGCCGAACCGGACGCCGAGCAGCGTGGGTTGAGCCGATCCGCGGCGCGTCACGGACTCGTCCACCTGCCGCCCGACTTCACGGCCGACAGCGATCTGTCCGCGCTCCCCGCCGGGGAGCCCGTCATCGTCCGCGGCTTCGGGCTCGCCTTCATCGACCTGATGGTGCTGCTGACCGAGGGCCGCGGCGGGCGGTACGACGGCGACACCTATCGTCCGTCCGGCAGGGAGCCCGTCCTGTACGTCGGCTCGCGGCGGGGAGTCCCGTACCACTCCAAGATCGGTTACGTCTGGCAGGGCGAACGGCCCCCGCTGCCCCGCTTCTTCAGGCCCGCGCAGACCGACGAACTGCTGGTCCGGCCGGGACCGCTCGACTTCCGGCAGGACATTTGGCCACTCATCGACAAAGAACTCGGCCACGCCCACTACCACCGCCTCTTCACCGCCCACCGCGAGCGGACGGCCGCCGCATGGCCCGCCTTCGAGAAGGCGTACGCCGCCGCCGCACCCGGCAGCGCCGAACTCGCCGCGCTCGTGGCCGCGGCCGTGCCCGACCCCGCCGACCGGCTCGACCTCCACGCGCTCGACCGCCCCCTCGCCGGGGTGCGCCATCCGACGGCCGACGCCCTCCAGGACGGCCTGCGCGGCTACATCACCGCCGATCTCACCCGCCGCCACGACCCGGCACGGAGCCAGGACCTCGCGGTCTTCCTCGCGCTCCTCTCCGTCTACGGGCAGCTCGTCCGGCTCGGAGACCTCGGCGACGGCGGTCGCTGGCACGGCTTCTTCTCCTATCTGGCCTCCGGCCCGCCGGGGCCGCGGCTGCGCCAACTGCTCGCGCTCTCCCGCGCGGGCGTCGTGCGCTTCCTCGGCCCGGGCATCACCGTCGAGGCCGACGAGCGGCGCGGGCTCTTCCGGGCCGCCGGCGCCGCCGTACCGGGGGAGTGGACCGAGGCCCGCGCCCTCGTCGAGGCGCGGCTGCCCGATCCGACGCTGGTCCGCACCCGCAGCCCGCTGCTGAGGGCGCTGCACGCGGACGGTGCCGGCGCCACCCCGGGCGGCCTGCTCCGCGTCGACCCGGCGGACGGCCGGGTCCTGGAGCGCGACGGGCGGCCACATCCACGGCGCTTCGCGCTCGGCCCGCACACGACGGCACGGGCCGGTGGCGCCTTCACCCGCCCGGGCACGGGCGGGCCCGCCTTCGCGCAGAACGACGCCGTCGCACGTGCCGTACTCGGTTTCCTCCGCGAGCCCTCCTGCCGGGACCGCCTCAGTGCCTGACTGCCTCGGAGCCTGACCGCCCCAGTGCCTGACCGCTTCGGGGCTTGACCCCGACCGACCGGCTTCGGCGCCCGATCCCGACCTCGACCGACCGACCGACCGACCGACCGCCCGCCCGACCGACCGACCGGCTTCGGCGCCCGATCCCGACCTCGACCGACCGACCGACCGCCCGCCCGACCGACCGGCTTCGGCGCCCGACCCCGACCGTCCACCCGTCCACCCGTTCCGTAAGGGCCCGCCCGACCCTGACCACCTCGGAGAGGTTCCATGCCTGCCACCCGTCCGCTGCACCTGGCCGTCGCCCTCGACGGCCCGGCGCAGTACGACCCGGCGTACTACGTCGCACTCGCCCGCCTCGCCGAACGGGGCGCCCTCGATTTCGTCACCCTCGGCGACTGCTTCGCCCGGCCCGGGCTCGACGCCCTCGCCGTGCTGGCGAGGGTCGCGCCGGCCACCGAGCGGATCGGCCTCGTGCCGACCGTCACCACCACCCACACCGAGCCGTTCCATGTGTCCACCGCCGTGGCCACGCTCGACTGGGTGAGCCGCGGCCGGGCCGGCTGGGCGATCGGGATCTCCACCACCGAGGCCGAGGCATCGCTCTTCGGGCGGCGGCCGGCCGCGCCCGCGGACGCGCTGTGGCGGGAGGCGGGCGAAGTCGCCGATGTCGTCGCCCGGCTGTGGGACAGCTGGGAGGACGACGCCGAGATCCGCGACACATCGACAGGGCGCTTCATCGACCGCGGCAAGCTGCACCATGTCGACTTCCGGGGCGGCACGTTCAGCGTGCGCGGGCCGTCGACCGTCCCGAGGCCGCCGCAGGGCAGGCCCGTCGTCGTGGTCGACGGCACGGCCGGGGTCTGCCGCGAGCCCGCCGCCCGGTACGCCGACGTCGTCCTCGTGCGGGCAGGGGCGCCGGAGCAGGCCGCGGCCCTGCGCGAGGACATACGCCGCAGGGCCGCGGCGCACGGCCGGGACCCCGACACGCTACGGGTCCTCGTCGCCCTCGCCGTCGACCTCGGCGTGGGCGAGGCGGCGCCGGAACCCGGACTGGCCGCCGGACCGCCCCTGGCGGGTGGCGGCCCCCACTTCAGCGGCGGCCCGGTGGAGCTCGCCCAGCTGATCGCCGAGTGGCACTCGTGCGGTGCCGTGGACGGCTTCCGGCTCGCCCCGATCGCCCCCCACCGGGACCTGGAGCGGATCGTCAACGGCACGGTCGCCCTGCTCCAGCACCGCAGCCTCTTCCGCACCTTCCACCCGGGCGGCACGCTCCGCGAGCACCTCGGCCTCGCCCGCCCGGCGAGCCGCTACGCACCCACCACCCGGACACCCGCATCCACCCAGGCCGGGGGCGCCGTATGACCGCCGCCCGCAGGCAGCTGCACCTCGCCGCCCACTTCCCCGGCGTCAACAGCACCACCGTCTGGGCCGACCCCCGCTCCCGCAGCCAGATCGACTTCTCCTCCTTCGAGCACCTCGCCCGCACCGCCGAGCGCGGCCTCTTCGACTTCTTCTTCCTCGCCGAGGGACTGCGGCTGCGCGAACACCGGGGCCTGATCCACGATCTCGACGTCGTCGGCCGCCCCGAGTCGATCACCGTGCTGAACGCCCTCGCCGCCGTCACCGACCGCCTCGGGCTCGCTGCCACGGTCAACACCACCTTCAACGAGCCGTACGAACTCGCCCGCCGCCTCGCCTCCCTGGACCACCTCAGCGGCGGTCGTGCGGCGTGGAACGTCGTCACCTCGTCCGACGCCTTCACCGGCGAGAACTTCCGGCGCGGCGGCCATCTCGACCGCGCCGACCGCTACACCCGGGCCGCCGAGTTCGTACGGACCGCCCGCGGACTGTGGGACTCCTGGCCCCCGGACGGCACACCGCGCCGCTTCGCCCGGCACGGGCGGCACTTCACCGTCGAGGGCGAGTTCACCGTGCCCCGCTCCCCGCAGGGCCACCCCGTCGTCATCCAGGCCGGCGACTCCGACGAGGGCCGGGAGTTCGCCGCGTCCACCGCCGATGTGGTCTTCAGCAGACACACCGCTCCGGAGGCGGCCCGGGCCTTCTACGCCGACGTCAAGGCGCGCCTCGCCCGCCACGGCCGCGCCCGCGACGAGCTCAGGATCATGCCGGGTGCCTCCGTCGTCATCGGCGACACCGACGCCGAGGCCCAGGAGAAGGCGGCCGAGATCCGCCTCCAGCAGGTCTCCCCGCAGAACGCGATCCTCGCCCTGGAGCTGGTCTGGGGCCGCGACCTCTCCTCCTACGATCCCGACGGACCGCTGCCCGCGGTCGATCCGGCCCCCTGCCCGGACCCGGACTCCGGGCCCGTCCGGGGCCGCGTCCGGGTCGCGGACCCGCTGGCCGTGGCGGCCGAGTGGCGGGCGTTGTCGGAGGCCAAGGGGCTGTCGATCCGCCAGACGGTCGTCGAGACCTCCGGCCGCCAGTCCTTCATCGGCACCCCGGCCGGTGTCGCCGCCGCGCTCGACACGTACGTACGGACCGAGGCGGCCGACGGCTTCGTCCTCGTCCCGCACCTCACCCCGGGCGGCCTCGACGACTTCGTCGACCGGGTCGTGCCGCTCCTCCAGGAGCGCGGCGCCTTCCGTACGAGCTACGCCGGGACGACCCTGCGGTCCCACCTGGGGCTCGCCGAACCGGTGTGGGAGGGGTGACCGCCAGGGCCACCGGCCCGCGGTACGACGGGAAGCAGTGGCACGCTTCCTCCCCCCACCCCCCCGCACGCCGGCGCACTGCCCGGAAGGTCGAATTCCGGCCGTGCCGGGGTTCTGGCGCGCGGACGGTGACGAGGTGGTGCTCACCGCCGCGCCCGAGGACGGGCTCCCGGTCGACGGACGGGCCCTGGACGGGCGCTGACCGGCGCGATCCGGCCCGGCGTCGGCCGTATGCCGGTGCGGGACTCCCGCGTCGCGCACGTCGGACGGCGGCTCGCCGTGGCGCGCCGCGAAGGGCTGCTCGTGGTACGGGACTTCGGCCTCGAACCGCAGGCCCGCCAGGCGTTCGCGGGGGTCGAGGCCACGCCGTACGAACCGCGCCGGAGGATCCTGGGCACCTTCCGTGCGTACGACGAGCAGCGCACCGTGCGGGTCGGGAACGGCGCTGGGCGCGAGCGCGGTCCGGGCCTGTCCGGAGAGCTCGTCATCGAGCCCCACGGCGCCCGGCGCGGCCTGCGCGCCACCGTCGAGTCCGACGGTCCGCCCCGGGCGATCCTCGCCGACGCCACCAGCGGGAACAGCAGCCAGCGCTTCCGCTTCCCGCGCCCCGCAGCGCCGCCGAAGACGGCCCGGTCACCGTCGACTTCGACCGTTCGCCGCTGCCGCCCCGCGCCTTCGCCGATCACTTCGTCCGTCCCTTCCCGCCCCCGGCAAGGCGCTCCCGTGGAGTTCGCGGCGCGGTGAACGGAACCTGATCGCCCGCTGAGGCGTCCCACATGGCGGAGACCGCCGCCGGGCTCACGCGCCCCGGCCGGGACACCACCGGCCGGGGCGCTCCGCCATGCCGCTGCGCAGGCGGCCGAAAGGCGCCCTTGCGCGGCTTGTTGACGCCCCGAATACTCCCGACAAGCGCTTGTCAGGGGCACGGCGGATGTCCGGAACCCGGACGCCGCCCGTATCGGCTGACTGCGCCTCACGGGCCCGTCACCCCACAGCGGGCCCCCGATTCCCCTCGGGAGGAACGAGAAGTGAGGATCAAGCGCACCACCCCCCGTAGCGGCGTCGCGAGACGCACCCGTCTCCTCGCCGTCACCACCGGCCTCATCGCGGCCGCGGCTCTGGCCGTCCCCACCGCCAGCGCCGACGAGGCCCCCCGCAGCTTCAGCGCGACCCAGCTCTCCGCCGCGAGCGAGGCCGTGCTCGACGCCGATGTGGCCGGTACCGCCTGGCACGTCGACAAAGCGACCAACACCCTGGTCGTCACGGCCGACTCCACCGTCTCCAAGGCGGAGATAGCCGCCATCAAGCAGGAGGCGGGCGCCAACGCCGCCGCCCTGCGCATCGAGCGTACGCCGGGCACGTTCTCCAAGCTGATCTCCGGCGGCGACGCCATCTACGCCAGCAGCTGGCGCTGTTCCCTCGGCTTCAACGTCCGCAGCGGCAGCACCGACTACTTCCTGACCGCCGGCCACTGCACCGACGGCGCGGGCACCTGGTGGTCCAACTCCGGCCGCACGACCGTCCTCGGCACCACCGCCGGCTCCAGCTTCCCGACGAACGACTACGGCATCGTCCGCTACACCACGTCGGTCAGCAGGCCCGGCAACGTCGGCAGCCAGGACATCGCCTCGGCCGCGAACCCGTCCGTCGGCCAGGCGGCCTGCCGCCGGGGCTCCACCACCGGCACCCACTGCGGCTCCGTCACCGGTCTCAACGCCACCGTGAACTACGGCGGCGGCGACATCGTCTACGGCATGATCCGCACCAACATCTGCGCCGAGCCGGGCGACTCCGGTGGCCCGCTGTACGCCGGCAGCGTGGCGCTCGGTCTCACCTCCGGCGGCAGCGGCAACTGCTCCTCCGGCGGGACGACCTTCTTCCAGCCGGTCACCGAGGCACTCAGCGCGTACGGCGTGAGCGTCTACTGACATCACCGGCGCTCCTCCGGACCCTCCGTGGTGCACCAGGGAGCCCCCGCCCGGTCTTTGGGCGGGGGCTCGACGTATTGCACACTTTCGAGAGGGCGGCGGAGCGGTCGGCCGCGGACGGAACGGGGGGCGGATGAAGCGCATCGGAGTAACCGGCCACAGAAGCATCCCGCCCGCCGCCCTGCCCCATGTCCTGGCGGCCATGAAAGCGCTGCTCTGCGGCCACGAGGAGACCATGGAGGCCCTCTCCAGCCTCGCCGAGGGCGCCGACCAGCTCTTCGCCGACATCGCCCTGGACTGCGGGGCCGAGCTGACCGTGGTGATCCCCAGCGGGGACTACGAGGACGGCTTCGAGGACCCTGAGGCACTCGCCGGCTATCTGCGCCTCAGGGACCGCGCCAGCCAGGAGATCCGCATGGCGTTCCCGCACTCCACCGACGAGGCCTACTACGCGGCGGGCGTCTACATCGCCGACAACTGCGACCGGCTGCTCGCGGTCTGGGACGGGCTCCCCGCCCGCGGGTTCGGAGGCACCGGCGACATCGTCCGGTACGCCCGGGAGCGGGGCAAGCCCGTCACGGTGATCTGGCGGGACGGCGTCGAGCGCGTCTGACGCCGTCGAGGGCGCCTGACGGCGTTGAGCGCGCCTGACTGCGTCGAGGGCGCCTGACGCCGTCCCCGGATCACATCAACTGCGGTGCTGCACCAGCCAGTCGGTGTGCTGCGGCGACACGATCCGCTCCGTCTCGTACACCGCCGACGGCCACTGCTCCTCGGTGACCGACGTCTCCATGGCGATATGGATCGCCGCCAGGTCCTCCTCCACGAGCGAGTGCGCGGCGATCAGCGGCTGGTGCCGCCGGATCCCGCTCCAGGCGAGGCACGCCGCGGCGGCCGCCGACAGCACCCCGAGCGGCTCGGCCGACTCCGTCACCGAGAAGGTGCGCAGCGTCCCGAAGAACAGCGCCAGCAGGGTGAGCAGCGCGATCGTGAGCTGCCACAGCACGGTCGCGCGCCGGGACACCTCCATGCGCCGGTGGTACCAGTTGCGCTGCTCGATCAGGCGGTCCCGTACGTACGTCTCCTTGCGTACGCTGAACGCCTTCTCCCGCAGCAGCCGCATCGGCGTGGTGATGAGCTCGGCACCGGCGGCGGACTCCCCGCTGGCCCGCGGGTCCACCCAGCCGACCTTCCGCAGCTCCTGGAGCCCCTCCTCCAGCCGGGAGGTGAACAGCCGGTCCGGGTCGGGGGTGTTCGATTCGAAGGGGGCTCCGTGGACCGCGTACCGCCAGCACATGGAACGGATGAACTCCGCTGCGGAGCGGTTGAGTTGCCAATGCGACTTTGCTCGATGGCGGGAGCCGCGGAAGCCGACGACGAGAACGCCGGCGTACGCCAACGCGCTGAGCGCGCCCATGAGTTGGAAGGAGTCGCCGATCGAGCCCCGCCACGGCAGCGCGGCCAGTGCGGCGCCCAGCACGAGCAGGAGCAGTTGCAGCCGGACGCCGTTGACCGCCTCCCGCTGCCGCGTGATGGCTGTCTCGTCCGTGCGGTGAAAGAGAACCGGCAGATCAGCGTTTCGGAAGACCATGCTTTGCAGATGTCCGGATACCCCGGTCATGCGCACCACCCTCAGCGGATTTGGCTTCACTCGTTCGATGGAATGGCTTGTTCCGTTCGGGGCGGGGAATACTCGGGCAACGCTTTCGTCTCAGGCCTACGTGCCGAGTTGCTGTGGGTGGCCATGAGAGTAAAGTCGTGCCGCCGACACTGCAATGGTGCGGCACCCCTCGTCAGCACAAGATGACCTAGGACGGCCGTCGTGACCTTCCAGACCTCAGCCACCTTCGCCGCCGCGAAGAAGAATCGTGTGCCCGTCACCGAGATCGACGTGCGCGGCGCCGATGCCGCCAGGAAGCTGGGTCGCGTGCGTCCCGCTGCCGTCGACCGTACCGCGCGGGTCTCGAGCTTCAACTCCGCTCTCTAGTCCGGCTCCACACCGCTCCGGTCCGGCACCAGGCCGTCCTGCCCGACCCCAGTACCCCTCCCGGCAAACTTTGCCCTGTCGCGCCGCCCGGCACGACGCTCCTTGTCGGGCAAGCATTGCCGGTCGCGGCACTAGACTGGCGGAATGACAGGACCCCTGGTCCCATTCCGCGAGATCGTCATCAAAGTGCACAGCAGGTGCGATCTCGCATGTGACCACTGCTACGTCTACGAACACGCGGATCAGAGCTGGCGCACCCGCCCCAAGGCAATCTCTGACGAAGCGATCCTCCAGACCGCCCGGCGACTGGCCGAGCACGCGAGGAACCATGCACTGCCCTCCGTGTCAGTGATCCTGCACGGAGGGGAGCCCCTGCTCGCCGGCCCCGCCCGGCTGCGTCGTATCTGCGAGGAGCTGACCACAGCCCTCGACGGCGTCACCGCACTCGACCTGCGGATCCACACCAACGGGCTCCAGCTCAGCCCCCGCTATCTCGACCTCTTCGACGAGTTCGGCGTCAGGGTCGGCATCTCCCTCGACGGCGACAAGGCGGCCAACGACCGCCACCGCCGCTTCGCGGACGGCCGCAGCAGCCACCCCCTGGTCGTCCGGGCCGTGCGGCTCCTCGACGAGGAGCGCTACCGCCATCTCAACCTCGGCCTGCTCTGCACGATCGACGTCGAGAACGACCCCGTGGCCGTCCACGACGCGCTGATGGAACTCGACCCGCCGCGCATCGACTTCCTGCTGCCGCACGGCACCTGGGACACCCCGCCGCCGCGCCCGGACGGCTCGCCCACCGCGTACGCCGACTGGATCCTCACCGTCTTCGACCGCTGGGACCGGCAGGGCCGCCGGGTGCCGGTGCGGCTCTTCGAATCGGTCCTGTCCACGCTCTCCGGCGGCCCCAGCCTCACCGAGTCGCTCGGCCTCGCCCCCACCGACCTCGTCGTCGTCGAGACCGACGGCACACTGGAGCAGGTCGACTCGCTCAAGAGCGCCTACGAAGGCGCCGCGGCCACCGGATTCGACGTCTTCACGCACTCCTTCGACGAGGTCGCCGCACACCCCGGAGTCCGCGCCCGCCAACTCGGCCTGGCCGGTGTCAGCGACACCTGCCGCCGGTGCCCGGTCGTACGCTCGTGCGGTGGCGGCCTCTACACCCACCGGTACCGCAGCGGCACGGACTTCGACAACACCTCCGTGTACTGCACCGACCTGGAGGCCCTCGTCCGCGGCATCGAGCTGCGCACCGCGCCCCTGACCGTCTCCCCGGCCGTCGGCGACGACGCCGTGCTCGGCACCGCGCAGCACGAGCTGACCGCGCTGCTGCTCGCCAGGCTCCACGACGAGCTCGCCGGGCGGGGCGGCGACGCATGGGCCCGAGCCTGGACGCTCACGGCGGCCGTGGAGCGCTCGGGCGCCGACGGGTACGACGATGTGCTGGCACATCCCTACACGCGCAGCTGGCTGCTCGACGCCCTGGACGCCCTCGACGGGGACCGGCCCGGCTCGGCCGAGCCCGGTGCCCGGCTGGCCGCGTCGGCCGCCGCGGCCGTCGTACGGGACGGCGGACCCGACCTCGCCGTCCGGGTGCCGTACGAGAACGGCGCGCTGTTCCTGCCGACCCTGGGCGAACTGCGGCTCACCGGCCGGCCAGAGCGCGGAACCGCGGAGGTCCGGCCCGTCGAGAAGGGCTTCCTGGTGCGGGCCGGCCGTGTCGAGCGGCGGATCGCCCGGCCGGCCGAACCCACCGCCGACTGGCGGCCGGTGCGCCGGCTCGGCCGCGACGGGGCGCCGGATCTCGCCATCGACGACCTCGACCCGTACCGGAACTGCTTCGGCGTCCCGGTGGTGCCGCGGCTCGGACTCGACGAGGCCGCCCACTGGACCGGCCGGCTGGCCGGCGCCTGGAGCCTGCTGCGCGAGCGGGCGCCGGAGCAGGCCGAGGCCGCCGCCGGATCGCTCTCCACACTGACCCCGCTGGCCGGACCGGCGGACTCCGGCCCCGCGGTGGGCCGGCACGGCTTCGGCGCCCTCGGCCTGCCCCTGCGCGCGGACGCGCGCCGACTGGCGCTCGCGCTGCTCCGCGGCCACCGCCGGGCGCGGCTGCACAGGCTGCTGGAAGTCACCGACCTGTACGCCGAGGACGGCCTGTGGAGCCATCACGCCCCCTGGACGGACGCGCCCGTTCCGGTGTCCGAGCTGCTGGCGGGGGCGTACGAACGGGCAGGGCTCGCCGCATTCGAGCCGGGCAGCGCCGAGCAGGCCCTGCGGGCCGTCGACACCCTGGAGCGCGCGGCGGAGCTGACCGTCAGCGGCAAGAGCCTGCTGGTCCGGTTGGGGGAAGAGGCGGAACGTGGCCGATGAGCGGGCGTTGGCGGCCCAGCTCTCCGAGCTGGGCCTCGCGGCGGGGGACGTGGTGCTCGTCCACGCCTCGCTCAGCGGCACCGGCCTCGACGCCCCGATGCTGCGCGATGCCCTGCTGACGGCCGTGGGCGAGCAGGGCACGCTGGTCGTGCCCGCCTTCACGACGGAGAACTCGGACACCTCCACCGCCCATCTGCGGCGGGTCGAAGGGATGACACCCACTCAGGCGGCGGCCTTCCGGGCCACGATGCCGGCCTTCGACCCGGCCTCGACGCCCTCCACCGCTATGGGCCGGTTGGCCGAGTCCGTACGGACCGCGCCGGGCGCCGTCCGCAGCACGCACCCGCAGGCGTCCTTCGCCGCGCTCGGACGGCAGGCGGCGGAACTGCTCGCCGGGCACCCCCTGACCTCTCATTTCGGCGAGGACTCCCCGATGGGGGCCCTCTACCGCGCCGGGGCGCGCGTCCTGATGGTCAATGTGGCCTTCTCCGTCTGCACCGCCTTCCATCTCGCGGAGTACCGCACCGGTGCGCCCGAGCGGCGCTACCGCTGTGTGGTGCGCGGGGCGGACGGTCCGCAGTGGACGGAGTACGTCGACATCACGCTGGACGACGGCGATTTCCGGATCATCGGTGACGCGTTCGCCGCCGTTGACGGGAATCGGGTGCACAAGGGACAACTGGGAGGAACAACCGCACGGTTGTTTCCGATCAGGGACGCGGTGGACCATGCCGTGGTGTGGATGACCGAAAAGCGGCCCTGATTGACTGAACGATGGGGGGAAGAAGCACGGTCTGCTCCGGAATGATTAATTCGCTCGCAGCTCACCGGCCGTGAGTGCGGGTGTTCACACAGGACCAGGACGGGGGTCGTGTGCAAGCGTCATCGCAACAACGGGCGGCTGACCATCGGCCGTACTTCTTCTTGAGCTATGCGCACACGCCGAGGTACGGCGCCGGGGGCCCCGACCCCGACATGTGGGTCGAGCGGCTGTTCCGTGATCTGTGCGGCCATGTGATGGCCATGACCGATCTGCCGGCCGGCGCCCCGGCCGGCTTCATGGACCGGGAGATACGCTCGGGCGAGGGCTGGTCGGAGCGGCTCGGCGACGTGCTCGCCACCTGCCGGGTCTTCGTCCCGCTGTTCTCTCCCCGGTACTTCGCCAGTGAGATGTGCGGCAAGGAGTGGTACGCCTTCGCCCAGCGGGCCATCTACCACCAGGCCAAGAGCAACCGGCCGGCCGAGGCCATCGTGCCCGCGCTGTGGGTGCCGGTGCCACCCGAGCAACTCCCTGGCCCCGCCGAGCGGTTGCAGTTCAACCACCGCGCCTTCGGCGACCGCTACGTCACCGACGGCCTCTACGGGCTCATCAAACTCCGCATATTCGCCGAGGAGTACGAGCGCGCGGTCTACGAACTCGCCAAACGCATCGTCAACGTGGCCGACACCGCAGGCGTCGGCCCCAGCAGGCCCCTCGACTACCGGCAGGCCCCCAGCGCCTTCGGCAAACCCGACCCGGCCCAGCCGCGCGCCACCGGCCCCCGCCCCATCCAGGTCACCGTCGCCGCCCCCACCCGCCACGACGTCCCCGAGGGCCGCGACCCCGTCTACTACGGCGACATGCCGCAGGACTGGAACCCGTACCACCCCGAGGCCGCCCGGCCCATCGGCTCCATCGCCCAGGACCTCGTCCGCTCCCTCAACTACCAGGCCACCGTCGCCTCCTTCGACCACGACGCCACCCCGCTCGACCCCAAGCAGCCCCCGTCCAGGCCCGAGCTGCTGCTCGTCGACCGCTGGGCCCTGGAGGACGAGGACCGCAGACAGCGGCTCGCCGCCTTCGACGCCGAACACCGCCCCTGGGTGAGCGTGGTCGTCCCCTGGAACCGCGACGACCACCAGAGCCGAGCCGCCGACAGCGAGCTCACCGCCAAACTGGAGGCGACCCTGCCCACCCAGCTCAGCCAGGGCAGGGCCGCCTGCCGGGCGGCCGCACGCGGCGTCCCCAGCATGGAGGCGTTCGGCCAGATACTCCCCCAGGTCGTCGAAGCAGCCGCCCAGCAGTACCTCAGGCACGCCCAGGTCTATCCACCCGCCGGCGGCAGCCACACCGAACGCCCCCGGCTGCGCGGCCCGATGGCGGCCGAGTACGCCACCACGCACTTCACCCACGACATGCTCGACCAGGCGCCCGATGCGGAGGACACGGATGACAGCCAGTCGTGACGGACGCATCGTCACCTTCTACTCCTACAAGGGAGGAACGGGGCGGACGATGGCGATGGCCAACACGGCCTGGATACTCGCCGCGAACGGAAAGCGGGTCCTCGCCGTCGACTGGGACCTGGAAGCCCCCGGCCTGCACAAGTTCTTCCACCCCTTCCTCGACCCCTCCACGCTCGGTGCCACCACCGGCGTCATCGACCTGATCACCGAATACGCCTGGGCCGCCACCAGCCCCGTGCAGCGCCCCGACGACTGGCACCGCGACTACGCGCGCATCCAGCCGCACGCCGTCTCCCTCACCCCCGAGAACCTGGGCTGGGAGTTCCCCGAGGGCGGCACCCTCGACTTCGTCTCGGCGGGCAAGCAGAACCGCGAGTACTCGGCGACCGTCTCCACCTTCGACTGGGACAACTTCTACGACCGCCTCGGCGGCGGCCACTTCTTCGACGCCCTGCGCGACGACATGAAGGCCAACTACGACTACGTCCTGATCGACAGCCGCACCGGTCTCAGCGACATCGCCGACATCTGCACCGTCCACCTCCCGGACGTCCTCGTCGACTGCTTCACCCTCAGCGACCAGTCCATCGACGGTGCCGCCGCCGTCGCCCGCCAGATCGACGAGCGCTACAGCGGCCGCGGCATCAGGATCCTCCCCGTCCCCATGCGCATCGACGAGGGCGAGAAGGAGAAGGCCGACGCCGGACGGGCCCTGGCGCGGCTGAAGTTCGACCGCTTCCCGAGCGGGCTCGCGGGCGACGAACTCACCTCCTACTGGGGCGCGGTGGAGATCCCGTACCGCCCCTACTACGCCTACGAGGAGACCCTGGCCACCTTCGGCGACGAGGCCGGACTCAGCAACTCCCTGCTCTCCGCCTTCGAACGGCTCACCTCCGTCATCACCGCCGGAGACGTCACCGCCATGCCCTCCGTCGGCGAGGAGGTCAGACTGCGCATCCGCGACGCCTTCACCCGCCGCCGCCCCGCCCTGCCCGCCGACCTCTTCCTCAGCTACGTCGCCGAGAACCGGATGTGGGCCGACTGGATCGAGTCCGTCCTCACCCGGGCGGGCTTCCGCGTCGTCCCGCGCGACGTCTCCGCCGAACCGCCCCAGGACCGCTCCACCGCACACGCCGCCGAGAACGCCGCCCGCACCGTCGTCCTGCTCTCCAGCGCCTACTTCAAGTCCGCACGGGCCATGGAGGTGTGGGAACGGGCCGCGTCCGAGGACCCCGGCGGCGGCCGCCGCCATCTGCTGCCGCTGCGCGTCGGCGACGTACGCCTCACCACCCCCTACATCGACCGCAACCCCGTCGACCTCTTCCGCCTCGACGAGGTGCACGCCACCACCGCGCTGCTGCGCGCCCTCGACCGCCCCGTGCAGATCTCCGACGGGGTCTCGCCGGGGCCGCGGTTCCCCGGCACCGTTCCCAAGATCTGGAACGCGCCGCCCCGCAACCCCGGGTTCACCGGCCGCTCCGTCGTCCTGGAGCGGATGCGCGACCAGCTCGGCGGCGGCATGGCCGTCGTGCTGCCGCAGCCGCAGACCCTCTACGGACTCGGCGGCGTCGGCAAGACCCAGGTGGCGCTGGAGTACGTGCACCGCTTCATGGCCGACTACGACCTGGTGTGGTGGATCTCCTCCGAGCAGACCGACGACGTCATCGCCGGGCTCGCCGAACTCGCCGTCCGCCTCGGCGCCCAGGGCGGCGAGGACATGGCCGCCGCCTCCCAGGAGGCCGTCGACCTGCTGCGGCGCGGCGTGCCGACCTCCCGCTGGCTGCTGGTCTTCGACAACGCCGACGACCCCGAGCAGCTCAAGAGGTTCTTCCCGACCGGCGGGCACATCCTGGTCACCTCCAGGAACCAGAGCTGGTCCCAGTACGGCGACGCCCTGCCCGTCGACGTCTTCCTGCGCGAGGAGTCCGTCGAGCACCTCCAGCGCCGGGCGCGCGGACTCACCCTGGCCGACGCCGACCAGGTCGCCTCCGCCGTCGGTGACCTGCCGCTCGCCGTGGAACAGGCCGCGGCGTGGATCGCGGAGACCGCGACCCCCGTCTCCGCCTATCTGGAGCAGCTGGCGCAGCAGGCCCCGAGCGTCCTCTCCCTCAACCAGCCCGCGGGTTACCCCGAACCGGTCGCCGCGACCTGGAACGTCTCCATCGAGCGGCTCAAGGAACGCTCACCCGCGGCCGTACGGCTGCTCCAGCTCTGCGCCTTCTTCGCCCCCGAGCCGATCTCCGCCAACCTCCTCTACAGCAAGGAGATGATCGAGGCGCTCAAGCCGTACGACTCCTCCCTCCAGGAGAAGCTCGTACTCGGCCGCGTCATCCGGGAGATCGGCCGGTTCGCCCTCGCCAAGGTCGACCAGGTGTCCAACTCCATCCAGGTCCACCGGCTGGTGCAGGCCGTCATCCGGGCCCAGCTCAGCGAAGAGGAGCAGATGGACGCCCGGCACGCCGTCCACCGCATCCTCGCCGGGGCGCGGCCCGACGACGACGAGCCGATCGACAACCCCGAGACCTGGCCCCGGTTCAACACCATCTGGCCGCACCTCGGCCCCTCCGAGGCCCGCCACTGCAAGGAACCGGAGACCCGGCGCCTGCTCATCGACCGCGTGCGCTACCTGTGGAAGCGCGGCGACTGGCAGACCGCCGGGGCGCTCGCCGAGGAACTGCGCGACGTCTGGCGCGAGAAGCTCGGCAACGACGATCTCCAGTACCTGTACCTGCGCTTCCACCTCTCCAACATCCTGCGTTCCCAGGGCCGTTACGTGGAGGCCAGGGAACTCGACGAGGTCACGCTGGAGCGGCAGCAGGCCGTGCTCGGCCCGTCCCACCCGCACACGTACATGACCACCAGCGGCCTCGCGATGGACCTCGGCACGCTCGGCCAGTACGGCAAGGCGATGGAACTGGCCACCGAGGCGCACGAGGGCTTCAGCCAGATCTTCCACGAGTCCCACCCGCGCACCCTGGCCGCCGCCAACAACCTCGCGCTGAACCTGCGCATGGTCGGCCAGTACGCGCGCGCCCGCGAGATCGACCAGGAGGTCTTCGACCGGCGCACCGAGGTGCTCGGACCCGAGCACCCGTACACCCTCTCCTCCGCCACCTCGCTCGCCCGCGACCTGCGCGAGGTCGGCCGCTACGAGGACTCGGTCTCCCTGCTGTCACGCACGTACGACAGCTACAAGGAGACCCTCGGCCGCGCCTTCCCCGGCACGCTCGCGGCGGCCAAGAGCCTCGCCGTGTCGCTGCGCAGGGCGGGCAGGCTGGAGGACGCGCGGCGGCTCACCACGGCCACCCGCAACCGCTACCGCGCCAAGTACACCTACGCGCACCCGGACTCACTGGCCTGCGACCTCAACCTGGCCGCCGACCTCTTCGCGGCCGGGGAGCCGGTCGCGGCCAGGGACCTGGCGCAGGAGGTCGTCGACCAGTACATGGAGGTGCCGGGCGAGAAGCACCCGTACACCCTCGCCGCCATCAACAACCTCGGCATCTACCACTGGGGCTGCGGCGCCCCCGACCTCGCGGAGGAACTGCTCCTGCCGACGATCAGGAGGATGACCGACGTCCTCGGAAGCTCCCACCCGCACACCCTGTTCTGCACGGTCAACCTCGCCAACGCCCGTGCGGACATGGGCGAGCTGGAGGAGGCGCTGGAGACCGAGCGGCGCGCGGTCGGGCGCCTCCGCGAGGTGCTCGGCGCCCACCACCCGGAGACCCTCGCCATCGCCTCCAACATGTCCGTCACCCTCGGCGCGCTGGGCCGCAAGGACGAGGCGGCGGTACTGCGCGCGGAAACGGTGGAGGAACTGGGCCGGCTGCTCGGCGACGACCACAACATGACCCGGATCGCCCGGGACGAGCGGCGTATCCAGCGCGACCTGGAGCCGCTGGCTGTCTAATTATTGTGGCTCGGTTCACCTCCGGGGCGCTTCAGCGTGCGTCGACGGTCGATCGTGCTCGGTCCCTCGTTCCTCGGGACCTCCGCGCGTTCTCCCTTTCACTGTGCTCGACAAGCGGCCACCGGCCGCGGGCCACGCGCCCCTTCGGCTCACTCGCCAGGCCGACCGGGGTGGTCGTCAAGGAGCCACGTCAGGATGCGCGGCAGCGCGTGCAGCGCGTCGAAGTGGGCGGCGGCCGGTTCCAGTACGGCCGTCGCCCCCGGGATCCGCTCCGCCAGCCACCGCGAGTGCCCGACCGGTGAGAAGACGTCCTTCTCACCGTGCCACAGCAGCACCGGCGCCTTGATTCCGGCCGGATCGAACCCCCACGGACTGCAGAAGGCGAGCGCGTCGTCGATCCAGCCGTACGCCGATGTCCGCAGCGCCTCCTGGTAGTTGCGCAGCAGCATCGCCCGTACGCCGGCGTCCGAGACGACCATCCGGTCGGAGTCGGTCAGCTCGCGGCGCAGATCGTCGAGGAGCCTGACCGGATCGCGTCGGATCTCGTCGGAGCGGCTGATGAACCGCGCGGTGAGCCCGTCCGGGTCGGCGGTGGCCCTCGTGTACTCCAGGACGTTGGACGCGGCCATCCCCTCGAACCAGTCGAGGCCGTCCGCATCCCGCGGCGCCAGGGTCACGAGCGCGGCGGCCCTGGTCACCCGGTCGGGCAGCAGCGCGGCACAGGCCAGGGCGTGCGGCGCGCCGCCCGAGCGGCCCACCACGGCGAAGCGGTCGAGCCCCAGGGCATCGGCGATCGCCCGTACGTCATCGGCGACATCGGCGACACTGCGGCCGGCCAGCCGGTCCGAACCGCCGTAGCCGGGGCGGTCGTACGCGATCAGCTGCATCCCGCGCTGGTACAGCACCATGCCGCGCGGGGCCGGGCCGAGCCTGCTGCCCGGGGTGCCGTGCAGCAGGAACACGGGCCTGCCCCGCGGATCCCCGAGGCGCTCCACCGTCAGATGCCGCCCGTCCGACGCGCGCACCCGACGTCGCAACCCACGCCTCCTTCACCATGTGTGCCGCTTTGTATGTGCCGTATGCAGCAATACTGTCCTGGCATTCCCCGCCCTTCAGATGATTACCCATCAACGGGAGAGTACGGAGCGCTCCTGAGTAGCGAAATCCGGACAGGGCTAGTCCTCACGCCTCGCCCACCCCTCGGTCGCAACGGGTGTTCGCAAACGGAACCGTGGGTGGTTACCGGGGGGTTGTGAACGAAGAGGGGGCGCATGCGTACGGTCGTGTGCGCGTCCTGAAGTCGGCCTTGTGTGCTACCGGCGGGTCTCGGAATAGTGGGCGGCCCCATCCTCCGCGTGCGGCCACCCCACTTGGCCGTACGCGGCCCCCACAGGAGGTTGATGTTGAAGCACCGACGCATATCGAAGAAGCGCGCGACGATGGCAGGCGGAGCCGTCGTCGCGCTCGTTGCGGCTGGAGTCACCTTCCAGACTGCGAACGCCAGTGAGGAAACCCCCGAGTTCACCGTCAGGACGCTGACGGCAACGGCGGCCGGAAACCTCGCCTCCACGCTCGGCCAGGACCTCGGCGGCGACGCGGCAGGCGCGTACTACGACGCCCAGACCAAGGCGCTCGTGATGAACGTGGTGGACGAGGAAGCGGCGGAGGCCGTGCGCGAGGCGGGCGGCAAGGCCAGAATCGTCCAGAACACCCTGGCCGAACTGGTGTCCGCACGGGAGGCCCTGACCGACCGCGCGACGATCCCCGGCACGTCCTGGGCCACCGACCCGGTGACCAACAAGGTCGTCGTCACGGCCGACCGTACGGTCAAGGGCGCGGACTGGACGAAGCTCCAGGAGGTCGTGAAGGGGCTCGGCGAAAAGGCGGAACTGAAGAAGACCGCAGGGGAGTTCAAGCCCTTCATCGCCGGCGGTGACGCCATCCACAGCGGCGGCGGGCGCTGTTCGCTCGGCTTCAACGTCGTCAAGGACGGCGAGCCGCACTTCATCACGGCCGGCCACTGCGGCGAGACCGGTAGCGAGTGGTCCGAGTCCGCGGGCGGCCCCGCGATCGGCGCGATGGTCGACTCGCAGTTCCCGGAGAACGACTTCGCGCTCGTCAAGTACGCCGGTGACACCGACCACCCGAGCGCCGTGAACCTTTACGACGGCAGCTCGCAGGAGATCACCGGGGCCGCCGAGGCGACGGTGGGCATGCAGGTGACCCGCAGCGGCTCCACCACCCAGGTGCACGACGGCCAGGTCACCGGCCTCGACGCCACCGTGAACTACGGCAACGGCCAGATCGTCAACGGCCTCGTCCAGACCGACGTCTGCGCCGAGCCCGGCGACAGCGGCGGCTCGCTCTTCTCGGGCAGCTCCGCGATCGGGCTGACCTCGGGCGGCAGCGGCGACTGCACCTCGGGCGGCGAGACGTTCTTCCAGCCGGTGACGGAGGCGCTGACCACGCTGGGCGCGCAGATCGGCTGACGGGGCCTTCGCCCCCGCACCCCGCCGGTGGTGTCCCGGTCGACCTCGGATGACAGGGCTTGCCCGTGCCGGGGCGCCGTCCTGGGCGTGTGAGCCTGCGTCCTGTCTGGGGAGGGGCGGGGGCGGGGCCGGTGGGCGGTGGTGATCTTCTTTCCCCACCCCACCCCACCCCGCCCCTTCCCGTAACCGGGGCTCCGCCCCGGACCCCGCGCCTCATACGCCGGCGAGGCTGGATTTCGGGGCTGCGCCCCGCTTTCCAGCCCGTCCGGCGTTTGAGGACACGGCCGAAGGTAGTACGGGGTCTGGGGGCTTGCCCCCAGTTCGGGAAGGGGCGGGGTAGGGAAGGGCTCCGCGCAGCGGCCCACCCACCGGGCTCCGCGGCAAGGTCAGGGCCCCGCGGGCCCGGCGTCGGCACGGCCCGGGTGCAGGGCCTGGTGGGCCGACCAGAGGACGGAGACCAGCGGGACGGCCACCACCGCGCCGATCACCCCCGCCGCGATCGCCCCGCCGACGACCGACAGCGCGACCACCAGCGGGTGGAGCCGGACCGCCCAGCTCATCACGATCGGGTGGAGCAGATGGCCCTCGATCTGGCCGATGACCACGATCAGCGCGATGACGACGGCCGCGACGACCGGGCCCTTGGACGCGAGCGCCACCACCGCGGCGATCGCGAGCGCGATGGGCGAGCCGATCAGCGGGACGAAGGCGGCGAAGAACTCCAGCAGCGCGAGCGGCACGGCCAGCGGCACGCCGAGGGCGAAGAGCGCCAGGCCCACCAGTACGGCGTTGGTCGCCGCCACGAGCACGATGCCGCGGGTGTATCCGGTGAACGTCCGCCAGGCCGCCCGGCCCGCCAGCGCCACCCGGTCCTGTGCGGAGTGCGGAAGCTGTGCGCAGAACCAGCCCCACTGCCGGTCGCCCGAGTGCAGGAAGAAGACCGAGCAGAACAGCGCCAGCGCCATCGTCGTGACCACCTCCACCAGCCGGCCGGCGCCGCTGAGGGCCGTACTGATCAGCGTCGACTGATGACTGGAAAGGAACCGTCCGATCCGTGACTGGAGATCCGTGAGCGCCTCCGGGTTCACCCGGAACGGCGGCTGCTCCAGCCAGCGTTCGATTCTCTCGATCCCGTCGCCGAACTCCTGCTGGAGCACGGCCCGCTCCCCGGCCACCGTCTCGCCGACCAGGGCCAGGATGCCGAGGACGACGGCGATGCTGCCGATCAGCGCGACGGCGACGGCGAGCGGGCGCGGCAGCCGGCGGGCGAGCAGACCGGCCGCGGGGCGGAGCAGCGCGGTGACGACGAGGCCGAGGAAGACCGCCACCGCGATCTCGTGGAACTGTCCGAGCACCGAGAAGACGCCGTACACGACGGTGCCGACCACCAGGAGCCGCCAGGAGTAGGCGGCGGCGACGCGCAGGGCCGGGGAGACCGGCGGCTCGCCTTCCGTGCGGCCGGAACCCGGTCCGGAACCCGGTCCGGACCCGGGGCCGGACCCCGGACCGGGGGCTTTCGGGGCGGCGCCGCGCGTCGCGCGCAGGGCCGCGCGGATCCGGCTCCGTCGCTGTTCGGACTGGTTCGGCATCGCCCGCCACACCCCTCCGCCGGGCCGTGCGCACATGTGCCCCGACTCGTACCACCGGCAGCCCCGCGCCCAACGCACCCGGTCCGACATTCCCCCGGTGGGCGGCGCCCGGCGGCGAGTGGCGCATATGTGTCGTACGAATGTTCGAAACTGGTCTATGGTGGAGACCGAGGGGGCGGTGAGTACGGACGGATCCAGGAGGTGCGGGTGCCCGGCTTCACGCATCTGCACACCGTGTCCGGGTTCTCCCTGCGGTACGGAGCCTCGCACCCGGAGCGGCTGGCCGAGCGCGCCGCCGAGCGGGGGATGGGCGCGCTGGCCCTGACCGACCGAGACACCGTCGCAGGCGCTGTCCGCTTCGCCAAGGCGTGCGTGGCGGCCGGGGTCCGTCCGCTGTTCGGGGCGGAGCTGGCCGTACGGGAGCACACGCCCGCGCCCGCGCATGTGCCCGCGCCCGCCGCGGCGCGGCGCCGCACACCCGCGCGGGGCGGCGCCTTCATCGACGAGTCGGCGCCCCGGGTCACCTTCCTCGCCCGCGACGGCGCGGCCGGCTGGGCGGAGCTCTGCCGGCTGGTCACCGCCGCCCACACCGCCGATGCCGCCCGGCCTGCCGTCGGCCACGGCGCCCTGGGCACCGCCGACGGGCTCACCGTGCTGCTCGGCCCGGCCTCCGAGGTGGGCCGGGCGCTGGCCGCAGGCCGCCCCGACCGGGCCGCCCGGCTGCTCGCCCCCTGGCGGGAGCGGTACGGCGACGCTCTGCGCCTCGAAGCCGTGGACCACGCTCTCGCGGGCACCGGCCCCGGCTCGTTGCGGCTGGCCGCCCGCACCGCCGGGTTCGCCGCCGAGCAGGGCGTACGGGCGGTGCTGAGCAACGCCGTGCGGTACGCCGACCCCGGCCAGGGCCCGGTCGCGGACGTCCTGGACGCGGCGCGCCGGCTCGTGCCGATCGACCCGTCCAAAGGGCTCGACAGCGGAGAGCGCTGGCTCAAGGGCCCGGACGGGATGTACCGCGCCGCCGAGCGGATCGCCGAGGCGGCCGGATGGCGGCGCGACGCTGCCCACCGGCTGCTCGCCGTCACCGAGGAGACCGCCGCCGAGTGCCTCGTCGACCCCGAGGACGACCTGGGCATGAGGTACGCCTACTACCCCGAGCCGCATCTCGTCGGCGCCGGCCGCCGCACCGCGCAGCGCGTCCTCGCCGCCCGCGCCGCCGCCGGGATGGTGCTGCGCGGCTACGACCGGGGGCCCGGCGCCCGCGCCTACTGGGAGCGGATGCACTCCGAGCTGGACATCATCGGCTTCCACGGCAACGCCACCTACTTCCTGACGGTCGCCCAGGTCGTCGACGACATCAAGCGGATGGGCATCCGGGTCGCCGCGCGCGGCTCCGGCGCCGGGTCGCTGGTGAACCATCTGCTCGGCATCGCCCATGCCGACCCGGTCGAGCAGCATCTGCTGATGGAACGTTTCCTCTCCAGGCGGCGCTTCGTGCTGCCCGACATCGACATCGACGTCGAGTCCGCCCGCCGGCTGGAGGTCTACCGCGCGATCATCGACCGCTTCGGCGAGGAGCGGGTCGCGACCGTCGCCATGCCCGAGACCTACCGGGTCCGGCACGCCATCCGGGACGTGGGCGCCGCGCTCAGCATGGACCCGGCCGAGACCGACCGGCTCGCCAAGGCGTTCCCGCACATCCGTGCGCGCGACGCCCGCGCGGCGATGGAGGAACTGCCCGAACTGCGCGAGGTGGCCGAGGAGAAGGGCGGACACCGCAGGCTGTGGGAACTGGTCGAGGGACTGGACGCGCTGCCGCGCGGTGTCGCCATGCACCCGTGCGGGGTGCTCATCTCGGACTCCTCGCTGCTGCGGCGTACGCCGGTGATGCCCACCAGCGGCGAGGGGTTCCCGATGTCGCAGTTCGACAAGGACGACGTCGAGGACCTCGGGCTGCTCAAACTGGACGTACTGGGCGTGCGGATGCAGTCCGCGATGGCGCACGCCGTCGCCGAGGTCGGGCGGGCGACCGGCAGGCGGATCGACCTGGACGACCCGGAGCAGGTGGCGCCGGGCGACCCGGCGACGTACCGGCTGATCCGCTCCGCCGAGACGCTCGGCTGCTTCCAGATCGAGTCGCCGGGCCAGCGCGATCTCGTCGGCAGGCTCCAGCCCGCGGACTTCCACGATCTGGTCGTCGACATCTCGCTCTTCCGGCCGGGGCCCGTCGCGGCGGACATGGTCCGGCCGTTCATCGAGGCCCGCCACGGGCGGGCGCCGGTCCGCCTCCCGCACCCGGATCTGGCCGGGCCGCTGGGGGAGACGTACGGGGTCGTCGTCTTCCACGAGCAGATCATCGAGATGGTGGACATCATGACCGGGTGCGGGAGGGGCGAGGCCGACCGGGTGCGGCGCGGGCTCTCCGACCCCGAGTCGCAGGGGCGGATCAAGACGTGGTTCGCCCGGCAGGCCGGGCAGCGCGGTTATGCGGCGGAGGTGATCGGCAGGGCCTGGGAGATCATCGAGGCGTTCGGCTCGTACGGCTTCTGCAAGGCGCACGCGGTCGCCTTCGCCGTGCCGACCTACCAGTCGGCATGGCTCAAGGCGCACCACCCCGCGGCCTTCTACGCGGGACTGCTCACGCACGACCCCGGGATGTACCCGAAGCGGCTGCTGCTGGCGGACGCGCGGCGGCGGGGGGTGCCGGTGCTGCCGCTGGATGTGAACCGCTCGGCGGTCGCCTATCGGATCGAACTGGTGTCTGGTGAAAAGGGTGATGAGTGGGGCATAAGGCTTGCTCTCGCCGATGTGCACGGCATCAGCGAAGCGGAATCGGCGCGGATCGAGGGCGGACAGCCGTACGCGTCCCTGCTGGACTTCTGGGAACGGGCGCGTCCGGGGCGGCCGGTTGCGGAGCGGCTCGCACAGGTGGGCGCGCTGGACGAGTTCGGCGCCAACCGCCGCGACCTGCTGCTGCACCTCGCCGAACTGCACCGTACGCAGCGGGGGCTTGCGTCCCACGGCGGACAGCTCCCGCTGGGAGGCGGCCACAGGACCGCGTCCGTCGGCCTGCCCGACCTCAACGAGGCCGAACGGCTCAGCGCCGAGCTGGGTGTCCTCGGCATGGACGCGTCCCGCCATCTGATGGCGGACCACCACGCCTTCCTCGACGAGCTCGGCGCGATCCCCGCACGGCGGCTGCGCGACGTCGAACACGGCGCGACCGTCCTGGTCGCGGGCGCCAAGGCGGCCACCCAGACCCCGCCGATCCGCTCCGGCCGCCGGGTCATCTTCACCACCCTGGACGACGGTACGGGCCTGGTCGACCTGGCCTTCTTCGACGACAGCCACGAGGCGTGCGCGCACACCGTCTTCCACTCCTGGCTGCTCCTGGTCCGCGGCGTCGTCCAGCGCCGCGGACCGCGCAGCCTCAGCGTGGTCGGCTCGGCGGCGTGGAACCTCGCCGACCTGATCGAGATCCGCCGCACGGGCGGTCTGGACGCGGTGGCCGAACACCTGGCGGCACCGGAGAACGGTGAAGCCGCCGCCGCTCCCATCGACCGCCGTATCCGCATGTCCACCGGCTACGAGATGAACCCCTGGGCGGACCTCCAGCCGGCGGGCGAAGGGACCGCGTCCATGAGAAAGCTGTGGCACCAGAGCCCGGGGAGCGCGGGATGACACCGAAGCGGCCCTCGAAGCGGCCCTCGAAGCGGCCCTCGAAGCGGCCCTCGAGCCGGGTTGTTCGCAACGCCGCGGGTGCGACCGGCCCCGCGTCCGCCGAGCCGCCCACCGAGCCGCGCACCGCGCCGCCCACCGAACTGCACACCGCGCCGTCTGCCGCGCCGCACACCGCGGCACTCGTGCCCGCCGCGTCGGAGGCCGCCGTGCTGTACCTGCGGTTCCGCAGGCCCGGCGGGGGCGTACCGGACGGGGCCGCGTACGCGGGGCTGCTCGCGATCGCCGGGGCGTTCACGCCCGTCGTGGAGGCGGTGCCGCCGGACGGGGCGCTCGTCGATGTGCGGGGAGCGCTGCGGTACTTCGGGCGGGACGCCGCCGGGCTCGCCTCGCTGATACGGGTACGGGCGCTCGCCCTGTACGGCGTCGACTGCGTCATCGGGGCCGGACCGAACCCGCTGCTCGCCAGGATGGCGGCGCGCGAGGCCGGCCCCGGTACGACCCTGGTCGTGGGCGACCCGGCGGAGTTCCTCGCCGGGCGCCCGGTCGCCGCGCTGCACGGGGTCGGGCCCGCGACCGCCCGAGCCCTCTGCGGGTACGGGCTCGACACCGTCGACCGGGTCGCCGCCGCGCCCCTGGCCGTACTCCAGCGGATCCTCGGCGCACGCGCCGGGCGCGAGGTGTACGAGAAGGCGCACGGCACCGACCGCACCCGGGTCGTCCCCAACGCCGCCGCCCGCTCCGTCGCGGCCGAACGCGCCTTCCCCCGCGACGAGTTGGACCGCACCCGGCACCGCCGCGCCCTCCTCTCGCTCGGTGAGGAGCTCGGTGCCCGGATGCGCGCCGAGGGCCAGGTATGCCGCTCCCTCACGCTCACCGTGCGCTACGCCGACCGCACCACGACCACCAAGTCCCGTGCCCTGTCCGAGCCGACCGCCCACTCCGCCGCGCTCACCGGCGCCGCGTACCGGCTCCTGGACGGCCTCGGCCTGCAGCGCGCCCGGGTCCGCGCCCTCGCGCTGCGCGCCGAGGGGCTGATCCCGGCCGAGCGCGCCGCGCACCAGCTCACGCTCGATCCGGCCGACGAGAAGGCCCGCCGGATCGAGGCGGCCGCGGACCGCGCCCGCGCCAGGTTCGGCCCGCGGGCGGTCATTCCGGGCTCGCTCGCCGCGTGACTCCCGGCGCCCCGTTGATCCCGTCAATCCCGCGGCATAAGAGCGCCCTTCCCTCACCTGGCTTTTGACCATCCCTCAGTTTTTACCGACGCGTAACTTCCCACTTCTGGTTACTCGTGCGTACGTTGGCTTGAGCACAGCTCTCACTTGTGGTCCGGGCCGCAGGGAATCCCCACATCCCCAGTCATCGCCATTTCCCTTGAGCCGCAAGGAGATCGCTCGATGCTGCCCTGGAAACACTCCGGGAAACGTCCCTGGAAGCGTGCGCTCAGACCACTCGCCGCCCTGCTGCTGGCCGCCGCGATCAGCCTCACCCCCGCAGCCGCCGCAACGGCCGCGCCGGCCGCCCCCACCAGCGGATGGAACGACTACTCCTGCAAGCCGTCCGCCGCCCACCCCCGCCCCGTGATCCTCGTCCACGGGACCTTCGGAAACTCCGTCGACAACTGGCTCGCCCTCGCGCCGTACCTCGTCCACCGGGGCTACTGCGTCTTCTCGCTCGACTACGGCCAGCTGCCCGGCGTCCCGTTCTTCCACGGCCTCGGTCCCGTCGACAAGTCGGCCGAACAGCTCGACGCGTACGTCGACGAGGTGCTCGCCGCGACCGGGGCGGCCGAAGCCGACCTGGTCGGACACTCCCAGGGCGGCATGATGCCCCGGTACTACCTGAAGTTCCTGGGCGGCGCGGACAAGGTGAACGCCCTCGTCGGCATCGCCCCCGACAACCACGGCACGACGCTGGGCGGCCTGGCCAATCTCCTGCCGTACTTCCCCGGCGCCGAGGACCTGCTCAGCACGGCCACCCCCGGCCTCGCCGACCAGATCGCCGGCTCCGCCCTCCTCACCAAGCTCAACGCGGGCGGCGACACGGTCCCCGGCGTCCGCTACACCGTCATCGCCACGAAGTACGACGAGGTCGTCACGCCGTACCGCTCCGGCTTCCTCGACGGGCCGAACGTCCGCAACGTGACGCTCCAGGACCTGTGCGTCCTCGACCTGTCGGAGCACGTGGCGATCGGGCTGTGGGACCGGATCGCGTACCACGAGGTGGCCAACGCGCTGGATCCGGCGCACGCCACGCCGACGACCTGCGCGTCGGTCTTCTCGTAGACCTTCACGCAGACCTTCTCGCAGACATGGAAACGGCCGGGGTGCCGCCGCCTTCCGCAGGCGGCACCCCGGCCGTGGTTCAGCGGTTGGTCGCCCGGCGGCGGACCGTGCCGAACAGGACGGCCGCGCCGATCGCGAGCGCCGCGGCGCCACCCATGGCGACGTACGAGGTGGAGTCGCTGCCACCGGTCTCGGCGAGGTTCTCGCCGGCGCCGTTGGGCGCGGGCGCGTTGGCGTCGGCCGCCGGGCTCTGGCCCTCGCTCTGCGTCTCCGGCTGCGTCTCCGGCTGTGCCTCCGTGTGCTGGGCGTGCTCCTCGGGGCTGTCGCCACCGTGCCCGCCGTGGTCCACGGTGGACTCGTCCGCCCCCGCCTCGATCTGCTCGTCGGTCGGCGCGGACGCGACCGGCGCGGGAGCCGAACCGCCGTCCTGCGAACCGCTCTCCTGCGAACCGCTCTCCTCCGAACCACCCGGCGCGGAACCGCCGTTGTCCGCACCGAAGACGACGTCCGAGCAGGTGTAGAACGCCTCGGGGGAGTCGGACCGCTGCCAGATCGAGTAGATCAGGTGCCGGCCGGACTTCGCGGGCACGGCCCCGTCGAACACGTACTCCCCGTTGACCAGTTGCGGGTCGGCCACCTTAGCGAACGGCTGCGCCTCCAGGTCCGACCACTTCAGCGGCTGCGACGGGTCGTAGCCGTCCTTGGTGATGTACAGCTCGAACGAGCCCTTGTGCGGCGCGGTCCCCTTGTAACGGAAGGTGTGGTTCCCGCCCGTGAGCTTCGACGCCGGCCAGTCGGCACGCGGCAGATCCAGGCCCTTGTACTTGTCCCGGCCCGCGCTGCACAGCTTGCCGTCCGGGATGAGCCCGCGGTGGTTGCCCGCGGCGTTGCCTATGTTGACCTCGTTCCAGTCGTAGAACGCCTGCGCCCCACTGGCGGCGACCGCCGCCTTGCACGCCGCGGACTGCGGGCTCTCCGGCCCCTCGGCGTAACAGGCCGACACCCGGCTCACCGGATCCGACATCGACCCGTGCGCGACGGCCGGCGCGGCGGCCAGCCCGGCCAGGACGACCGGCGCGACCCCGAGCACGGCGACGGCGGTGACCTTGCGGCGAGCGGTCATGGTGAGCAACTCCTTCAACAGCGGTGGCATAAGGGGAGACCCGGGGCGGGGTCCACGCCGCGGTGCGGCCCCCCGATCGACTGCACCGATGCGTGGACCCCGCCTCGGTACGACCAGCAAGCTAGCCCCTCGGAAGGCCGAATTCCGCTGTTGGGAGCGGGTGGAGGCGATCCTTATGGTCGCTTTAAGGCAGCGGTAAGAGGGGCCTCAGGAACGGCGCGGAGAGCACCCGTCCGACCACGCGGTTCGGCGCGCACGGTCGTCCGTGGAAGTCCGTGACGAGCCGCCTCGTGCCGCCGCGTTCGGCTCCCCGTTCGCCTCCCGGGCGGGCCACCTGCCAGTTGCGTTGGTGGCGCCTTGGAGCGAGCAGTCCGCAAGCCCTGCGGGTCCCACGGACTGCCGCGCGCCCCCGCGGTTGACCTACGTGGCTCCCTGCGTGCCTGATGCCGGCGCCTGGTGGACGCACAGTCCGCGTCGACGGCGGGTGGTCCTGGCTTTGATCCGGACCGCACGTCGGCAGGGCTCTCCTCGTGGGCACCGGCGAGCCGTCAGTGCGCGGTGGCTCCCCGTTTGGATCCGGTGAGCACTCTGGTCGGAATGCCCTTTTGCAATGTCTCAAGGGTGGGCGAGAGCGGTCTCAGGAACGGCGCGGAGTACGCACGTCCGGCCCTCGGTTCGCCGCCCGATGCTCTTCCGCAATGGGCCGAACGGATGACCGGTCGGGTGCGCCCGCCCGTTCCGGCCGGGCAGGGAGTGGGGGTCACGCGCCCGTGTCCTCGGCGGGGGCAGCGGTGTCGCAGGGCCCGGAACCGCCGCGGTCGGGCTGAGCATGCTCATGCCGTAACCCGAACGTCATACCTGATCGCGGGCGGTGTGGGCCACGCGAGTGCACGTCGTACACCGTCCTGCCGAGCGGCGTGGTGAGCCTGTTTGGACACGGGCGGCCTCGTCTATGGATGCCGGTGCTCGATTCCTCTTCGACTGGGCCGGAATTCCGGCGCGGCGGAAGTCGTGCGGCGCCGCCGATCGAGCCAACGGAATACGCCAACGGCCTGAAACGGACGCGGCGAACACCCTGTCCGCACAAGCGCTTCGACCCGCCAAATCGACAAGAAAACACATTCCCACCCCAAGCGTCTTCCGAAGGAGCCCGAATACCATGCCCAGACGTCCCCGACGGTCAATTGCTCTGGCCGCCGCCACCGCCACCCTGTTCGGTGCCACCTCCCTCGCCGCCATCGAGCCGGCCTTCGCCCAGTACCCGCCGCCCCCGAGCCTCGAGGTCGATGACCCCACCCTGCTCCAGGGCCAAACCGTCGGCTTCAGGGGAGAAGGCTACGCTCCGAACGAGCAGACTCTCGCGCGTCTCGTCCCCGTAGGGGGCAACGGGGCCGGGGGCGCGCCGAACGCCGCCACGGCCAGAGGGTCGGCCGCGTACCCGGGGGCCCTCGAGGCCCGCCCGTCGTCCAAGCCGTCGCCCTCGCCTTCACCCACCGCGACGTCCGACGGTGGAGGCGGCCGCGAGATCGTGAACTTCGACTACTTCCCCGCGGACGAGGAAGGCACCGTCGTCGGCGAGGTCACCATCACCAAGGACATCAAGCCGGGTCTCTACGACTTCCAGCTCGTCGGCCAGGAGTCGGGGCTCTCGCAGTCCGTACGGGTCAGCATCGCCCGTGCCGACGACGACCACGACCACGACGACAACGGCGACGAGGACCACGGCGACGAGGACCACGGCCGTCCCGGGAACGGTGACGACGACGGTGACCACGGCCGCCCGGGGAACGGCGACGACCACGACTGGTCCGACCGCGGCGGCGACCATGGTGACAAGGGCGACGACCACGACGACAACGGCGACAAGGGCGACGACCACGACGACGACGGCGATGACAACGGCAGCAAGTCGGACGATGACGACGACAGCGCCAAGCTCGCCGACACCGGTTCGTCCGACACCTCCGTGGCGCTGCTCACCGCAGCCGGCGGTCTGCTGCTCCTCGGCGGTGGATCGCTGGTGCTCGTGAAGCGCCGGCGCAAGTCCGCCGCGCAGCGCGGCTGAGAACCGACCGCACCGTGAAGCACCGGCAGTCTCCCGGACAGCACCGCGCTGTCCGGGGGACTGCCTGCTTCCCGGGGTGCCCCATGGGAGGAGCGTGCAGGTGAGGACACGGGCCCTGTGCTCATCGGCGGAGAAGGAGCCTAAGACCTGGTGGCGTCCGGCCTTGGCCGCCTTGGCCGCCTTGGCCGCCTTGGGCGGCACGGGCGGCACGGGCGGCACGGGCGGTAAGGGCACCCCGCGTGTCCCGGGCGGGCCGGACCTCCGGCGCAGGGCCGTGCACGTCCTGTGCGGTGTCGCCCTGCTGTGCCTGGCCGGCGCCGGCTGGATCGTGGTGACCAGTGTCTTCGCCCGCGCCGAACTCATGGCCGCACAGCGGTCGCTGGAGACACTGCGCCAGTCGATCGCCGGGGCGCCCGGGGCGCCCGGAGCGCCCGGGGCTCCTGGGGCTCCTGGGGCGCCGGGAGCTCCCGGCCGGCCCGGCTCACCGGGTGCCCCGAAGCAGCAGGCTCCGGCCGCCGCGCTGGACTCCGCGGCCGAGCACGCGGCCAAGGCGCATCGCCTGACCACCGGGCCCGCCTGGTATCTCGCCGCGCAGCTGCCCGTGCTCGGCCGGCCGGTCGGCACCGTACGCCAACTGGCCGACACCGCCTCCCGGTTGACGCACGAGGTGCTGCCGGCGCCGGTCCGGGTCGCCGGCCGGCGCGCGGAGGGCACCGCCGGTGAGAGCCTGCCGGAGGTGCTGTCCCGGCTGGGGGCCACGGCTCCCGAGCTGGAGCGGGCCGCGGCAGCCGCCGCGGACATGCGGGCCGGCATGCACCGACTGCCGCGTACGAGCTGGCTGCCCGTCGCCGACCGGGCGCGCAGCGAAGTGGCCCGGCAGCTCGACCGGATCGCCCCGGCCATGGCCGACGCCGCCGTGGCCGCCCGGGTGCTCCCGTCCATGCTGGGCGCCGACGAGCCGCGACGGTATTTCGTGGTCTTCCAGAACACCGCCGAGGCCCGCGGCACCGGTGGCCTGCCCGGTGCGTTCGCCGTCCTCACCGTCGAGCAGGGGGAGTTGGGCTTCGAGACCTTCGGCACCGACACGATGCTGGCGGAGGTCGAACCCTCAGTCGATCCGGGCGCCGAGTTCACCGCCCGGTACGGCGGTATGGACCCGGTCAACACCTGGGCGAACTCCAACGTCAGCCCGCACTTCCCGAACGCGGCCCGGATCTGGGCCGCGACCTGGCACGCGTACAGCGGGGAGCGGGTGGACGGCGCGATCGCCCTCGACCCCAGCGCGCTGGCCCGGCTGCTGCGGGCGACCGGCCCGGGTCGGATGCCCGACGGCACCCAGGTCACCGCCGACAACGCCCTGGACCTCGCCGAGCGCACCGGCTACGCGCGCTACCCGGACAGCGTGCAGCGCAAGGCGTTCCTCCTGGACGTGGCACGCGCCGCCGCCGACAGGCTGGTGAGCGCCCTCGCCGAGCCGCGGTACCTGCCGGGGCTGATGCTGGCCACGTACGACATCGTCAACGAGGACCGCCTGAAGCTGTGGAGCGCCCGGAGCGACGAGCAGACCCGGCTGGAGACCCACCGGATGAGCGGCACCCTGCCCGCTTCGCCCGGCCCCTTCGCGGGGGTGGTGGTGAACAACGCCGCGGGCGGAAAGCTCGACTACTACCTGGACCGGGAGCTGCACTGGATCCCGGGCCGGTGCACCTCGGACGGCGTCCGGCCGGTCACCGCACGGATCACCCTCACCAACCGCGCCCCGGCCTCGGGGCTCCCCGCGTACGTCACCCAGCGCGGCGACAAGCCGCGCCACCCCACCCGGCCGGGGGACAACCGGCTGCTCGTCTCGTACTTCGCGAGCCGGGACGCTCTGCTGGACGAGGTGACCATCGACGGCCGGCCCGCCATGGTGAACGGCGGTTACGAGCGCGGTCACCCGGTCTACACCCTGGACGTGGAACTGCCCGCGCAGAGCAGCCGCACACTCACCCTCCGGCTGCGGGAGCCGGCCGGCGACCGCCCTCCGGTGCTGCTGCGCCAGGCGTTGGTGACCCCGATCCGGACCCGGGTGGAGCCCTATCCGCCGTGCGGTGACTGACGCGGTTTCCGCCCCCTCGGCCGGACCCCGCTCCCTCGGCCGGACCCCGCCCCCTCGGCGACCTCACCGCCCGAGCTCCGGACCCCACCTGTCTCAGCCGGAGGCCATCGCGGCGACGATCCGTTCCACGGACTCCTCGATGCGCTCCACGGAGACATGCACCTCCGCCGGGCTCGCACCGAGCGGATCGGGTACGTCGTCGTCGGCGCCGTCCGGCCCCGGCGCACCGCGCCGCGCTGCCGCGCCCCGGACCAGGGCCCTGAGGCGTCCCGCCGGATCCACCACCCCCGCGGCGTCCTCGGCCCGCACCAGCCGGGCGAACTCCCGCAGGCAGAAGGCGCGGGACAACGCCCGCACGGGGGACAGCCGTACGGCCGCCTCGCGGTGCTCCGTCGCCGCCCCGAGGAGCAGGTCCGCGCCGTCGACCAGCGCGGTCGTCAGCCGCCGGGCGACCGTGACCGCCCCGGACGGGTCGTGGGCCCAGCCGGGGACGGCGGTCGCCGTCTCCGGCGCCGGAGCGCCCGGGACGGCCGCGGTGCCCGCGCTGCTGACATGGATCGTCGCCCGCTGGGCGGCAAGTCCCTCTCTCAGCAGACGCTCCGCCAGGGGCGACCGGTAGAGGTTGCCGGTGCACACCGTGAGCACCCGGAACCGGGATGGGCTCACCGCGTCGGTAGGACGGTCTGAATCGCGCACGATGCCAGTATCACCTGCGGGTCGCACCTTATGTACGGATTACACGGGTATCGTCCCGGTATTGTGCCGCCTGTCAGGCGCACACAGGGCACGGGGCACACCGCCGCCCGACATCACATCCATGGAGTGCGGGGAAGCGCAGGAGGGCAGCACATGTGCGGCGTAGCCGGAATCGCGACGACGGACGTTCCCGACCCGGCGATGGTCACCACGATGTGCGGCATCCTCGCCCACCGGGGGCCGGACGGCGACGGGTTCCACACCGGCGACCACATCGCGCTCGGCATGCGCCGGCTCGCGATCATCGATGTCGCCGGCGGCGACCAGCCCGTGTACAGCGAGGACCGCAGCGTGGTCGCGGTGTTCAACGGGGAGATCTACAACTTCGCCGAACTCCGCCGTGAACTGCTCGGCCGCGGACACACCTTCCGCACCGGCAGCGACAGTGAATGCCTCGTCCACCTGTACGAGGAGCACGGTGACGAGCTCGTCCACCACCTGCGCGGCATGTTCGCCTTCGCGCTCTGGGACGCGAAGGAGCGGCGTCTGCTGCTCGCGCGCGACCGCGTCGGAAAGAAGCCGCTGTACTACCGGGCCACCGGCGAGGCCCTGATGTTCGCCTCCGAGCTCAAGGCGCTGACCGCGGTGGCTCCGGAGAGCCGCGAGGTGGACCTGGTGGCGCTCCACCACTACCTGACCTACCAGTACGTCCCGGCGCCGTGGTCGATCTTCCGCGGCATCCGCAAACTGCCGCCCGGACACGTACTCACCTGGCAGGACGGCCGGATGCGCGTACGACGCTACTGGACCCCGGACTTCGCCCCGGCCGGCCCCGTCGACGAGCGGGAGGCCGCCGAACGGACCCGTGAACTCCTTCTCGACGCCACCCGCGTCCGGATGGTGTCCGAGCGGCCGCTCGGCGCGTTCCTGTCCGGCGGCATCGACTCCTCCGCCGTCGTCGCCGCGATGGCGCGCGTCGCCGAAGGGCCCGTGAAGACCTTCGCCGTCGGCTTCGACGACGCCCGCTTCGACGAGCGGGTCCACGCCCGGGTGGTGGCACAGCGGTACGGCACCGACCACCACGAGTTCGTCGTCGGCGCCTCGGCCCTCGACATCCTGCCCACGCTCGCCTGGTACTTCGACGAACCCTTCGCAGACGCCTCCGCCATCCCCTCGTTCTACGTGGCCAAGCTCAGCCGCCAGCACGTCACCGTCGCCCTGAACGGGGACGGGGGCGACGAGTCGTTCGGCGGGTACACCCGCTACGCCCTCATGGCCCGCACCGCACGCTTCCGGGTCCCCGGCGCCGTACAGCCGGCCTTCGGACACCTGGGGCGGCTGCTCCTCGACACCGAGCGGCCCGGTGCGTACCGGCGCAGGGCCGGGCTCGCCCTCAGCATGCTCGGCAAGAGCCCCGAACGCCGCTACGCCTGGCTGATGTCGTACTTCACCACGGACGAGAAACACGCCGTCTACAGCGCCGAGTTGCTCAGGGAACTGTCGGGAACCGACAGCTACGCCCTGATGGACCGGGCGTTCCGCGCCTCGCGCGCGGACAGCCTCGTCAACCGGCTGATGGACGTGGACGTGAACACGTACCTGCCCGGAGACCTCCTGGCGAAGGTGGACATCACGACCATGGCCAACTCGCTGGAGGCACGCTCCCCGTTCCTGGACCACCGGCTGATGGAGTGGGCGGCACGGCTGCCCGCCCACCTGAAGGTGCGCGGCGGAACGACCAAGTACCTCCTCAAGAAGGCCATGGAGGACTGGCTGCCACCCGAGCTGCTGCACCGGCCGAAGCAGGGGTTCGGGGTGCCGCTCGGCCAGTGGCTCCGCACCGGGCTGAGGGACGTGGCCCGGGACGTCCTGACCGACCGGACCGCCAGATCCCGGGGGTTCTTCCGGCCGGAGTCCGTGCAGGCGCTGCTCGACGAGCACGACGCCGGGGAGAACCGCACCAGGCAGCTGTGGGCGCTGATGCAGTTCGAGCTCTGGCACCGCAGGTTTGTCGACCAGCCCCTGTCCGGACCGCCCGTGGCCGATCCGGTGGGCGGGAAATGAGATCGCGCTTCGCCGTCGTCCTCGGCTGGACGGGCCTGCTGGCCGCGGCCCCGGCCGTCGTGTACCTGGTGCTGTTCCACGGCACCCTGACCGCCGCCGCGGCGGTCGCGGCCTGCTTCACCCTGCTGGTGTGGCCGCGCCCGGACCTGGCGCTGCTGGTGCTGCTCGCGCTTGTCCCCGTGGCCGCAGTCGCCGATCCGACCGGTGCGGCAGCCGTGGCGCTGGTGACCGGCGTCGTCGCGCTCCTGCTGCTCCGTACCGTGGTGCTGAGCGGTCTGCGGGTCCGCGCCGACCTGGTCGTCATCGTGCTCATGGCCTTCGTGGTGACCGCCAGTTATCTGCTGCCGCAGGTGGCGCTGACCGTGGAACGGCAGTGGAAGGGGTACGTCCTGCTGCTCGTGGCTCTGGGGCTGCTCGTGGTCTCCGCGGCGGCGCCCGCGGACCCCCTGCGGATCGCCCAGGTCGTCGCGATCGCGGGGGCCTGCGCCGCCGGATACCTGCTGCTGCGCGGGGAGTACGCCGCCGACCGGCTGACGGGCCTCGGCCTGAACCCCAACTACGCCGGGGCCATGCTGGCGCTCCCGCTCGTCGCCGCGGCCGGACTGGCCCGGCTCCACCGCTCCTGGCTGTGGCTGCTCCCGGCCCTGGTCTGCGGCGCTGCGATCCTCCAGACCCGCTCGCGGGGCACGTTCCTGATGGTCGCCGCCGGCCTGGCCTGTGTCGTCCTCGTCGGCCGTCCGCTGCGCCACAAGGTGCTCATCGCCCTGTCCCTCGCCGGCGTCGCCCTCGCCCTGCCGGGCACGCTGGACGTGGTGGGGGAGAACCTGACGGGGAGCCGGACGTCCACGGAGCTCACCAGCAACACCGAGGTACGCAAACAGGCCGCGTGGCTGGCCGCCCGAGTGGCGCTCGAACACCCGCTGCGCGGCATCGGATACGGCGCTTTCCCCGACTACGCCCGTACCTCCTCCGAGCTGGGCATCTACATCAACACCCACAACGACCTCCTGAGGCTGGCGGTCGAGGCCGGGATCGGGGCGCTCGCGCTGTTCGCGGTGCTCCTGTGGCTCGGTCTCGCCCGGCGGCACGCTCCGCACCAGGCGATCCTCCAGTCGATGGGAGTGGCCTACGTGGTGGGCCTGCTGTTCGCGAACACCCTGACCCACGTGATCGTGACCGCTCCCTTCTGGGTCTGCCTGGGCTGTCTGCTCGCTCAACCCCGGCACACGCAGCCGACCACCACCCCTTCGCCCACCCCTCTCCTCAGCGTAAGGAAGACCTGAATGACCGACTGCGAGACCGAGATCAGCCAGGGCCACCGTTTCGCCTTCGGGCGGAACTGGCGCCAGTTCGGGCAGCTGATCGACGAGACACGCATCGCCTCCGCCACGAAGTCGCTCGAAGCGGCGCTGGGCACCACCGATCTCAGCGGCCGCACCTTCCTCGACATCGGCTGCGGGAGCGGCCTCTTCTCCCTGGCGGCCGTGCGCATGGGGGCGCGGGTCCGGTCGTTCGACTACGACCCCGACTCGGTCAGGACGACCAAGAAGCTCCGCGCCGAGTTCGCGCCGGACAGCGACTGGAGCGTCTGCTGCGCCTCCGTCCTGGACCCGGACTTCGTCCAGCGGCAGGAGCCGGCCGACATCGTCTACTCCTGGGGGGTGCTGCACCACACCGGCGCCCTCTGGAAGGCCATGGACACGGCCTGCGGACTGGTGGCCCCGGGCGGAACGCTGTTCATCTCCATCTACAACGACCAGGGACTGGAGAGCCGGCTCTGGACCGGGGTGAAGCGGCGGTACAACGCGTCGGGTCCCCTCGGGCGCCGCGTCCTGGTGACCGGCAGCCTGCTCTACCTGGGCAGGAACTATCCGCTGCACGTCCTGGCGAAGCTCGCCCGCGGCGGGACGGCGGGCGGCGGAACCGTTCCCCGCCCCCGGGGGATGTCACGCAAGCACGATCTCGTGGACTGGGTGGGCGGCTACCCCTTCGAGGTCGCCACGCCCGAGCAGGTGTTCTCCTTCTGCCGTGAGCGAGGCTTCGAACTCAGGCATCTCAAGACCTGCAAGGGCGGGCTCGGCTGCAACGAGTTCGTGTTCGCCCTGGACGGTCGCGCCGAGGGGTGATGCGGGGTCCGGGCCCTCACTGGGCCCGGCCCATGCCCAGTTCCTTGGGGCGGCGCCTCAGTCGACCCGTGATCTGCGCGGTGTCGGAGGCGGTCGGGAGCAGCTGCCGCCACGGGATTCCGGTCATCCGGACGAAGGACGTCACCTGCACCGCGACCAGCGCCGTGTAGGCGGCCGTCGAGGCGATCGCGCAGCCGACGCCGCCCCACGCGGGGATCAGCACCGTGTTGAGCCCGATGTTCACCGCCAGGGCGGTGAGCGACGGCAGCACCACGAACCACGGGGAGCGGAAGCGCAGCAGGAAGGTGGCCACGGGCCGGCCGGCCGACAGCAGCAGGATGCCGGGGACCAGCCAGGCGACGAAGGCGGCCGCCTCCGCGTATGCGGCTCCGTACACCGGTGTGATCAGTACGGACACCGCGACCACCATCGTGAGCGCGGACACCGCGCCCAGCAGCACCATGAGCCGTACCGTCCGCGCCGCGACGGCCGCCGACTCGTCCACGTCCCGGCCGAACTGACGGGGCAGCGTGATCTGGGCGACCACGTCGACGGCGAGGCGGCTCAGCTCCGCGAGGGTGACCGCGAGCGTGTAGATGCCGACCGCGCGCGGACCCGCCAGCGCGTTGAGCAGGAACACGTCCGACCGGAGCAGCAGATACGAGGCGGCCGAACCGGCGTGCAGCCGCAGCCCCTTGCCGCAGGTCGTCCTCGCGAGGCCCATGCGCGGCCGGCCGACGGTGACTCCGCCCGCACCGATGAGTACGGCCAGGGACACCGCGAGTGAAACGGACCAGACGACGACGACCGTGTACACGGTGAGGTGGCCGGTGAGACCGACCGCCGCCAGGCACGAGCACTGGACGACCGCGCCCGCCAGCGGGGCCAGCGCCGCTACATGGGGGCGGTCGCGCAGTACGGCGATATTGCTCGCGTACAGCACCCCCACGCCCAGTGGCACCCCCGCACAGGCCGTGGCCAGGAGCCACAGATCCGGCATGTTGGCGTACCCCTGGAACACCGCCGCCGCCACCATCGCCGCGAGGGCGGCCCCGGCGCCGACGATCAGGCCGAGCGGAACGCTGTTGCCCTCCAGGGAGGCCCGACTGGCCTTGTCCGACCACATGGCCGTCTGCGCCTGCTCGACGGAGAGATGGCCGAGGGCCATCGCGGCGGTGCCGACGGTGACCGCCATGTAGTACGTACCACGCCCCTCGGGCGGCAGTGCCCTGGCGATGATGACACTGGCCACGACACCCATGACGAGGGCGCCGGCGCGGGCCGCGATCATCCGGACGAACTGCAGTCTGCTGTCAGCCATGGCGCCGGATCTCCTTACGGGCCGTTCGCCGCCGGGACGCGCCTCCCGTTACGCAGTGAATCGGCGCTCCAGCAGCTTGTGGTAGAGCGTCACGTACCGGTCGACCATGACGTCGGCGGTGAGGTTGGCGAGGGCCCACTCGCGTGCCCGCCGTCCCAGGCCGGCAGCGGCTTCCCGGTCACCGAGCACCGACCGGAGACCGTCGGCCAGGGCGGTCGGGTCGGCGGGGGCGACCAGCACCCCCCGTCCGTCCTGAAGGAGTTCCGGCGTGCCGCCCACCGCGGTGGCCACCACGGGCCGCCCCGCCGCCATGGCTTCCATCACGGCGTTGCTGGACCCTTCGTACAGGGACGGCAGGACGACCACGTCCGCTCGGGCCAGGAACCCGGCGACATCGGTACGGAAGCCGAGGAAACGCACGTCGATCCCCAGGCGGGCGGCGAGCCCTTCCAGTGCGTGGCGTTCGGCACCGTCCCCGATCAGGACGAGGGTGCACGGCTGACCTCCGTGCCGCAACTCCGCGCACGCTTCCAGGAGGTACCGGTGCCCTTTGTGGTCCGCGAGATTGGCCACGCACAGCACGACGGGCAGCGCAGTGTCGACCTCGGCGGGCGGGGCGAGCTCGAACTCCTTGTCGGGCATCCCATTGGGGACGACCGTGAGCTTGCAGTCGGGCACGCCCTCGTCTCGCCGGACGTCGTCGGCGACCGCCTGCGCGTTGGCGACGAGCAGATCCGTCCACCGCGTCGCCAGCCGCTCCAGAGCGAGCGCCACCCGGTGCCCGCGCTTGAAGAAGCCGAGGCTCCGCCGGCCCGCCACCACGACGGGTACGCGCGCCAGCCGGGCGGCGGGGGCGGCTAGCACGTAGGAGTGCAGCAGGAAAGCCTGCACGACCTGAGGCCTTTCCTTCCTCAAGAGGACCAGGAGGCGGGCGAAGGCGCGGGCGTTGCACATGAGCGACTTCCGACTCAACGTCACGCGCTGGAATCCGAGATCCTCCAGGACCACTCCCGAGCCCTCCAGCTCCGCCTCCCTCGGGCCCCTGTGGAACAGGACCAGCAGATGGGTACGGATCCCGCGCTCGCTCAGACCGCGGGCAAGCAGGACGAGCTGCTTCTCCGCGCCCCCGAGCCCGAGCTGACCGATCAACAGGCATACCCGGCTGAGGGATTGGGGCGCGTATGCGTCCTCGGCGGAGGGGGCGAGTGGTGCTTGTGTGTGATCCATCATGCGCATATAGGGCATAACCCGCTATTCAGTGTTAATCGGGTATGTCGTGGTTTAGTCTATGCCCGTGCTGATCGCGACCGCGGCTTTGACGGCCGCCGTATTCGCGTGTCAGACCTGAGACGAGCCGATCTCGTCACCGCGTCGCCGCCCCGGACCCCCGCCGCTCTCCGGCTCCACGGCGCAATGGCCGTCGGCACACCCGCGAGGGACGGAAGGAAGCCGAAATGAAGAACCGGCTCATGGTCTGGGGTGTCCGTTGCTTCTACAAGCTGGTGTGCCAGCGGTTGCACTGGCGCACCCCCGGCGCCTCACGGCTGCGTGCCTGGTGCGCCCACAACATCTGCGCAGACGTGCAGTTGCCCGTCAACATCAACGCCATGGTGTCGTTGCCGCCGACCCTGCGGATGGGCCGGCACGCAGGAATCGGGCAGGGCACCATGTTCCTCGGCCTCGGCTCGGTCTCCCTGGGCGCGCATCTGACGATGGGGCCGGAGTGCCTGTTCATCACGGGAGACCATCCCGTGCCCAGAGCAGGCGGAAGCTTCCGTGACCACGCCCCGGTGCACGCCGACATCGTCGTGGAGGAGGACGTCTTCCTCGGCGCCCGGGTGACGATTCTGCCGGGCGTGACCATCGGCCGGGGCGCCGCCGTCGGAGCGGGCAGCGTGGTGACGAAGGACGTCCCGCCCGAAGTGGTCGTCGCCGGAAACCCGGCGAGAATCGTCCGCGCTCGCGAGCAGGCGTGAACCGGAGTGTCGACGGAAGGAACGCCGAAATGAAGAACCGGCTCGCGGTCTGGGGTGTGCGTTGCTTCTACAGGCTGGTCGGCCGGCGGCTGCATTGGCGCATCCCCGGCGCGTCACGGCTGCGTGCCTGGTGCGCGTACAAGATCTGCGCGGATGTGGAACTGCCGGTGATGATCCTCGCGGGCGTATCCCTGCCGCCGACCTTGCGAATGGGGCGGTATGCGGGAATCGGGGAGGGCGCCAGATTCCTCGGCCCGGGCGCCGTTTCCTTGGGCGCGCATCTGTCGATGGGGCCGGAGTGCCTGTTCATCACGGGGGACCATCCCGTGCCCAAAGTGGGGGAGAAGTTCTGTGACCACGCCCCGGTGTCCGCCGACATCGTCGTGGAGGAGGACGTCTTCCTGGGTGCCCGGGTGACGATTCTGCCGGGCGTGACCATCGGGCGGGGGGCCGCCGTGGGTGCGGGCAGCGTGGTGACGAAGGACGTCCCGCCCGAAGTGGTCGTCGCAGGGAATCCGGCCAGGATGATCCGGGCTCGTGAGCGGGCGTGATGAACCCGGGCGAATCCCGGGCCGACGGCTGCGCTATTTCTCGAGAACCAGGGTGATGGACGAGACATGGCGCAGCGCGCAGAAAGCCAGCCAGTCGATCACGGCACGCCTGGAGCGACGGTAGCCCGCCAGGGCGCCGCGACCGAGCATGGCCGAGATCTTCTGCTGGTAGAGCTCTTGCGTGTACCGGTACGAAAGCTTCAGTCCTGCATGCTTCGACTCCTTCGAGAATTCCTCGAAGTGCCGGTAGGTCGTACCCAGGTGCAGATAGGTCGAGATGCGCTCGGCTGTTTCCCGGACGTCCCCGGACCTGTTGTTTCCCACCCTCATCTGTCTCCACATGCGTGCCATTGCCGCACGTTGCTCATGGCCGCGCACGCGGTGAATGAGCGGCATGAGGACGTGACCGTCGCACAGTGCGTTCCGCAACGGGAACACATGCATCGAGGAACCGCCAGGGCCGAGCACGCGGCTGAGCTGAGCGAAGAACGGGGGGAGGCTGACAACGTGCTCCAGCACCTGGTTCGACACCACGATGTCGAACGCCCCGTCCGGATACGGCCAGGCCTCGTGCTGGGACACGGACATAATGCGCTCGGCCCACGGGACACCGGGCACCAGCCCCTCCAGCCGGTCCACGGTCGAGCCGGGGAATTCCGGGTATTCCGCCAAGGTGTCGGTGACGTCGAATCCGTGGACCTCGATGTCCGCTCCGGGGTTCAGGTCGGTCAACCCGGCCTGGAGAAACGCGATGAGGTCCCCCTTGCCGCATCCCACGTCGAGAATTCGAACAGTTCCGCACCCTGTCCGACGGGACAGCTCGGTGTTCACCGCCGCCAAAAGGTGCTGATGTGTGAGGCTTTTCGGCGCCAGTGAGATGCTCATGCTGCCGTACTGTACATGCGGCAAAGTGTGAGCAGGGCGTGAAACGCCCAGGCTTATTGCGTCGCGCCCTTGACGAATACTTCAACGTACGCCACCTAGTATCTGGTCCATGTCGACCGCCACGTACCGGGCCACCGTCTCGGGTATTCGTCGCCTTCGTGTGATGCGAGTGATCACACGAATGAACATCGGCGGACCGGCCGTTCAGGTGTCGGCGCTTCTGCGGGGGCTGAGTCCCGAGCAATTCGACCACCGGCTCTTCGCGGGATACGTGGGTCCGGACGAGGCGGACCATCTGGAGGAGCGGGCGCCGGATCTGCCCGTTCACCGCGTGAACGGCCTGGGCCGGGCCGTACGGCCAGGGGACGACGCCCGCTGCCTCGCCGAACTCGTCGCCGTCATGCGCCGGTTCCGGCCCCACATCGTCCATACCCACACGGCGAAAGCCGGCGCACTCGGCCGCACCGCCGCAGTGCTGGCCCGAGTGCCCTCAAGGGTGCACACCTTTCACGGCCATCTCCTGCACGGATACTTCTCCCCGGCGAAGACCAGGGCCGTGATCCGGGCCGAACGCGGGCTCGCCAGCCTCACGGACCGGCTCGTCGCCGTCGGCGGCCGGGTCCGCGACGACCTCGTCGCCGCAGGCATCGGAAAGCCCGGCCAGTACACGGTCGTTCCGCCCGGCACCCGACTCGCCCCCGCGGCGCACCCCGCTCAGGCCAGGAGCATCCTCGGCATCCCCGAAGGCCGCCCCGTCGTCGCGTATGTGGGCCGCGTCACCGCGATCAAGCGTCCCGACCGGCTCCTCGCCGTCGCCCGCGAGGTGCACCGGGCCGTACCGGAAGCCCACTTCGTGGTGTGCGGGGCCGGCGACCTGCGGCCGGACCCGGACATCGCCGCCGAACTCGGCGACCGGCTCCATCTGCTGGGCTGGCGCGCCGACGTGGAGACGGTCTACGCCGCCTCCGACCTGGTGTTGCTGACCTCCGACAACGAGGGCATGCCGGTCAGCCTCATCGAGGCCGGCCTCGCCGGACTGCCCGCCGTCGCCACCGAGGTCGGCAGCGTCGCCGAGGTCGTACAGGACGGCGCGACGGGGCTGCTGGCCGCCCCGCGGACCGCGGACCTCGCCCGCCACACGGTGACCCTGCTGCGCGACCCGGCGCTGCGCCGCGAGATGGGGGCCCGGGCCCGTGCGTACACGACCAGCCGCTTCGGCGAGGAGCGCCTGGTGGCCGACACACAGGCCCTCTACACCTCCATCGCCGTCAGCCGCGGCTGGTGGACCGCAACACCGTCCGAAAGGTGAGCAGTGATGAACGTCGTTGTGACCGGAGGTGCCGGGTTCATCGGCGCCAACCTGTGCCGTGAGCTCGCGTCCCGTCCCGACGTGGGCGGGGTGGCGGCCCTGGACGACCTGAGCACGGGATCCGCTGCCAATCTCGCGGGGGAGGATGACGTGGATCTGATCCAGGGCAGCATCCTCGACCCCGCCCTCGTCGACCGCGTGGTGTCCCAGGCGGACGCCGTGGTGCACCTCGCCGCCCGCCCGTCCGTCCCGCGGTCGCTGAAGGACCCGGTCGCCAGCCACCACGCCAACGCCACCGGCACGGTCAACGTCCTGGAGGCGTGCAGGCGCGGGAACGTACCGGTCGTCGTCGCCTCCTCCTCGTCGGTCTACGGGGCCACCGAGGCGCTGCCCAAGCACGAGGAGCTGCCGACCAGGCCGCTGAGCCCCTATGCCGCGAGCAAGCTCGCTACCGAGTCGTACGCCCTCGCCTACGGCGCCTCGTTCGGTCTCCCGGTCCTGGCGTTCCGGTTCTTCAACGTCTACGGGCCGCTCCAGCCGGCCGGACACGCCTACGCCGCCGTGGTCCCGGCCTTCATCGACGCGATGCTGCGCGGCGAACCCGTGCGGATCTTCGGCGACGGGCAGCAGACACGGGACTTCACCTACGTCGGAACGGTCGTGCGGGTGCTGGCCGACGCGGTCCTGCGCAAGGTCTCCTACGCCGGTCCGGTGAACCTGGCCTTCGGCACCCGGGTGTCCCTGCTCGACCTCGTACGGCAGCTCTCGGACATCACCGGGGTGCCGGCCGACGTGCGGCACGAGGACCCGAGGGCGGGGGACGTCCGCCACTCCCAGGCGGCGGACGGCCGGCTGCGCGAGCTCTTCCCCGATGTCGCGCAGGTCCCGCTGGCGGAAGGACTCGCGCAGACGGTGGACTGGTTCCGCACCCTGCCCGACTACGCGGGACCGCTCGCCGCCGTCACCGCGCCCTGACGCCCCTCGGGCTGCTCGTCCGCGACCGCCTCGTACACGGGGACCCGCAGGAGCCGGAGCCAGACGGCGGCGGTCACGGCGACGACGGTGATCAGCACGACGGACTGCGGCAGGACCCGGAACATGACCAGGACGGCCGTCAGGCTCGTGAGGGCCGCGAAGGCCCCGATGGCGGCGGCCACCTGGCGGACCGTCAGTCCGAGGCGGCGCAGACGGTGGGCGATGTGGTCCTTGCCGCCCTCCAGGACGGGCCGGCCCTCCCTGCGCCGCGCGACCATCACCAGGCCGGTGTCGGCGATGACCACCAGGGTGATCAGCAGCAGACTGCCGTAGCCGGAGAGGGCGGTGCTGTCCTTGTGCACGGTCATGTTGGCGCACGCCACCAGGAAGCCCACGAACAGCGCGCCCGCGTCGCCGAGGAAGATCCGCGCCGGATGCCAGTTGTGGAACAGGAACCCCGCGCAGGCCCCTGCCAGGGCGGCGGTGACCGCGGCGGTGCCGGCGAGGCCCGCGTGGAGGGCGGCGCAGCAGAGGAAGCCCGCGATGACGGCGGTCACCGTGGAGACCACGCCGTCCATGTTGTCGAGCAGGTTGAACGCGTTGGTGGTGAAGAGGATCCACAGCACCGCGATCACCGTGTCGAACCAGTTGCCGAAGAGCACGGGATGGCCGCACCACAGGACGACGGTCAGGGCCGCCGCCGCCTCGACGGACAGCCGGACGCGGATGCTGAGCTGGCGCAGGTCGTCGACCAGGCCGAGTACGGCGACCACCGCGGTGCAGCCGAGGACGACCCCGAGCGAGGTGTCGCCCCCGCCCATCGCGAACGCCACCACGCCCGCGCCACCCAGGGTGGCGAGCGCGACGGCCATGCCGCCGAGGTACGGGGTGGGACGCACGTGCACCTTGCGGGCGCCGGGCTGGTCCGTGTAGCCGCGCGACAGTGCGAGGCGGCGCAGTGGCTCGGTCAGCAGCGCGGCGGCACAGAGGGCGAGCAGCCCCGCCAGTGCCGCCGGAAGCCAGGGGCTCAGGCCGGACACGGGCCCGCCACCACCATCCGCTCCTCCCTGCGCGCGTCCGCCACGGCGTCCGCCAGCACGTCGTCGAGGTTCCGCCGCGGCCGCCAGCCGGTGAAGGCCCTCAGCTTCGTGGTGTCGGGGACGCGCCGCTCCATGTCCTCGAACCCCGGTCCGTACGCGGCGCTGTAGGGGACGCACTGGACGGCGGAGGTGCTCTTCGCGCTGCTGATGACCCGCGCGGCGAGGTCGACGATGCTGATCTCCTCGTCGCTGCCGATGTTGAAGGTCTCCCCCTGCGACTCCGGACGGTCGATCAGGGAGAGGAGCGCGTCGACCACGTCGGTGACGTGGAGGAAGCAGCGCTGCTGCTGCCCGGTGCCGTAGACCGTGAGCGGCTCTCCCCGTACTGCCTGACGGGCGAACCTCGGGATCACCATGCCGTACGCGGGGCTCTGCCGCGGGCCGACCGTGTTGAAGAAGCGCACAATGGTGGAGTTGAGTCCGTACTCGCGGCGGTACAGCTCGGCGAGGATCTCGTCCACCGCTTTCGCCGTGCTGTAGGACCAGCGAGAGACGGACGGACTTCCGAGAATGCGGTCGGATGTCTCGTTCAGCGGTCCGGAGGAGTTCTTTCCGTAGATCTCCGACGTGCTGGCGATCAGGACCGGACGGGAATGGCGGTGAGCGGCCTCGATGACCGTCTCGGTGCCCTTGGTGTTCACGGTGAAGGACTTCAGCGGCTGTTCCACGATGAGTTTCACCCCGACAGCGGCCGCCAGGTGAACGATCCGGTCGCAGCCACTTGCCAATTCATCGACGAGTGAGGCATCGAGGACGGATCCGTGGACGAACCGGAAACGGCCGTGGCGGCGTGCGCGGGAAAGGTTTTCCATGCGCCCGGTGCTCAGGTCGTCGAGTACGACGACCGGCTCACCACGGGCCAGCAGCGCGTCGACGAGATGGGAGCCGATAAAGCCGGCTCCGCCGGTAACCAGGAACTTCGGATGGTCTGTCACGCCGTCACTCCGTGTCTGTGGGTGGGGCATTGCCAGGGTCAAGTGCACCGGCGACGCATGGTCACGATAACCGCGGGCGCAGCGAATGGAGCGAAGCGATGGAGCGGTTAGCCCGATTGCCCCGCTGCGGGGAGGGCGGCATGACTCTGTTCGCCTGAAGTCATGTCACTCAGCAGGTGCACCACGTGTGATGCCTGGCATGCATGACGCGTATTCCACAGGAACCTTCGGCTGGGCAGGCGAGAGGAGCCAGGTCGTGTCGGTTGCAGCAAGGAAAGTGGTCGTCGTCGGACAGGGGTACGTGGGACTTCCCCTGGCCGTACGGGTGGTCGAGGCGGGGCACCGGGTCGTGGGCCTCGACCTGGACGAGCTGCGCGTGAAGCGCCTGGCCGCAGGTGAGTCGTTCGCCGAGGACGTGCCGTCGCCACGGCTGCTCGCCGCCCTGAACTCGGGCCGCTACCACCTGAGCACGGACTACGCGGACGCCGCGGAATTCGACATCTGCGTCATCACGGTGCCCACGCCGCTCAAGGACGGCGCGCCCGACCTGAGTTTCGTGGAAAGCGCGGCGCAGGCGGTCGCCCGGCATCTGAGGCCGAACGCCACGGTGATCCTGGAATCCACCACGTACCCGTGCACTACGGAACATGTGGTGTCGCCGATCCTGGAGGCGCACAGCGGTCTTCGGGCCGGCAAGGATTTCTTCCTCGGATACAGTCCGGAACGGATCGACCCGGGAAACCGGAAATGGCGTCTTGAGAACACGCCCAAGGTGGTCTCCGGAGTCGACGAGGTGTCACTGAAGCATGTCGAGGAATTCTACGGCGGCATCGTGGACCGTACCGTTCCGGTGAGTTCACCGCGTACGGCCGAGCTGACGAAGCTCCTGGAGAACACGTTCCGTCATGTCAACATCGCCCTCGTCAACGAACTCGCGATGTTCTGCCGGCCGCTCGGCATCGACATCTGGGAAGTCATCGACGCCGCGTCCACGAAGCCTTTCGGCTACATGCGCTTTCTGCCCGGGCCCGGTGTCGGCGGCCATTGCCTGCCCATTGATCCGTCGTATCTCTCCTGGCAGGTCAAGCAGGCTTTGCAGCACGAATTCCGTTTCGTGGCACTGGCGAACGACATCAACAGCCATATGCCCGACCATGTGGTCCTGCGCGTGGCCAGGGGCTTGAACACCCGCCGCAAGCCGGTCAACGGCAGCCAGGTCCTGGTGCTCGGACTGGCCTACAAGAGGAACACCGGCGACATCCGGGAATCGCCGTCCGTCGCCGTGGCCCAGGGGCTCCAGAAACTCGGTGCGCACGTCCTCGCCGTGGAACCGCACGTCGACCCCTCGCAGCTGCCCCCGGACATCCTGTGCGTCGAGCTCACCGAGGAGCAGGTCGCGGCGGCCGACGCCGTCGTGGTCGTCACCGATCACGACGCGTTCGACTACGAGATGGTGGAGCGCGTCGCCGACTACGTCTTCGACGCCTGCAACCGCTGCCGCGGGGGAGCGGCCGAGCGCCTCTGATGAGGCGGCCCTGCACGCAGCCGAGGGTACGGAACGTCGGATCCCGCATGCCGTGTACGGAAAAGTCCAAGTATGGCCCTAGGGTGATCTTCCATTCATTCGCTTCGATCGGGGAAGACGTTGGATCTGCGCGACTACCTACGAGTCCTTTCCCGCCGATGGCGCATCATCGCCCTGGTGGCCCTGCTGGGGACGGCGACCGGCTTCTTCACCAGCCATGCCGCCACGCGCGAGTACCGGGCGACGACCACGCTCTTCACCTCGCTCCAGGGCGGTGACGACACCTCACAGCTCAACCAGGGCAACTCGTTCACCCAGGCGAGAGTCCAGTCCTACGCCGACATCGTGGCCAGCCCCGAGGTGACCGAGCCGGTCGTGAAGGCCCTCCGGCTGAAGGTCAAACCGAACGAACTGGCCGAGCGGATCACGGCCGAGGCCCCGCTCAACACCGTGCTGATCCGCCTGACCGTCACCGACACCCGGGCGAAGCGCGCGGCACAGATCAGCAACGCCGTCGCCGAACGCTTCGCCGAGGTGATCAGGCAGCTGGAGAGCCCCGACGGGGACCTCAGCGAGTCCCCCGTGCGCCTCACCGTCACCCAGCCGGCGGCTGTGCCCACCGTCCCGTCGTCCCCGAGGACCACGCTCAACGTCGGGCTCGGGCTGGCCGTCGGACTCGCCCTCGGGCTGGGCCTGGGCGCCGCGCTGGAGAAGGTGGACACCTCGATGCGCGACTCCAAGGCCCTGGGCGAATGCCTGGCCGCCGCCGGCGGACCACCGGTGCTGTCCAGCATCGTCCACGACGCGCGGGCCTCACGGCGCCCGGTCTCCCTGCACGACGACACCCACAGTCCACGGGCGGAGGGCTTCCGCAAACTCCGGGTCAACCTGCAGTTCGCGGAGGTGGACCGGCGGCCGAGGGTCATCGCCGTCACCAGCCCGCTGCCGCGCGAGGGCAAGAGCAGCGTGTCGGTCAACCTGGCCGCCACCCTGGCCGAGGAAGGCGCCACGGTCTGCCTCGTCGACTGCGATCTGCGCCGCCCCTCCGTCGCCGCCGCCCTCGGCCTGGTCAGGGACGCCGGTCTGACGACGGCGCTCGTGGGCAAGGCCGATGTGCGGGACGTCCTCCAGTCGGCGGGTTCGTTCTCCGTGCTCAGCAGCGGCATGATCCCCCCCAACCCCACGCAGCTGCTCGGCAGCAGCCAGTTCGGGTCCCTGGTGGCGGAGCTCGCCGAGCAGTTCGACCACGTGGTGCTGGACACCGCGCCGGTGCTCCCCTTCGCGGACACCCCGGCGCTGGCACAAGCCATCGACGGCTATCTGCTGGTGGCCCGCGCGGGGCGGACCGGCAGGAGCCAGGTCACCGACACCCTGCGCATCCTCGAACGCGTCAACGTCCCCGTGCTCGGCGCCGTCCTGAACGACGCCCCGGTGCGCGGCGAGGGCACGGCGCACGGCTACACCTACCGGTACCAGCCGAAGCCGGAGCGGTCGCCCCGGCTCACGGCGCTCGTGTCGACGCGCCTGGCGTCGGTGGTCCCCCGCCGGGGAGCGTCCGCGGCCGGGCGTACGGCCCCGGTGTCGGCCAAGACCCGACCGTAGCCGTGGCGGCCGTACGGCTCGGGTTCGTGGCCTCGGCGGCCGTCGTCGCCCTCGCGGGGGCGATGCTCGTCGGCACCTGGGGCGCAGGCGGCGGCACGAAGGACCACGGGCGCGGCACACCCGGTCAGGCGACCGCCCGGGTCGAGCGGCTGCGGGTCGAGGTCCTGGAGACCCTGCCGCACGATCCGAAGGCGTTCACCCAGGGCCTGGAGATGGCCCACGGCATGCTCTACGAGAGCAGCGGCATCGCCGGCCGGTCCGCGGTCACCGCGGGCCGGCCCGGCGCCCCGCCCGCGCGCCGGGCCGCGCTGCCCGCGCCGCTGTTCGGCGAAGGACTCACCGTGACGGGGCCGACGCTCTGGCAGCTCACCTGGCAGAACGGCGTCGCGATCCAACGGGACGCCAGGACGTTGGCCGAGCTGCGCAGGGTCCCCTACCAGGGCGAGGGCTGGGGGGCGTGCCACCAGCCCCGCCGCGGCCGGCTGGTGACGAGCGACGGCTCCTCCCAGCTCGTGCTCCGCGACCCGAGGACGCTCAGGAGGACGGGCGAGATCGCCGTCACCGCCCACGGCCGCCCGGTGGAGCGGCTCAACGAACTGGAATGCGTCGGCGACGCCGTCTACGCCAACATCTGGTCCGCCGACCGGATCGTCCGCATCGACGCCGACTCCGGCCGGGTGACCGGCGACATCGCCGTCCCGCCCCTCCTCAGCGCGGCCGAACGCCGCCGTGCGGACGTCCTGAACGGCATCGCCGCCGTTCCCGGAACCGATCAGTTCCTGCTGACCGGCAAGTGGTGGCCGAAGATGTTCCGGGTCGCGTTCGTCCCCGCGGAGTGAGCGGCGGCGCCGGGCCGCGCGGTCACTTCCCGTACGCCGCCCGCAGCGCGTCCTCCACCGCCGCCGTCGCGTCCTCGCGGGACAGGCCGAGGCGCTGGACCTGTTCGGCGTAGGACTGGGCGGCCGTCGCGGCCCGGCGGTCCGCCGCCTCGCCCGCGGCGGCGACGAAGGTGCCGTGGCGGCCGCGGGTCTCGATCACGCCGTCGCCCTCCAGCGCGCGGTACGCCTTGGCGACCGTGTTGGCGGCGAGGCCGAGCTGCTCCGCGAGGCCCCGTACCGTCGGCAGCTTGTAGCCGACGGGCAGTGTGCCGGAGCGGGCCTGGCGGGAGATCTGGGCGCGCAGCTGCTCGTACGGAGCCGTGGCGGAGTCCGTGTCGATGACGATCTTCAGGGTCACCGGCCGATTGTCCCTCACCGCCGCCCGCCGCAGCCGGAAAATGGGAGGCGACCGCGCCGGGTGCGCGCGTAGCGTCGCCGCCCATGACGTTGACTGTGCGTGCGCTGCGGCCCGGGGACCCCGACGATGCCGAGGGCTTCGCCCGGGTGCGACGGGCGGCCCTGCCCTTCATGCTGGCCAGCGCCGAGTCGGTGGCCTTCGACGCCGCCCATGCCCATCCGGAGAGCCACTACCGGCAGTTCGCCGCCTTCGAGGAGGGCGAGCTCGTCGGCACGGCCCAGGTGGGCATCGCCCACGACAGCCCCGACCCCGGTGTCGGGTACGCCAATGTGTATGTGCACCCCGACCGGCAGCGCCGCGGCGCCGGTGCACTGATCGTGCGGACCGCCGAGGAATACCTGGCCGATGCGGGGGCCACCACCGTGTACTCGTGGGTGCGGACGCGCCCGCGAACCGTGCCTTCGCCGAGTGGCACGGCTACCGGTCCAGCCGCTCGGCGCACTTCCTCCGCCTCGACCTGGCAACCGGCGCGCTGCCGCCGCTCCAGGAGCCGCCGGCCGGAGTCGAGCTCGTCCCCGGTACGGCGTTCGAGGACGACCCGCGCCCGCTGTTCGGGCTCGACGCCGAGACGACGGCCGACGAGCCGAGCGATGTGGACACGGAGATGACCGACTACGAGCACTGGCTGGACCAGACCTGGAACCATCCGCTGCTCAGCCGCGAACTGACCACGGTGGCGCTGGTCGACGGTCGTCCGGCGGCGTTCAGCGCGGCCCGTACCGACGGCAGCAACCGCTACGGCACGGCGATGACCGGCACCGCCCGCGCCCACCGGGGCCGGGGCCTGGCCAAGCTCGCCAAGAACGACTCGCTGCACCGCGCCCGCGCCGCCGGCCTCACCGAGGCGTTCACGGGCAACGACACGGACAACGGCCCGATGCTGGCCATCAACAAGTGGTTCGGTTACGAGATCTGCGCGACCGAGGTGCGGTATGTCCGCGAGCTCGGCTGAGCGGGGCCGGCGGGTCGACGTCGTCCTGGTGAAGGCCGGCCGGACGAAGATCCTCCCCCACAGCCCTTCGGGCGTGGGAGGTACCCCCACCCCGGCCTATGTCGTCCGGGACGACGGCACCCGCATCACCGTGCGCGCGCCCTGGGCGGGCGAGGGCGTACGGGACTTCGGCTTCGTGCGCTTCGAGCCTGGCGACGTCTTCACGGAGCACTACTGGCGCGACCGGTGGTACGCGGTGAAGGAGGTGCGGGCGGGCGACGGCAGCCTCAAGGGCTCGTACTGCGACATCACCCGGCCCGCGTCCGTCCACGGCTCCGAGGTGGTCGTCGAGGACCTCGACCTCGATCTGTGGGTGTCGGGGGACGGTACGGAGATCCTGCGCCTGGACGAGGACGAGTTCGCCGCGAGCGGCCTCGCACGGACCGACCCCCGCGCGGCCGAGGAGGCCGAGCGCGCCCTGGACGCCCTCGAACTCCTCGCCCGCGCCGGCCGGTTCAGCGCGCTGCTCGCGTGACCAGCCGCTTCAGCCACGGCCACGCCAGCAGCAGCGCGATCACCGCGTACACGGTCACCGAGAACGGGGTGTCGACCAGGCCGGCCACGCTGCCGTCGCTGATCTGCAGCGCACGCCGCAGCTGCTGCTCGGCGGCCGGGCCGAGGATGACCCCGATGACCGCGGGCAGCACCGGAAGCCCGTACCGGCGCATCCCGAACCCGATCAGCCCGATGATCAGCAGCGTGACGAGGTCCAGCGCCTCCCCGCCCACCGCGTAGGCGCCGACGGCGGCGAAGAAGAGGATCCCCGCGTAGAGGTACGGCCGCGGGATGCGCAGCAGCTTCGCCCACAGCGGCGCGAGCGGCAGATTCAGCGCGAGCAGCAGCACCATGCCCACGAAGAGCGAGGCGATGAGGCCCCAGACCAGCTCGGGTTCGCGCTCGAAGAGCAGCGGGCCCGGCTGGATGCCGTACTGCTGGAACGCGGCCAGCATCACGGCCGCCACGGCGGTGGTCGGCAGACCCAGCGTCAGCATCGAGACGAGCGTGCCCGCCGCGGAGGCCGAGGCCGCCGACTCGGGCCCGGCGACACCCTCGATGGCGCCCTTGCCGAACTCGTCCTTGTGCTTGGACAGCCGCTTCTCGGTGACGTACGACAGGAACGTCGGGATCTCCGCGCCGCCCGCGGGGATCGCGCCGAACGGGAAGCCGATGACCGGTCCGCGCAGCCACGACTTCCAGGTGCGCCGCACATCGGCCCTGCCCAGCCAGGGCCGGCCGACCGGGATCGCCTGGCTGGTCGAGCGCCGCAGATGGGCCGCGACCCACAGCGCCTCGCCGATCGCGAAGAGACCGACCGCGACGATGACGATGTCGATGCCGTCGGCGAGCTGAAGCGAGCCGAAGGTGAGCCGCTGCTGCCCGGTCATCTGGTCGAGGCCCACCAGGCCCAGCGTCAGCCCGATGAGCAGCGAGGCGAGCCCGCGGATCCGGGAGGAGCCGAGCACCGACGTCACCGCGATGAAGGCCAGCACCATGATGGCGAAGTAGTCGGGCGCGCCGATGTCCACGGCGAGCGCGGCGACCGTCGGGGCGAGCGCGACCAGCAGGATCGTGCCGATCATGCCGCCCGCGAAGTGGCCGACGGCGGCCGCGGCGAGCGCCTGGGCCCCGCGGCCCGCCTTCGCCATCGGGTTGCCCTCCATCGCGGCGACGACCGCGGCGCTCTCACCGGGCGTGTTGAGCAGGATGGAGGTGGTGGATCCGCCGAACATCGCGCCGTAGTAGATGCCCGCGAACATGATGAAGGCGCCGGTCGGTTCGAGCCCGTACGTCACGGGCAGCAGCAGCGCCACCGCCATCGCCGGGCCGATGCCGGGCAGGACGCCGATCGCCGTGCCGAGCAGCACACCGAGCGCCGCCCAGAGCAGGTTGAGCGGGGTCAGCGCGGTCCCGAAGCCGTCGAGAAGGGAGTTGAGCGAGTCCATCGGCTAGAGCACCCCCATCAGCGGGCCGCCGGGCAGCGGAACCCCGAGCAGGTTGTTGAAGACGAAGAAGGTGATGACGGAGAGCGCGGCGGCGATCAGCGGGTCCCGGTGGTGGTGCCGGCTGCCGAGCGCGTACGCCGAGCCCCAGAAGAGCAGTGCCCCGGAGACCGGGAAGCCGAGCGGGCCGATGAGGACGGCGTTGCCGAGGAAGACCCCGGCGAGGAGGAGGACCGTACGCCAGTCGCCGGGCTCGGACAGGTCGATGTCCTCGCCGCCCTCCGCCTCGCCGCGGCCGCCGCGCAGGACGTCGACCGCCAGCAGCACGGCCACGACCAGCAGTCCGGCGCCGACGACGAGGGGGACGGTCGTCGGGCCGACGGGGCCGCGCTGGGCGATGTCGACGTCCATGGTCAGCGCGTCGGTGAGGACGAGTACGCCGATGAGGAACAGCAGGACGCTGACGTCGAGTTCGGAGTGCTCGCGCAGCCAGCCGGCGCGGCGGGGCTCCTCGGGCGTGGTGGGGGTGTCCACCGTGGTGGGAGTGGTCACAGCCCCAGCTCCTTCAGTACGGAGTCGACGCGCCGGTCCTGGCCGTCGAGGAAGTCGCCGAACGCCTCGCCGGTCAGAAAGGCGTCGCTCCAGCCGTTCTTCTTCATCGAGTCCCGCCACTGCTTCGAGTCGTGCAGCTTCTCGACGAGGCCGACGAGCTTGTCGCGCTCGGCGTCGGAGAGGCCGGGCGGGGCGACAATGCCGCGCCAGTTGGTGAAGTCCGTGTCGAGCCCGGCTTCGCGGAGGGTGGGCGCGTCGAGGCCCGGCACCCGCTGCGCTCCGGTCACGGCGAGCAGCCGCAGCTCCCCGGACTCGATCTGGTCGAGGTACTCGCCGACACCCGAGACGCCGAAGGCGACCTTGTTGCCGAGGATCGAGGCGAGCAGTTCGCCGCCGCCGTCGAAGGGGACGTAGTTGACCGACTTCGGGGCGATACCGGCCGCCTGCGCCATGAGCATGGGGGCGAGATGGTCGGGCCCGCCGGGCGACGAGCCGCCGCCGACGGGCAGCTTGCCCGGGTTCTCCTTCCACGCCGCGAGCAGGTCCTGGATGGTCCGGTACGGCGAGTCCTTCGCGACCACCACGATGTCCTGCTCCTCCGTGAGCCGGGCGATGGGGGTGGTGTCGGCGAGGGTCTTGGGGGACTTGTTGGTGTGGACGGCGCCGACGACCCCGAGGCCCATGGACATCGCGAGACGGCCGTTGCCGTGCTCGCCGACGAGCCGGGCGAGGCCGACGGTGCCGCCCGCGCCGGGGAGGTTGAACACCTCGATGTTGTGGGTGAGCCCCGCGTCCTCGGCGTTCTTGGCCGCGGTGCGGGCGGTGATGTCGTATCCGCCGCCGGGAGTGTTGGGGACCATGAAGCGCAGGCCGGGGATCTGCGTGCCGGTGTCGGCGCCGCTGCCGGGGGTGAGCAGCGGCGGCCCCACGAGCACCAGCAGCGCCGCCCCGAGCAGGGCGATGGGGGTGCGCAGTCGCACGTGAGCCGCCTTTCGAGCATTCGGGCTTCGAGCTTTCGGGCTGAGCCGGGGAATGGGGGGACGAGTGAGGTGGCCCACATGTTGCCTGCGTGTTAAGAAGCTGTCTCTCTTCCGGAATCAACGGACGTTGTGGTCGTTGTGGTCGGCGCATAGCGTGGCCGCGTGACAAGGGTTCTGGTGGTGGACGACGACTTCATGGTCGCCAAGCTGCACGGCCGCTATGTGTCCGCCATGACCGGGTTCACGGTGGTCGGTGTGGCCCACAGCGGCGCCGAAGCGCTGCGCGCCGCGGAGCGCCTCCGTCCCGATCTGGTACTGCTCGATGTGTATCTGCCCGACATGGACGGGCTTGGTGTGCTGCGCGAACTTCGTGCCGCGGAGCAGTGCGACACGGACCGGCAGCCCGCCGACGTCCTGTTCATCACGGCCGCCCGCGACGCCGGCACGATCCGCTCGGCGCTGCGCGCGGGCGCCCTGCACTATCTGATCAAGCCCTTCAGCCAGGCCGCGCTCCAGGAACAGCTGCGCCACGTGGCGTCGATGCGGGCCCGCCTCGACGGCCTCGACGAGGCCCGCCAGGAGGACGTCGACCAGCTCTTCGGCGCCCGCCCGCCCGGCTCCCGCGAGCTGCCGAAGGGCCTCGCCGCCCACACCGCAGAGCTCGTCGACCGCATCCTCGGCGCCCACCCGGAGGGGCTGTCCGCCACCGAGTGCGCCGAAGCCGGCTCCCTCTCCCGGGTCAGCGCCCGCCGCTACCTGGAGTACTTCGCGGAGACGGGGCGCGCGGAGGTCACACTCCGGTACGGGGGGACGGGACGGCCGGAGCGACGGTACCGGCGGATCGGCTGAGACCTGCGGATCGGCTGAGACCTGCGGATCGGCCGAGACCGGCGGCGCACGCTCCCGCGGCCCTGTGGAAGACTCCGCCGATGACCTCGGAGAAGATCACCAGCGCGGCCGCGGGCACCTGGGAACTCGGCGACCTGACCGTCAACCGGCTGGGCTTCGGCGCGATGCGTCTGACGGGCAGCGCCGCCTTCGACCTCGGTGCCCCGAGCGACCGTGACCGCTCGATCGGCGTGCTGCGCCGCGCGGTCGACGAATTCGGCGTCAACCACATCGACACGGCCGCCTTCTACTTCTCGTCGCTGCGCTCCGCCAACGAACTCATCAACCGGGCCCTGGCGCCGTACCCCGACGACCTCGTCATCGCCACCAAGGTCGGTCCGGGCCGCGACCCCTCCGGTACGTGGCTGTGGGCACGGCCGGACCAACTGCGCGGCCAGGTCGAGGAGAACCTGCGCCAGCTCGGCCGCGACCACCTCGACCTGGTGAACTTCCGCGCCAAGAACGGCTCCGGATCGATCGCCGAGCACTTCGGCGCGCTGGCCGAGCTCCGCGACGCCGGTCTCGTCCGCCACCTCGGCGTCTCCAACGTCACACCCGAGCAGCTCGCCGAGGCCCGGACCGTCGCTCCGGTGGTCTGCGTCCAGAACCGCTACGGTGTCGGCGCCGGCCGCGAGGACGATGCCTTCCTGCGCGCGTGCGGAGAGCAGGGCATCGCCTTCGTGCCGTTCTTCGCCATCGCGGGCGAAGGCCGCGAAGCGGGCGCGACCGCGGGCGACCGTGAGGAGGTCCTCGCCGTCGCCCGGGCCCACGACGCGACCCCGGCCCAGATCCGGTTGGCCTGGACCCTCCAGCGCGGCCCCCATGTCCTGGCCATTCCCGGCACTGGCAACCCGGACCACCTGGCGCAGAACGTGGCGGCCGGTGCCCTGCGGCTCTCGCCGCAGGAGAGGGAACTGCTCGCCTCGCTGCTCCAGGACGCGGCATGACGGAGCCGCGCGCCGTCGAACGGGGCGCTGTCGCGACGGTGTCCGAGGCGCGGGCGGCGGAGGCGACGCGCCGGCGCGGTGCGCGGGCACGTCGCCTCCGACCACCTTCGTGAGGGGTCAGACCGGGGTCATGAGCGTCAGGCGACCGTCACGCCACGGCGCCCGGACTCGGTCACGAAGCGCGCGGCGGGGATGACCGGCGCGCCCTCCTGCTTGGTCACGACCTCCGTGGAGCGCAGCGTGGACTCCATGCGGTCGCGGCTGACGTCGCAGAGGATGTAGCCGCGCCGGTTGTCCCAGTAGCGCCAGTGCGGCGACTCGGCGGCGATCGGGTCGTACGTGGTGTGGAACTGCTGCTGCGAGGACGGCGGGATGTCACCGCCCGAGGTGATCGAGGTGCCGCACAGCTCGGCGCCGACGACCGCGGTGCCCTGCTGCTCGGGGTTGCGCTCCAGGTTCATGATGAACGTGGAGTGGCGGTCGCCGGTCAGGACGACCGGGTTGGCCACGCGGGGCGAGGCGAAGGTGTCCATCAGCTTGCGGCGGCTGGCACGGTAGCCGTCCCAGTTGTCGAGGTCGAAGGAGTCGACCTCGCCCGCGGTGCGGTCGTTGGTGGCGACCTGCGTCTGGTTGGCGAGCAGGTTCCACTTCTGCCCGCCGCTCACCAGCCCGGCGTCCAGCCACTTCTCCTGCCGCTCGCCGAGCAGGGTGCGCGAGGGGTCCTCGGCCTCGGCGATCGTGGCGACCTGGTCGCTGCGGTACTGGCGGGTGTCCAGGACGTGCACGCGGGCGAGGTCGCCGAAGTCGAAGCGGCGGAAGACCTGCATGTCCGGGCCGTTGGGCCGGGAGGTGCGGCGCACGGGCATGTGCTCGTACCAGGCCTGGAACGCGGCGATACGGCGGGCGCGGAAGGCTTCCGGCGTCTGGTTGGCCGGGTCCTGCGGAATGTCGTCGGCCCAGTTGTTGTCGATCTCGTGGTCGTCGAGCGTGACGATCCACGGCGCGGCGGCGTGCCCGGCCTGGAGGTCGGGGTCGGTGCGGTACTGGGCGTACCGGTTGCGGTAGTTGACCAGCGAGTACGGCTCGCCGGTGCCCTCGTGGACGCGGAGGGAGGTGGCGACGGGTGCCGACTCGTAGATGTAGTCGCCGAGGAAGGCGACGAACGCGACGTCCTGCTGGACGAGGTCGCGGTAGAGGTGGAAGTAGCCCGCCGAGAAGTTCTGGCAGGAGGCGAACGCGAAGCGCAGCGAGCCGGCGCGGGAGCCGGCGGCGGGCGCGGTGCGGGTGCGGCCGACCGGCGATATCTCGCCACCGGTGCCGCCGGCCCGGAAGCGGTAGAAGTACTCGGTGTCCGGACGCAGTCCCTGCGGGTCGACATGGATGCTATGGCCGGACTCGGGGCGCGCGTACTCGCTGCCCCGGCGCACCACACGGCGGAACCGCTCGTCGGTCGCGACCTCCCACTGCACCTCGACGGCCTGCTCGGGCATGCCGCCCCCGGCGATCGGGTCCGGCGCGAGCCGGGTCCACAGCACGGTGGACGTCGGCAGCGGGTCGCCGGAGGCGACGCCGAGCGTGAACAGGCCCGAGGGGAGGGACGGCCGGGCGGACGTGTACGAGGGCGAGGTGCCGGTGGTGGCGGCCGCGGCCGCGGGGGCGCCGAGACCGACGCTTGCGGCAGCAACGGCGGCGGCGCCGAGCAGACGGCGCCGGGAAAGGGATTCAGTCACGGAGAGCTCCAGACCAATCGACGGATGGGGCTCCGCCACGCTCTCCATGCCGAGGCAACCGGATGTGACCGCAGGTTGAACGATTCAGGTCGGTCGCGGGACCCCTCCGTCGAGTCAGGACAAGCGCCGTGACGGCACCTCAGAGGGGCAAGTGGTGCATCGTTTCAGTCGGGGAGGCCGCTCCGGGGTCCTGTTCACGGGTGTTTCACAGATGCGACGAGCAACGTTCGCCGTGACGGACGGGAGGGGGCGCAGGCTGATGCGCCGGCAACCGAACCTCCCGAGAAGGCTGACCATGACCAACCGCCTCACGCCCGCGGCGCGCATCCGGCGCGCCAAGACCCCCGCCGTGCTGGCCGCGGCCGCCGCCGCGCTCGCGCTGAGCGTCGCCGCCCTCGGCTCCGCCCAGGCATCGGTCCCGGCCTCCGACCCGGCGGCCCCCGCGCAGCAGGCGGCCCTCCAGCCCGCCGTCGCGGAGGTCCCCGGCTTCGACGCCGCGGCCACCGCGTCGTACGACGCCTTCGACGCGCGCCAGGGCGTCGCCGTCGACCGGAAGTACTTCTACGCCGTCAGCGACAGCACCATCACCAAGCACGACCGCGCCACCGGCAAGCCGCTGCTCCAGTTCGCCGGGCGCGAGGACGGCCCGTTCGTGCACTTCGACAGCGGAGCCGTGATCGGCGACAGGCTCTACGCCGCCCACTCGAACTACTCGGGCTGGCCCATGGAGAGCTCGATCGAGATCTTCGACACCCGCACCATGCGCCACATCGGCAGCCACAGCTTCGGCATCGACCGCGGCTCCCTGACCTGGCTGGACCGTCACGACGGCGCCTGGTGGGCGGCGTTCGCCAACTACGACAAGGAGCGCAAGGACAAGCCGGGCACTCCGTACGGCGAGACGTACAACACCAAGGTCGTCAAGATGGACGACGACTTCCAGGTCGTCGAGTCCTGGACCATCCCCAAGCCGATCCTCGACAAGTTCAAGCCCATGAGCAACTCCGGCGGCTCCTGGGGCCCCGACGGCCGTCTGTACCTCACCGGTCACGACCTGCCCGAGACTTATGTGATGAAGCTGCCGCGCGCGGGCTCCGTGCTGGAGCACGTGGCGACCGTCGCCCTGCCGGGCATCGAGGGACAGGGCATCGCCTGGGAGGACGCCGGACCGCACTCCGCGCTGTGGGGCATCAGCCGGGACAATGAGAAGGTGTTCCGCTTCTCCGTCCCCTTCGGGAATATCACCGACCCGCGAACCGAGGTCGGCAAGGTCCTCGGCCCGGGCGAGTTCGTCCAGGAGTAGCGGACGTACTCGGGGGACTACAGGTACAGCCCCGCGTCGGCCCCGTCGTGCTGCGCCGGGACCGACGCGGGGGTCGTCCCGCGCCGCAGGGCGTAGAGCTCCGCGAGCGTCGCGCCCTCGCGGCCGACCCCCTCGTCCGTGCCCAGCCAGCCGACCGCCTCCGCGCGGGTGAGCGGGCCGACCTCGATCCGGGCGAGGCAGCGCCCGGGGCGGACCACCGCCGGGTGGAGGCGCTCCAGGTCCTCGTTGGTCGTGACCCCCACGAGGACGTTGCGACCCTGGCCCAGCAGACCGTCCGTCAGGTTCAGCAGCCGGGACAGGGCCTGGCCGGCGGTGTGCCGGGCCTCGCCGCGGATCAGCTCGTCGCAGTCCTCCAGGAGCAGCAGCCGCCAGCGGCCCTTGGCCGTGCCCTCGTCCTCGCCGATCGCGATGTCCATGAGATAGCCGACGTCGTTGAAGAGCCGCTCGGGGTCGAGGACGCAGTCCACCTGGCACCAGTCGCGCCAGGAGCGGGCCAGGGTCCGCAGCGCGGACGTCTTGCCCGTGCCCGGCGGGCCGTGCAGCAGGAGCAGCCGCCCGGCGATGTCGTCCGGGGTCACCTTCATCAGCCGGTCCATCGCGTCGGCAACCCGGGCCGTGTAGTTGGGCCGCACCTCCTCCCAGGTGCCCGCACTGATCTGGCGGGTGGTGCGGTGCGGTCCGCGGCGGGGGGACACGTACCAGAAGCCCATCGTCACGTTCTCGGGCTGGGGCTCCGGCTCGTCCTGGACGCCCTCCGTCGCCTGCTTGTGGATCCTCTCGGCGAGTTCGGAGGTCACGGCCGTGACCGTGACGTCGGCGCCCCGGTTCCACCGGGAGATCAGCAGCGTCCAGCCGTCGCCCTCGGCGAGCGTCGCGCTGCGGTCGTCGTCACGCGCCGCGCGCAGCACGGTCGAGCCCGGCGGCAGCAGGGTGGCGCCGGGCTTGACGCGGTCGATCGTCGAACTGTGCGAGTACGGCTGCTCGCCCGTCGCGAAGCGGCCGAGGAAGAGCGCGTCGACGACGTCCGACGGTGAATCGCTGTCGTCGACGTTGAGCCGGATCGGCAGGGCATCCCCGGGGTTGGCAGGCGTGGCAGACATGGCGCCCATGATCCGGCACGGGGACGCTCCGTGCACGGTGTTTTGACGTGCGGCGCTGCGTGCCGGTCTCGCACTCACGTGCGAAGAACTCGCATCACCTTCCGGGTTCCGCGCACGACGGCGTACCCCTTCGTCAGCGCCCGGTCCGGTGCGAAGTGGCGGGCGAGGCCCCGGCCCTCGACGAGGCGTTCGAACTCCTCGATGCGGGTGGAGCGCCGAACGGTCACCCGCTCCAGCGCGTACGGACCCTGGCGGCGGCGGGCCGCCGCGTTGCCCACGGCGAGGGCCTGGGCGAAGCCCGCCGCACGGACCATGTGCCGCACGCGCCGGCTGGAGTAGCCGTACGGATACGCGAACGAGGCCGGCGCCGCTCCCAGTTCCCCGGCGATGATCTCCCGGCACCGCAGGGTCTCGAACCGCAGACGGGCGTCGTCGACCTGGTCGAGCTGCGGATGGGTGTGGGAGTGGCCGCCGATCTCGGCGCCCGCGGCGGCCAGTTCCCGCACCTGGTGCCAGTCGAGCATCGTGTCGAGTGCCCCGCTCGTCCTGCTCGTCCCGCCCGTCCCGCCCGTCCCGCGCGTCTCGTGCTCGCCGCGCAGCCATCCGGTCGAGACGAACAAGGTCGAGGCGAAGCCGTGCTCGGCGAGGACGGGGAGGGCGTGGCGGTGCACGCCCTCGTATCCGTCGTCGAACGTGATCAGCACGGGACGCGGGGGGAGCGGCTCCCCGCCCCGCCAGGCCCGGCCGAGACGGGCCGTCGTGACGGGGGCGAAGCCGTGTGCGGCCAGGAGCGCCATCTGCTCGGCGAACGCCTCCGGCGCCACGGAGAGCCGGTACGCGGCGGGCGCGGGCCGGTGCCCGACGGCGTGGTACATCAGGATGGGCACAGCCGACCGGTCCGTCACCGCGGCCCACCTCCGGCGGCAGGGGCCGGCTCCGCGACCGGCGCCGAGTCCGTCTCGCCGTCCGGGCGCCGGGCGTAGGCCGCTACCGGGCCGTGCGCGAACGCCACCCCCGAGCGCGTCCGTACATGCGCCAGCGCGTAGCCCGCGGCCGCGGTCGCGACGCCCGCGACGATCGCGCCCGCCCGCCCGGCTCCGCCCGGACGGCCGAGCAGGGCGTCGCGCAGTCCGCGCACGACGCCCGCCGGGAGCACCCGCGTGGTGTACCGGCGCTCGGACTCCAACGCCTTGTCGCTGCCCACACTGCGCGCCACGAGGGCCTTCGAGAGGCCCTCGGCGTAGGTGCGCGCACGGAAGTAGCCGAAGCCCTCACGGGCTGCGGACACCTTGTGGTGGATGACGGCACGGTCGTCGATCAGCAGGACCGCGTGGGGGAGGGCCCGTGCCAGCCGGATGCACAGCTCGGTCTCCTCGCAGCCCAGGGGCCGCCGGTCGCCGTCGCGTCCGATGCCGGTGGCGAAGCCGCCTGCGGCGTCGAAGGCGGTGCGCCGGAACGAGGCGTTCCCGCCGAGGACGTTGCGTACCCGGACGCGGCCGGGCGGCAGTCCCCGGTAGGTGCAGCCCACCACCCAGTCGAACTCCTCGGGGAACCAGCGGGGCCTGCGGCCCGAGGCCCAGGCCGGCTGGGTCCTGCCGCCCACGGCCATCACGCGCGGATCGGCGTAGCCCTCGTCCACGTACCGCAGCCAGTCGGGCTCGGCCACGGCGTCGTCGTCGAGGAAGGCGACGATCTCGCCGCGGGCGGCGGCGATCCCGGTGTTGCGGCCCGCGGAGAGGCCGCGGGGGCCCGCGTTGGCGAGCACCCGCACCACCCCCTGGTCGACGCTCCCCGTGAACGTGCCGCTCAGCCGGGACAGCAGCGCCGGATTGTGGTCGACGACGAGCAGCGTCTCCAGCGCCGGGAGCGACTGCTGCCGCACCGAGGCGACCGCCGCGAGGATGTCCTCCCAGCGGTCCTCCGTGTAGACGCAGACCACGACCGAGTACGTCCGGCGAGCGGCCTGGAACGGGCTGTTCAAGACGCCTCTCCCCGTGAGGTCTTGAGGGTGAGCGCGGGCGCGCGGCGTGCCGACCGGCGCGGGACCCCCTTCTCCTTGAGGATCACTCTGAGGACCCGCAGCCCGTCCCGTACGGTGCTGAGGTTGCTGACGCCGTGGATGCGCAGGTACTCGTGGCTGGGCACTTCCTGGACGCGCAGTCCGGCCTTGACGACCCGGATGTTCATGAGGGTCTCGATCTCGAAGCCGGTGCAGTCCAGGGTGATCCGGTCCAGGCAGTGGCGCCAGAAGGCGTTGTAGCCGTAGCAGAGGTCGGTGTACCGGGCGCCGAACTTGGCGTTGACGACGGCGCACAGGACACGGTTCCCGAGTCTTCGAATGGCTGTCATGTCGTCGGTGCCGCCGCCGTTGGCGAAGCGGGAGCCCTTGGCGAAGTCGGCGCCGCCGACGAGGGCGGAGACATAGCTGACGATCTCCTGGCCGTCGGCGGAGCCGTCCGCGTCGACCATGACGATGATGTCGCCGGTGCAGGCGGCGAACCCGCTGATGAGCGCGGATCCCTTGCCCTTTCCCGCCTGCTTGACGACCTTGACGTCCGGCCGCAGCTCCCGGGCGACGTCCACGGTGCCGTCCGTGGAGTTGCCGTCGACGAGGACCACTTCATGGATCCACTCGGGCAGGGTCTTGAAGACGTACGGAAGGTTCTCCGCCTCGTTCATGGCGGGGATCACGACGCTGACCGGCGGCGTGATCGCGAGGTGCGAGGAGATCGGGCGGTACTGGGCGGGGATCCGGCCCAGTGTGACGGTGGTCTCTTGGACCGCCGGGCGCAGGAACGAGCTCATCGGTGGGTTTCCCTCTCGTCCGGTGGACCGCCCGCGGCGGGGCGGTCCGGATGAGTGTCCGGTTCGAAAGGGGGGTTCTCACCTCGGCCGTGACGGCACGGGTCCATGGCGGCACGGGTCCATGACGGCATGGACCCATGACTCACGGAGGCACGACGTCACGCGTGCGTGACGGCATGGCTCTCCGTGCCGGCCGGGTGAGTTGGCAGTGCCGGTCGCGCGGCCCGTGAGCCGGCGCATGCCCGCAGGCACGGCCGGTCACGGCACCCCCCTACCGCGCTCCGCTCGGACCCCTTCGCGATGCTCGACCCCTCCCCTGGAGTCGTCCTGCATGATGGGTCGTTGCGGGTGGATCTACGCCGGTATTGATGAATAGGACTGTATGACAAGTCCTGGAATGACGTCCCACCCTTTCTGCATCTTTTTCCTTACCGGGCCGAAATGCACAGGACTGTTCCGCATTTCGATGAGGAAGGGAAAGAAAGCGGTCGCCGTGGCATGTGTGGCGTGGCGTGGGTGAATCATGAGGTCACTGCACGTCGATAGCTGATGATCCACCAAGAAGTAGACATAAGTCCCTGATTGTTCTTGGCATGGACACTTCCGGTGAACTATGGGGCGTGCTACCACAGTTGAGGCAGAGATCCTGCTAAAGGGAGGTTCCATGAAACTGTCCCGAATCGCGGCATTCTCATCCTCACTCCTCCTCGGCGCCGTCCTCGCCCTGACCGGGGCGGGCCAGGCACAGGCCGCGCAGAGCGCGGCAGGGGACTACGTGGCCCTCGGCGACTCGTACTCCTCGGGCCTCGGCGCCGGCGCGTACCTCAGCGACAGCGGCGACTGCAAGCGCACCAACCGGGCCTACCCCGCCCTCTGGGCGGCCGTCAACGCACCGTCCTCATTCGCCTTCACCGCCTGCTCGGGCGCTGTCACGACCGATGTGACGGCGAGCCAGCTCGGACCCGTCACCTCCGCGACCGACCTCGTCTCGATCACCATCGGCGGCAACGACGCAGGCTTCGCCGACGTCATGACGACCTGCGTGCTCCAGTCCGAGAGCACCTGCATCTCCCGGGTCAACCAGGCCAAGCAGTACGTCGACAGCACCCTGCCCGGGCGGCTCGACGCGGTGTACTCGGCCATCAGATCCAAGGCACCGGCGGCACACGTCGTCGTCATCGGCTATCCCCGCTTCTACAAGCTGAACGGCAACTGCGTCACAGGCCTCACCGAGAACGAGCGCGCCGCGATCAACGGCGGCGCGGACCACCTCAACGCCGCCATCGCCAAGCGGGCCGCCGACCACGGATACACCTTCGCCGATGTCGTCCCGACCTTCACCGGGCACGAGATCTGCTCCGGCGCCGCCTGGCTGCACAGCGTCAACTGGCTGAACATCAGCGAGTCGTACCACCCCACCCAGTCCGGACAGTCGGGCGGCTACCTGCCCACGTTCAACGGCGCGGTGTGAGCGGGTCCGCAGAGCCTGCGGGATCCACCACCGCATAGGAGGGCTCGCCCGTCGGAGACGGAGACTCCTCCTCGCACGTCACCGAGAACGCCACCCAGTTCGAGCGTGCCCCGACCGGACTCCGGACCTCCAGCCGGATCCGGTCGTGGTGCGTCGCGTTCTCCGCGTATGTCCGCTCGATGTGGGCGACACGCTGCGACGTCCCCTTCCCGGCCGGGAAGTCGAGCGTCTTCCATCCCCCGCCAGAGCCCTTCCCGCTCTCCGTCACCCACCGGTACGTGACGGACGCCGGCGTACGCCCCACGGTGACCGTCGCGGTGAAAGCGGGCGCCTCCGCCTCCGGCGGGGGGCAGGAGCCGCTGTAGCTGCCCGTCACGGCCTGGGCGTACACATGGACGGTCTGCTGCGGAGGCGTCGCCGTCGCGGAGCCGGCGCCGCCCGTGGGCGCGGTGTCCGTGGTGCTCGGCGTACCCGGTGTGCCGGGAGTGCCGCCGGACGGGTCGTCACCGGTCGCCGAGGGGCCGGCGGTCCCACCGCCGCTCGCTCCGCCGTTCGCCGCACCGTTGCCTGCGCCGCCGGTGCTGCCGCCGTTGCCGTTGCCGTTGCCGTTGCCGTAGCCGTTGCCGTAGCCGCCGAGGAGCGCGTAGCCGAGGCCGCCGATCGACAGCAGCAGTACGGCGATACCCGCGACCAGCGCTGCCCTGGCGCGCCGTGGCCGCTCGGGCGGGACGGCGAGTGCTCCGGTCGGCGGTGTGGGCGGCCCGAAACCGCCCGCGGGAGCCGTAGCGGCCGTCGGCGCGGCCGGGCTGACCGTCGTGGCGTACGGGCCGGAAGACGGCACGGGAGTGGACCCCGTGCGCGGTGTGCCGCCGGCCCCCACGATCCGCAGCTCACGGTCGGCCTCCCGGGCCGACAGCCGTGCCGCCGGATCCTTGCGCAGCAGTCCCTCGATGACCGGGGCCAGCGCACCCGCCCGGCGCGGCGGCGGCAACTCCTCGTCGACGACCGCCCGCAGCGTGCTCAGCGGCGTGTCCTGGCGGAACGGGGTGACCCCCTCGACGGCCGCGTACAGCAGCACCCCGAGCGACCAGAGATCGGACTCCGCGCCCGGAGTGCGCCCGAGCGCCCGCTCCGGAGCGAGGAACTCCGGGGATCCGACCAGCTCTCCGGTCATCGTCAGATTCGACGTGCCCTCGACCATGGCGATCCCGAAGTCGGTGAGCACCACCCGGCCGTCGTTGGCGAGCAGGACGTTCCCGGGCTTCACGTCCCGGTGCAGCACCCCCGCCTCATGAGCCCCGCGCAGCGCGGCGAGCACCTCCGCCCCGATGTGCGCGGCGCGCCGCGGCGCCATGGGCCCCTCGGCGTCGAGCACCTCGGCGAGCGAGAGCCCGCGGATCAGCTCCATCACGATCCACGGGCGGCCGTCGTGCGACGCCACGTCGTAGACCGTGACCACATTGCGCTGGGAGATCCGGGCGGCCGCCCAGCCCTCGCGCTCCAGGCGCGCGTACAGCCGCTGCACATCGGTGGCGCCGAGCCCGGCGGGCGCCCGGACCTCCTTGATCGCGACCTCCCGGCCGAGCAGCTCGTCCCGGGCGCGCCACACCACGCCCATGCCGCCCTCGCCGAGCCGGCCCAGCAGCCGGTACCGGTCCGCGATCAGCGTCCCGTCGCCGGCCCGTCCGCCGGCCCGTCCGCCGTCTCGTCCGCAGTCCCTTTCGCCGTCCGGCACTTCGCTCATGGCGAGCCCCCCATCCGCAGCAGAGCGACCATCACGGTGGAAACCCCTCCAAGCTAGCTCAACTGATGGCCCCTGCGGCCCCCCTGAACACCAATCCGCAACCCAGTACGAGGACGGCGACGGCTGTGCTCAACGGAGCGGTGCGATGCAGGAAGGCGACGAGCCGCCCACCGCGCCGCCCGTCGCCCCGCCGCCGCGCCAGCCAGCGCCCCGCCCGCTCCCCGAGCCGTACGACGGCGAACCCCGCCGCGGTGAGCGTGAGGGCCAGCCCGGCGCCGTACGCGACGACGAGCAGCAGCCCGAACCAGGCGTGCCCGAGGGCCGCGGCGCCGACGAGCACGACGACGGCGGAGGGACTGGGGACGAGGCCGCCGGCGAAGCCGAGCAGGACGGCGCGGCGGAGCGGCTGGGAGGGGCGCTCGTGCGTGTGCTCGTGGTTGTGGTTGTGGCCGTGGCCGTGGTGATGAGCGTGGCCGTGGCCGCCCGGCAGATGGACGTGGGTGTGACCGTGCGCATGGCCGTGTGCCCGCTGGTGCCAGGCCCGGCGTACGAGCACCGCTCCGGCGACCGTGACCAGGACACCGCTCACCACGCCCAGCCAGCCGACGACCGACGGGCCGACGGCCGAGCCGGCCGCCACGAGGGCGCCCAGGGCGAAGACCCCGAGCGTGTGGGTCACGGTCACGGAGGCGCCCAGGACCAGGACGTTCCGCAGCGAACTCCGTCCGCCCGCCGCCGCGGCCGCGGCCATCAGCGTCTTGCCGTGGCCGGGGGCGAGGGCATGCAGTGCCCCGAGGCCCACGGCCACGGCGAGCGCGAGCGCGGCGAACGAGAGCGTGAGCTCGCGCCGTTCGACGAGCCCGGTCAGCGCCTGCGTCCAGCGGTCCGCGCCGCGCGGCAGCACCGACGGGGGCGGGGCGGCGGCCCCGTCGTCGCCCTCGTCCGCGGTCAGGGCGGGGCCGCCCGGAACGGCCGTGACCGCCGCGCTCGTACGGTCGGGCGGCGAGTCTAGGAGACCCGTCGGGTACGACGCCAGCCTGCGCGACACGGACTTCTGCGGCACGTCCGATGACGTGAGGGTCCTACGGTCCCCTCGGGCCGTGATCTCGTGCCAGCCGGGGCCCTCGGCGCCGGCCGCAGCGGCCGTGAAGCCGATGGACACGGCGCCGCGTTCGGGCAGCGGGGCGGTCATACGGCACTCGACGCGGAGCGTCGGCAGCCCCGCCTGACCGGGACGGACCTCGGCCCGCGCGGTGTCCGCGGCGAGTGCCACCGCGCGCCCGTCGACACGCAGCCGCGCATCGCGGGAGGCGGCCGCGCAGCGTGCCTTCGCCCACGCCGCCAGCTCGCCGCGCGAGAGCTCCCGCGGGCGGATCCGGGCGGCCGGGATCTCGGCCAGGTCCTCGACGTGGTCGACCGTCAACGCGCGCGGGGAGACGACGAGCCCGTCGTAGCGGTTGACGGTGAAGTTGCCGAGAGGGTGGGCGGCGGCGGGGGCCGCGGCAGCGGCCAGCAGCGCCGCGGCGCCGACCGCGGCCGCGACGAGCCCCCGGACGGCGCGCCATCGCGCGGACGCCCGCGGACCCCGTTCCGGGGGCTCCGCCCCCGGCCCTGCAACGGGGCTCCGCCCCGCACCCCGTTCCGGGGGCTCCGCCCCCGCACCCCCGGTCCTCAAGCGCCGGACGGGCTGGAGGACGGGGCTCTGCTCCGGATCCCTCGTGCTTGGGCGCCGGACGGGCTGGAGAGCAGGGCTCCGCTCACGGTCCCCGGTCCTCAAACGCCGGACGGGCTGGAGGCCGGGGCTCTGCTCGGGATCCCTCGTGTTCGGGTGCTGGATGGGCTGGAGAGCAGGGGTCTGCTCGGGGTCCTCGGTCCTCAAACGCAGGATGGGCTGGAGTCCGGGGGGCCGCTCGGGATCCCTCGTGTTCGGGTGCTGGATGGGCTGGAGAGCAGGGGTCTGCTCGGGGTCCTCGGTCCTTAAACGCCGGATGGGCTGGAGTCCGGGGGGCCGCTCGGGATCCCTCGTGTTCGGGTGCTGGATGGGCTGGAGAACGGGGTTCCGCTCACGGTCCCCGGTCCTTAAACGCCGGACGGGCTGGAGTCCGGGGGTCTGCTCGGGGTTCCCCGTGTTCGGGTGCTGGATGGGCTGGAAAGCAGGGCTCTGCTCGGGATCCCTCGTGCTCGGACGCCGGACGGGCTGGTGACCGGGGTTCCGCTCGGGGTCCCCTGCGCTCGGGCGTTGGACGGGCTGGTGACCGGGGGTCCGCTCAAGGTCCCCCGTGCTCGGGCGCCGGGCGGGCTGGAGACCGGGGCTCTGTTTCAGGTCGCCGGTTCCCGAGCGCCGGGCGGGCCCGGTCCCTTCGGCCGGGGCGGGGTTCGGGGCGGAGCCCCGGGGCGGGAAGGGGCGGGGTGGGGAGGAGGCCCGCCGCGGGCGCCCGCCGACGCGTCCCCCGCTCATGACGCCCCCTCCGGCGCATCCAGCGCATCCAGCGCATCCAGCGCACCCAGCGCATCAAGGGCGCGCCGCGCCTCGACCGAACCCGTCGGGGAGAACGCGGGGTTGAGCCGCAGCGCCCGGGACAGCGAGTCCCGTGCCGCCGCCGTGTCGCCGGCCGCCCGCTCGATCATCCCCCGGTGGTACAGGAACACGGCGTTGCGGTAGCCGGTCGCGGTCGCCCGCCGGGCGTGGGGGAGTGCCTCGGCGGAGCGGCCGGAGCGGTGCAGGGCCCACGCCAGCGCGTCCTCCGTGTGGACCGTGCGGCGGCGCTGCCACTCCGCCCGTGCGGCCCGCAGGGCGTCCGCGCGGTCGCCGTGGTCCGCCGCGGCGAGTGCGGTGTCCAGGTCGGGGTTGACGCCGCCGGCGCGGGCGAGCTCCGTCCAGGTGCCGATCAGCGCGTACTGATCCTCGGCACGCGCACGCTGCCCGGTCGCCTCGTACAGCTCACCGAGTGCGACGAGCCGTCCGGGCAGCGGGGCGAGCCGGGTGAGACCCTCGAACTCCTTGACGGCGCCCCGGAGATCGCCCTGGCCGGCCAGGGCCCGCGCCCGGCAGTCCCGCGCCTCCTGATGGCCGGGTTCGGCCCTGAGCGCATGCCCGCAGCGGCGCAGCGCCTCCGCGTAGTCGCCTTCGTTCCAGGCGAGTTGGCCGAGCGCGGTCGCTGTGTACGCGATGTCCGCGGGACGGACCGCCGAGGCCAGTGCGAGCTCCAGCACGCGCCGGGCCTCCTTCGTGTCACCGCGCAGCTCGTGGAAGTACGCGAACCGCGTGAAGACGGGGATCCCGGGGCGACGGGCGTCCGCCGTCCTCGCGGCGGCCGACGCCTCGCCGTAGCGGCCGAGTTCGACGAGCGCGTCGATCCGCACGGCAAGGCCGCGCTCGCTGTACGGATTGACGGCGAGCGCCCGCTCCGCGTCGCGCAGCGCCGCCGTGAAGTCGTGCCGCGCCGCGGCGAGCGCGGCACGGCCCGCGAGGGCGTCGGCGTTCTCGTCCGGGCGGAGCCGAAGGGAGCGCCCGAACGCCTCCTCGGCCTGCGGGTACCGCGACGGGTCACCGCCCGCCCTCGCCTCCTCCACATAGGCGGCCCCGAGTGCCGCCCAGGCCGTCGCGTCCTTCGGCCGGGTCCTGAGATGGTCCTGCAACGGCCGGAGGTCCTGCCGGGTGCCCGTCCCGAGGGCCGCCCCGGCCGCCGCCGGGGCGGCGGGGGCCTCGCCCGCGCCGCCCACGACCGCTCCCGCGGCCGTCAGCGCGAGGGCCAGCCCCGCCACCCCGGCTCCGAGCCGCCACATCCGGCCGCCCGAGAGGGGCATCACATCGCCCTCCCGCCACGCCGCATGCGCCACCACGCCAGGCCGAGTGCCACGAGCACGAGGCCGGCGCCCGCTGCCGTCAGCGAGGCGGTCACCAGGGTGTCGTCACCGTCCGCCGCCGACGTCAGCTCGGCCGTGCCGCCGCCCAGCTGACTCCGGTCGCCGCCGTCCTGCCCCTGCCCTTGCCCCTGGGCCTGGGGGCCGTCCGAACCCGACACCGGCAGGGCGACGTACGGGAAGCTCTCGCCGAAGGGCTGGTCGTTGGCGTCGACGGCGTCGCCCAAGTCGTTCTTCTGGCCGAGCAGTTCGCCCTCCACGACCTGGAGCGAGATGTCGAGGACGTCGTCGCTCAGCCGGCGCCCGTTCGGGAACCCCGCGTTGTCCCCGTCGAGCACCCCGAGCCGCTTCGGCTCTGCGGCCGGCGGGATCGCGGTGTTCAGGCGCAGCGCCTCGGCGGGCCGGACGTCCGGCGGCTGGTTGAGGTCCTCGACCCCGGTGAGGAAGACCGACACGAGGTCGTTGCGGGGCTCCTGCGGAGCGTCGATCTTGTAGATCGCCTCGATCAGCCTCGGCAGCTCGGGTTCGGTGACGAAGGGCAGGAAGTCCCCGTCGTTCCAGGGCGAGGACGCGTTGAACGAATCCTTGGCCTTCAGCGGTACGACGACCTCGTTGACGAGCGGCATCCCGAGCCGCGACACCTGGGTCCAGTGGCCGCTCGCGTTCTTGCGGTGGGTGGTGGACCAGATGCCGATCACCGGCTGTCCTGACGACTGCCGGATGTGCTCCGACGGGACCTGGAGTGCGATCGTGTTGACGTTGTATCCCTTGAGGGTGTCCCGGCCGACCTCCGACAGGTCGCCCCCGTAGAGCAGATCGAAGACGCGCAGGTCGAGGAAGAACGGGTCGTCGGCCTGGCCGGCGAACACCGTGCTGCCGTCGGGCAGTTCGCGTACCGCCTGCCCGCGCAGTTGCGCATAGTCCGGCATGGATGCTTTGCCCACGTTCGAGGGGGCGACCGGCGCATCGTCGGCGATCTTGGTGGTGGAGATCACATGCTGATTCCGCAGCCGCAGCAGCTCGATGTCGTACGTCTGCCGGATGTTGAGGTCGGTGTCGTCGAGGCTGGTCACCGGACCCGTGTTGTAGAGGAACGTGTCGCCGTTGCGGACGTGGTCCTTGAACGTCCAGCGGTAGAGCAGGTCGCCTTGGGCGTCGCCGTCCGAGTCGATATGGATGTCGTAGCGGGCGTCGTGCGCGAAGCGGTGGAAGTTCGGGCCGCCGGCGGGCTCCTCGAACGGCAGCCAGTTGGCGACGATCGTCGTCGTGTCCGGCTTGTCCGGGCTCACGAAGGCGTACACATCGGTGTTGTCGTACTGCGGCTGGCCCGAGACCAGCGGGGCCTCGCGGTGGCTGGAGGCGTTGGCCGCCTCCGGCGCGAGGCTGGTGGTGACACCGGCGGCCGCGAGCCCCCCGGCGGCCAGTGCACCGCAGACGAGTGCGGCGAGACTCCTGCGCCCCCGAGTCCCCCGTGCGCTCCTGTTGACAGTGGTCATCGCATCCGTCCTGTTCCTGAGCGAGCTGTCCGGAACTGCTGATGACCTGCATTCGGAGGCGGCGGGTGCGAGGATTGGTCCGGATCCCGGGCTCTCGGGCCGGGCCACCCGGTGTCCAACTCGCCCTGGAATCAGATGGATTGATCGAACACGCGTCAACCCCCGTACGAGTGTGGTGAATCCTGCGACCGGGATACACGGGTGTCACTGCGGGGCGATAGGGTTAACCTGCCCGGGCCGGGTGCCCTCGTACGGGTGGGGAGTGACATGGATCAGATAACAATGCGCAGCAGGCCGCGAGTGCCTGCCATCACCTGCGGGAGCAGTGCGACCAGCTCGCGTCTCGACCGCCATCTCTCGGTGCTGGGCGGCCCCGCCGTCCCGCAGCGCGAGGCGGCAGAGGCGACATCGCTGATGCGCGAGCTGACGACGCGTGATGTGGCGCACGGTCACGGCCGCAAGAGCGCGCGCGTCTCGCTCTTCGCGCCGCTGCGCCGACTGCGGCGCTCGCTGTTCGGCAGCCGAGGCCAGTAGCCCCACGGGGTGACCGACCGCGGCGCCGGGCTCGCGTGATCACGCGCACCCGACCTCCCCACCGGTTCGCCTCGGGGCGCCTGAGCCGGTGCCGACGGTCGCCCACCCCAGTGCCCCTCCACCTCTTCACCCCTCGCCCGCTCTCCGTCCCGGCGGTCCCCACCCGGCCCCCGGGGCGGAGAGCGGGCGAGCTGCAGAGCCAGGGGTGCCACAGAGGCAGGGGTGCTACAGAGGCAGGGGCGGCAGCTTCGTCTCGTACAGCCACCGCGTGAAGAGCTTGTCCAGCGGCCGCGGCGAGTGCTGCCGCGCCAGGGCGATGAACTCCTCCGTGGTCACCACGCCGTGCCGCCGCGTCGAGGTCCACTCCCGCAGCAGTGCCACGAAGGGCGCGTGCCCGATCTCCGTGCGCAGCGCGTGCAGGGTCAGCGCCCCCCGCTCGTAGACCCGGTCGTCGAACAGCCTCCGCAGCCCCGGATCGGCGACCTTGATGTCCTGCCGCAACAGCGCGAGCCGCGCTCGGGACTCGGCCGCCTTCGCCGTCGCCGACGGGCCTCCGGACATCTCGGACCACAGCCACTCCGCGTACTTCGCGAAGCCCTCGTTGAGCCAGATGTGCCGCCAGTCGGCGACGGTCAGGCTGTTGCCGAACCACTGGTGGGCCAGTTCGTGCGCGACCAGCCGTTCGCTGCCGCGCCTGCCGTCGACGTGGTTGGCCCCGAAGATCGACAGGCCCTGCGCCTCGACCGGTACGTCCAGCTCCTCGTCGACCACCACCACCGCGTAGTCGTCGAAGGGATACGGGCCGAAGAGGTCCGTGAACACCGTCATCATCTGCGGCTGCCGGGCGAAGTCGTGCTCGAATCGCCCCAGCAGCGCGTGCGGCACCGCCGCAGGCTGGGGCACGGCGCCCGAGTGCGCCACGTCGACCAGCTCGTACGGTCCTATCTGGACCGTCGCGAGATAGCTCGCCATCGGAGCGGGCTGCTCGTACACCCACGTGGTCGTGGAGGCGCTGATCGTGCGGGAGGTCAGCGAGCCGTTCGCGATCACCGTGTACGGCGACGGCGCGGTGACCGCGATCCGGTAGGGCGCCTTGTCGTCCGGGCGGTCGTTGCACGGGAACCAGGAACGCGCTCCGCTGGGCTGCGAGGCGACCAGGGAGCCCTCGTCGAGCTGCTCCCAGCCGAGGTCGCCCCAGTCGCGGGTGCGGACGGGCTGCGGCACGCCGGTGTAGCGGACCTCCACGGTGAAGGCGGCGCCGGCGCGCAGCGGGCGCGCCGGACGTATCCGCAGCTTGTCGGCGCGGTGCGTGTACCGGGCCGGGCGGCCGCCGTCCACCAGCACCTTGGTCAGGCGGAACTGCCCGAGGTCGAGGACGACCTCGGGCAGCGCCCGCTCGGCGACGGCGCTGATCCTGGCCCGGCCGGCGAGCCGGCCGGTGTGCGGACGGTAGTCCAGCTCCAGGTCGTACTCCGTGGTCCGGTAGCCGCTGTCTCCGTGCTGCGGCAGATACGAATCCGACACCGTCGTGCTTCCTCCGGTCTTGCCCTGTGCCAAGTGCTCCGTGCCGTGCTGTGCGCTCGGGCCGCCGGTGGTCACTTCCGCCATGCCGCGATCGGGTTGCCCAGCCAGCGGGTGTCCGCGGGCACGCTCTCCCCGCGCATCACCAGCGACGCCGGGCCGACCGCCGCGCGGTCGCCGATCACCGCGCCGGGCAGCGCGATGCCGTGCGGACCGAGCGTGGCACCGGCTCCGAGGAGGACATTGTCCATGCGCATGATCCGGTCGTGGAAGAGGTGGGTCTGCACGACGCAGCCCCGGTTGACGCTCGCGCCGCCGCCGACGGTGACGAGGTCGGCCTCCGGCAGCCAGTACGTCTCGCACCAGGCACCGCGGCCGATGCGGGCACCGAGGCCGCGCAGCCACAGGTTCATCAGCGGGGTGCCGCCGATCGCGCCGACCAGCCACGGCACCGCGAGCACCTCGACGAAGGTGTCGGCGAGCTCGTTGCGCCACACGAACGACGACCACAGCGGGTGCTCCACCGCCCGGAACCTGCCGACCAGCAGCCACTTCATCGCGATCGCGACCACACAGGCCACCAGACCCGCGGCCGCAAGCACCGCGCCGCCGGACAGCACCGCGACCGGATAGCCGTAGCGCCCGGCCAGCCAGGTGAAGGACCCGAACGCGAGCACGGCGAGCGCGACGCCGCACATCACCGGCACGGCACGGAACAGCTCGACGCCCGCCCGCGCCCACTTCAGCCGCCTCGGCGGGGCGAAGGTGCGGCTCTGGTCGCCCTCCTCCACCGCCCGGGGCAGCTTCATCGGCGGCATTCCGAGCCAGGACGAGCCGGGCTTCGCCCGCTTCGGGGTCGCCGACAGCACGCCCACGAGGCCCCGCTTGGGCACCCGGCGGCCGGCGGCGGTCATCCCGGAGTTGCCGAGGAAGGCGCGCTTGCCGACGCGGGCCTCGGCGATGTGCAGCCAGCCGCCGCCCAGCTCGTACGAGGCGACCATGGTGTCGTCGGCGAGGAAGGCCCCGTCGCCGACGGTGGTCATCGCGGGCAGCGCCAGCACGGTCGAAGCCTCCACCCCGCGGCCGACCTTCATCCCGAGCGCCCGCAGCCACACGGGCGTGAAGAGGCTCGCGTACAGCGGGAAGAGATGCACCCGGGCCATGTCCATCAACCGCTCGGTCGCCCATGCCTGCCAGGCGACGCGGCCGTGCACCGGGTGGTAGCCCTCGCGCAGCCCGAGCGCCAGCGCCCGCACGCCGGCGAGGATCAGCAGCGCATACGTGATCACCGAGGCGACCGTGGCGAGCGGGACGGCGGCCAGCGCCGCCGCCATCGCCTCGCCGATGCCGGTGCGGCCGCGCAGGAAGGTACCGATCACCAGCAGTCCGGGGAGTGCGGCGAGGGCCGGCAGCACGCCGAGCACCAGCGAGGACACCGAGTAGACGGTGGTCCAGCGGCGCTTGCGCACCGGGCGCCCGCCGGCCGGGACATGGCGGTTGGCCCTGCCCTTGCGGGAGGCCGGGACGCCGGACCAGCGTTCACCCGCCGGGACGGCGCCGGTCACCCCGGAGCCGGGGGCGACCTCGGCCCGCTTGCCGACGCGCGCACCCGGGAAGAGGGTGCTGCGGGCGCCGACGGTGGCGCCCGCGCCGATCCGTACGGTGCCGATGCGCAGCCGGTCGCCGTCGAGCCAGTGGCCCGACAGGTCCACCTCCGGCTCGACCGCGGCGCCCTTGCCGAGGCGCAGCATGCCGGTCACCGGCGGCAGGGAGTGCAGATCGACGTCCTCCGCGATGCGGACGCCGAGCGCCCGCGCGTAGTAGGTGAGCCAGGCGCCGGCGAGACTCGTCGCGCCGCTCAGCTCGACGAACCGCTCGGCCGTCCACAGCCGCAGGTGGGTGCTGCCGCCGCGGGCGTACGTGCCGGGGCGCACGCCGCGCAGCAGCAGCCGCGCACCGCCCGCCGCGATCACGATCCGCCCGGGCGGGCTGCCGACGAGCAGCCAGCCGAACGCCACCCACCACCAGGAGACGGTGGGCGCCCAGGGCAGTCCGACGATGTTGTTGACGGCGGCCGCGACGACGCCCCAGCGCAGTCCGGCGACGCCGAGCAGCGGCAGCATCAGCAGGATCTGGACGACGCCGGTCCACCGCGGGACCGGTCGTACCGTTCGGGTCTTGGCGCCGGCGGCGGACTCTGCCTCCAGCGTTCCGGCAAGCGCGCCGAGCGTCGGGTTCTGGTAGATGTCGCCGACGGAGCCGGTGCCGTACCGCTCGCGGATCCGCGACACGAGCTGGGCGGCGGCCAGGCTGCCGCCGCCGTTGGCGAAGAAGTCCGCGTCGGCGCCGGTCACGGGGGCGCCCAGCAGCTCGCGCCACTGCTCGGCGAGCCACGCCTCGGTCTCGGTGAGAGCGGCCGTGCCGCCTTCGGTGTCCGCCCCGCTGTCCGGGAGCGGCCAGGGCAGCGCGTTGCGGTCCACCTTGCCGGACGTGCGGGTCGGCAGATCGTCGACGACGGCGATGACGGGCACGAGCGCCGCGGGAAGCTCCTTGCGCAGCCGCTCCAGGGCGTCCCCGGCGTCGAACCCGGACTCGGGCCAGGTATCGCCCGGCACGACGTAGCCGACCAGGAGCTGGTGGCCCGCGGCCGTCGTACGGACCGCAGCGGCGGCGCCCGCCACGCCCGGGAGGGCCTGGAGGGCGGCGTCGATCTCGCCGAGCTCGATCCGCCGGCCGCCGAGTTTGATCTGCTCGTCGGCGCGGCCGACGAAGAGCAGGCCCTCGGGCTCCGCGCGCACGAGGTCGCCGCTGCGGTAGGCGCGGGACCAGTTCAGGGCGGGCAGCGGGGCGTACTTCTCGGCGTCCTTGGCGGGGTCCAGGTAGCGGGCCAGACCGACGCCGCCGATGACGAGTTCACCGGTCTCGCCCATGGGCAGCACCTCGCCCCGGCCGTCGACGACCGCGAGCTCCCAGCCGTCGAGGGGGAGTCCGATGCGCACCGGGCCCTCGCCGGTCAGCGGGGCCGCGCAGGCGACGACCGTGGCCTCGGTGGGGCCGTAGGTGTTCCAGACCTCGCGCCCGGGGACGGCCATGCGCTCGGCCAGCTCGGGCGGGCACGCCTCGCCGCCGAAGATCAGCAGCCGTACCTCGTCGAGCGCCTCGGCGGGCCACAGCGCGGCAAGTGTGGGGACCGTCGACACGACGGTGATGCGCTGTTCGACCAGCCAGGGGCCGAGGTCGAGGCCGGTGCGGACGAGGGAACGCGGGGCGGGGACCAGGCATGCGCCGTGGCGCCAGGCCAGCCACATCTCCTCGCAGGAGGCGTCGAAGGCGACGGACAGCCCGGCGAGCACACGGTCGCCCGGGCCCAGGGGGGCGTCCGTCAGGAACAGCCGCGCCTCGGCGTCGACGAAGGCCGCCGCGCTGCGGTGGGTGACCGCGACGCCCTTGGGCTTTCCGGTCGAGCCGGAGGTGAAGATGATCCAGGCGTCGTCGCCGGGAGCGGGCCTGCGGCCGGTGGCTCCGGAAGGCGTACCGCTCGCCGCGATGCTCCGGCCCGCGCCGATCACGGCGCTCACGGCCGCCTCGCCGAAGACGAGTTCGGCGCGCTCGTCGGGGTCCTCGGCGTCGACCGGGACGTACGCGGCGCCCGCCGCGAGGACGGCGAGGATGGACACGTACAGGTCGGCGGTCCCGGACGGGACGCGCACGCCGACCCGGTCGCCGGTGCCGATGCCGGCTTCGGCGAGCCGCAGCCCGAGCGCCTCGACCTCGTCGAGGAGGGCGGAATACGTCAGGGGCGCCAGGCCGTCGTCGACGGCCAGGGAGTCCGGGTGCCGGCGCGCCGTCTCGTCGAGGATGTCGAGGAGGGTGCGCTCGGCGGGGGCGCCACCGGCGACGAAGAGCGCCGGTTCCGGTACGGGGGCGCCGTCGAGCAGCGGGTCGAGCAGGGCCGGGGTACCAGGGACGACGGTCATGCAGCGTGCCGATCGCCGAACGATATTGCGCACGGCTCGTTCCTACGCATATATCTCACTCTCCGTTCGCCCAGTGGTGCGCTGCGTTGTTGCGCGCACGGCAAACGAGGAGTTTATCCAGCGTTCGAGCGACTCGCCTGTTGTGCCCGCCGCGGGCGGGGTCTTCCCGGACACTTGCACCGCGGACCCGTTGGCAGAGTATCGCCGCAGGTCAAAGGCGTGGAGTGGGGGACGGTGGGCGTCGGTCGGGGCCCGCGGCCGGGAGAGCGGCTGTGGTGAAGGGCACGCGCAGATCCAGCCGTACGGGGCGTCCGCGGCCCCGCGGGCGGTCAGACCACGACCCCGTCCCTCCGCAGCTCCGCCGTCTCCTCGTCCGTCAGCCCCGCCTCGCGGAGCAGCGCGTCGGTGTGCTCGCCGAGCCCGGGGACCGCGCCCATCAGCGGCTGCGGACCGCCGGGCAGGGTGATCGGGGGCACCAGTGCCCGCAGCGGGCCCGCGGGGGAGCCGACCTCGCGCCAGCGCGAGCGGGCCGCCAGCTGGGGGTGGTCCGCCAGGTCCGCGACCGTGTTCAGCCGGGCGCAGGCGATGCCCGCGGCCTCCAGGCGGGCGACGGCCTCCGCCGTGTCCAGCAGCGCCAGCGCCTCCGCGACCACGGCGTCCGTCTTCGCGCGGTTCACCGTGCGCGCCGCGTTCGTGGCGAAGCCCGGGTCGTCGCCGAGTTCGGGCCGCTCCAGCACCTGCTCCGCCAGCCGCCGCCACTCGCGGTCGTTCTGCACGGACAGCAGCACCTGCCCGCCGTCCGCCGTTGGATACGCGTCGTACGGGGAGATGACGGCGTGCGCCACGCCGGTGCGCGCCGGCGCCGCACCGCCGTGCATCCCGTGGTGCAGCGGATGCCCCATCCACTCCGCGAGCGCCTCCAGCATCGAGATCTCCACGGGGCCGCCCCGCCCCGTCGTCGCCCGTCGCAGCAGCGCCGCGAGCACCCCCGAGAACGCGTACATGGCCGCCGCGATGTCGGCGGCCGGAATCCCGGCTTTCACCGGCTGCTCGGCGGTACCCGTCACCGACACCAGCCCTGCCTCGCACTGCACGAGCATGTCGTACGCCCGCTTGTGCGCGTAGGGACCGTCCGGGCCGTACCCCGAGATGTCCACGGCCACCAGCCGCGGGTGGGCCGCGCACAGCGTGGCGGCGTCGAGCCCCAGTCGCTGGGCCGCGCCCTGCGCCAGGTTCTGGACGAAGACGTCCGCGCCCGCGACGAGCCGGCGCACCACCGCGAGCCCGCGCGGGTCCTTCAGATCGACCGCGAGTGACTCCTTGCCGCGGTTGCACCAGACGAAGTGCGAGGCGAGGCCCTGCGCCGCCGTGTCGTAGCCGCGGGCGAAGTCGCCGCCGTCGGGGCGTTCGACCTTGATGACGCGCGCGCCGAGGTCGGCGAGCTGGCGTGTGGCGAAGGGCGCCGACACGGCCTGCTCGACGGCGACGACCGTGACACCGTCGAGGGGCAGCGGCGTCGGCGAGGACTGCTGGGGCAGCGGCTGGCTCATGGGAGCCGTACTACCGTGCACGCGCCGCCTTTGTCACTCGCACGCCTGAGCCGCCCGCCCCGCGTACGCGCCCTGCCCGCCCGGCGTACGCGCTCTTCGCGCCTCGCGTACGCGCTCTTCGCGCCCCGCGCCCGCGCCCTTCGCGCCCCGCGCGCACGCCTCAGACGAGCGCGAACTGGCCTTCCGGACCCTCCTCGTGGTGGTCGAGCACCGACGCGGGCCGGCGGGCCGCGGCAGGGACCGCGGGCAGCGGCACCTCCGGCAGCTCCGCACGCGCGACCTGCTCGCCCAGCTCCGCCCTCCGCGCCTCCAGCTGCCCGAGCAGCGCCAGCACCGTGATCAGCTCCAGCAGTTCCGAGGTCCACTCCTGCGGCCAGGTGCCGGGCCGCAACGCCTCCAGGGTGCCCGGCTCCGCCTCGGCGGCCCGCCGCTCGAACCAGTGCTCCACCACCCGGACCCCGCCGACCTGGAAGTCCCAAGCCTCCGCGGGTACGGGAGCGATCCGCCCCTCGCCGATGAGCAGCGCCTCCTCGCCGGAGTCGTACGCGATGTCCAGGGGCCGGGCCGGAAGCGCGGACCGCACATAGGGCCGCCGGCCCCCGGGCAGCCGGGGCCGCTCACCGCCCCGCGCGCCCCTCAGCTGGATCCCGGTGATCCGCCGCCCCAGCTCGACTCCGTCTGCCCACACGCCCGCATCCGCGGGGAACGGCACCTCGCACCCCCTCGCCGTCGTCCGCCCGGCGGCCACGGCCCACGCGAGGACGTCCTCCGGGGCGGCCTCCTGCCCGTACCGGCGCGTCAGCGCCTCCAGCAGCCCCGGTGCCAGATTGGGTTCACGCCCGCCAGGCCGCCGGTACAGCGGCCGTATCCGCCCGGGCCGGCCGGCCGGCGAGCGGCCCTCGGGCAGCGCCCCGGAGACGAGCAGCGCGGGCCCCGCCGCTCCCGGCACATGCCCCTGCTCCACGGCGAACAGCTGCCGCTCGTCCGCCACCCGCCACAACTCGGGCCGCGCGACGTCGATCAGCCGGTGGTCGGGGATGACCCACTGCTCGTCGAACGCCCCGTGCACGATCCGCACCGGCTCCGGACAGGGGCCGTCCTCCCGCGCGAACCGCGCCGTCCCCGCGGACTGCCCCGGCAGCGCGGCCACCGCGGTGTGCAGCCCCCGCGCCCGCGTCTCGCCGAAGAGCGCCCGGCGCTCCTCCGCCGCGGACCCCACGAGCGCGTCCCAACGGGACCTGAGGGTGCGGGCATCCGGTGCGACCACCCAGCGGCGGCCGAGTCGCAGCGGTCCGGTGGACCAGGGCATCAGGTCGTCCAGCAGCATGGTCGTGGTCACTCCGCCCGGTCACTCCGCCTCGATGGTCACCGAGAACGAGAACCGGTCCCCCCGATACCGGATCCGCGCCACATCGACCACCCGCCCCTCGTCGTCGTAGGTCACCCCCGTGTAGTGCAGGATCGGCGACAGCAGCGGCACCTGGAGCAGCTCCGCCGTCTCCGGGTCGGCCAGCCGCGCCTCGACCGTGTCGGTGACCCGGCTGATCCTTACCCCCACGACGTCCCGCAGCACCTTCGTCATCGGCCAGCGCTCCAGGTCCGCCACGTCGATGCCGGCGGCGATGTCCGGCCGTACCGCGTTCTCGGCCCAGTTGGTGGGCTCCCCGCTCTCGCCGTCGCAGCGCAGCCGCCGGTACATCACGACCTCGTCCAGGTCCGTGAAGTGCTCGGCGAGTTCGCCGGGCACGGGCGCCGTCCCGTGGCCGAGGACCGTGGTCCGCTCGCCCGACTGCTGGGCCACGATCGCGTCGATCGAGCCCAGCAGCCGCCGCGGAGCGCCGCGCCGGGCGCCCGGTTCGATGAAGGTGCCGCGCCGCCGGTGCCGGCTGATCAGCCCTTCCGACTCCAGCTCCTTCAGCGCCTGCCGCATGGTCAGCACGCTCACGCCGTAGTGCTCGGCGAGCTGCTCCTCGGTGGGCAGCCGCAGCGGATCGTGCGGCCGGCGTCCCAGTATCGAGGCGCGCAGGGACTGCGAGACCTGGTACCAGAGCGGCAGCTTGCGGTTCAGGACGAGCGAGTCGGGGGCGAAGGCGGTCACGGCAACTCCGTATCAGATCCGGCCTCGGGACCGAAAGTGGTGCTCGGGGCCCGGAGGGCGGCGCTCAGGACCGGAAGTGGCGCTCAAGACCCTGCCACACGGTGTCGTACCCCCTCTGCAGGTGTCCGGCGTTCGCGGCCTGGACGGTGGCGGTGACCGGCCAGCGGGTCTCGAACATGAACGCGAGACCGTCGTCGATCCTCTGCGGCCGCAGCTCGGCGGCGCTGGCGCGGTCGAAGGTCTCCCGGTCGGGTCCGTGCGCGGACATCATGTTGTGCAGCGAGCCGCCGCCGGGGACGAAACCCCCTTCACCGGCGGTCTTGGCGTCGTAGGCGCCCTCGATGAGCCCCATGTACTCGCTCATCACGTTCCGGTGGAAGTACGGGGGCCGAAAGGTGTCCTCCCCGACCAGCCAGCGCGGGGCGAAGACGACGAAGTCCACGCCCGCGAGCCCGGGGGTGTCGCTGGGCGACGTCAGGACCGTGAAGATCGACGGGTCCGGGTGGTCGTAGGAGATGGTCCCGATGACGTTGAAGGTGCGCAGGTCGTAGACGTACGGCACATGGTTGCCGTGCCAGGCGACGACATCGAGGGGGGAGTGGTCGTACGTCGCCGTCCAGAGGTTGCCGCAGAACTTGTTGACCACCTCCACCGGCTCCTCGACGTCCTCGTACGCGGCGACCGGTGCCCTGAAGTCCCGCGGGTTGGCGAGGCCGTTGGCGCCGATCGGCCCCAGGTCGGGCAGCTGGAAGGGCTGTCCGTAGTTCTCGCAGACGTAGCCGCGGGCCGTCTCGTCGAGCAGCTCGACGCGGAAGCGCACCCCGCGGGGGACCAGTGCCACCTCGCCCGGGCGCACGGCCAGCAGGCCGAGCTCGGTGCGGAGCAGCAGTCCGCCGTGCTCGGGCACGATCAGCAGCTCGCCGTCGGCGTCGCTGAAGACCCGGCGCCCCATGGAGGCGTTGGCGTGGTAGAGGTGCACGGCCATGCCGGTGCGCTGGGTGGCGTCGCCGTTGCCGCCGAGGGTCCACAGGCCCGCCAGCCAGTCGGTACCGGGCCCGGGCTCGGGCAGCGGGTTCCAGCGCAGCCGGTTCGGGTCGGGCACGGTCTCGGTGAACGGCGCGGAGCGGATGGCACCGTTGTCGGCGCGGACGAACGGGGGATGGGCTGCCGAGGGGCGGATCCGGTACAGCCACGAGCGGCGGTTGTGGGCGCGCGGCTCGGTGAAGGCGGAGCCGCTGAGCTGCTCCGCGTACAGGCCGAGCGGTGCGCGCTGCGGCGAGTTCCGCCCGAGGGGCAGTGCGCCGGGCACCGCCTCCGAGCTGTGCTCGTTGCCGAAGCCCGACAGGAACGCCAGCCCTTCCGCCGTCTTCCTCGCCTGCTCGATGCCGCTCATCCGTACTCCCGATGCGTCCGTACCAAGGAATCCTATGGTTGACAGTAGGATTGCGGGCGGCGCCCGTCAACGGCAACCTTCCCGCCGGCGGCGGCGGTTTCCACCCGAGGCGCCGCTCCGGCCGGCTCCCACATCCCCGGCGTGCCCCTTCCGCGCGGTCGGCGGCATGATGGGGCGATGCCCTCAGCCAACCCACTCCGCCGTATGCCCGTGCAGCAGCGCAGCGCCGAGCGGTTGACCCGGATCCTGGACGCCTGCGCCGCGCTCCTCGACGAGACGGGCTACGAGGATCTGTCCACCCGCGACGTCGCCGCCCGCGCCGGCGTGCCGATCGGCTCGGTCTACCGTTTCTTCGGGAACAAGCGCGCCATGGCCGAGGCCCTCGCCGCCCGGAACCTGGACGGTTACGCGCAGCGGATCACGGAGCGCATCGCGGCGCTGCCCGCGGCCGACTGGCGCGGTGTGGTCGATGCCGTGCTCGACGAGTACCTGGCGATGAAGCGGACCGTACCCGGCTTCGCGCTCGTCGACTTCGGCCACCGCATCCCCCTCGCCGCCCCCGCGTCCGGGGCCAACCACGAAGTCGCCGACCGCCTCGCCGAGCTGCTCGGCGCCCACCTGGGACTGACCGTCGACGCGTCGCTGCGCCGCGCCACGCTCGTGGCCGTCGAAGCCGCCGACGCGCTCCTCCAACTCGCCTTCCGCGTCGGCCCGTCCGGTGATCCGGAGATCATCGCGGAGACCAGAGAGCTGCTGTACGCGTACCTCGCCCGCGTACTGGACTGATCCGCGGCCCGGTCCCCCCTTCCGCCCCGGTCCCCCTCCCGCCCCGGGGTCGGCGCCCCGCCGGGCCGCTCTGGCCCCGCCGGGCCGGACCCTCGCCACTGTGCGTACCGGTCGGTATGCTCGGCTCGCCCGTGCGTCACCGCTGCCGCCGCCCCGGGAGGGCCCCATGCCAGGAACAGCCGCAGGACACGACGCCACCCGCGGCGCGACTCGTGCCGGAGCCCGCACCGCCCTGCGGATCTGCCCCCTCTGCGAAGCCACCTGCGGACTGACGCTCACCATCGAGGGGGACAGGGTCACCGGCGCGCGCGGCGACCGCGACGACGTCTTCAGCGAGGGCTTCATCTGCCCCAAGGGGGCGTCGTTCGGCCAGCTCGACGCCGACCCCGACCGGCTGCGCACGCCCCTCGTCCGCGACGGCCGCGGCGAACTGCGCGAGGCCACCTGGGACGAGGCGTTCGACACCATCGCCGCCCGGATACGCCCGCTGATCGAGGAGCACGGGCCGCACGCGGTCGGAGTCGTCCTCGGCAACCCGAACGTGCACACCATGGCCGGCGGGCTGTACCCACCCGTACTCCTCTCCGCCCTGCGCACCCGCAACCTCTTCACCGCCTCGACGCTCGACCAGATGCCCAAGCACGTCTCCAGCGGACTGCTCTACGGCAGCGCGAACGCCATCCCCGTGCCCGATCTGGACCGCACCGCCCATCTGCTCCTCATCGGCGCCAACCCGCTCGACTCCAACGGCAGTCTGTGCACCGCACCCGACTTCCCCGGCAAGCTCAAGGCGCTGCGCCGCCGCGGCGGCACGCTCACCGTCGTCGACCCGCGCCGCACCCGCACCGCCGAACTGGCGGACCGGCACATCGCCATCCGCCCCGGCACCGACGCGCTGCTGCTCGCCGCCCTCGTCCAGGTCCTGTTCGAGGAGGGACTGACCGACCTCACCGACCCCGGGGGCCTGGCCGCGCACGTGCAGGGCACGGACGAAGTCCGCGCCGCGCTGGGCGACTTCACGCCCGAAGCCGTCGCGCCGGTCTGCGACCTGGACGCCGGTGAGATCCGTACCATCGCCCGCGAGCTGGCCGCCGCCCCGGCCGCCGCCGTCTACGGCCGCATCGGCAGCTGCACCGTCGCCCACGGCACCCTCGCCAGCTGGCTCGTCGACGTCCTCAACATCCTCACCGGCAACCTCGACCGGCCCGGCGGCGCGCTCTTCCCGCTCGCCGCCACCGACCGCGCCCCCCGCCCGGCGGCGCCCGGCAAGGGCTTCGCCCTGGGCCGCTGGGCGAGCAGGGTCAGCGGCCACCCCGAGGCCAAGGGCGAACTGCCCATCGCCGCGCTCGCCGAGGAGATCGGGACCCCGGGCGAAGGGCGCGTCCGCGCCCTGATCGCGATCGCCGCCAACCCGGTGCTGTCCGCGCCCGACGGCGACCGCCTCGACCACGCGCTGAGCACCGGACTCGACCTGATGGTCAGCGTCGACCCCTATCTGAACGAGACCTCTCGCCACGCCGACGTCGTCCTGCCCCCGCCGCCACCGTCCCGCAGCGCCCACTTCGACTTCGCCTTCAACGCCTTCGCCGTACGCAACCAGGCCCGCTACACACCCGCCGCCGTGCCCCTCGACCCGGGGCTCCTGGACGAGTGCGAGATCCATGCCCGGCTGATCCTCGCCGTGACCGGTATGCACGGCGCCGCCCCGTCCGCGGTCGACGACATGGTGATCGAACAGACCCTGGCCAAGGCCGTCGCCGACCCGCACTCACCGGTCCACGGCCAGGACGCCAAGGAGTTCGCCGCCGGGCTGACCGGCGACACGGGCCCCGAGCGTCGCCTCGACATGATGCTGCGGCTCGGCCCGTACGGTCTGACCCTCGACGACCTGCGCGCCGCCCCGCACGGAGTCGACCTCGGTCCGCTCCTGCCGCGCGTCCCCCAGGTCCTCAGGACCCGCAGCGGCCGGATCGAGCTCCTGCCCGGCCCCATCGCGGACGATCTGCCCAGGCTCCGCCGCGCGCTCACCGAGCGGCCGGAGGGCCGGCTCGTCCTGGTCGGCCGCCGCCATCTGCGCTCCAACAACAGCTGGATGCACAACGTCCCCACGCTGGTCGGCGGCTCCAACCGCTGCACCCTGCAGATCCACCCCGCCGACGCCGCCCGCCTCGGCCTCGGCGACGGCGACCTCGCCCGGGTCGAGGCCGCCGGCGGGGCGCTGGAGGTCCCGGCCGAAGTCACCGACGCCGTACGGACCGGGGTCGTGAGCCTGCCGCACGGCTGGGGCCACGACCGGCCCGGTACGCGTCTGTCGGTGGCAGCGGCCCGCCCCGGAGTCAACGTGAACCAGCTCCTGGACGGCTCGCTGCTCGACCCGCTGTCCGGCACCGCCGTCCTCAACGGCTTCCCCGTCGACGTGTCACCGACCACCGGACGAACGACCACCGGACGAACGACCACCGGGTGAACGACCACCGGGTGAACGACCACCGGGTGAACGACCACCGGGTGAACAAGGCGGCCCGGCGCGCCGTACTCCTGTGAGGAATCGACTCGGGCGGACGACTCGGGCGGACCGGCTCGCGCGCACTGCCCGGGCGGACCGTTCGGGCGGACGAGAGGAGCAGGAGCGGCGATGACCAATGCTGACGGCCCGATCATGAAAGGGCTCCCGGACGGCGGTGCCGAACTGTCCGTGGTGCTGCGGCTGCGCTGGGACGACGTGGCGGCCCTCGGCCGCGAGGCCAGCCGGCTGGCGGAACAGCGCGGGGCCCCGGTGAGCCTCGACGAGGCGGCCAGCCACCGGCTGCGCACCTGGTCCTCGGTGGCGAAGCCCCCCGAGGACCAGCCCCAGCCCCCCGCCATCACGGCCCCGCGCCCCCAACCGGCCCACGCCCAGGACCCGTCGTCCCGGGTCACCCCCATCTCCCCCTCGGCCTCCCGCGCACCGCACCCGACCGCCGCGCCGACCCCGGTCCTCGGCCAGACGCCTGCCTGACCGGCCGCAGCCGGGCGCCATGACGCCATGCCGCGGCCGGGCGCCATGCCGCCATCACGGGACAGGAGGCGGGGTGGGGCGGGGGAGACCCACCGCACCCCGCCCCGCCCTGGCGCGCGAAAACTATCACCGCTAGTTTGGGCTCCGCGGCACGACGCCTCCCCCGTCCGAAGGAGCACGCGGATGAAGGCCCATGACGGCATGTACATCGGCGCCACCTGGCGCTCTGCCGCCTCCCCCGACACCATCCCCGTGGTGAACCCCGCCGACGAGCAGGTCATCGCGCACGTCCCGGCCGGCACGGCGCAGGACGTGGACGATGCGGTCCGCGCCGCCCGCGCCGCGTTCCCGGGGTGGGCCGCCACCACCCCCGCCCACCGCGCCGAGAAGCTCGCCGCGCTCCGGGACGCCCTGGCCGCCCGCAAGGACGAGATCGCCCGGACCGTGACCGCGGAGCTCGGCGCCCCGACCGGACTCGCCGAGTCCGTCCACGCCGGCCTGCCCCTCCTGGTCGCGGGCTCGTACGCCGAGCTGGCCGCCTCGTACCCCTTCGAGGAGCAGATCGGCAACTCCACCGTCCTGCTGGAGCCCGTCGGCGTCGTCGGCGCCATCACCCCCTGGAACTACCCGCTCCACCAGATCGTCGCCAAGGTCGCCCCGGCCCTCGCCGCCGGCTGCACGGTGGTGCTCAAGCCCGCCGAGGACACCCCGCTGACCGCCCAGCTCTTCGCCGAGGCCGTGCACGAAGCGGGGCTTCCGGCCGGGGTGTTCAACCTCGTCACCGGCCTCGGACCGGTCGCCGGCCAGGCACTCGCCGAACACCCGGACGTCGACCTGGTCTCGTTCACCGGCTCCACCGCCGTCGGCCGGCGGATCGGCGCGACGGCGGGCGGCGCCGTGAAGCGCGTCGCCCTGGAGCTCGGCGGCAAGTCGGCCAACGTGATCCTGCCGAGCGCCGACCTCGCCCGCGCCGTCAACGTCGGCATCGCCAACGTCATGTCCAACTCCGGCCAGACGTGCAGCGCCTGGACCCGGATGCTGGTCCACCGCGACCAGTACGACGAGGCCGTGGCCCTGGCCGTCGCCGCCGTCGCCAAGTACGTCCCCGGCGACCGCATCGGCCCGCTCGTCAGCGCCAAGCAGCGGCAGCGCGTCCGCGGCCACATCGAGCAGGGCGTCGCCGAGGGCGCCCGGCTCGTCGCCGGTGGCCCCGAGGCCCCGCGCGAGACGGGCTACTACGTCGCGCCGACCGTCTTCGCCGACGTCACCCCCGAGATGTCCCTCGCCCAGGAGGAGATCTTCGGCCCGGTCGTCTCGATCCTGCGGTACGAGGACGAGGACGACGCCCTCCGCATCGCCAACGGCACCGTGTACGGTCTCGCGGGCGCCGTCTGGGGCGACCGGGACGCTGCCGTCGCCTTCGCCCGCCGTATGCAGACCGGCCAGGTCGACATCAACGGCGGCCGCTTCAACCCGCTGGCCCCGTTCGGCGGTCACAAGCAGTCCGGCGTCGGCCGCGAGCTCGGTCCGCACGGCCTCGCCGAGTACCTTCAGACCAAGTCCCTCCAGTTCTGAGCCGGGAGAATCACACCGTGGTCCGCGCCGCAGTCCTGCCCGCCGTCGGTTCTCCGCTGGAGATCACCGGCATCCGCCTCCCCGAGCCGGGACCCGGCCAGGTGAGGGTCCGCCTCGCCGCCGCCGGGGTCTGCCACTCGGACCTCTCCCTCTCCAACGGCACCATGCGCGTCCCCGTCCCCGCCGTCCTCGGCCACGAGGGCGCGGGCACGGTCGTCTCCGTCGGCGAGGGCGTCACCCATGTCGCGCCCGGCGACGGCGTGGTGCTCAACTGGGCGCCGTCCTGCGGAAAGTGCCACCACTGCTCGCTCGGCGAGGTCTGGCTCTGCGCCGATGCACTCACCGGCGCGGGCGCCGTGTACGCCGTCGCCGAGGACGGCACCGAGCTCCACCCCGGCCTCAACGTGGCCGCGTTCGCCGAGGAGACCGTCGTCGCGGCGAACTGCGTGCTCCCGGTCCCGGACGGCGTCCCGCTCACCGACGCCGCACTCCTCGGCTGCGCGGTCCTCACCGGCTACGGGGCGGTCCACCACTCGGCGCGCGTCCGCGAGGGCGAGACGGTGGTCGTCCTCGGCGTCGGTGGGGTCGGCCTCGCGACCCTCCAGTCCGCGCGGATCGCGGGAGCCTCGACGGTCATCGCCGTCGATGTGTCGCAGGAGAAGGAGGCCCTCGCCCGCAGCGCAGGCGCCACCGAGTACGTCGTCGCCTCGGACACGACGGTGCGGCAGATCCGGGGGCTGACGGGTGGGCAGGGCGCCGACGTGGCGATCGAGTGCGTCGGCCGTGCGGACACGATCCGTACCGCCTGGGACGCGACCCGGCGCGGCGGCCGCACGACCGTCGTCGGCATCGGCGGCAAGGACCAGCGGGTCACCTTCAACGCGCTGGAACTCTTCCACTGGGGTCGTACGCTCGCGGGCTGCGTGTACGGCAACTGCGACCCGGCGCGTGACCTGCCGGTGCTGGCGGAGCACATCCGCGCGGGGCGTCTGGACCTGAGCACGCTGGTCACCGAGCGGATCGGGCTCGACGGCATCCCGGCCGCCTTCGACACCATGCTCGCGGGCAAGGGCGGCAGGGCGCTGGTCGTCTTCCCCGCCGGGGCCTCCTCTGCGGATCAGGCGACGCGGACGGCGATCCCCGGGTAGTCCAGCGCGAGTCCCGACTCGTCGAAGACGATGCGGCAGGCGAAGTCGAGGGCGGGGGCCGCGTATTCGTAGCGCTGGTGCCCGGCCTCGTCGGCGGTGCGGGCGTAGGTCTGCTCCAGCCGTTCGACGCGGAGGCCGACCGCGCGCACCCAGGCCGCCGGCGCGCCCGCCGCGGCCCCGGCCGGCAGCTCCAGGCGGCGCACGGGCAGGGCGTTGGTCAGGGCCGACGCCTCCAGGTCGATGTCGAAGCAGCCGTCGAGGTGCGGCGCCGGCTCCCCGTCGACCTGCCAGTGCCCCGAACCGTCCGTCGCCAGCACCGTCGAGCTGGGCCCCGCGGGCGACCGGCCGCGGATCCGGGCGCCCATGGTCCGCCAGGCCGTGTCCAGTTCGATGGCGTACTCGACGGCGAAGGTACCGCCGTCCGCCCAGGCGGACGTGTACCCGTCGATGTGCCAGCCGTTCTCCACGGCCTGGAAGTAGGCGACTTCGAAGCCCGCTCGGGTGTCCTGGTGCCGCCAGGCGGCGGTCGAGGGCGGGGGCATGAGGCTCACGGCGTTCACCATGGCATGTCCAGGGCGCTACTGACGGGTAATGATCGAGCAAAAACTCCTGCTGCGCGACCCGTTGACCGCCATACCACCCGGTCGGTACGGTCCCCGCACTCCTCGTCCCCCGCACCCATCGGAGTGTGCACGCATGGACACGGCACCCCCTTCCCCGCTCGCCGGTTCGGCACAGGTGGCCGCCCCCACCGACCGGCACCGCCGCCGCGTGGCCACCGCGGCCGCTCTCGCCTCCGCCGTCGAGTGGTACGACTACTTCGTCTTCGGTATCGCGGCCGCCCTCGTGCTCGGCGACCTGTACTTCCCCTCGGGCAGTGCGTCGGCCGGCGTCCTCGCGGCCTTCGCCACCTTCGCGGTCGGCTTCCTCGCCCGCCCGATCGGCGGCATCATCGCCGGCCAGCTCGGAGACAAGCGCGGCCGCAAGCCGATGCTCGTCCTCGCGCTCACGCTGATGGGCGTCGCCACCACGGGAATCGGCCTCCTGCCGACGTACGAGACGATCGGCATCGCCGCACCGCTGCTGCTGGTGCTGCTCCGCGTCATGCAGGGCGTCGCCGTCGGCGCCCAGTGGGGCGGCGCGATGCTGATGGCCACCGAGTACGCCCCCGAGGGCAAGCGCGGGCTGTACGGAAGCCTCGTCCAGCTCGGGGTGCCCATCGGAGTGGTCACCGCCAACAGCGTCTTCCTGATCGCGGGCGCCTTCACCGACGACGCCGCCTTCGCCTCCTGGGGCTGGCGGGTGCCGTTCGTCGTGGGCTTCCTCGTCCTCGGACTCGCCTGGTTCATCCACACCCGCGTCGAGGAGACCCCCGAGTTCCGCGAGGCCGAACAGGCCCTGGCCGAGCAGGAGAAGAGCGAGCCCCGCTCGCCGCTCCGGACGATCCTGCGCCGGCACCTGGGCACCGTGTTCCTCGCCGGCGGCTCCTTCGCCGTCAACACCGCGACGTTCTACATCATCATCACCGGCGTCCTGGACTACTCGACCCGCGAACTCGGCATGGAGCGCGACGCGGTGCTCACCGTCTCGCTCTGCGTCAGCCTCACCCAGCTCGCGCTCATACCGGCGTCCGCCGCCCTCTCCGACCGCATCGGACGGCTGCGGATCTACGCCTTCGGGGCGGTCGGGCTGCTGGTGTGGGCGGTGCCGCTGTTCCTGCTCATCGACACCAAGTCGCTGCTGTGGCTGGCCGTCGGCACCTTCGTCACCAGCTGCTTCCTCAGCATCATGTACGGACCGCAGGCCGCGCTCTTCGCCGAGCTGTTCACCGCCGAGATGAGGTACACCGGCGCCTCGCTCGGCTACCAGATCGCCGCGGTCTTCGGCGGCGGCCTGGCGCCCTTCGTCATGGTGCTGCTGCTGGAGGCGACCGGCACCTCGATGGCCGTTTCCGGCTACATCATCGGCCTCGCCGTCATCGCGCTCGCGTCGATCAGGATTCTCGCGAAGCGGGCGGCTGCGCGGGACTGACATCGGCGGCCGCGGTCGCGGCCGCTTCCGTGACGCCGGTCCGGTCCGCCCGGGCCGGCGTACGCGCCCGCGAGCGCGACACCGCCACACCCGCCAGACACACCACACCGCCCAGCAGGGTCAGCAGGCCCGGCACCTCCTGCAGGAAAAGCCAGGACATCAGCACCACCAGGGCGGGCACGGCGTACGTGGTCGCGCCCATCCTGCCCGCGGTCGTACGGGCCAGCGCGTACGCCCAGGTCGTGAACGCCAGCGCGGTCGGGAACACGCCCAGGTACACCATGTTGAGCGTCGCCGCCGCGGGCGCCGCGGCCACCTCGCGCACCAGCACCCCGGCGAACGGCAGACACGCCACCGCCCCGATCACACAGCCCCAGGTCGTCACCTGGAGCGCGGACGCGTGCCGCAGGGCGGGCTTCTGGGCCACCACCCCGGCCGCGTACGAGACCGCGGCGAGCAGGCACAGGGCCACGCCGAGCACCGACGCCGAGCCCTCACCGGACATCGACAGACCGACCACCGCCGCGCCCGCGAAGGACACGCCCATCCCGGCGAGCAGCCGCGGCGGCAGCCCCTCCTTGAGCAGCCACCCCGCCAGCAGCGCCATGACCAGTGGGCCGACATTGACCACCAGGGCCGCGGTGCCCGCGTCGACCTTCTGCTCGCCCCAGTTCAGGACGACCATGTACAGCCCGAACCAGAGCAGCCCGGAGACCGCGATCCCCGGCCAGGCGGCCCGGGGCGGGGGCCCCTCGCGCCGTACGGCACATATCGCGACCAGGACCAGGGCCCCGGCGAGCAGCCGGCCGAGCGCGAGCGCGCCGGGGGAGTACTCCGCACCGGCGCTGCGGATCGAGACGAAGGCCGAGGCCCAGAGAACGACGGTCGTCGCGGCAGCGGCGACAGCGCGCCAGGGGGTGGAGGTCATGGAGCGACCGTACGCCGACGACGCTTCGGCGCTCACCGCAATATCCCCGCGTCGATCCCGAGCAGATCGCCGAGGGCCCGCTCGCCGTCCGGGGTGACCCGGACCGCACGTTCCGAGCCGATGCGCGCACACCAGCCGGCGCTCAGGGCGTGCCGGCACAGCTCCGCCCCGGCGAGCCCGGCCAGGTGCGGGCGGCGCTCCGTCCAGTCCAGGCACGCCCGGGCGAGCGGCCGCCGCCCACCCGAGGGCAGCGCGATCCCCACCGTCCGGAACCACTCCAGACCCGCATCGGTCAGCGCGAAACCGGTGTCCTGGCGCAGTAGGCCCCGCGCGGTCATCGCGTCCGTGATCGCGGTGCCGAGCCTCCCGGCGAGATGGTCGTAGCAGGTGCGTCCGCGGGCCATGGCGCTGCGCGCGCTCGCCGCCCGCAGCGTCCGCGGCGGCTCGTCGGACGGCGCGGCGTGCGCGGCGTGCGCGGCGAGCAGCTCGACCAGGTGCGCGGAGGACTCCCCGGCCAGCCGCACGTACGGTGCCGCCCCTGCCGCTCCTCGGCCAGCAGCCCGCCCGCCACCAGCTTCCCCAGATGCTCACTCGCGGTGGAGGGGGCCACCCGGGCATGCCGGGCCAGCTCCCCGGCCGTCCAGGCCCGTCCGTCCAGCAGGGCCAGGCAGAAGGCGGCGCGGGTCTCGTCGGCGAGCAGCGCCGCGAGGGCGGCGACATCGTTGGAAGCCATGCCTCCAGGGTGGCGCAGTCACTGTTCGGTGGCGGCCGAAGCCTTCTCGTCCATGCGCCGCCGGCCGTGCCGGACCGCGGAGTACCGCATCCCTTGCCCCGCCCGCGCCGCCGCTACGAGCCGCCCGTGGGGCCCTTCTTCCCCCACGCCTCCCGCACCCCCGCCTCGTACTGCACCGCAAGGCCGTCCAGCAGCGCCCGCAGCCCCGTCGCGAACGCGCCCTCGTCGACCTGCTCCTGGCGGTCGGCGAGGAGATGAGCCTGGCCGAGGTGAGGGTAGTCGGCGGGGTCGTAGGCGGTCTCGTCCTGCACGAAGCCGCGGGCGAAGGAGCCGAGCGCCGAGCCGGTGATGAAGTACCGCATCAGGGCGCCGATGCGGGTGGCCTGGGCGGGGGGCCAGCCCGCGCGCACCATCGCTCCGAAGACCGCGTCGGCGACCTTCAGGCCGGCGGGACGGCGGCCGGGGCCGCGGGCGAGGAGGGGGACGAGGCGGGGGTGGTCGGCGAGGGCCGCGCGGTAGGAGACGGCCCAGTCGTGCAGTGCGGTGCGCCAGTCGCGGCTGTCCGACTCGTCGAACATCGACAGGTCGACCTTGGCGCTGACCGCGTCGGCGACCGCGTCGAGGATCTCGTCCTTGTTGCGGAAGTGGTTGTACAGGGACGGCCCGCTCACGCCCAGCTCGGCGGCGAGCCGGCGGGTGGAGACCGCCTCCAGGCCCTCCGCGTCGACGAGCGCGCTCGCGGCCCCGACGATGCGGTCTCTGCTGAGGAGGGGCTTGCGCGGTCGGGCCATGGCGCACATAGTAGGGCCTGCCGATCGGAAACTAGCAGTGATAGTTAAAGGCGGGATGTCCAGTGGTGAACCTGGAACTCGGCGACGAGCACAAGGCCGTCCGGCAGCTCGCCCGCGACTTCGTCGACCGTGAGATCGCCCCCCATGCCGTCGACTGGGACCGGGCCGAGAGTGTCGACAAGTCGATCGTGAAGAAGCTCGGCTCGGTCGGCTTCCTCGGCCTCACCGTCGCCGAGGAGTACGGCGGCTCGGGCGGCGACCACCTCGCGTACTGCCTGGTCACGGAGGAGCTCGGGCGCGGCGACTCGTCGGTCAGGGGCATCGTGTCCGTCTCCCTCGGTCTGGTCGCCAAGACCATCGCCGCTTGGGGCAGTGAGCAGCAGAAGCGGCACTGGCTGCCGCGGCTCGCCGCAGGCGAGGCCCTCGGCTGCTTCGGGCTCACCGAGCCGGGCACCGGCTCGGACGCGGCCGGCCTCGCCACCCGGGCCGTACGGGACGGCGACGCGTACGTCGTCAACGGCTCGAAGATGTTCATCACCAACGGCACCTGGGCCGATGTCGTGCTGCTCTTCGCCCGCACCGGCGACGCCCCCGGGCACCGCGGGATATCCGCCTTCCTCGTGCCGGCCGACACGCCCGGACTGACCCGGCGCACCGTCCGCGGCAAGCTCGGCCTGCGTGGCCAGGCCACGGCCGAACTGGTCCTGGAGGACGTGCGCGTGCCGGCCGACGCCATGCTCGGGCCCGAGGGCAAGGGGTTCTCGATCGCCATGTCCGCGCTCGCCAAGGGCCGGATGTCGGTGGCCGCGGGCTGTGTCGGCATCGCCCAGGCGGCGCTCGACGCGGCCGTCGGCTATGCGCGCGAGCGCGAGCAGTTCGGCAAGCCGATCGCCTCGTACCAGCTGGTGCAGGAGCTGATCAGCGACATCGCCGTGGATGTGGACGCCGCCCGGCTGCTGACCTGGCGCGTCGCGGACCTCGTCGACCGCGGCGGGGAGTTCGCCACCGCCGCGTCCCAGGCGAAGCTCTTCGCCTCCGAGGCCGCCGTCCGCGCCGCCAGCAACGCGCTCCAGGTCTTCGGCGGCTACGGCTACATCGACGAGTACCCGGTCGGCAAGCTGCTGCGCGACGCGCGCGTGATGACCCTCTACGAGGGCACCAGCCAGATCCAGAAGCTGATCATCGGCCGCGCGCTGACCGGGGTCTCGGCGTTCTGAGTACGCGGGTGAGGCGGGTGAGTACGGGAGCGGATGCCGGCCGGGACCCGTCCCGCGCATCCTTCCGGCATGAGTGAGACCCCGGTCAAACAGCAGAACACGACGGCGTACTACGGTCAGGCCGTCGCCTCCTTCGCCGTCGCGCTCGCGGCCGTCGCCCTCGGAATCTTCAATCTGGAGGCCGACGTCTGGGTGCGCGCCTTCCTCGGGATCGCGGTCCTCTACCTCACGACCTCGGCGTTCACACTGGCCAAGGTGGTGCGGGACAAGCAGGAGGCCGGGCAGATCGTCAGCCGTGTCGACCAGGCGCGGCTGGAGAAGCTCCTCGCGGAGCACGACCCCTTCCAGAAGCTGTGACGAAGCGATGGACAGGGTCTAAGCGCTTGCTCAGGTTCGGGGTATGGTGTTCGTCCTGTCGGACGGAAGGGGCGAGCGATGAGCACGGCGGAGGAAACGCCCGGCGCCGAGGACGTGCCGTGGGGTGAGGTCACCCCGGAGGCGGCCAGGAGGCTGCTGGTCGCCGCCGTCGAGGCGTTCGCCGAGCGCGGCTACCACGCGACCACGACGCGCGACATCGCGGGCCGGGCCGGAATGAGTCCGGCCGCGCTGTACATCCACTACAAGACCAAGGAAGAACTGCTCCACCGGATCAGCCGAATCGGCCACGACCGGGCGCTGGAGATCCTGGAGGCGGCGGCCGGCAGCGGCGGCACGGCGGCCGAGCGGCTCGCCGACGCCGTACACTCCTTCGTCCGCTGGCACGCCGGACACCACATGACCGCGCGTGTCGTCCAGTACGAACTCGACGCGCTCAGCGAGGAGCACCGGACCGAGATCGTCGAGCTGCGCCGCAGGAGCGACGCGGCGGTGCGCCGGATCCTCAACGAAGGCGTGGCGGCGGGGGAGTTCGACGTCCCCGACGTGCCGGGCACGACCCTCGCCGTGCTGTCCCTCTGCATCGACGTGGCGCGCTGGTTCAACGTGCAGGGGCGCCGGACGCCGGACGAGGTCGGCGCGCTGTACGCCGACCTCGTGCTGCGGATGGTGGGTTCCGGTGCGCAGACGGGCGCTCGGAAGTAGCAGCGCCCGGAAGAAGCGGTGGCCGGAAGCAGGGGCGTCCGGAGGCAGGAACGCCCGGAAGCAGGAACGCCCGGAGGCAGGAACGCTCAGAAGAAGTAGCGGGAGACCGACTCGGCGACGCACACCGGCTTGTCGCCGCCCTCGCGCTCCACGGTGACGACGGCCGTCACCTGCACGCCGCCGCCCGCCTCCTCGACGCTCTTGAGGACGGCGGTCGCGCGCAGCCGCGAGCCGACCGGGACGGGGGAGGGGAAACGCACCTTGTTCGTCCCGTAGTTGATGCCCATCTTCATCCCCTCGACCCGCATGATCTGAGGGACCAGGGTGGGCAGCAGCGACAGCGTCAGATAGCCGTGCGCGATGGTCGTCCCGAACGGCCCGCCCGCGGCGCGCTCCGGGTCCACGTGGATCCACTGGTGGTCGCCGGTGGCCTCGGCGAAGAGGTCGATCCGCTTCTGCTCGACCTCCAGCCAGTCGCTGTACCCCAGCTGCTCGCCGACCCCGGCGGTCAGCTCCTCGGCGGATGTGAAGATCCTCGGCTCGGCCATGTCCCTGTCTCCTGCCTCTCGCCCGGTCCCTATGTATGCCTAAGCGACTGCTTAGCATGGTCGCGGTGAGGGCTTCTGTCAACGGAGCCCCGAGCCGTGAGCCGCGCGAACGACAGCGGGCCCAGCATGATCCGCCGGACGCCCTAGGCTCGGCGGGTGCCGCAGATTCCCGAGAACGTCCACGAACTCACCGTCGGCCAGCTCTCCGCGCGCAGCGGAGCCGCGGTGTCCGCCCTGCACTTCTACGAGTCCAAGGGACTCATCAGCAGCCGCAGGACTCCGGGGAACCAGCGCAGGTACGGGCGCGACGCGCTGCGCCGGGTCGCCTTCGTCCGCGCCGCGCAGCGCGTCGGCATTCCGCTGGCCACGATCCGCGACGCCCTGGCCGAACTCCCCGAGGGGCGTACGCCCAACCGCGCGGACTGGGCACGGCTCTCCGAGGCATGGCGCTCCGAGCTCGACGAGCGCATCAAGCAGCTCGGGCGGCTGCGCGACCACCTCACCGACTGCATCGGCTGCGGCTGTCTGTCGCTGGAGACATGCGTCCTCTCCAACCCGGACGACGTCTTCGGCGAACGCATGGCCGGCTCGCGTCTGATGCCGGAACGCCGGCGCGCCCAGGCAGCCGACTGACCCCTCAGCCGCGGTCGGAGGGGCTCGGGCGCGGGGTGAACGAGTACAGGAACGCGACGACCAGCACGAACGCCGCGGTGCCCATGAGCAGGAGGGGCGGTTCGACGGCCTCGTGGATCAGCCACGAGCCCAGCAGACCTCCGGCGAACATGGCCAGGACCGCGGCGACACGGCGCAGCGTATTGCGGGTGCCCGTCGGGATCCGGGTGTCGAGGCCGAGGGGCGAGCCGCCGAGAAGCGCCGTCATCGACCGGGTGACCACCGTCGTCGGCACGTCCGGGACGCTCGCGCGCATGGTCGTGACATTGCGCATGCCCATGGCGAAGGCGACCAGCGCGATGACCACGTAGTGCCGGCCGGAGGGAGGTTCGCCGGCGCGCACGACCCCCCAGGCCACCAGCCCGGCGACGGCCAGCAGAACGGCTTCGCCGTAGAGGGCCATGACGAGCCACCGGCGCCCGACGCTGTCCTCGTGCGACTCGAACCGGGCGCCCAGCACCGCCCCGAGGGCGAAACCGGCGAGCGAGGCCAGGCACGCGGCCACGGACAGAGTCCGGGCGCCGCCCACCGCGAACGCCAGGAAGAGTGTGTTGCCCGTCTGGACGGCCGTGAAGACCGGCCCCAGCGCGAGGACGCTGATCGCTTCCACCATCCCGGTGACCGCGGTGAGCGCCACCATCGTCGTGGTGAGGGCGGTACCGTGCGTGGACTTCACGCGCCGAGTCTCGGCCCGTCGCCCGCCCGCCGACCGCATTGCGCCGACCGTGGGCGCGCGTGGCCCGCCGACTCGCTGAAGAGGAAGGCGAAGGCGTCCAGGCCGTCGGGGACGACCAGGCGTGCGCCCTTGCCGCCGCCCAGGCACGACTCGGTGACGGCCTGGACGAGACCGCCGTCCGACAGGTCGTGCGCCGCGTCGACCATGCCGTCGCGGGAGGCCGAGATCAGGACCGCCACGTTCAACGCCCGCCGATGAACCTCATCGGTCCCGAGGTCGTGCGGGACATGGTCGCGCTGCTCGAGGAACTGTCGCACCCGACCGCCCCACGCGCGCGTGGCCGGGCGACCGCCGCAAGCCGCGCACAGGCCGGGCCGGATGGCGCCGGGGCGCCGGGCGGCGCCGGGGGGGCGCCGGGTGGCCCGCACCCCCGTGACGGGCCACCCCGCGCCGCCGGCCGACCCGCGCCGGGCGCTCACTCGTGAGCGGGTCCGCGTTCGGACGCTCATGGATCGTCAGCGGTCGGCGGTGACGCGCACCGTCGACATGTCGGGACTCCTCGGGCGTGGTTCACATCGGGTCCACTGTGCACGCGCCCCATTCCTGTGGGCCATCGATTTCCGCTCTGGTAACGTCCCGCCCTTTCACGGCGGCTGAGCCCGGGCCGCCGCGACCAGCGCCGCGTTGGAGGGGGCGGGGCGGCCGTCCGGGAGGAGCAGGGTGTCCTCCAGGCCGATGCGGGTGTCGAGACCGAGGCGACGGGCCAGGCGCAGGACCGGCCAGGCTCCGGCGTCCTCGCCGTGGAGCAGGACGGGCAGGCCGTGGGCGGCGCCCAGTTCGGCCAGCAGGGCGCGGGCCGAGGACGCGGCGGTGGCGGGGGACGGGTCCGTCACCTCGGCCAGTACGCGGAGCGCGTGCGGCGCGAGGGGGGAGCGCAGGAAGCGCCGGGCGCCGGGGGTGCCCGACCAGACGCCGGCCTCGAAGCCGACCCCGCGCTCCAGCAGGGCCGCAGCGAGCTCTTCGGCGCCGTCCTCGTGCCAGTTCACCGACGCGTGGTCGGGCAGCGCCGTCCAGGAGCGGATGCGTTCGGCCCGCCGGGCCGGGTCGGGCTCGGCCCAGGCGCCCGTGGTCACGCCCACCGGGACGTCCACCACGGCCTGCACCGCCTCAAGGACGGGGGCGACCACACGCGGCGACAGCGAGTCGCTTCCGCACGGCGTCTTCGGGTGCACATGCACCTCCGCCGCGCCGGCGGCGACCGCGGCCGCCGCCGATTCGGCCAGCGCGGCCGGTGACATGGGCACCGCGGGCGAATCACCCGCGCCACGGGGCCCGTTGAGACAGACCTGGATCATGGCTCCGATGGTGCCAGCCGCCACTGACAGCGCACCGCCTGCGACGCACGCCGAACCGGTCGGCGCGGTGCGCGCTACGCCACCGAGGCCAGCTCCACACCCCTGATCCGCTTGGCGGCCCTGACGGCGTCGTTGGTCAGCACCGGCCGTGGCACCACCACACCGCAGCCGGTGCACACCGGGCCGAACCACGGCTCGTTCGCCAGATCCTGGCGCCACACGATCCGGTTGCCCCGGCACACCGGGCAGACCGCCCCGGGCGCGGCTCCCAGCGCGGTGATCAGCCGTCGCAGCACTTCTCCCAGCGGAGCGACCGGATGCACCGCGGGATCGACGCAGCGTGCGATGCCATTGCCGCCCCAGGTCCGCCGGTGCCAGTCGTCGAACGCCCCGGGCCGCCGCAGCCCGTTGTGCTTCTCGCGCTTGCGGCGCTCCGCGAACTCCTCCTCGTACGCGAGCCACACGTCCCGGGCCTCTTCCAGTTCATCGACCGCGGCCACCAGCCGCTCCGGATCGGGTGCCCGGTCATCGGGCCCTATGCCGTGCCTGGCGCACAGATGGTGCCAGGTCGCCCGGTGCCCGTAAGGGGCGAACCGCTCCAGGCACTTCCGCAGCGAATGGCGCCGCAGCGCCAGATCACCCCGCGGGTCGCGCACCTGTCTCGCAAGACTCCGGAAACCGGCCATGGCACTGCCACCTCCGTCGCTCGTACTTCGGCGTTGAGGAATGGACGTACGAGTACCCGATCCGGCTCCCTCGAACATCCGTACAGCGGATTGCGGGTGTGGCGATTCGGAAAAAGTGACGGTTGTTCATCTCAACGATCCGTCATACCGCCGGTAACCTCCGCCGCACCCGCCTCTTCGACCGACAGGGCCCAGCCCCGAGGAGCATCCATGCGACGACGCACCGGACCCCCCACCGGACGCTTCAGAACCGCCTGTGCGGCACTCGTACTCGGAACGGCCCTGCTGGCCCCGCTGCCGCAGGGCGCCGCGGCCGCCACCGCCGGCCCCGACCCCGCCCCCGACCACTGCCTGAACCAGGGCCTGAGCCAGTGCGCCGACATCCTGCCGCCCGGCCAGAACGGCAACGCGACGCTCGCCGACATCCTTCTGCACCAGGTCCTCGGCACCCGTCCCGCCCACAGCTCCGACCAACTCGCCCGCTACGAATCCCTCGTGGGCGGCTACGGCGGCCTCACCGACGCCAGGCTCACCGACTTCTTCAACGACGCCTCCTTCGGCGTCCCGGCCGACCAGGTCGAGTCCGTCGCGACACCGCGCCCGGACGTCACCATCACCCGGGACAGGAAGACCGGTGTCCCGCACATCAAGGGCACCACCCGCTACGGCACGGAGTTCGGCGCCGGGTACGCGGCCGCCCAGGACCGGCTGTGGATGATGGACCTGTTCCGGCACATCGGCCGAGGCGAGCTGACCTCGTTCGCCGGCGGCGCGCTCGCCAACCAGGGCCTGGAGCAGCAGTTCTGGCCGCAGGCCCCGTACACCGAGGCCGACTACGAGGCCCAGATCGCCCGTATCCGCGGCACCGAGGGTGCCCGCGGCGAACAGGCCATGGCCGACGCGCAGGCATACGTCGACGGCATCAACGCCTACCGAGAGCAGGCCAAGGACGGCAGGTACTTCCCCGGCGAGTACGTCCTCACCGGCCACATCGACTCCATCACCAACGTCGGCGAGATCCAGCCGTTCAAGCTCACCGACCTCATCGCCATCGCCTCCGTCGTCGGCGGCCAGTTCGGCGGCGGCGGTGGCGGCGAGGTCCAGGCCGCCCTCTCGCTCCTCGCCGCGCAGCAGAAGTACGGCGTCGTCGAAGGCACCGCCGTCTGGGAGTCGTTCCGCCAGCGCAACGACCCCGAGGCCGTGCTCACCGTGCACGACGGCACCTCCTTCCCGTACGCCGAGAAGCCCGCGAACCCGCGCGGCACCGCCCTGCCCGACCCGGGCTCCGTCAGGGCCGAGCAGCTCGTGTACGACCGCACCGGCTCGGCCGGCACCGGCGCCAGGGCGCCGGTGCGCGCCCCACAGCGCCTCAGGCCCGCCCAGGGCATCTTCGACGACGGCGTCCTGCCGCCCGGCTCGCTCGACCCGAAGCGCGGCATGTCCAACGCCCTGCTCGTCTCCGGCGCGCACACGGCGAGCGGAAACCCGGTCGCCGTCTTCGGGCCGCAGACCGGCTACTTCGCGCCGCAGTTGCTGATGCTCCAGGAGCTCCAGGGGCCGGGCATCTCCGCCCGCGGCGTCTCCTTCGCGGGTGTCGGCATGTACGTCCAGATGGGCCGCGGCCAGGACTACGCCTGGTCCGCGACGTCGGCGGCCCAGGACCTGACCGACACCTATGCGATCGAGCTGTGCCAGGACGACACCCACTACCTCTACCGGGGCGTGTGCACCCCGATGGAGAAGCTGGAGAAGCGCAACTCCTGGAAGCCCACCGTCGCCGACGGCACGGCCGAGGGCTCGTACCGCATGCAGGTCTGGCGCACCAAGTACGGCATCGTCACGCACCGCGCCACGGTCGGCGGCAAGCCCGTCGCGTACACCACCCTGCGGACCACCTACCGCCACGAGGCCGACTCGATCATCGGCTTCCAGCTGCTCAACGACCCGTCGTACGTGACGGACGCCGCCTCCTTCCAGCAGGCCGTCCACCACATCGACTACGCCTTCAACTGGTTCTACGCGGACTCCCGAACCGCCGCCTACTACAACAGCGGCATGAACCCCGTGCGCGCGGCGGGGGTCGATCCGGCGCTGCCCGTGAAGGCCGAGCAGGCGTACGAGTGGCAGGGCTTCGACCCCGCCGCCAACACCGCCGCGTACACGCCCTTCGCGCAGCATCCGCAGTCCGTCGGCCAGGACTACTACATCTCCTGGAACAACCGGCAGGCCAAGGACTACAACACCGCGGGGTTCGGCTTCGGCGCCGTGCACCGCGGCGATCTGCTCGACGGGAGGGTGGCCGAGCTCGTAGCGGACGGCGGGGTCACCCGGGCCTCGCTGACCCGGGCGATGGCCGAGGCGGGCGTCACCGATCTGCGCGGCGAGCAGCTGCTTCCCGAACTGCTGGCGGTGGTGCGCAGCACGCCCGTCGCCGATCCGCAGCTGAACGCCGCCGTGCAGAAGCTGGACGCCTGGCGGGCGGCCGGTGCGCAGCGCAAGGAGACCTCACCCGGGTCGCACGCCTACGCCCACGCCGAGGCGGTCCGGATCATGGACGCGTGGTGGCCACTGCTGGTGGAGGCCGAGTTCAGGCCGGGGCTCGGTGACGAGCTGTACGCCGCCCTGACCGCGAGCCTCGCCGTCGACGAGTCGCCCGCGGCGAACCACGGGCCGACCGGGGCGCACGGGGGCTCCGCCTTCCAGAACGGCTGGTGGGGCCTGGCCGACAAGGACCTCCGCCGGGTCCTCGGCCGGCCGGTGGCGGGTCCGCTGGCACGCCCGTACTGCGGTGGCGGGGTGCTGAGCGCGTGCCGTGAGACGCTCCTGACGACCCTGGGGCAGGCGGTGGCGAAGCCGGCGAACCAGGTGTACCCCGGCGACGAGAACTGCGCGGCGGGTGACCAGTGGTGCACGGACGCGATCGTGCACCGCGCGCTGGGCGGCATCACGCATCCGGCCGTCCACTGGCAGAACCGTCCGACGTACCAGCAGGTGGTGGAGTTCCCGACCCACCGTTGACGCAAGCTCGCCTCCTGCCCCCCTGCGCCCCCTGCCCCCCTGCGCCCCCTGCGCCCCGGTGGGCGCAGGGGGCATCCGGGCGCAGGGGTCTCCGCGTCGTACGCCGGAGCCGCCGGCTCCGATCAGTGGTACCGCAGGTACCGCTTCCGCACCGCCCGGAACGCCGCAAGATCGTCCTGCCAGGCCCCGACCACCTCGTCCGTGTCCGCGCCCGCGTCGATCAGGGTGCGCACACGCGTGGAGCCGGTGAGCTTGTCGATCCAGTTGTCGGAGCGCCAGGCGAAACCGCTCCAGCTGCGCTTCGCCGTCACCAGCAGGGCGATCCCGGTGCGGACGGGGTCGTACGCCTCCCGGTCGTGCACATGGAGCTGCACACCGCCGACCGTCCTGCCCTGGAACTTGGAGAACGTCGGCGCGAAGTACGCCTCCCGGAAGCGGACTCCGGGCAGCTCAAGGGCGTTGGCCGCCTCCGCCCAGGCGCGGTCGACGCCCTCCGCGCCGAGGAGTTCGAAGGGGCGGGTCGTCCCGCGGCCCTCGGAGAGATTGGTGCCCTCGAAGAGGCAGGTGCCCGAGTAGACGAGGGCGGTCTCGGGCGTCGGCATGTTGGGGCTCGGCGGCACCCAGGGCAGCCCGGTCGCGTCGTAGAAGTCCTCGCGGCGCCAGCCGGTCATCCGCACGGTCTCCAGCTCCACCGGCGCCGCGGTGAGGAACTCGCCGTTGAAGAGGAGCGCCAGCTCGGCGACGGTCATGCCGTGCGCCTGGGCGATGGGCTCACGGCCGACGAACGTCGCGAACGCCTTGTCCAGGACGGGCCCGAGCGCCGCCCTTCCGGTGACCGGATTGGGCCGGTCCAGGACGACGAACCGCTTCCCCGCGAGCGCGGCCGCCTGCATGCAGTCGTACAGCGTCCAGATGTACGTGTAGAAGCGGGCGCCCGCGTCCTGGATGTCGAAGACGACGGTGTCGACGCCGGAGGCGGTGAAGATGTCCGCGAGCGGCTGTCCGCTCTTGAGGTAGGTGTCGTAGACGGGCAGTCCGGTCGCGGGGTCGTCGTAGCGGCCCTCCGAACCGCCCGCCTGGGCCGTGCCGCGGAAGCCGTGCTCGGGACCGAAGACGGCGACCAGGTCCACCCGGTCGTCGGCGTGCATGACGTCGACGATGTGGCGGGTGTCGCGGGTGATGCCGGTGGGGTTGGTGACGACGCCGACGCGTTCGCCCGAGAGGAGCCCGTAGCCGTCGGCGGCGAGTCGTTCGAAGCCGGTACGGACCCGGCTGCCGCCGTGGTGCGCCGCGGCGGGCGCGGCGGACGCCGCGGTGGAGGCGGTCGCGGCCAGAGCGCCGGCGCCGACCGCGCCGCCCGCCGCCAGCAGACCCCGTCTGGACAGGCTCATCGCACTACCTCCGTGATCGCTACATCTGTCATGGGCACGCACGGTAGCGCGGGCCAGGGCCCCGGGGAACGAGCCGGGACACCACGGTTCCCCGTCCGCCCCTTCCGCGTGAACATACCGACTGGTTAGTCTGCCGTCCGGAGTGTCCCGAGTGAGCCGCGACGGAAGGCAGGTCCCATGAGTACGGTGCAGGGCGCGAACGTGGTGGTCACGGGAGCGGGCGGAGGCATCGGGGCAGCGCTCGCCCGCCGCTTCACCGCGGAGGGCGCACGGGTCGTCGTCAACGACATCGACCCCGGCAGGACCAAGGCCATCGCCGCCGAGACCGGCGCCATCCCCGTCGCCGGCGACGCCTCCGCCATCGTCGAGGAGGCGCGCGACGCCCTCGGCGGCACCGTGGACATCTACTGCGCCAACGCCGGACTCGCCTCGCCCGGCGACGCGTTCGCCGACGAGGACATATGGGCGGCCGCCTGGGACGTCAACGTCATGGCCCACGTCCGCGCCGTCCGCACCCTGCTGCCCGGCTGGCTCGAGCGCGGCAGCGGCCGCTTCGTCTCCACGGTCTCCGCCGCGGGACTGCTCACCATGATCGGCGCGGCGCCCTACAGCGCCACCAAGCACGGCGCCGTCGCCTTCGCCGAGTGGCTCTCGCTGACGTACCGTCACCGGGGCCTGAAGGTCCACGCCATCTGCCCCCAGGGCGTGCGTACGGACATGCTCACCGCCGCCGGCTCGGCCGGCGAGCTCGTCCTCGCCCCCAGTGCCATCGAGCCCGAGGACGTCGCCGACGCGCTCCTCGACGGAATCGAGGCCGACCGCTTCCTGATCCTGCCGCACCCCGAGGTGGCCGCCTACTACCGGGCCCGTGCCGACGACACCGAGCACTGGCTCGGCAGCATGAACCGCATCCAGCGCACATGGGAAGGGGCGGGCGCGTGACCGGGTCGATCTACGCCGCCAGGCCCTGGCTCGGCCGGCTCACCGATGCCCAGCGGGCCCCCGTCACACCGCCCGCCACCGTCCTCCACGCCTTCCGCGCCGCCGTCGCCCGCGCACCCGAACGCACCGCCCTCGCCTACTTCGACGGACGCCTGAGCTACGCCGAGACCGACGCGCTCTCCGACTCCGTGGCCGGCCGGCTCGCCGCCCGGGGCATCGCGCGCGGCGACCGCGTCGCGCTGATGCTGCAGAACAGCCCTCACTTCGTGATCGCCCTGCTCGGCGCATGGAAGGCCGGGGCGACCGTCGTGCCGCTCAACCCCATGTACAAGTCCGCCGAGACGGCCCACATCCTCCAGGACGCGGACGCGGCGGCGGTCATCTGCTCCGACCGCGCCTGGGAGGCGTACATCCGGGACACCGCCGCCGGCTCACCCGTACGCGTCGCCGTCACCACCTGCGAGCTGGACCTCCAGACCCGCGACGACGCACGCGTCCTCGGCTTCGGGCGGCTGACCCGGCCCGACGACACCGACGACCTCCTCGCCGTCGCCCGTGCCGGCCACCCCGCACCCGCCGGCCGCGAACTCACCGCCACCGACGTGGCGTTGATCAGCTACACCTCGGGCACGAGCGGCCGCCCCAAGGGCGCCATGAACCCGCACGGCGCCCTCACCTACAACGCCGAGCGCCAGCGCACCGGCCACCCCGTGCCGGAGGGCGCCTGCTACTTCGCGCTCGCGCCCCTCTTCCACATCACCGGAATGGTCTGCGAGCTCGCCGCCTGCATCGCCAACGCCGGCACCCTCGCCCTCGCCTACCGCTTCGACCCGGGCGTCGTCCTCGACGCCTTCGCCGAGCACCGCCCCGCCTACACCGTGGGTCCCTCCACCGCGTTCATGGCGCTGGCCGCCCACCCCGGGGCGACCCGGGAGCACTTCGCGTCCTTCCAGGTGATCTCCTCCGGTGGGGCGCCCGTGCCACCCGCCCTCGTCGAGAAGTTCCGCGCGGGCTTCGGACCGTACATCCGCAACGGCTACGGCCTGACCGAGTGCACCGCCCCCTGCGCCGCCGTACCGCCCGAGCGGGAGGCCCCCGTCGACCCGGCGTCCGGCACCCTCTCCGTCGGCCTGCCGGGACCCGACACGGTCGTCCGCATCGTCGACGACAACGGCGAGGAGGTGCCCTTCGGCGAGCACGGCGAGATCGTCGTGCGCGGCCCGCAGCTCGCCCTCGGCTACTGGCGCATGCCGGACGCCACCGCCGCCGGCTTCCCGGACGGGGAGCTGCGCACCGGCGACATCGGCTTCATGGACGCCGACGGCTGGCTGTACGTCGTCGACCGCAAGAAGGACATGATCAACGCATCGGGCTTCAAGGTCTGGCCGCGCGAGGTCGAGGACGTCCTCTACACACACCCGGCCGTCCGCGAGGCGGCCGTCGTCGGAATCCCCGACGCCTACCGCGGCGAGACCGTGAAGGCGTACGTCAGCCTCCGCCCGGGCGCCTGTGCCGACCCCGCCGAGCTGGCGGACTACTGCAAGGAACGCCTGGCCGCGTACAAGTCCCCACGGCAGGTCGAGGTCCTGGAGGAGCTGCCCAAGACCAGCAGTGGGAAGATCCTCAGGCGGGAACTGCGTTCCCGCCGATGAACACGTGTGAGCCGAGCGAAGGGCAGGTGGCGGCAATGGCCAGGACGACGGACGGGAGCGGCACCCCCGTCCCCCAGAGGCTGCTGGCCGCCGCCACCCGGCTCTTCGCCGAGCAGGGGTACGACCGCACGTCCGTCCAGGAGATCGTCGAGGCGGCGGGCGTCACCAAGGGCGCGCTCTACCACTACTTCGGCTCCAAGGAGGACCTCCTCCAGGAGGTCTACTCACGGGTCCTGCGGCTCCAGCAGGAGCGCCTCGACGCCTTCGCCGAGGCGGACGCACCGGTCGAGCGGCGGCTGCGGGACGCGGCCGCCGACGTCGTCGTCACCACCATCGAGAACCTCGACGACGCGGCGATCTTCTTCCGCTCCATGCACCACCTCAGCCCGGAGAAGAACAAGCAGGTCCGCGCCGAGCGCAGGCACTACCACGAGCGCTTCCGCGCGCTCATCGAGGAGGGCCAGCGCAGCGGGGTCTTCTCCGACGCGACCCCCGCGGACCTGGTCGTGGACTACCACTTCGGCTCGGTCCACCACCTGTCCACCTGGTACCGCCCGGACGGGCCGCTCACACAGCAGCAGGTCGCCGACCACCTCGCCGACCTGCTGCTGCGCGCGCTGCGCCCCTAGGCCCTGTCGTTCGGATCTTGCCGGGCTCGCACGTCCTGGCACGCGCATCTGCCGCGTTGTCGTCAGCCGACTTCCCCGTAGCCCTTCGGGCACGGGAGGTGTCCCCACCGCGTCGACTCCTTCCTCCGCCTTGCAGCTGCACGCACCGCTGTGACATCAGCCGCTCCGCGGCGGGCCGCGCCCTGATCCGGCCTGATCCGAACGACAGGACCTAGGTCATGTCTTCACAGTCCGTCCGCCCGGTGGCGTCTGGCACGCTCCTCCCCCTGAGCTCGCGTCTGGGAGGTGCCCCCACCCCCGTGGCCCTTCGGGCACGGGAGGTGCCCTGACCGCTTGGACTCCGTCCTCCGCCTTGGGATCGCACGCACCAGACGCCGCCGGGCCCGCCCTTCGGGCGGACGGGGCGTCATGTGCCGGACACGGCCTACAGGTACTTCTTGAGTTCCTGACGTGCCAGCGACCGCTGGTGCACCTCGTCTGGGCCGTCCGCCAGCATCAGCGTCCGCGCTCCCGCCCACAGTTCGGCCAGCGGGAAGTCCTGGCTCACCCCGCCCGCGCCGTGCACCTGGACCGCCCGGTCGAGGATGTCCACGACCGCCCGCGGGGTGGCGATCTTGATGGCCTGGATCTCGGTGTGCGCACCGCGGTTGCCGACCGTGTCCATCAGCCACGCGGTCTTCAGCACCAGCAGCCGCAGCTGCTCGACCGTCACCCGGGCGTCCGCGATCCACGCCTGTACGACGCCCTGCTGGGCGATCGGCCTGCCGAAGGCGGTACGCGACACGGCCCGTCGGCACATCAGCTCGATGGCCCGCTCGGCCATGCCGATCAGGCGCATGCAGTGGTGGATGCGGCCGGGGCCGAGGCGCGCCTGGGCGATCGCGAAGCCGCCGCCCTCCTCGCCGATCAGGTTCGACGCCGGGACCCGGACGTCGTCGAAGACGACCTCCGCGTGGCCGCCGTGCAGATGGTCCTCGTAGCCGTACACCTGCATCGCGCGGCGGACCTCGACGCCGGGCGTGTCGCGCGGGACGAGGATCATCGACTGCTGGCGGCGGATGTCCGGGCCGTCCGGGTCGGTCTTGCCCATGACGATGAAGATCCGGCAGTTCGGGTTCATCGCCCCGGAGATGTACCACTTGCGGCCGTTGACGACGTAGTCGTCGCCGTCCCTGTCGATCCGCGTCTCGATGTTCGTCGCGTCGGACGAGGCCACCTCGGGCTCGGTCATCGCGAAGGCCGAGCGGATCTCACCGGCCAGCAGCGGCTCGAGCCACTGCTTCTTCTGCTCGTCCGAGCCGAAGAGGGCGAGCACCTCCATGTTGCCGGTGTCCGGTGCCGCGCAGTTCAGCGCGGTCGGCGCGAGATGCGGGGAGCGGCCGGTGATCTCGGCGAGCGGCGCGTACTGGAGGTTGGTCAGCCCGGCGCCGTACTCCGCATCCGGGAGGAAGAGGTTCCACAGGCCCTGCCTGCGGGCCTCGGCCTTGAGCTCCTCGATCACCGGCGGGGTGTCCCACGGGGACGCGAGTTTCGCGTGCTGCTCGTGGGCGACCGCCTCGGCCGGGTACACGTGCTCGTCCATGAAGGCGAGGAGCCGGTCCCGCAGCTCCTCGGTGCGCGCGTCGAAAGCGAAGTCCATGCTGATCAGCCTTCCTGCAGGGTGGTGAGGCCGTGCTCGATGAAGACGGGGACGAGGTCGCCGATGCGGTCGAAGCCGGCGCCGACGGTCTGGCCGAGGGTGTAGCGGTAGTGGATGCCCTCCAGGATCACGGCGAGCTTGAACCAGGCGAACGCCGTGTACCAGGAGATGGCGGAGGTGTCCCGGCCGGAGCGGGCGGCGTACCGCTCGACCAGCTCCCGCGCGTCCGGATGTCCTGCCGCCGCCGCGGTCGTGCTGATGGGGGAGTCGGGCAGCTCCAGCTTCTGGCTGTACATCACGAGCAGCCCGAGGTCGGTGAGCGGGTCGCCGAGCGTGGACATCTCCCAGTCGAGCACCGCTCTGATCCGGTCGTCGTCGCCCATCAGTACGTTGTCGAGGCGGTAGTCCCCGTGGACGACGGTCGCCGCGGGGGAGGCCGGAAGGGCGCGGCCGAGCGCGGCGTGCAGCTCGTCGATGCCCGCGAGCTCGCGGTTGCGGGAGGCGTCGAGCTGCTTCCCCCAGCGGCGCAGCTGCCGGTCGAGGAAGCCCTCCGGGCGGCCGAAGTCGCCGAGGCCGACGGACCCGGGGTCCACGGCGTGCAGATCGACGAGCGTGTCGACGAGTCCGAGGACGGCGTCCCGGGTGCGCTCGGGTCCGAGCGGGGCGAGCTCCTCGGCCGTGCGGTAGGGGGTGCCCTCGACGAACTCCATGACGTAGAAGGGCGCGCCGAGGACGGACTCGTCCTCGCAGAGCAGCAGCGGCTCGGGCACCGGCACGGCCGTCGGGTGCAGCGCCTCGATGACCCGGTGCTCGCGCTTCATGTCGTGGGCGGTGGCGAGGACATGGCCGAGTGGGGGCCGGCGCACCACCCAGCGGCCCGTGCCGTCGGTGACGGCGTACGTCAGGTTCGACCGGCCGCCCTGGATCAGCCGGGCGCTGAGCGGTCCGCTCACCAGGCCGGGCCGCTCGCGGTCGAGATGGCCGCGCAGCTGCTCGGGGTCGAGACCTGGGGGGTGGACTGAGCTCATCGGGGCACCTCCGGAGGGGCGGCTGTTCGTTGGCGTTCATGATGACCGACCAGTCGGTATGTCGTCCAGGGCGGGACGGGTGCGGTGATGTGCCGCGGACGGAAAGTCGGTTCCCGCCTCTGGCCCCGGAGTCGTATCCCTGAATAGAGTTCACGTATGGATACCGCGATGATGATCGACACGGTCCGGCTCACCCCGATCCTCATGGCCGACCCGCCGCTGCTCAACACCCAGGGCGTCCACCAGCCGTACACCCCGCGCCTCATCATCGAGGTCGTCACCAGGGGAGGCATCACGGGCGTCGGCGAGACATACGGCGACGGGAAGTACCTCGACATCGCCCGCCCGCTCGCGGAGGCTCTCCCGGGCCACCCGGTCACCGATCTGAACGGACTCTTCGCCCTCGCCGAGCAGGTGTGCGGCGACTCACGGGCCGCCGACGAGCGCGTCGACGCGGGCGGACTGCGCGGCGTCCAGACCGCCGACAAGCTGCGCCTCTCGGTCGTATCCGGCTTCGAGGTAGCCTGCCTCGACGCCCTCGGAAAGACGCTCGGCCTGCCCGTGCACGCCCTGCTCGGCGGCAAGGTCCGCAACTCCGTCGAGTACAGCGCCTACCTCTTCTACCGCTGGGCCGCCCACCCGGAGGGCGGCGAGAGCGACGACTGGGGCGCCGCGCTCGACCCGGCCGGCGTCGTCGCCCAGGCGCGCCGCTTCGCACGCGAGCACGGATTCACCTCCTTCAAGCTCAAGGGCGGCGTCTTCGAGCCCGACGAGGAGATCGCCGCGATCCGCGCGCTCGCCGAAGCCTTCCCCGGCCGGCCGCTGCGCCTCGACCCCAACGGCGCCTGGTCCGTGAAGACCTCGCTGTACGTCGCCGAGGAGCTGAAGGACGTCCTGGAGTACCTGGAGGACCCGGCGAGCGGCACCGACCGCATGGCCGAGGTCGCGGCCGGCACGGACGTGCCGCTCGCCACCAACATGTGCGTCACGACCTTCCCCGAGATCCCGGAGGCGTTCGCGCGCGGCGCCGTACAGATCGTCCTCTCCGACCACCACTACTGGGGCGGACTGCACCGTACGCGCGAACTGGCCGCGATCTGCCGGACGTTCGGGGTCGGCCTGTCCATGCACTCCAACACCCACCTGGGCATCAGTCTCGCCGCGATGACCCACGTCGCGGCGACGGTCCCCGGGCTCGGGCACGCCTGCGACAGCCACTATCCCTGGCAGGCCGAGGACGTCATCACGAAACGCCACGTCTTCGAGGGCGGCCGGCTGGCCGTGTCCGACGCGCCGGGACTCGGGGTCGAGCTCGACCGGGAGCGGCTCGCGGCGCTGCACCGGCGGTGGCTGGAGGACGACGGCACGATGCGCGATCGCGACGACGCCTCGGCGATGCGCGTGGCCGAGCCGGGCTGGCGCACCCCGCCGGTGCCCCGCTGGTAGCAGGGCCCTGCCCGGGCACCGCCCGGGGGCTGCGCAGGGTGCGGCTGCCACCGGTGGGCGGTGGGGCGGGGCCCACGGGCCCCGGCCCGGGGTGCCGGTGCGGCGATCGCCGGTGAACGGCCGGTCCGGGATCCCTCCGGGCTCGACTCCTGGGGCGGTGCCGCACAGCTCCGCTCTTGCCGCACGCCCGGTTCTTGCCGGCCCCTGGGGAGGCGCCTCTGAACGACCCCGCAGGGGGTGTGCGTCGCCGGCTGCGGGTCTTTCGGTCACGCCGGCGTCTGAGGCCGCGGGGATCCGGGGCGCGGGGATCCGGGGCGGAGCCGCGCCGTCGGGGCCCCGGACGGGGAAGCGTCAGGCGTGGCACGCCACCGGTACGCCCCCGTTCATCACCGCCATGTCCCCGAACACCGCCACCGGATCCAGCGGCGAACCCCCGGGCACCCCCTCCAGCTCCGCGTACGCGCGGTGCAGATTCGCCACCAGCCGCTCGCTCTCCCGCAGCTCCCCGAACTCCCCGAGCTCAGCCCCCCGCGCCGCCTCCAGCGGCGTCAGGCCCCTCGCGTGCCCCGCCTCCGCGAGCTCCGCCACGAACCGCAGGTAGCGCTCCGTCGCGTCGTACGCCGACGGGTCGGTGACCGGGCCGTGTCCGGGCACGACGATCCCGGCATCGAGTGAGCGCAGCAGGTCCAGAGCCCGCAGCGAGCCGGCGAGCGAGCCCATGGGGATGAAGGGCGTGCCGCCCTGGAACACCAGGTCCCCCACGAAGACGATCCCCTGCTCCGGCAGATGCACGACCGTGTCGCCGGTCGTGTGCGCCACGCCCGGGTGGATCAGGCGCACCTCCGTGCCGCCCGCGCGGAAGGTGAGGCGTTCGCTGTACGTCAGGTCCGGCGCGGTGATCGCGATGTCGCCGAACTCGGTCTCCGGCCAGATGAGATGGAGCTGGTGTCCCGCCGCGAGGACCTCGCTCCGGCACGCCTCGTGGCCGACGACGGTCGCCCCGGGGGCGAACACGGAGTTGCCGTAGGTGTGGTCGCCGTGGTGGTGCGTGTTGACGAGCGTCCTCGGCAGGGGCGCCCCGGTCGCGAGCAGTGCCTCGCGCAGCAGCCGGGCGCGCCGCTCGGTGGCGGCCGTGTCGACCAGGAGCGTCGACTCGCCGTCGCTGACGAAGCCCGCGTTGTTCAGGCACCAGCCGCCGTCGGGCTGCACGTATGCGTGCACGGACGGTGCGAGCTGGAGGGTGTAAGGGTCGGTGGCAGGCACCGTGGCTCCCCCGGGGAGTGTGGCCGAACGGACGGTGGCAGCCTGCCAGTCCGCCCCGCCCCCGGGGAAGCCGGGCAGGCCGCGCGGGCCGCGGAGGCCGCGCGGGCCGGGCAGATCACGGAGGCCGCGGAGGCCGGGCCCGCCGGCCCGGCCGTCAGCGCGTCGTCGGCGGTCGTCGGCGGTCGTCAGTGTTCGTCAGTGGTCGTCCCAGTGCCCGTCGTGCGCGGCATGGCGGTGGCCGTCGTGGACGTAGTCGACGTGGTCCCCGTGCTTCACCGCGGTGTGCCCGCACCCCTCGCCGTGTCGGTGGGCGTGGTCCCCGTGTGTCACGTGCCCGCCCGCCTCGCACTCGTCCCAGTGGCCCTGGTGCGAACGGTGCAGATGGCCGTCGTGCGCGTAGTCGATGTGGTCGCCGTGCACGATCTCGGTGTGTCCGCAGCCCGGTCCGTGGGCGTGCTCGTGGGTGGGGTGCTCCTGGTGCAGGACGGTCATGTCGTTCACCTTCGTGATGCGTGGGGCTTCGGGAATCCTGGCCCGACCCAGGCTAGTCCGAAATGTCCCATTGTTCAGTCGTCCCGGCGCTGCGTCGCCCCGGGGAGCCCTTCCGGCTTGCGCGAGCCCCGGGCCCGCCGGAGGGTCGGAGCATGAAGGCGATCAGCTACCGCCGCTACGGCGGCCCCGAGGTCCTGGAGTACGGCGATCTCCCGGAGCCGAAGCTCGGACCCGACCATGTGCTGGTCAAGGTGCGGGCGGCGGGCGTCAACCCGGTCGACTGGAAGGCCCGCGAGGGCCACCTGGACGGGGTCCTGGACGCCGTCTTCCCGGTGGTCCCCGGCTGGGACGTCTCCGGGGTCGTCGTCCAGCCGGGGCTGTCCGTGCCGGAGTTCGCCGTCGGGGACGAGGTCATGGGATACGTCCGCGAGGACTTCCTCTCCCGGGGCACGTGCGCCGAGTACGTCGCCGCCCCGGTCCGCGCGCTCGCCCGCAAGCCGCGCAATCTGACCTTCGAGGAGGCGGCCTGCCTGCCGCTGGCCGGGCTCACGGCCTATCAGGTGCTCACCCAGGCGCTGAGCATCGGCCAGGGCGACACGGTCCTCGTGCACGCGGCCGCGGGCGGGGTCGGCTCGATGGCCGTGCAGCTCGCCCACCACTTCGGCGCGCGGGTGATCGGCACCGCGAGCCCGCCGTCCCACGAGTACCTGCGCGATCTCGGTGCGGAGCCCGTGGTGTACGGAGACGGGCTCGCCGAGCGGGTGCGGGCGCTGGCGCCAGACGGGGTGCAGGCCGTCTTCGACACGATCGGCGGCGACACGCTCGCGGGCTCCGCCGAACTGCTCGCCCCGGGCGGCCGCCTCGCCTCCATCGCCGACCCGGCCGTGACCACGCTCGGCGGGCGCTACGTCTTCGTCCGGCCCAACACGGCAGACCTCTACCGGCTGAGCGAGCTCGCCGAGGAAGAGGTCATCGAGGTCCGTGTGGCCCGCAGCTTCCCGCTGGAGAGGACCGCGGACGCGCACCGGCTCAACGAGGAGGGCCACACCCGCGGAAAGATCGTCGTCACCGTCGACTGGGAGAGCTGAACGGGCCGGGGATCACCAGACGATCGCGACGGCGAAGGCGGCGAGCCCGAGCGCGCACGCGGTGGCCGCGAGCCCCTGCCCCAGGGGCATCGCGCCCGGAGGCCGGCCCGCGTCGAGCACCCCGATGCGCCGGTGCGCCACGGACAGGAAGCCCACCCACACCAGTGCGCTCAGCGCCAGGGCGACCAGGTCCTCCGCGGAGATGTCCGCGTGGTGCACCACCTGCCGCGCCGCCAGCACCGCGACGACCGTGAACGCCAGCGTCGTACGCCGCCACGCCAGCCGGGTCCGCTCCGGCTGGAGCCCCGGGTCCCGGGCCGGCACCCCGCTCACCGGCCCCCCGCTCACCCGCGCCCCCACGCCACGACCACCACCATGGCGACCGACACGGCGCCCACGACCAGCGCCAGCACCGTCGGGAAGCGCGACACGGGCAGATCCTCGCCGCGCCGCATCGCCCGCTCGCACCGCACCCAGTGGTTGACGGCCCGCAGCGCGCAGAGCACGCCCGTCCCGATCAGCGCGAGCGACAGCCCGACGCGGACGCCCCAGCGCAGGTCCGGCAGGAACTGGTCGACGGCGAACCCGCCGGCGATGAGCGCGAGGGCGGTACGGAGCCAGGCGAGGAACGTGCGCTCGTTGGCGAGCGAGAAGCGGTAGTCGGGCGTCTCGCCCTCGTCCCGGATCCGCTGGGGGGCCAGCCACAGCCGCAGACTCCGCACGAACTCGCTCACGCGTCGCACCCTACCGGCGGTGATCTCGCAGCCGCCGGTACGCCGCGAGACCGTCCGGCACCCACTCCCACGTGCCGAGCCGGGCCTCCAGCTCGGCCTCCGGAAGGAAGGCGTGCCAGGCGACCTCCTCCGCCTGCGGGTTCACCGGAAGATCGCAGCGGACCTCGTACACGGCGGACCACCACGTCTGCCCGAGCCCGCCCGGCTCGGCGGCCGGGGCCTCGTACAGGAACGTGAAGAGCGGCACGGGGCGGGGGAGTCCGCAGACGCCCAGCTCCTCCTCCGCCTCGCGCAGCGCCGCTCCGTCGTACGACTCGCCCGCGCCGACGACCCCGCCCACGAACATGTCGTACAGGGAGGGGAAGACCAGCTTCCCCGGGGTGCGGCGATGCACGAAGATCCTCCCCTCGGCGTCCCTGGCCTCGATGAACACACAGCGGTGGCGCAGGCCCCGCGCATAGACCTCGCCGCGCGGGGCCTGGCCGATGACCTCGTCGTTCTCGTCGACGATGTCGAGGATCTCGTCAGCTGCACTCGAAGCGGCACTCATACCGCCATCAAATCACCGGCCCACGACTCGACGTATTGACGAGTTACTCCCGCGTACCGAAGATCGGACCCATCCACCAGGCCCCGGCTCCGAGAGGGACGAACAACCCATGGCGTACGACGCTGATGTCATCGTGATCGGGGCGGGGCTCGCGGGGCTCGTGGCCACCGCCGAACTCGTCGACGCGGGCCGCCGCGTCATCCTCCTCGACCAGGAGCCCGAGCAGTCCATCGGCGGTCAGGCCCACTGGTCGTTCGGCGGCCTCTTCTTCGTCGACTCGCCCGAGCAGCGCCGGATGCGCATCAAGGACAGCCACGACCTGGCGCTCCAGGACTGGCTCGGCACGGCGGGCTTCGACCGCGACGAGGACCACTGGCCGCGGCGCTGGGCCGAGGCGTACGTCGACTTCGCCGCCGGCGAGAAGCGGTCCTGGCTGCACGCCCAGGGCGTCCGCTTCTTCCCGGTCGTCGGCTGGGCGGAGCGAGGCGGCTACGACGCGAACGGGCACGGGAACTCGGTGCCGCGCTTCCACATCACCTGGGGCACCGGCCCCGGCATCGTCGCCCCCTTCGAACGGCGGGTCAGGGAAGGCGCCGCACGCGGCCTCGTCGACCTGCGCTTCCGGCACCGGGTGACCGGACTGCGCCGCACCGGCGGCGCCGTGGACACCGTCACCGGCGAGATCCTGGAGCCGTCCGGCGTCGAGCGCGGCCGGGCGAGCAGCCGCGACACCACCGGCACCTTCGAACTCCGCGCCCAGGCCGTGATCGTCACCTCCGGCGGCATCGGCGGAAACCACGACCTCGTACGCGCCCAGTGGCCCGAGCGGCTCGGCACTCCGCCCGAGAAGCTGCTCTCCGGCGTACCGGCCCATGTCGACGGGCTGATGCTCGGCATCGCGGAGCAGGCGGGCGCGCGCCACATCAACCGCGATCGCATGTGGCACTACACCGAGGGCATCGAGAACTGGAACCCCATCTGGGCCAAGCACGGCATCCGGATCCTGCCCGGCCCCTCCTCGCTCTGGCTCGACGCACGCGGGCGGCGGCTGCCGGTGCCGCTCTTCCCCGGCTTCGACACGCTCGGGACGCTGGAGCACATCATGAGGTCCGGCCACGACCACACCTGGTTCGTGCTCGACCAGCGCATCATCGGCAAGGAGTTCGCGCTCTCCGGCTCCGAGCAGAACCCCGACCTGACGGGCAAGTCGATCCGCGACGTCATAGGCAGGGCGCGGGCGGACGTGCCCGGCCCGGTCAAGGCGTTCATGGACAACGGCGTGGACTTCGTCGTCGAGGACGACCTCGGCGCGCTGGTGCGAGGAATGAACGCGCTCACCAAGGAGCCGCTCATCGACGAGGCGGAGCTGCGCCGCGAGATCACCGCGCGCGACCGGGAGATCGCCAACCCCTTCACCAAGGACCTCCAGGTGACGGCGATCCGCGGGGCCCGCAACTACCTCGGGGACAAGCTCATCCGCACGGCGTCCCCGCACCGCATCCTCGACCCCAAGGCCGGGCCCCTCATCGCCGTCCGGCTCAACATCCTCACCCGCAAGTCGCTCGGCGGCCTGGAGACGGACCTGTCCTCCCGCGTCCTCACCGACGGCGGCGAGCCCCTCCCGGGCGTCTACGCCGCGGGCGAGGCGGCGGGGTTCGGCGGCGGCGGCGTCCACGGCTACCGGTCCCTGGAGGGCACCTTCCTCGGCGGCTGCATCTTCTCGGGCCGCGCGGCCGGCCGCGCGGCGGCGAAGGCGGTCTCCTAGGCCGCGCCTGAACAAACGGCGCGGTCCGCCCCTGGGGTGGGCCGGGCGGTGTCCGGTGCGTGCGGTCGCAGGGTGGGGGAGCGCGTCCATGCGGTGGGGCGCGTCCTGTGTCCGGGAGCAGGGAGTGTTGTCAGAGGTCGCGTCGTCCGCTCGGAGGGTGGGCCCGGCGGTGTCCGGTGCGTGCGGTCGCAGGGTGGGGGAGCGAGTCCACGCGGTGGGGTACGTCCTGTGCCCGGGAGCAGGGAGTGTCGTGAGAAGCAGCGTCGTTTGCTCAGAGGGTGGGCCGGGCGGTGTCCGGTGCGTGCGATCGCAAGGCGGAGGAGCGCGTCCACGCGGCGCGGGGGCACCTCCCAGGCGCGAGCTCTGGGGCAGCGTGCCGGACGCCGCGCGCCAGCGCATTTCGTCGGACACGGCCGGTGCCGTACGGCCTCCGGCCGTGACGCCGCCTCCCCCGGAGCCTCGCCTGAGAGGTGCCCCCAACGGGCTGGAGTTCCGGGGCGGAGCCCCGGGTCCGGCCGCCGCGGGCGTTCGAGGCGCGGGGGTCCGGACCCGGGGCCCCGGACCCGGGGTGCGACCGGCGGCGACGCGGCCGGAACTGCCGCCAGGTGGAACGCTCTTGACGCGGAGCGTTCCGTACCGCTTTGCTGTGCGCGATCACTCGCTCACATCCCGCGCTCGCGCCCCCTCCTCACCGAAGGAATCCCCGCGGATGCCCCCACCTCCGCCGCCGCTCGGCCGCGGCCGCCGCCGCTCCGCGCGCTCCGGGCAGTCCTTCGACCCGGCTCTCGACGACGCCGAACTCATCTCCGCCCGTGCCCAGTTGACGCAGGGCCGGTGGACCGCCGCCCACAAGCTGCTCGCCGCGACCGGAGACGACTGGGACCGCCGCGGCCACCGCCTCGTCGTGCTCGGGGAGCCCGCCTCCAGCGCCGCATGGGCGCGTGACTGGCTGCTCGTGGATCCCGGCAGCCCCGACGCCACCGTGCTGCTCGGCTGCGCCGCCGTGTCCGCGGCCCTGCGCGGCAAGGAGCACCCGGACAGGGCCCGCACCGCCTGCCGCGCCGCCGCGGGGCTCGCGCCCGAGGACCCCACCCCCTGGCTCGCCATGCTGCGGCTCGCCCGCACCCTCGGCACCGAGGAGGAGGTCGTCCGCCTCTTCGACGAGGTGCGGGCCCGCCACCCCGACCACCACCACGCCCACCACCTCATGGCCGCCCGACTCGCCGAGCGCCATCCCGACGCGGGCGCCGACCCGCTCCACGAGGTGTACGACTTCGCGGCCTGGGCCGCCGAACAGGCCCCCGCCGACTCCCCGCTCGCCGTCCTGCCCGTCGTCGCCCACGCCGAGCGCTACCGGGTGCTCGCCGCCGCCGGCAGCGAGCCCGCCGACCCGCTCGCCTCGGCCCATTGGTCGGGCCGCCGCGCCCGGCAGGTGATGAAGGCCGCCTTCGACTGGTGGCTGGAGTGGGAGCGCGAGGACCACCCGCGCAACCGTGTCGACCTCAACTTCCTCGCCCACGCCAAGTTCTGCGAGGGCAGGCCCGCGGAGGCCGCCGCGCTGTTCCTCCGCATCGGCCCGCACGGCACCCCAGGCCCCTGGTCGTATCCGGACCAGGACCCGTACGACGCGTTCCAAGCCGCGCGCGGCGCCGCGCTCGGCACTGTCTGATCCACCGCCGTATCCACCGCCGTATCCACCGACGCCCCGAAGGGACAACACCCCCATGTCATCGGCCAGTTCGCCCGCCAGAGCCTCGACCTCCAGCGAGGCCGGCGAGATCAACACGTACAAAGGACAGGAACGCGCCCTGCGGGCCGACCGCCTCGGCACGGCGGGCCTGCTGCTCTCCGTGCTGGCCGCCAGCGCCCCGCTGATGGTCGTCGCCGGTGTCATGCCCACCGTGTTCGGGGTGATGGGCATCGTCGGCCAGCCGCTGCTGTATGTCATCCTCGGCGTCGTCCTCATCCTGTTCAGCGTCGGCTACGCCGAGATGAGCCGCCACGTCCACAACGCGGGCGCCTTCTACGCGTACATAGCCCGCGGCCTCGGCTCCACCGCGGGCGCCGGGGCCTCGCTGACCGCCCTCGTCGCGTACAGCGCGATGCAGGTCGGCATCTACGGCATCCTCGGCTTCGAGGTCTCCGGGCTGCTCGCCGCCCATCTCGACCTGACCGTCGCCTGGTGGGTGCCCGCGCTCGCCGTCGCGCTCGCCGTCGCCGTACTGGGCTGGCTGAAGATCGACCTCAACGCCAAGGTCCTCGGCGTCCTCCTCGTCATCGAATGCGCCCTCGTCGTCGTCTTCGACGTCGCCGCGGTCGCCGAACCGGGCAGCGCGGGCATCTCCTTCAGCGCCTTCAACCCGGAGACCCTCAGCGGCGCGGGGCTCGGCACCGCGCTCTGCTTCTGCATCGCCGCCTTCACCGGCTTCGAGCAGTCCCCGGTCTACGCGGAGGAGACCAGCCGCCCGAATGTCGTCGTCTCCCGCGTGATGTTCCTCGCCGTCGGCTTCGTCGCCCTGTTCCTCGCCGTGGGGTCCTGGGCGCTCACCGTGGCCACCGGCCCCGGAGCCATCACCGCGCAGGCGGGCGAGCAGGGGCCGGGGCTGCTCTTCTCCCTCACGGAGGCCCGCCTCGGCGGCACCTTCACGGACGTCCTGCACGTCCTCTTCGTCACCGGCATGTTCGCCGCGCTGCTCAGCTTCCACAACGTCGTCGCGCGCTACGCGTTCGCCATGGGCCGTGAAGGGCTGCTGCCCGCCGCCTTCGGGCGTACGAACAAGACCAGTGGCGCGCCGGCCACCGGCTCCCTGCTCCAGTCGGCCGTCTCCGTGCTCACCATCGCCGCCTTCGCCGTCACCGACGACAAGCCGGCCGGCGACCCCACGGCCCCGGTGCTGCGCCTGTTCACCTGGATGGGCAACGTCGGCGCCTTCGGCGTCATCCTGCTGATGGCCGCCGCGTCCTTCGCCGTGATCGCCTTCTTCTGGCGCCGCGGCGCCGCGGGGGCGCAGATGTGGCGGCTCATCGCGTCGGGTCTCGCCGGCATCGCGCTCCTCGCGATCGCCGTCTACACGGTCAAGGACTTCGGCGTCCTGATCGGCGCGGGGCCCGACTCCTCGCTCAGCTGGATCCTGCCCGGGATCATCGGCGTCGCGCTGGTCGTCGGCCTGGTGTACGGGGCCGTGCTGAAGTCCGCCCGCCCCGAGGTCCACGCCCGTATCGGTCTGGGCAACGAGGCGTTCCGGCTGGAGCGCGCCGCCGAATCGGAGTCGGGCTCGGAGTCGGAGTCGGGGTCGGGGTCGGTGAACTCCGGAGTGTGACCGAAGTCTGACGGAAGTCTGACGGACACCCGCGGCCCCTGGATTCCCGCGGCCGCGGGTGCTCGAATCGACATGTGAAGGACCCGACCCCCTCTCCGGACACCCCGGACCCGGATGCCGAAGGCACGCCCGTCGGGCGCCGCCTCGTGCTCACCGTGCTCGGTCTCGGCGCCGCGGGCGTCGCCACCGCCCCGTATCTCCAGCGCGGCCTCGAAGCCTTCCTGGGCTCGGTCGCCGACAAGGACCCCACCCAGCTCACCGGGCTGCTCCCCAACGGCGGCGGCTTCCGCTACTACTCGGTCGCCGCGTCGGTGCCGCGCCGGAACGGGGCCGACTACCGGCTCACCGTGGACGGACTGGTCGAGCGCCCCGGCTCGTACACCCTGGACGCCCTGCGCGCACTGCCGCAGACCCGGGTCGTGCGCGACGTCCAGTGCGTCACCGGCTGGCGCGTCCCCGACACCCCCTTCCAGGGTGTGAGGCTGTCCGCGCTGCTGGACGCCGCGGGGGTGCGCCCCGAGGCCCGCGCCGTGCGGTTCACCTGCTTCGACGGCACGTACAGCGAGAGCCTCACCCTCGACCAGGCCCGCCGCGCCGACGTCCTGGTCTGTCTGCGCATGCAGGACAAGCCGCTCAGCCATGCGCACGGCGGCCCGGTGCGGCTCTATGTCGCGCCCATGTACTTCTACAAGTCCGCGAAGTGGCTCTCCGGGATCTCTCTGACCCGAGACGTGCAGCCGGGGTACTGGGAGGAGCGAGGCTATGACGTCGACGCCTGGGTCGGCAGGTCGAACGGCCGCGACGACACCCCCACCGTCTGAACCCTCCCCGCGGGTACGGCGGTTCAGCCGAGCCGAGCGCTGGGTGCACCGCACCACGGCCGCCCTGATGCTGCTCTGCGTCGTGACCGCGGCCTGTCTGTACATACCCGGCCTGGCCGAACTCGTCGGCCGCCGCCATCTCGTGGTCACCCTGCACGAGTGGTCCGGGCTGCTGCTGCCCGCACCGTTCCTGCTGGGGCTCGCCTCGCGTCCCTTCCGCAAGGACCTGGGCCGGCTGAACCGCTTCGGGCCGCACGACAGGCGGTGGCTGCGCGCCGCCCGCCGCAGGGACCACAGCCCGGGGGCGCGCCCGGCCGGCAAGTTCAACGCCGGGCAGAAGGTCTACGCGGCCTGGATCGCGGGCGCCGTGCTGGTGATGCTCGGCACCGGCCTGCTGATGTGGTTCACGGATCTCGCCCCGCTGGTGTGGCGCACCAGCGCGACCTTCGTGCACGACTGGCTGGCGCTCACCATCGGCCTCGTGCTCGTCGGGCACATGGGAATGGCGCTCGCCGACCCGGAGGCACGCCGTGGCATGCGCACCGGGTCGGTCGAGCGCCCATGGGCCCGGCGGGAACACCCGCTCTGGGATCCCGACAAGGACTGACCGCTACGGCAAGGACTGACCGCTGCTGCAAGGACTGACCACTACGGCAAGGACTGCCCGCTACGGCAAGGACTGCCCGCTGCAGCGCGGCTGCCGCTGCGGCTACAGCACGAGGGACAGCAGCAGCACGAAGACGATGCCGACCACGGAGATGATGGTCTCCATCACCGACCAGGTCTTGATCGTCTGGCCGACGTTCATCCCGAAGTACTCCTTCACCAGCCAGAATCCCGCGTCGTTGACGTGGCTGAAGAAGAGCGAACCGGCACCGATCGCCAGCACGAGGAGTGCGGCCTCGGCCGTGCCCATGTCGGCGGCGAGCGGGGCGACCAGACCAGCCGCGGAGATCGTCGCGACCGTGGCCGAGCCTGTCGCCAGCCGGATCGCCACCGCGATCAGCCAGGCCAGCAGCAGCGCCGGGATCGCCCAGTTCTTGGAGAAGTCCAGGATCATCTGGCCGACACCGATGTCGATCAGCGTCGTCTTGAAACCGCCGCCCGCGCCGACGATCAGCAGCACGCCCGCGATGGGGGCGAGGGACTTCTCGACGGTCGAGGCGATCCGGTCCTTGGTGAAGCCGGCGGCGCGGCCCAGCGTGAACATGCCGACGAGCACGGCCGCGAGCAGGGCGATCAGCGGCGAGCCGATGACGTCGAAGACCCGCTGGACATGGTTCTCCGGGTTGTCGACGACGATGTCGACGAGCGCCTTCGCCATCATCAGGACGACGGGCAGCAGCACCGTGGAGACGGTGGCGGCGAAGCTCGGCCGCTTCTCCAGCTCGTCGGAGGTGCGCTCGGCGGGGGTCTGGGGGGAGCCCCCAGAAGGGAGCAGCATGCCGTCGGGCGCCGGGATGTCGACCCAGCGGGCGGCGTACCGGGAGAAGAGCGGACCGGCGATGATCACCGTGGGGATGGCGACGACAAGGCCGAGCGCCAGCGTGACGCCCAGGTTCGCGCCGATGGCGTCGATCGCGACGAGCGGGCCGGGGTGCGGCGGAATGAGGCCGTGCATCACGGACAGACCGGCGAGCGCCGGGATGCCGATGCGCATCACGGAGTAGTTGCCGCGCTTGGCGACCATCAGCACGACGGGGATCAGCAGGACGATGCCGACCTCGAAGAAGAGCGGCAGTCCGATGATCGACGCGATCAGGACCATCGCCCACGGCATCGACCGTCCGCTCGCCTTCGCGAGGATCGTGTCGACGATCTGGTCCGCACCGCCGGAGTCGGCGAGCAGCTTGCCGAGTATCGCGCCGAGCGCGATGAGCACGCCGACGCTCGCGACGGTGGAGCCGAGGCCCGTGCTGAAGGACACGATGGTCTTGTCCAGCGGCGCCCCGGCGAGGGCGCCCAGTGCCAGCGAGCCGATGGTCAGCGCCAGGAAGGCGTGCAGCTTGAACTTGGTGATGAGCAGCACGATGACGGCGATGCCCGCCAGGACGGCGATGCCCAGCTGTGCGTTGCCCGCCGAGGTGATCGGTTCGGCGGCGCCCGCTGCCAGCATCTCGACGCTGAGACTGGTCACGGTGATTCCTTGGAAGCGTTGGTGGTGGGGGACTGGTCGAGCCGGCGCAGCGCGGCCACTGCCCGCTCGGTGATCTCTTCGGGCGTACCGGAGACGTCGACGGAGACGCCGGCCTCGTCCTCCTGCAGCGGCTGAAGGGTGGCGAACTGCGAGTCGAGCAGTGTGGTGGGCATGAAGTGCCCCTTGCGCTCCGCCATCCGCCGCTCGATGAGCGCGCGGTCACCGGTGAGGTGGAGGAAGACGGCGTCCGGGGCGGCCGCCCGCAGCCGGTCCCGGTACATGCGCTTCAGCGCGGAGCTGGAGACGACCCCGCCGAGTCCGGCCCTGCCGTGCGCCCACTGCCCGATGGCGTCGAGCCAGGGCTCGCGGTCCGCATCGTCCAGCGGCACACCGGAGGACATCTTGGCCACGTTGTCCGCGGGATGGAAGTCGTCGCCCTCGGCGTACGGGACGCCCAGGGCGTCCGCGAGCAGGGGACCGATCGTGGTCTTGCCGGTCCCTGCCACGCCCATCACGACAACCACGTGGGGGGTGCTCATTGGTGCCTCGCTGTCTTCGTCGACATCGGTACGACGGTGGCGACATCCGTTCGCCGTCGTGCCGTCGCGCTAATGAAACGCATTAGGTACGACGTATTCAAGAGGCTGAGACATAAACGTCATACTTTTTCTTGCCCGGGTCCCGGCCCGTACGCTTGCCCCATGAGCACAGAGGGCCACGGGCTGCACACACACGTACTCGACAGCCTCGGCCTGGCGATCACCGCGGGCGAGTACCCCCCGGGCAGCGTCCTGCGCACCGACGAACTGGCCCAGCGCTTCGACGTCTCCCGCACCGTCGTCCGCGAAGTGGTCCGCGTCCTGGAGTCGATGCACCTCGTCGAGTCCCGGCGCCGCGTCGGCGTGACCGTACGCCCCACCGAGCAGTGGAACGTCTACGACCCGCGCGTCATCCGCTGGCGCCTCGCCGGCGCCGACCGCCCCCGCCAGCTGCGCTCCCTCACCGTGCTCCGCTCCGCGGTCGAACCGGTCGCCGCCGGGCTCGCCGCCCGCAACGCCACCCCCGAGCAGTGCGCAGCCCTCACCGAGTGCGCCCTCGGCATGGTCGCCACCTCCCGCGGCCACCAGCTGGAGGGATATCTGAAGCACGACATCGCCTTCCACCGGATCGTGCTCAACGCCTCGGGCAACGAGATGTTCGCCCGGCTCGGCGATGTCGTCGCCGAGGTCCTCGCCGGCCGCACGCACCACCATGTGATGTTCGAGGACCCGGACCCGGCGGCCGTCACCCTCCATGTCAAGGTCGCCGAAGCCGTTCGCGAAGGCGACGCGGAAAGTGCCGAGCGTCTCACCCGGGAGATCGCCATCGGCGCCCTCCAGGAGTTGGACGTCCTCGCCCCCTGAAACTGCGGGCTTCGTGCGGCCGTATGGCACCCTTGCTTCACCCTGTCGAAACCTCTGAAATACCTCAGATATGTGTCGACGTGAGCTTGGCCACTGCCAAAATCGCAGGGTTGCCCCGACCATGAGCTCTCGGGCCCTCGTGCCCCATGGTCGACCGCGGTGACGACCCCTCACCCCGAGGGACACCCCGCCGGCATCCGACCGGGTACCGCACACCCCCTCACGAAGGCGAACACCTAGATGAGTGACCGCACCATGACTGCGGCCGATACAACCGTCGCCGGGCCTCCGGCAACGGGCACCCCCCACGTGGACGCCGGTGACGCCGGGTACCGCAAGGACCTCAAGTCGCGGCACATCAACATGATCGCCATCGGCGGCGCCATCGGTACGGGCCTCTTCCTCGGAGCGGGTGGCCGCATGGCCAACGCCGGCCCGTCGCTCTTCATCGCCTACGCCGTCTGCGGCGTCTTCGCCTTCTTCGTCGTGCGCGCGCTCGGCGAACTGGTGCTCTACCGGCCATCCTCCGGTGCCTTCGTCTCGTACGCCCGTGAGTTCATGGGTGAGAAGGGCGCCTACACGGCCGGCTGGCTGTACTTCCTCAACTGGTCGACGACCGCCATCGCCGACATCACCGCGGCCGCCACGTACGCCCATTTCTGGGCCATGTTCAGCGACGTCCCGCAGTGGATCCTCGCCCTCATCGCGCTCGCCGTGGTCCTCGCCGCCAACCTCATCTCGGTGAAGTACTTCGGCGAGATGGAGTTCTGGTTCGCGATCATCAAGGTCGGCGCGCTCGTCGCCTTCATGCTCGTCGGCATCTACCTCGTCGTCACCCAGCACGAGGTCGGCGGCCACACCCCGGGCCTGTCCACCATCACCGACAACGGCGGCATCTTCCCGCTCGGCGTCATGCCGATGATGCTGCTGATCCAGGGCGTCGTCTTCGCCTACGCCTCCGTCGAGCTGTGCGGCGTCGCCGCCGGCGAGACCGAGAACCCCGAGAAGATCATGCCGAAGGCGATCAACTCGATCATGTGGCGCGTCGGCCTGTTCTACGTCGGCTCGGTGGTGCTGCTCGCCCTGCTGCTCCCGTACACCGCCTACTCCGCCGACCAGAGCCCCTTCGTCACCCTCTTCGACAAGCTGGGCATCCCGGGTGCGGCCGGCGTCATGAACCTGGTCGTGCTCACCGCGGCCCTCTCCAGCCTGAACTCGGGCCTGTACTCCACCGGCCGCATCCTGCGCTCCATGTCGGTCTCCGGCTCCGCGCCGAAGTTCACCGGAGTGATGAACAAGGGCGGCGTGCCCTACGGCGGCATCCTGCTCACCGCGGGCTTCGGCGTCGTCGGCGTCTTCCTGAACTACGTCATGCCCGGTGACGCCTTCGAGCTGGTGCTGAACTTCGCCTCCATCGGCATCATCGGCACCTGGGGCATGATCATGGTCTGCTCCCTGCTGTTCTGGCACCGCTCCAAGGACGGCCGGGTCACCCGCCCGGGCTACCGGCTGCCCTGGGCCCCGTACACGCAGATCGTCACGCTGGTCTTCCTGGCGTCCGTCCTCGTCCTCATGTGGATGGACGGCGGCATCGGCCGCACCACCGTGAACTGCCTGCCCCTGATCGGGCTCGCGCTGGTCGGCGGCTGGTACGTGGTCCGCAAGCGCGTCGGCAGGATCGCCGCCGACCGCGAGGGCGCGGGCGTCGCCTGACGCACGTACCCCGGTACGACCGACGAGGCCCCTCTCCGGAGCGATCCGGCGGGGGGCCTCGCCCATGCCCGCCCACCGGGGGCATGGTGGTGCGGTACAGGTGTCGTACACACCTCTTCCGAGGAGGACTGCGATGGCGCAGCAGGTCCAGGGGGTCGTCGCCCCCGGCAGGAACGAGCCCGTCCAGGTGGTGGAGATCACCGTCCCCGATCCGGGGCCCGGCGAAGCCGTGGTCGGGATCCAGGCGTGCGGGGTCTGCCACACCGACCTCCACTACAAACAGGGCGGCATCAGCGACGACTTCCCCTTCCTGCTCGGCCACGAGGCCGCGGGCGTCGTGGAGTCCGTCGGGGACGGCGTCACCGATGTGGCCCCCGGCGACTTCGTCATCCTCAACTGGCGGGCCGTGTGCGGACGCTGCCGGGCCTGTCTGCGCGGCAGGCCCTGGTACTGCTTCGACACGCACAACGCCCGGCAGAAGATGACCCTCGCCGCGACGGGCACCGAGCTCTCCCCGGCCCTCGGCATCGGCGCCTTCGCCGAGAAGACCCTCGTCGCCGCGGGCCAGTGCACCAAGGTCGACCCGGCCGTCTCCCCGGCGGTGGCCGGCCTGCTGGGCTGCGGGGTGATGGCCGGCATCGGAGCCGCCGTCAACACCGGCGGCGTCGGCCGCGGCGACACCGTCGCCGTCATCGGCTGCGGCGGCGTCGGGGACGCCGCGATCGTCGGCTCCCGCCTCGCCGGGGCCGCCCGGATCATCGCCGTCGACATCGACGACCGCAAGCTGGAGACGGCGAAGTCCATGGGGGCCACCCACACGGTGAACTCCCGCGCCACCGACCCCGTCGAGGCCGTCCGCGAGCTCACCGGCGGCTTCGGCGCGGACGTCGTCATCGAGGCCGTGGGCCGCCCGGAGACGTACAAGCAGGCGTTCTACGCCCGCGATCTGGCCGGCACGGTCGTCCTCGTCGGCGTGCCGACGCCCGAGATGACGCTCGACATCCCCCTCCTCGACGTCTTCGGCCGCGGCGGCGCGCTCAAGTCCTCCTGGTACGGCGACTGTCTGCCGTCCCGCGACTTCCCCATGCTCATCGACCTCCACCAGCAGGGCCGCATCGACCTCGGCGCCTTCGTCACCGAGACGATCGGTCTCGGCGACGTCGAGAAGGCGTTCGCCCGCATGCACGAGGGAGACGTCCTGCGCTCCGTCGTCCTGCTGTGATCAGGCCGCGGTGATCATGCCGCTGTGATCGTGCCGCGGTGATCAGGCCGTCCAGGCGGAGAGGCGCAGCCGGCTCTCGAAGCGGCACACCCGGCCGGTGAGCGGATCCGTGAACTCCAGGACCCGCGCGAGCAACTGCAACGGCCGCGCGTAGTCGTCGGGACCGTCCTCCTGCACCACCGGGTACACCGGATCGTTGAGGAGGGGCAGCCCGAGGCTGTTCATGTGCACCCGCAGCTGATGGGTCCGGCCGGTCGCCGGCAGCAGCCGGTACCGGCCCAGGGCCCGGCCGGCCGATCCTGCCGGGCCGCCCGGCCGGCCGGGCCCCGTCCCGGTGCGATGCTCCAGCAGCTCGATCGTGCTTTCGCTGTTCGGCTCGCCCGCCACCTCGCGGGCCGCGTGGATCCCGCGCTCCTTCTCGATACGGCTGTGCACGGTCACCGGGAGCGCGAGCTCCGGGTCGTACGGCGCGACCGCCTCGTACTCCTTGCGCACGCGCCGGTCCCGGAACAGCGTCTGGTACGCGCCACGGTCCTGCGGCCGTACGACGAACAGCGCGAGCCCCGCCGTCAGCCGGTCCAGTCGGTGCGCCGGCTGGAGCTCGGGCAGCCCCAGGTCGCGGCGGAGCCGCGCCAGCGCGGTCTCGGTGATGTGCCGACCACGCGGCGTCGTGGCGAGAAAGTGCGGTTTGTCGGCGACCAGCAGACGCTCGTCACGGTGGACGATCCCGATCTCGAACGGCACGCGCTCCTCGGCGGCGAAATCCCGGTGGAACCAGAGATACCGCCCCGCGGCGTACGGCGCGTCCCCGGCCACGGGCCCCTCGGCCGCGACGAACCGCCCCTGCCGCAGCAGGTCCTCCACCCGCTCCGCCCCGAGCGCGCCGCCGTACCGCGCCACGAGGTGGTCCCGTACGGTCGCCCAGGCCCCGTCCGGATCGGCCGGCAGCCGTACGCGTACGGGGTCGATCCCGTCACGCTGCGGCAGCGGCGCCACGGGCGGCGCCGCCCGTCGTCTGCGTCCCACAGCTTCCGCACCTCACCGCCGCAGAAAGTCCGTACGAAAACAAAGAAACCCCAGCTCAGCTGGGGTTCTCTGGTGGTGTCCGAGGGGGGACTTGAACCCCCACGCCCGATAAAGGGCACTAGCACCTCAAGCTAGCGCGTCTGCCATTCCGCCACCCGGACCAGGTGTCTGTCTTCCGGCCCTGGGCCGTTCCGACGTGGAAAACCATAGCAAACATTCGGGGGTGCCCGATCACGCCCCCGGCCGCCGTACGGAGCCGCCCCGTGTGACGGCCGTGTGTCGGCTCACCGGCGCCCTTGGGCCCGGGCGGAGGGCGCGGGAGGATGAGGGAGGACCACCAGAGCGACGTGGAGGAAGCAGCGTGAGCGAGTCGAACACGGGCCGGACGATCTCCGGTGAGGACGAGGTCGTCGACCTCTGTCGTGACCTGATCCGGATCGACACCAGCAACTACGGCGACCACTCGGGCCCGGGGGAGCGGGCCGCCGCCGAGTACGTGGCGGAGAAGCTCGCCGAGGCCGGCCTGGAGCCGAGGATCATCGAGTCGCACAAGGGCCGCGCCTCCACGGTGGCGCGGATCGAGGGCGAGGACCCCTCGCGCCCCGCGCTGCTCATCCACGGGCACACCGACGTCGTACCGGCCGACGCGGACGACTGGACCCACCACCCCTTCTCCGGCGAGATCGCCGACGGCTGCGTCTGGGGCCGGGGCGCGGTCGACATGAAGGACATGGACGCGATGACGCTCGCGGTCGTACGGGACCGGCTGCGCAGCGGCCGGAGGCCCCCGCGCGACGTCGTGCTGGCGTTCCTCGCGGACGAGGAGGCGGGTGGCCTCTACGGCGCCAGGCATCTCGTCGACAAGCACCCGGAACTCTTCGACGGCGTCACCGAGGCGATCGGCGAGGTCGGCGGCTTCTCCTTCACCGTGAACGAGAACCTGCGGCTGTACCTGGTCGAGACGGCCCAGAAGGGCATGCACTGGATGCGCCTCACCGTCGAGGGCACCGCCGGCCACGGCTCGATGACCAACAACGACAACGCGATCACCGAGCTGTGCGAGGCCGTCGGCCGGCTCGGCCGCCACACCTGGCCGGTGCGGGTCACCAAGACCGTGCGGTCCTTCCTGGACGAGCTGTCCGACGCGCTGGGCACCCCGCTCGACCCGGAGGACATGGAGGCGACGCTCGCCAAGCTCGGCGGCATCGCCAAGATGGTCGGCGCCACGCTGCGCAACTCCGCCGCCCCGACCATGCTCGGCGCCGGCTACAAGGTGAACGTGATCCCGGGGCAGGCCACCGCGCACGTCGACGGGCGCTTCCTGCCGGGATACGAGGAGGAGTTCCTGGCCGATCTCGACCGGCTGCTCGGGCCGCGGGTCAAGCGCGAGGACGTGCACTCCGACAAGGCGTTGGAGACGAGCTTCGACGGTGATCTCGTGGACGCGATGCAGTCGGCGCTCCAGGCCGAGGACCCGATTGCGCGGGCCGTCCCGTACATGCTCTCCGGCGGCACCGACGCCAAGTCCTTCGACGATCTCGGCATCCGCTGCTTCGGCTTCGCGCCGCTGCGGCTGCCGCCCGAGCTGGACTTCGCCGGAATGTTCCACGGTGTGGACGAGCGGGTGCCGGTGGACGGTCTGAAGTTCGGTGTCCGGGTACTGGACCGATTCCTGGACGCGAGCTGACACGTCATGCTGACCCGGGCCGGGGAAAACCGCCCGATCTGCTGAAACGGGACTCCAACAATCGGCCAGGCGTACGTATTTGACTGAAACGAGTGAATGCGACGATACGCTAGTAGCCCCATTACTCCCTCCTCGTTACAGGGAGTGCGGTCCGCGGCTGGGATCGCATTGCCTACTAGGAGGAATAATGATCAAGAAGGTCGTCGCTGCTGCGGCTGTCACCGGTGGTCTGGTTCTCGCGGGTGCGGGGATGGCCGTCGCCGACTCGGGCGCTCAGGGTGCTGCCCTGCAGTCCCCGGGTGTGCTTTCGGGCAACGTCGTTCAGGCGCCCATCCATGTGCCGGTGAACGTCTGCGGCAACACGATCTCCGTGATCGGGCTGCTGAACCCCGCCTTCGGCAACACCTGCATCAACGAGTGACGTTGCGTCTTGCCCAGTGAGGGCTGATCCCGGCGGCCCCGGAGTGCGCGCCAAGCACCTCCGGGGCCGTCCGCATTCCACCCCCCGGCGAGGCGCCTGGGGGTAATCCGGAAGTCAGAAGGCAGGAAGTAGCTATGCGACAGGTCACTCGCAAGGGCCTGATCACGGTGGCGGCCGCGAGCGGCGTACTCGTCCTCGGCGGCGGCTACGCACATGCGCACGGAGGCGCGGACGCCCGTGGGGGCGCCGCGAATTCCCCGGGTGTGCTTTCCGGGAACACGGTCCAGGCCCCGGTGCATGCCCCGGTCAATGTCTGCGGCAATACCGTGAACGTCATCGGGTTGCTGAACCCCGCGTTCGGGAACAGCTGCACCAATTCCGGTTCCTCGAATCACGATGGGGGCGCCCACGCCGAGGGCGCGACGTCGAACTCGCCCGGCGTCGCCTCCGGCAACACCGTCCAGGTTCCGGTGCATGCCCCGGTGAACGTCTGCGGCAACAGCGCGTCGGTCGTCGGCTTCGGCAACGGAGCGCTCGGCAACGACTGCAAGAACGGACCGGACGGGCCGGGTGAGCCCGGGGAACCCGGAGAGCCCGGTGAGCCTGGGGAACCCGGAGAGCCCGGTGAGCCTGGGGAACCCGGTGAGCCCGGTGAGCCCGGTGAGCCGGGTGAGCCCGGTCAGCCTGGAGAACCGGGTGAGCCCGGTCAGCCGGGAACGCCGATCGAGCCGTCGGTCCCGAACACCCCGGACACCGACACCGTCACCCCGCCCAGGGCCACGGACGAGCTCGCGCAGACCGGAGCCGGTTCGCTCGGGTACGTGATCCCCGCGAGCGCCGGGCTGCTGCTCGGCGGTGTGATCCTCTACCGCAGGGCCCGCGCCTCCGCGTAAGCGCGTCGTGACAGAACGGAGCGGGCCCGCAACAGCGGGCCCGCTCCGTCCTTCGTGCAGCAGAATCTCACCAAGTGGCGCGTACCTGACGGATGATGCGCCGGCGCAGGCGCACCTTACGGCTGCCGTCCCGGCGGAGACTCAGTCGGTCCAACTCCCAGTGTCCGTACTCGGCGTGGTCGGTCAGCAGACGGGTCGCCTCCTTGCGAGAGACCCCGCGTGGCACGTACACGTCGACAAATTCGTATTCCGGCATCGCATCTATTGTGCGGGCAGAGCCCCGGTACGGATAGCGTCTGCCCTATGTCTGATGCATCCGCTCCTGCGCAGCCCACGGCTGCCGAGGTTCGCGCCGCCGCCGAGGCGGTCAAAGCCGCGCTGGACCGTCACCTCGAAGCGGTGGAACGCCGCACGGGAGAGGACGACCCGGCGGTGTACGCGGCGTTCAATGCGCTGGCCGCCGCGGCCGAGGCCTACGACGAACGCCTCTACGACCGCTATGACGAGGTCACCCCCTTCGAGATCCCCGGGGCGGACGATTCCCTCCCGCCCTACGCCGGTCCCGAGGAGCCGAACGCCCTGAGCGTGCTCATCCGCCGCGACTACGCCGTGGCCGAGCCCCAGCGACTGCTCGCCCAGTCCCAGCGCATCGCCGACCTGGACCGGGACGACGACACCTCGGACCGGGCGGGTGCGGTCGTCGGCACGAGCGTGCACGCCGCGCTCGGCGTGCTCTTCGGAGAGTACGAACCAGACGAAATCGCCTCCCGTCACAAGGAGTTCGGCCTGGAGGAGGGCGACTCGACCCTGTGGGTGTCCGCCTCGGACGAGCTGCCCGAGCCCGGTGAGTGGCTGAGCACCCCCTTCGACCAGGCGGACCCCGAGCGGGTCGTCTGCCGCTTCGACGTCAGTTCGGTCTTCGACGAGGACGACCTGGACGAGGACGACGAGGTCCTCTCCAGGGGCTGACGTCCTCGAACCCTCGAACCCCCGAATCCCCCGTCGCCCTGCTCGGGGCCCCCGGCAACGGGTGCCCGGGCAGGGCGACGGCATGCCGGGGTCCGTCCGTCGGGCAGGCCCCGGCGCCAGGAGCTGCGGTTCCCGGCCGTCCGGCCTCCGGGGCAGGACACGGCGGCACACCGCGCGTGCCGGGCGGCGCGCTTCCGGTCGGGTGGACGGAGGCGGCGTCGAGGGCCGTGCCGTCGTCGGCCACACGGTGGCAGGCGCCCTGCGCGGGGGCCGAGACGGCGCGGCGGGACCGCCCCCGCCGTGCTCGTCGGGTCAGTCGCCGGAGGTGGCGAGCAGGCCCTCCAGGAGGGGCCTCAGCCGAGTCGTGCGTTCCTGCGCGGGGATCTCCGCGACGGCTCGGGGCAGGGCCTGCTCCACCCCGTGGACGACGGAGAGGTGGCGCTCGGCGCGGCTGAAGGCCGTGTGAACCCAGGGACGGCTCAGGGCCTGCGCGGCGTCGCCGGGGAGCACCGCGACCACGGCCGGCCAGCGCATCCCGGCCGCCTGGTGCGCGGTGAGCGCCCAGCCGTGCCGCAGCGCCGAGGCCACCCGCTCCTTCGGGACGACGACGGGCGTGCCCTCGCAGTCGAGCCGCAGCCCTTCCGCGTCCGCGGAGACCACCGTGCCGCAGACGGTCCGCCCCGGCGACGGGACGTACGCGACCCGGTCGCCCGGATCGAAGCCGCCGAACCGGCCCGGGCCGGGGTTGAGCCGCTCTTTCAGCGCCGCGTTGAGCGCACGGGTGCCCGCGGAGCCGCCGTGGCCGACCGTGATCACCTGGGTCTGCTCGGCGGGAATGCCGATCGCCCGCGGCACCGAGTCCGCGACCAGCTGGACCGTACGGTGCACGGCCTCGCCCGCGTCGCGGACCGGGACGATCACGACCTCCTTGCCCGGCGCCTCCACCTGGTTCAACTCGCCGATCCCGATGCCGGAGACCAGCTCGCCGATCGGGCCGGGGTCGGGCGTGCGGGACGCGACATGCGGGCACACCCGGGCGGCCAGCACATCGGCGAACACCCGCCCCGCGCCTGCCGACCACAGCACGCCCGGGTCACCGCTCAGCACCAGCCGGCCGCCGTCCGGCAGCGACTCCGCGAGCATCGCGGCGGTCTCGACGTCGAGTTGCGGCGCGTCGAGCACGGCGAGCAGGTCCAGGGCGAGCGCCCCGTCCTCGTCCCGGCCCGGGCCCTGTGTGCCGGACAGCAGCCCGTGCACGGTGACGGCGTCGGCGCCCAGCCGGCGCCGCCCGTTCTCGCTGTGGACGGCGACCACCGCGCGCAGGCCGTGCGCACGCGCGGCCTCGACGACGGCCACGGGCTCCGCGCGGGCCGCCTCACCGCCGGTGTGCAGGACGAGCCCGTGCCTGCCGGCGGCCCGGACCAGCTCCGGTCCGTCCCAGCTGTCGTCCGGGCCGGTCCTGATCAGCCGGGCGAGGCCGTCCGCGAGGCTCTCCTCCGCCAGCGCGTACCGGTCGAGCCCCAGCAGGACGGGCACCTCGGGGGCACGCTCAGCGTCACCGCCGGCCTCGTCCTCGGTGTCGGCACGGTCGTCCAGGCCGTCCTGGAACACCAGCACCGCGCCCTCGGCGATCGCGTGCTGGAGCGCCCCGTCGGGGTCGGGCACGGAGCGCCCGCCGAGCGCCTTGCGCACGGCCGACGATTCCAGGGCCGTGTGCCCCTGGAGCGCCGCCTGCTCCAGCAGCCAGGACACCAACGCGTCCGTGCGCCGCTCGTCACCCGGCCCGCACTCCGCGCCGAGCAGCGCCCGGGCGAACCCGTCGGCCTGCTCCGGCCGCATCCCCGGCACGGCCAGCAGCCGCCACGGGTCCCCGCGCAGCGCCTGCGCGGCCTGCTCCCCGAGCACCTCGGCGACGCGCTCCGCGAGCTCCTCGGGCGCCCCACCCGCCACGAGCACCTCCAACACGGCGGCCACGGCCCCGGCGTCCGGCTGCCGCGGGGCCCGCTCGGGCTCCGGCACCCTGGACCGCTCCGGCGACGGCACGGAGGACGGCGCCGGGCGGCGCGGTGCCGTGGGCGCCTCGAAGAAGGAGGCCCCCGGCTTGCTGCCGCTCTCCACGGCCTTCACGGCCGCCAGCAGATCGGCGGCGGTGCCGCTCAGCTTCGCGCCGGCCTCGATCGGCCCGCCCTTCTCCGCCTTGCGCTGCTCGATCCGCGCCCGCAGCTCCCGCTGCGCCGCCAGCTCCGCCTGCGCCTCGGACACATCACCGCCGTCCGCGGCCTCGCTGTCCGGGGTCTTGCCGTCCGTCGGCTCGCGATCCGCCGACTCCCCGTCCGCGGACGGGGACGGGGACTGTGCGGACTCGCCGTCCGACTCGCTCTCCTCGCCGGGCCCGCCCGGAGCCGAGTCGTCGGCGGGCGGCGCGGGCTCGGCGCTCGTCGCGGCGAACGCGCCGCCCTCGCGCTCGTCGGCCGGGGATCCGGGGGTCGCCCCGGGAAGCGCAGTCACAGCGTGCTCCAGTCCTGATCGGGATAGCGGTGCACGGGCGCCGACACATCGTCGAGCGCCTGGCAGATCTCGTCAGGAAGACTAAGGGTCTCCACTGACAACGCCGCCGCGAGCTGCTGCGCGGTGCGCGCGCCCACGATCGGGGCCACCACGCCGGGGCGGTCGCGGACCCACGCCAGCGCGACCTCCAGCGGAGTCGTCGTCAGGCCGTCCGCCGCCGTCGCCACCGCGTCCACGATGCGGCTCGCCGCTTCGTCCAGATAGGGCTCCACGAACGCGGCCATCAGCTCCGACGCCCCGCGCGAGTCCACCGGTGTCGCGGTGCGGTACTTGCCCGTCAGCACGCCCCGCCCGAGCGGTGACGAAGGCAGCAGCCCCAGGCCCAGGTCCAGCGCCGCGGGCAGCACCTCCCGCTCGACCCCGCGCTGCAGCAGCGAGTACTCCATCTGTGTGCTCGCGAGGCGGGTCCGTATGCCCGGCGCGGCGAGCTGCCACGTGGCCGCCTTCGCCAGCTGCCAGCCGCAGAAGTTCGACACCCCCGCATAGCGCGCGCGGCCGCTGCTCACCGCGATGTCCAGTGCCTGGAGCGTCTCGTCCAGGGGCGTCAGCGGGTCGTAGGCGTGGACCTGCCAGAGATCGACGTGGTCCGTGCCGAGCCGCTCCAGGGATGTGTCGAGCGCCGACAGCAGATGCCCGCGCGAGCCGTCGAAGCGGCGGTCCGGCTCCAGCACGCTGCCCGCCTTCGTCGCGATGACGAGATCGCGCCGCGGCACGAGCCGCTCGACGAGGCGCCCGAGCAGGTACTCCGCTTCGCCGCCGCCGTACACATCGGCGGTGTCGACCAGCGTGCCGCCCGCCTCCCAGAAGACCTTCAACTGGTCGGCGGCGTCGTGCTCGTCGGTGTCGCGGCCCCACGTCAGAGTGCCGAGTCCGATCCGGGACACCCGCAGGCCGGTGCGGCCGAGTTGCCTCTGCTCCATGGGCGCGAGATTACTGGCCACGGCCCAACCCCGAGCGACCCTGTGGACAACTCGCGCGGGAACGGCCGCCGAACCCCGGCCCGATCACTCCTGACGGATCCCCGACCGCCGCGCTAGAGTCCCGCGACAAGGAACGTTACTCATCGGTAAGGGGAGCGGTATGCGGCTCGGCATCAATCTCGGCTACTGGGGCGCGGGCATGGACGGCGACAACCTCGCCGTGGCGCAGGAGGCGGACCGCCTCGGCTACGACGTGTGCTGGGCCGCCGAGGCGTACGGCTCCGACGCCCCGACCGTGCTCGCCTGGGTTGCCGCCCAGACCGAGAGCATCGACGTCGGCTCCGCGATCCTCCAGATCCCCGCCCGCCAGCCGGCCATGACGGCGATGACCGCGGCCACCCTCGACTCGCTCTCCGGCGGCCGCTTCCGCCTCGGCCTCGGCGTCTCGGGCCCGCAGGTCTCCGAGGGCTGGTACGGCGTCACGTTCGACAAGCCGCTCTCGCGCACCCGCGAGTACGTCGAGATCGTCCGCCGGGCGATGTCCCGTGAGCGCCTCACGTACGAGGGTGAGCACTGGACCCTCCCGCTGCCCGGCGGTCCGGGCAAGCCGATCAAGCTCACCGTGCACCCGCAGCGCGAGCACATCCCGCTGTACATCGCCGCCATCGGCCCCAAGAACCTGGAGCAGACCGGCGAGATCGCCGACGGCGCCCTGCTGATCTTCCCCTCCGCGGACCACCTCGAGGACACGGCCATCCGCCACATCCGCGCGGGCCGCGAGAAGGCCGGGAAGTCCATGGACGGCTTCGACGTGTGCCCGACCGTCCCGCTCGCCGTCGGCGACGACGTCGCGGGGCTCGCCGACATGTTCCGCCCGTACACAGCGCTGTACGTCGGCGGCATGGGCAGCCGCAAGCAGAACTTCTACAACCAGCTCGCCCGGCGCATGGGTTACGAGAAGGAGGCCGCGGAGATCCAGGACAAGTACCTCGCGGGCGACAAGGACGGCGCCGCGGCCGCCGTACCGCACCAGCTGATCGACTCGACGACCCTGCTCGGATCCGTCGAGCGGATCGCCGAGCGGATGCAGGCGTACGCCGCGGCCGGTGTGACGACGCTGACCCTCGCCCCCGCGGGCTTCACGCTCGACGAGCGCCTCGCGGCGCTGCGCGCCGGGACCGACGCCCTGGAGCGCTCCGGCCTCGCCTGAGCCGTGTCCTCCAAGCCCCGTCCGCTCTTCGAAGCCTGCGGCCGTGGTGGGGGCTCGGGGGGCATCCCCGCCACGGCCGTCAGGACTCCTAACGCGCCACACGCCCCGCGGTCACGCCTCCCGGCGCCCGTGCATACCGCCCCACTCCTTCTTTCGGCGGATTTGTCCGACGGAGATGTTGCCGGTCCCGTCCGTGCGCACTTGACTCGTTCTTTGCGGACGCCTGACCGGGTGACCCCCGACTGGAGGTGGCAGTGATGCTCTCGGCCCGAAGCCTGTTCCAGGAGATCCTCGACAACGACGACTCCTACCGGCTCTTCTGTTCGATCGCGGCCAGCGGCGAGGCCCAGGGCGGCTGGGAGAACGGCCGGATCGCCTCTCTCGTGCCCGAGTCGATGCGCGCGCTCGCCCCCAAGATCACCCGGCACGGCGCCGACGAGGACAAGCACGGCCGGATCTTCAACGCCCTCCTCAGGAAGCGCGGCCTCGACCCGGTGCCCGTCCCGCCCGAGACCGACTACACGATGCTGCTGGAGAAGCAGGGCATCGGCCTCGCCCACGAGAAGCTGCGCCGCGACGAGCCGCTCACCGAGAACGACATCCTCGTCTACCTCTCGCACAGCCGGGTCACCGAGCAGCGCGCGGCCGACCAGATGGACATGCTGGTCAAGTACTTCGGCGAGCACCCCGAGGTCGGCAAGGCCATCAGGCAGATCTGCAACGACGAGGACAACCACCTGGCCTACTGCCACGAGGAGTTGCTCCGGCTGGCCTACGCCGGCCACGGACGCACCATCCAGCGCACCCTGCGCGAGTCGGCACTGGCCGAGATCGCCGTCTACCGGGACGTCAGTCTCGCCGTCATGTCCCACATGGGCAGGGTGCTGAAGTGGCCCAGGGCCAAGTCCGCGGTGCTCGCCGCCGGCATCCACGCGATGTACGCGTACGAGCGCGCCGGCGGCTGGCGGCGCATGGTCAGCCTGACCATGCCCGAGCGGCGCGACGCCCTCGGCGGCCCCGCGACGACGGCAGCCGTGGTCTGAGGGGTGCCCGGGACCACCGGACACCCAGCCCCGCCTGATCCGGCCTGATGCGGCCTGAACCGGACGGATCAGGACCACAGGCCCTCGGTCGTGTCGTCAAAGTCCCGTCTGCCAGGCGGCGTCCGGCACGCTCCCCCAGAGCTCGCGCCTGGGAGGTGCCCCCACCCCCGTAGCCCTTCGGGCACGGGAGGTGCCCCCACTGCACGGACTTCCTCCTCGCCTGGCGATCGCACGCACCAGACGCCGCCGGGCCCGCCCTTCGCGCGGACCACAAACCCTAGAGCCAGCCGCGGCGCCTGAAGAGCCGGTGCAGTCCGATCACCGCCACGGCCATCAGCACGATCACCGCCGGATACGCCCACCACCACGTCAGTTCGGGCATGTGCTCGAAGTTCATGCCGTAGACCCCCGCGACCAGCGTCGGCACGGCCACCATCGCGGCCCAGGCCGAGATCTTCCGCATGTCGTCGTTCTGCCGTACGCCCATCTGCGCCAGATGCGCCGACAGGATGTCCGTGAGCAGCCGGTCCAGCCCCTCCGCCTGCTCGTTGGCACGGGTCAGATGGTCGTGGACGTCCCGGAAGAAGGGCTGCGAACGCTCCTCCACGAAGGGCACGCCCGCGCTCGTGAGCCGCGCCATCGGAGCCGCAAGCGGCACGGTCGCCCGCCGGAACTCCAGCAGTTGCCGCTTGAAGTTGTAGATCTTGGCCGCGGTGTTGCGGGGGTCGCCTCCGGTGGGCGCGAAAACGGCCTCCTCCACCTCCTCCATGTCCTCCTGGAGCTCGCCGGCGACCTCGATGTAGTGGTCGACCACGGCATCGCTGACGGCGTAGAGGACGGCCGTCGGGCCGTGCCGGAGGACGCTCGGATCGGCCTCGAGCCGGAGCCGTACGGCGTGCAGCGGGGCACTCTCGCCGTGCCGGACCGTCACCACGAACGAGTCGCCGAGGAAGAGCATCACCTCATCGGCGGAGACGGCATCGGCCTCCGGTTCGTACACGACCGGCTTGAGGACCATGAAGAGCGAATCCTCGAACACCTCCAGCTTGGGCCGTTGGTGGGCCTTGAGCGCGTCCTCGACCGCCAGCGGATGCAGCCCGAACTCGCTGCACACGAGGTCGAACTCGTCCTCGGTCGGTTCGTGGAGGCCGACCCACAGGAAGGCGTCCCCGGTCGCACGCGCCTCGTCGAGCGCGTCGGAGTAGTCGTCCAGGCCCTCGGTGCGGCGCCCTTCCCGGTAGATGGCGTAATCGACGATCACGGCGCGCATTCTTCCGCGCACGGCGGCCGGTCGCATGTCGCGGCCGCCGGCGACCACGCCGTGCCCGGTCCGGTGCCGACCGCCTACGCTGGCGGCCATGGCCACGTTGATCCTCGTACGCCACGGACGGTCCACCGCCAACACCGCCGGAGTCCTCGCGGGCTGGACGCCCGGTGTCGCGCTCGACGAGCGCGGCGCCGTGCAGGCCGCGGCGCTGCCGGGGCGGCTCGCCGGGGTGGAGCTCGCAGCGGTCGTCACCAGCCCGCTCCAGCGCTGCCTGGAGACCCTCCAGCCGCTCCTCGACCGGCGCCCGGGACTCGCGCTGCACACCGACGAACGGATCGGGGAGTGCCACTACGGCGCATGGTCGGGCCGCAAGCTCGCCGAACTCGCCGACGAGCCACTGATGGAGGTCGTCCAGCGCCACCCCTCGGCGGCGGCCTTCCCGGGCGGCGAGTCGATGCGGGCGATGCAGGCCCGGGCCGTCGACGCCGTACGCGACTGGAACGCGCGGATCGAGCAGGAGCACGGCGAGGACGCGGTCTACCTGATGTGCTCGCACGGCGACATCATCAAGTCGCTGGTGGCGGACGCACTCGGGATGCATCTCGACCTCTTCCAGCGGCTGCACGTCGAACCGTGTTCCGTGACCGCGATCCGGTACACCCGGGTGCGCCCCTTCCTGCTGCGGCTCGGGGACACCGGTGACCTGGAGATGCTCAGGCCGCGCAAACCGCAGGAAGAGGGCGCGGACGGGACGGCGGTGGTCGGGGGCGGTGCGGGAGCACCGTGATCGGTTCGCGCAGTAGGGTGGACGGGCCGAAAGCCCGCTGAATCTCAAGGGAGACAGGACGTGTCCCGTCAGGTGTTCCTCTACGACCCACCGGAGCGGTTCGTGGCCGGTACGGTCGGGCTGCCTGGACGTCGTACGTTCTTCCTGCAGGCTTCCGCAGGGGGGCGCACCACCAGCGTCGCTCTGGAGAAGACCCAGGTCGCCGCTCTCGCCGAGCGCATCGACGAACTGCTCGACGAGGTCGTGCGGCGCACCGGCGGCAACGCTCCGGTGCCGGCCATGGCGCCGACGGACATCGCCGACACGGCGCCGCTCGACGCGCCGATCGAGGAGGAGTTCCGGGTCGGCACGATGGCGCTGGCCTGGGACGGCGAGGAACAGCGCATGATCGTCGAGGCGCAGGCGCTCGTCGAGCTGGACGCGGACTCCGAGGAGGATCTCGCCGAGGCCGAGGAACGGCTGCTCCAGGACGAGGAGAACGGTCCGCCGATGCTGCGCGTCCGGCTGACCGGCGCGCAGGCGAGGGCTTTCGCCAAGCGCGCCCTGGACGTCGTGAACGCGGGGCGGCCGCCGTGCCCGCTGTGCAGCCTGCCGCTCGACCCGGAGGGACATGTATGTCCGCGCCAGAACGGATACCGCCGCGGGGCGTGACCACCTCCGCGACGGCCGCCGTGTCCCCTCTCGACCTCCTCACCAAGGGGGAGCTGACGGTCAAGGGCCAGATCCGTGAGGCGTCCAACGCGGTGCTGTACTGCTCCGTCTCGTACGAGGGCGAGGAGGCGCACTGCGTGTACAAGCCGATCGCCGGCGAGCGGCCGCTGTGGGACTTCCCGGACGGGACGCTCGCACAGCGGGAGGTCGCGGCGTTCGAACTCTCCGAAGCGACCGGGTGGGGTCTGGTGCCGCCCACCGTCCTGCGGGACGGCCCGTACGGCGAGGGCATGGTCCAGCTGTGGATCGAGGCGGATCCGGGCGCGGAGCTGCTCGCCCTCGTGGCGGACGACGAGCCGGGTGACGGCTGGAAGGCGGTCGGCACCGCGGAGGTGGGGGAGGGCCGCACGGCGCTCCTCGTGCACGCCGACGATCCGCGGCTGCGGCGGCTCGCCGTGCTGGACGCGGTGATGAACAACGGTGACCGCAAGGGCGGGCATCTGCTGCCGACGGCCGACGGCCGGCTCTACGCGATCGACCACGGGGTCACCTTCAACGTCGACGACAAGCTGCGCACCCTGCTCTGGGGCTGGGCGGGCGAGCCCCTGCCGGCGGAGGCGGTCGAGGTCCTGGGCGCCCTCGCGGACGCCCTCTCGGACGGCGGCGTGCTGTCGAGGCGCCTCGCGGAGCTGATCACCCCGGCGGAGGTGGTGGCCGTCCACGCCCGTGTCACCGCACTGCTGGCCGACTCCCGCCACCCGGAGCCCTCCGGCGCCTGGCCCGCGATTCCCTGGCCGCCGGTGTAGCCCCGGGCGGTCGTGCGCACAGGGCACCGCCCAGGCACAGGGCACCGCCGTGAGCAAGAGTGCCGAACCGGCCAAGAGGCGGTATCCGGTTCGTTTCCGGAAGGGGCGTCCGGTTACGCTCAAGGCATGCATGCCTGGCCCGCTTCCGAGGTCCCCGCCCTGCCCGGCACGGGCCGCGACCTCCGGATTCACGACACCGCGACCGGAGGACTCGTCACCCTCGAGCCCGGTCCCGTCGCCCGTATCTACGTCTGCGGCATCACCCCGTACGACGCGACCCACCTGGGTCACGCGGCGACCTACAACGCGTTCGACCTCGTGCAGCGCGTGTGGCTCGACACCAAGCGCCAGGTTCACTACGTGCAGAACGTGACCGACGTGGACGACCCGCTCCTGGAGCGGGCCGTGCGCGACGGGCAGGACTGGACCGAGCTCGCGGAGCGCGAGACCGCGCTGTTCCGCGAGGACATGACCGCCCTGCGGATGCTGCCCCCCGCCCACTACATCGGCGCCGTCGAGGCCATACCCGGCATCGTGCCGCTCGTCGAGCGGCTGCGTGACGCCGGGGCGGCGTACGAACTCGACGGCGACATCTACTTCTCCGTCGAGTCCGACCCGCACTTCGGCGAGGTGTCGAACTACGACGCCGACGTCATGCGCGCCCTGTCCGCCGAGCGCGGCGGCGATCCCGAGCGCCCCGGCAAGAAGGACCCGCTCGACCCCATGCTCTGGATGGCCGCCCGCGAGGGCGAGCCCAGCTGGGACGGCGGCAGCCTGGGCCGCGGCCGGCCCGGCTGGCACATCGAGTGCGTCGCCATCGCCCTCGACCACCTCGGCATGGGCTTCGACGTCCAGGGCGGCGGCTCCGATCTCGCCTTCCCGCACCACGAGATGGGCGCCTCGCACGCCCAGGTCCTCACCGGCGAGCACCCGTTCGCCAAGGCGTATGTGCACGCCGGCATGGTCGCGCTCCACGGCGCGAAGATGTCCAAGTCCAAGGGCAACCTGGTCTTCGTCTCCGCGCTGCGCCGCGACGGCGTCGACCCCGCCGCCATTCGGCTCGCGCTCCTCTCCCACCACTACCGCGCCGACTGGGAGTGGACGGACGCGGTGCTCCGGGAGGCGGTGGAGCGGCTCGCCCGCTGGCGCGCCGCAGTGTCGCGCCCCGACGGCCCGTCCGCGGACGCACTCGTCGAGGAGATCCGCGCGGCGCTGGCGAACGACCTGGACGCCCCCGCCGCGCTCGCTGCCGTCGACCGCTGGGCCGCTCGCCAGCAGGCGGACGGCGGTACCGACGAGGGTGCGCCCGGCCTCGTGTCGCGCGCCGTGGACGCCCTGTTGGGCGTTGCCCTGTAGTCCTCCACCCGTAGGTCATCCGCCCCCGGACTCGCGTCGGAGTCCGGGGGCGGGTCTGTTCTAGCCATGGCGCTCATGCGCGTTTCTGCGGTAAATACGGCCCATGCAATCACCAATACGCATCAGAGCGGTGGTGGCCGGGGCTCTGCTCGGTCTCCTCACGGTGTTCGCAGGACCGGGCGGCGCCCACGCCGAACCGGCTCCCACCACCGTCGGGGACGTCACCGGCTTCACCGCCGAAGGATCCGTCTACCGGCTGAGCGCAGGGCAGGCCGAGGCCCGCGTCAGCTTCGTCTCGCCGGAGACCTTCCGGCTCGAACTCGCCCCGGACGGCACGTTCACCGACCCGGCCGGGGGCGACATCGTCCTGCCGCAGGGCCGGCCGCCCGCCACGCGCTGGAAGGACCGCGGCGACCGCTACGAGCTCAGCACGTCCGAAGTGACCCTGCGCGCCTACAAGTCACCGCTCCGATTCGCCTTGTACCGCGCCGACGGGACCCGGCTGTGGGCCGAGACCACGGGCCTGACGTGGAGTGAGGACCGGACCACCCAGACCCTCGCACGCGGCGCCGACGAGCAGTTCTACGGCGCCGGCATGCAGAACGGCCGCGGCAACACCTCCCACCGCGGCAAGACCGTCGAGGTCGGCGTCGACTACAACTGGAACGACGGCGGCCACCCCAACTCGGTCCCGTTCTACCTCTCCTCGGCCGGCTACGGCGTCTACCGCAACACCTACGCCCCCAACACCTACGCCTTCGGCGAGCCCGTGACCGCCACGGCCGAGGAAGAGCGCTTCGACGCCTACTACTTCGCCGGTCCCGCCATGAAGGACGTGATCGGGCAGTACACGAAGCTCACCGGCAAGCCCTTCCTGCCGCCCGTCTACGGCCTGGAGATCGGTGACGCCGACTGCTACCTCCACAACGCCAACCGCGGTGAGCGCCACACCCTCGACGCGCTGAAGGTCGCCGACGGCTACGTCGAGCACGACATGCCCAACGGCTGGATGCTCGTCAACGACGGCTACGGCTGCGGCTACGAGAACCTCGCCGAGACCGCCCAGGGCCTCCAGCAGCGCAAGATGCAGCTCGGCCTGTGGACCGAGGACGGCCTCGACACGCTCGCCGAGCAGGTCAGGGCGGGCCAGCGGGTGGCCAAGCTCGATGTCGCCTGGGTCGGCGCCGGCTACAAGTTCGCCCTCGACGGCTGCAAGGACGCCTACGCCGGCATCGAGGGCAACAGCGACGCCCGCGGCTTCACCTGGGCCCCCGAGAGCTGGTCGGGCGCACAGCGCTGCGGCGTCCAGTGGTCCGGGGACCAGGCCGGCAGCTGGGAGTACATCCGCTGGCAGATCCCGACCTACGCGGGCGCGTCGATGTCCGGCCTCGCCTACACGACGGGCGACGTGGACGGCATCTTCGGCGGCAGCCCCGAGACGTACACCCGTGACCTCCAGTGGAAGATGTTCCTGCCGGTCACGATGACCATGGACGGCTGGGCGGCCAGCGATAAGCAGCCCTTCCGCTACGGCGAGCCGTACACCTCGATCAACCGCGACTACCTCAAGCTGCACGAGTCGCTGCTGCCGTACATCTACTCGCACGCCCACGAGGCGACGAAGACCGGCGTCGGCCTGGCCCGCCCGCTCGTCCTCGAATACCCGGACGACCCCGCGGCGGCGACGGACGCGGGCAAGTACGAGTTCCTCAGCGGCGAGGACTTCCTCGTCGCGCCCGTCTACCAGGACGCCGCCGAACGCGACGGCATCTACCTCCCGAAGGGGACGTGGATCGACTACTGGAGCGGACGGACGTACGAGGGTCCGGTCACCGTCGACGACTACAGCGCGCCGCTCGACACGCTGCCGCTGTTCGTCCGGGCCGGTGCCACCGTCCCGATGTGGCCCGGAGGCATCCGCTCGTACGCCGACCGCACCGCGGACTCGCCGCTCGCCTGGGACATCTATCCGCAGGGGAACTCGTCGTTCACGCTCTACGAGGACGACGGCGTGACGCGTGAGCACCGCGCGGGGAAGTACGCCACGCAGCGCGCCGAGGTGGAGGCGCCGAAGCGGGGCGCGGGCGACGTGACCGTGCGGATCGGGGCGAGTCGCGGCTCCTACGACGGCAAGTCGCGGGCGCGGCCGTACGAGTTCACCGTGCACACCGCCGACGCACCGCGCTCCGTCGGGCTGAACGGCCGTGATCTGCCGAGGCTGGGCGGCCGGGCGGCGTTCGACGTGGCCGGACAGGGCTGGTGGTACGACCAGGACGACCGCGGTGGCGTGGTCAGGGTGAAGACGGCGGCGCTGCCCACCGACCGCGGCTTCGAGCTGGAGCTGGAGGACACCGCGGCGGTCGGCGGCGCCGTGCCGGGTGCCGCTGCCCTCGTGTCGGCTCCCGCCGGGCAGGAGTTGGGCGCCGGCGCGCCCGGGAAGGTCGCGGTCGAGGTGACCGCGGGCAGCCGTGACGCCACCGGTGTGGCGGTCTCGCTGGAGGTCCCGGAGGGCTGGCGGGCGACGCCCGCGGCGACGGTGGACCGCATCCCCGCGGGCACCACCCGGCGGATCGAGGTCGACGTCACCCCGGCCAGGGACGCCGAGCCCGGTGAGGCGACGCTCACCGCGGCCGCCCGCTACCGGACGGCCGGCGCGTCCCGCACCACGGTCCAGCGGTTCGCGGTCGGAGTGATGCCCGAACCCCCGTCCGGCGACGTCTGGGCGAGCGATCTGGTGTGGCTGACGTCCGGCAACGGCTGGGGACCGCCCGAACGGGACCGCAGCAACGGCGAGTCGGGCGCGGGCGACGGACACACGCTGACGCTCGCCGGAACGACCTACGAGAAGGGGATCGGCGCACACGCCGACTCCGACATCGAGGTCTACCTCGGCGGGCGCTGCACCTCGTTCACCGCGGACGTCGGCATCGACGACGAGATCAACGGCTATGGCGAAGTGGCCTTCTCGGTCGAGGCGGACGGCAAGGTGCTGTGGACCTCGCCCGAGCTCACCGGTGCCTCGGCCACCGTCCCGGCCGAGGTCGACGTGACCGGCGCACGCCACGTCCATCTCAAGATCACCGACACCAACTCCTCGAAGTCCGGCGACCACGGGGACTGGGCTGCGGCCCGCTTCCGCTGCGCGTAGCGCGTAGCGCCTCCGGCGGGGTGGGGCCGTCCTCCGGCTTTCCCCCCCCGTCGGAGGCGCGGCGTTCGCCGGTGGGGGCGGGGCTCGGCATCCGGCCGCCGGTGCGGGGTGCGGGGTGCGGCGTTCGCCGGTGGGCGGAGGGATTGCCCTCCGGCTGTCCCGCCGTGGGAGTGCGGCTGCTCCGGTGGGTGGCGGGGCGTGGCCCCTCCGGGCTCGACTCCTCGGGGGTGGCGGCGTACAGGCGTACGAGGTTGCGCAACCGGGTGTCTGCCGCCACCCCCTGCGGGGCCGACCCTCCACGGCCCCGCCCCTGGGCTCCACGGCCCCGCCCCGGGGCATCGACGCCGGGTGCGGACCGCCCTGGGCCGTTGCCCCGCCACCCAGTTCGTGGACACTCGTCCCGCAGGGCGGGACAGGTGGCACAAACCCACCCACTGGGTCGCACCCGGGAGCGAAAGGACTCGCACCGGCGGCGCAGCCCGGGCTCGTCGGCCCGGGCCGAGGTCAGTCGTCCTCGGAGGTGTCCGAAGCGTCCGAGGAGTCCGAGTGCCGGTCGCCGGACTCGGAGCCCTGATCCGGGTCCGGCTCAGGGCGCGGCGGCTTCGGTGGGCGCGTGCGGCCGCTCGACGCGTCGCGCAGGTAGGAGCTGCCGTCACCGCTCTCCGTCGCGTGGCCGGGGCCGGTGGGGCCCGGTCCGCCGTCGCGCCGTCGCAGATACCGCTCGAACTCGCGCGCGATGGCCTCGCCCGACGCCTCCGGGAGCTCGGCGGTGTCCCGCGCCTCCTCCAGCGTCTGCACGTACTCGGCCACTTCGCTGTCCTCGGAGGCCAGTTGGTCCACGCCCAGCTGCCAGGCGCGGGCGTCCTCCGGCAGCTCGCCCAGCGGGATGCGGAGGTCGATGAGGTCCTCCAGCCGGTTCAGCAGGGCCAGCGTCGCCTTCGGGTTGGGCGGCTGCGAGACGTAGTGCGGCACGGCCGCCCACAGCGACACGGCCGGCACCCCGGCGTGCGTGCACGCCTCCTGGAGGATGCCCACGATGCCCGTCGGGCCCTCGTACCGCGTCTCCTCCAGGTCCATCCGCCGGGCCAGGTCCGGGTCCGATGTGACCCCGCTGACCGGCACCGGACGGGTGTGCGGGGTGTCGCCCAGCAGGGCCCCCAGGATCACCACCATCTCGACGCCCAGCTCATGGGCGAAGCCGAGCAGCTCGTTGCAGAACGAGCGCCAGCGCATGGACGGCTCGATCCCGCGGACCAGCACCAGATCGCGGGGCTTCTCGCCGCCGACCCGGACCACGGAGAGCCGGGTGGTGGGCCAGGTGATCTTCCGTACCCCGCCGTCCAGCCACACCGTGGGCCGGTTGACCTGGAAGTCGTAGTAGTCCTCGGCGTCGAGCGCCGCGAACACCTCTCCCTTCCATTCCCGGTCCAGATGCGCGACCGCGGTGGAGGCGGCGTCGCCGGCGTCGTTCCAGCCCTCGAACGCGGCCACCATGACCGGGTCGATCAGCTCGGGAACCCCCTCGAGCTCGATCACCCAGTGCCTCCTTCCGACGTTCCCTTGCGTACGGACCAACCTTACGGCTTCACGGGTGCCCGCCCGAGCCCCTGTGCACGCCTGGGTGAACTTCGATGACCCAGAGGCATAGGCCGGGGGAAATGCGGAACATGCCCCCGTATTCATCCGAGCTGTCAGCGGTTTTCTCGGTCGCGACCCTGGACGCCGCCCTCGGGGCGACGCTATACATCGGATGACCATCCGAGGTGCGAGGTCAGGGTTCCCAGGGAGGGCGTGCATGAGTCAGACCGTCACCGAGGTCGAGGTCCACGACGTCAGGTTTCCCACCTCGGAAGAGCTCGACGGCTCCGACGCCATGAACCCCGACCCCGACTACTCCGCCGCCTATGTCGTCCTGCGCACGGACGCGGGCGACGAGGGCCACGGCCTCTGCTTCACCATCGGGCGTGGCAACGATGTCGTGGCCGCCGCCGTCGAGGCGCTGCGCCCCTACCTCGTCGGGCGCCCGGCCCCCCGCACCGCGGCCGGCCTCGCCGCCCTCCACCGCGACCTCACCCACGACTCCCAACTGCGCTGGCTCGGCCCCGAGAAGGGCGTGATGCACATGGCCGCCGGGGCGGTCGTCAACGCGGCCTGGGACCTCGCCGCGACGGGCGCCGGGCTGCCGGTGTGGGAGTTCCTCGCCTCGATGACCCCCGAGGAGCTCGTCTCCCTCGTCGACTTCCGCTACCTCACCGACGCCCTGACCCCGGACGAGGCCCTCGCGATCCTGCGCGCCGCCGAGCCCGGCCGGGCAGAGCGCGCCGAACGGCTGCGCGACGGGGGCTACCCCGCGTACACCACGACGCCCGGCTGGCTCGGCTACGACGACGCGAAACTGGTCCGCCTCGCCAAGGAGGCCGTGGCCGACGGCTTCGGCCAGATCAAGCTGAAGGTCGGCGCCGACCTCGACGACGACGTACGGCGGATGAGGCTCGCGCGGGAGGCCGTCGGACCCGCCGTGCGCATCGCCGTCGACGCCAACCAGCGGTGGGACGTCGCGGAGGCCGTGCGCTGGATGGCGGCCCTCGCACCGTACGACCCGTACTGGATCGAGGAGCCCACCAGCCCCGATGACGTCCTCGGGCACGCCGCCGTGCGTGCGGGACAGCCGGTGAAGGTCGCCACCGGCGAACACATCGCCAACCGCGTCGTCTTCAAACAGCTCCTCCAGGCCGAGGCCGTCGACTTCGTCCAGATCGACGCCGCACGCGTCGCCGGGGTCAACGAGAACCTCGCGATCCTGCTGCTCGCGGCCAAGTACGGCGTCCCGGTCTGCCCGCACGCGGGCGGGGTAGGACTGTGCGAACTCGTCCAGCATCTCGCGATGTTCGACTACGTCGCCGTCTCCGGCAGCAAGGAGGACCGCGTCATCGAGTACGTCGACCACCTCCACGAGCACTTCACCGACCCGGTCGTCGTCGAGAACGGGCACTACACCGCCCCGCGCGCCCCCGGCTTCTCCGCCCGGATGCACCCCGAGTCGCTCGCCGCCCACCGCTACCCCGACGGGCCCGTCTGGCAGGCCCGCCGATCCGCCCAGGAGGCCGTCCAGTGATGACATCGCCGCCACCGGTGCGCGACTTCGACGGAATGGTCGCCATCGTCACCGGCGGGGCCTCCGGCATCGGTGCCGCGGTCGCCGCACTGCTCATCGACAGGGGCGCCCGGGTCGCCGTCCTCGACCGGGACCCGGCCGGCGCGCCCGCCGCGGCGCTCGCCGTGAAGGCCGACGTCACCGACGACACGGCCGTGCGTACCGCCATCGACGACATCGTGAGCGAGTACGGCAGCCTGCACACCGTCGTCTCCAACGCCGGCATCGGCGCCATCGGCACCGTCGCCGACAACGCGGACGACGAATGGCGGCGGGTCCTCGACATCAACGTCCTCGGCATGGTCCGCACCGCCCGCCACGCCCTGCCCCATCTGCGGGCGGCCGCCGCCGAGCGCCCCGGCTGCGTCTCCATCACCCAGACCTGCTCCATCGCCGCCACCGCGGGGCTGCCCCAGCGCGCCCTCTACAGCGCCTCCAAGGGCGCGGTCCTCTCCCTGACCCTCGCCATGGCCGCCGACCACGTCCGCGAGGGCATCCGGGTGAACTGCGTCAACCCCGGCACGGCCGACACCCCTTGGATCGGCCGGCTCCTCGACCGGGCCGACGACCCCGTGGCCGAACGGGCCGCGCTCGCATCCCGCCAGCCCAGCGGACGGCTGGTCGCCGCGGACGAGGTCGCCGCCGCCGTCGCCTACCTCGCCAGCCCCGCCGCGGCCGCGGTCACCGGCACGGCGCTCGCGGTCGACGGCGGAATGCAGGGACTGCGCCTGCGCCCCGCCACCTGAACCCCGGGCGGCCCGACCCGGACCCCGCACCCGCAAGCTGCAACCGCAAGCCGCATCCACACCCGCACCCGCACCCGAGCCAGAGCCGCAACCCAGAGAAGGACAGGACCATGAGAGTGCGTACGACAACCGCCGCGGCCTGCGCCGTACTGCTCGCCGTCACGGCCCTCGCGGGCTGCAACCGCGACCAGGGCGGCGGCTCGGGAGCCGCGGGCAAGGTGGGCATCGACCTGCCCCGCAGCGACACCGACTTCTGGAACTCGTACCAGCAGTACATCGAGAAGGGCGTCAAGGACGGCGAGGTGGACGCCCTCCCGCTGACCAACTCCCAGAACGACATCGGCAAGCTCGTCTCCAACGTCCAGGTCTTCACCGACCAGGGCGCCAAGGCCGTCGTCATGGCCCCCCAGGACACCGGCGCGATAGCCGAGAGCCTCCAGCAGCTGGAGGAGAAGAAGATCCCCGTCGTCACCGTCGACACCCGCCCGGACGAGGGCAGCGTCTATATGGTCGTACGGGCCGACAACCGGGCCTACGGCGAGAAGGCGTGCCAGTACCTCGGCGAGCAACTGGGCGGCAAGGGCAAGGTCGTCGAGTTCCAGGGCGACCTCGCCTCGATCAACGGCCGCGACCGCTCCGAGGCGTTCAAGTCCTGCATGGACAAGAACTTCCCCGGCATCCAGGTCTTCGAGCTGGCCACCGACTGGAAGGGCGACGTCGCCTCCGCCAAGCTCCAGTCCACGCTCGCCGCCCACCCCGACATCAACGGCATCTACATGCAGGCCGGCGGCGCCTTCCTCCAGCCCACGCTCGCCCTGCTGGAGCAGAAGAACCTGCTCAAGGCCCCCGGCACGCCCGGCCACATCACGATCATCTCCAACGACGGCATCCCGGAGGAGCTGGACGCCATCCGCGCCGGGAAGATCGACGCGACCGTCTCCCAGCCCGCCGACCTCTACGCCAAGTACGCGCTCTTCTACGCCAAGGCCGCCCTGGAGGGCAAGACCTTCAAGGAGGGCCCGACCGACCACGACTCCACCATCATCAAGATCCCGAACGGTTTCGAGGACCAGCTCCCGGCGCCGCTGGTGACCAAGGACAACGTGGACGACCCCAAGCTGTGGGCCAACCAGCTGGAGAAGTAGTCATGTCGACGTCGTCAGTGCACCCGGCCGTGCATGCGGAAGGCATCGTCAAGCGCTTCGGACCGACGCTCGCGCTCGACGGCGTACGCCTCACGGTCGCGCCCGGTGAGTCCCACGCGCTCGTCGGGCGCAACGGCGCGGGCAAGTCCACCCTCGTCAGCGTACTGACCGGACTGCACAAGCCGGACGCGGGCACGGTGGCCTTCGGCGGCGAGCCCGCCCCGGCTTTCGGCGAGACGGCCGCCTGGCAGTCCAAGGTCGCCTGCGTCTACCAGAAGTCCATGGTCGTCCCCGAACTGACCGTCGCCGAGAACCTCTTCCTCAACCGCTTCGAGGCCGGCGGCCAGGGCGGCGGGTTCATCAGCTGGCGCAGGCTGCGGCGGCGGGCCGAGGAACTCCTCGCCGAGTACGGCGTGAGCGCCGACCCCACCGCCAGGGCGAAGGATCTCGCCGTCGAGCAGCGCCAGTTCGTGGAGATCGCCCGGGCCCTGTCCTTCGGCGCCCGGCTGATCATCCTCGACGAGCCCACCGCGCAGCTCGACGCCCGCGGCATCGACCGGCTCTTCGACAAGCTCCGCGAACTCCAGGGCCAGGGGGTGGCGTTCCTCTTCATCTCCCACCACCTCCAGGAGGTGTACGAACTGTGCACCGCCGTCACCGTCTACCGTGACGCCCGGCACGTCCTCACCGCCCCGGTGGCCGGGCTCGCCAAGGACGACCTCGTCACCGCGATGACCGGCGAGGCCACCAGCACCGTCACCGCCTGGCACGCCGCGGCGAGCACCGTACGGGACGCCCCGCCGGTCCTGCGCACCGAAGGACTCGCGCTCGACGGCCAGTTCGACCCGCTCGACCTGGAGGTGCGTCCGGGCGAGGTGCTCGGGCTCGCGGGCGCCGCGGCAAGCGGCAACACCGCACTCGGCGAGACCCTGGCGGGGCTGCGCAAACCGACCGCGGGACGGATCACCGTACGCGACAGGACCGTCCGGCCGGGCAGCGTCCCGCACGCGCTCGACGCAGGCATCGGCTACGTCCCGGAGGACCGGCACATCCAGGGTCTCGTCCACGACCGCAGCGTCGCCGAGAACGCCACCCTCACCGTCGCCGACCAGCTCGGCCCGTGGGGGACCGTACTGCCCTCCCGGACAAGGGAGTTCGCCCAGTCGATGATCACGTCGCTCGACATCAAGACCCAGGGCCCGCAGCAGAAGGTCTCCGGGCTCTCCGGAGGAAACCAGCAGAAGGTCGTGATCGCCCGAGCCCTGGCCCGCCGGCCCAGCGTGCTGGTCGCGGTGCGGCCCACCGCCGGAGTGGACGTCAAGTCCAAGGACTCGCTGCTCGGCGTGGTGCGCCGGGTGGCCGACGAAGGCAGCGCAGCCGTGATCATCTCGGACGAGCTGGACGATCTGAGGGTGTGCGACCGGGTGCTCGCCCTCTTCCACGGGCGGGTGGTCGCCACGTACGGAACGGGGTGGACCGACCGAGAACTGGTCGCCGCCATGGAAGGAGTGGGGGAGCGGGCATGACCGAGACAGAGACCGTACGGCCCCGGGCGGCCGGCCGGATCGCGGACGAGAGCCCGCTGAACCGGCTCCAGCTGATCCGGTGGAGCGACTTCTCGCTCGTGCCCGTGATCCTCGTCCTGATGGTGATCGGCTTCATCGTGTCGCCGGTCTTCCTCACCTCCACCAACCTCATCAGCGTCGTCCAGCAGTCCTCCGAACTCAGCCTGCTGGTGCTGGGCCAGGCGCTCATCCTCATCTGCGGCCGGATGGACCTGTCACTGGAGTCGACGATCGGCATCGCCCCGGTCATCGCCATGTGGCTGATCCTGCCGGCGGAGGGCGGGCGGTTCGCGGGCCTCGAACTGCTGCCGGCCTGGGCGGCGATCCCCGTCTGCCTGCTCGTCGGCCTCGCCATCGGTGCCGTGAACGGCTTCCTGATGCTCAAGCTGCGGGTGAACGGATTCATCGCGACCCTCGGCATGCTCACCATGCTGCGCGGTCTCCACATCGGCATCACCGAGGGCAAGTCGATCACCGATGTCCCGGAGTCCTTCCGCTACCTCGGCAAGACCGACTGGCTCGGTGTGCCGGCCGCGGTGTGGATCTGCCTCGCCCTCTTCGCGATCGGCGGCGCGGCGCTCGCGTATCTGCGCCACGGGCGCGCCCTGTACGCCATCGGCGGCAACCCGGAGGCGGCGCGGGCCGCGGGCATCCGCGTGGACCGCATCACCTGGGTGGTCCTCGCCGTCGGCGGGCTGCTGGCCGCGTTCGCGGGAATCCTCTACACCGGCCATTACGGCTCGGTGGCCGCGACCCAGGGCAACGGCTGGATCTTCCAGGTCTTCGCGGCGGCGGTCATCGGCGGCATCAGTCTGAAGGGCGGCCGGGGAACGCTGTTCGGGGCGCTGACGGGCGTGCTGACGCTCCAGCTCGTCGTGAACGTGATGACGCTGGGCGGGGTCCCGGCACTGTGGAACCAGTTCCTGAACGGAGCGATCATCATCGTGGCGCTGGTGATCTCGCGGTTCGCGAGCGGCGAGAAGCAGGACTGACGGGCGCTCGCGGCACAGGACCGAGGGGCGCTCCGGCGCAGGACCGACGGGCGTCCGGCGGACCCTGCTCCGGCTCGGCCTTCGTACGGGGAGGACGTATCCCAGCCGGGTACGGCCCGTGTGCGGCACCGGCGCCGCACACGGGCCGCGCCGGACACGGGCCGTACCGGACACGGGCCGTACCGGACACGGGCCGTACCGGACACGGGCCGTACCGGACACGGGCCGTACCGGACACGGGCCGTACCGGACACGGGCCGTACCGGACACGGGCCGTACCGGACGGGCCGGTGGACCGGGGCCGAGTGGTCTGCCCGGTCCTGCCTACAGCGTCGACCGGAGCCACTGCTCCACGCTCGCGATGTGCACCGTCGCCCATGACCGCGCCGCCTCCGCGTCGCGGTCCCGGAGCGCCGCGAGGATCGCCCGGTGTTCGTGGAGCGTGCGGCTGACCGCGTCCTCCTGGGTCAGGCCCCGCCAGACCCGCGCACGCGTCGTCGGCCCGGAGAGGCCGTCGAGGAGCGAGCAGAGCACGGAGTTGCCGGAGGACTGCACGATGCCCCGGTGGAACTCCAGGTCAGCGGCGACGAGTTCCTCCACCGACGGCTCGGTGCCCAGCGCGTCCAGCTGTGCGCCGAGCGCGTCCAGCTCGGCCTCGCTGATCCTGGACGTCGCCATCGCGGTCGCCGCCGGCTCCAGGATCCGGCGCACGGCCAGGAACTCCAGGACCGTGTCGTCCCGGTGGAAGTCCACGACGAAGCTCAGCGCCTCCAGCAGCAGCTGCGGGTCGAGGCTGGTGACGTACGTGCCGTCGCCCTGGCGCACGTCGAGGATCCGGATCAGCGACAGCGCGCGCACCGCCTCCCGCAGGGAGTTGCGGGACAGGCCCAGCTCGGAGGCGAGTTCGCTCTCCTTGGGGAGCCGGTCGCCAGGCCGCAGCGCACCGGAGACGATCATCCCCTTGATCTTCTCGATCGCCTCGTCGGTGACAGCCATACCGTTCCCCCTCGCGTCGATTCATCCGATGTCTGAGCGTACAACGGGGGCGGCCCCGCAAGGAGCCGCCCCCGTCACCGTCCAGTGGGCCGTCAGACCTTCCTGGCCAGCAGGGACTCGACCCTGGCCCGGATCTCGTCCGTCGCCAGACCCCGGATCGTCAGCGTCGTGCGCCGCCGCAGCACGTCGTCCGCCGTCTCGGCCCACTCGTGGTCCCGGGCGTAGACGACCTGAGCCCAGATCTCCGGGGCGTCCGGGTGGATCCGCTCCGCCAGCGCCGGGTCGTCGTTGGCCAGCCGGGCGATGTCGAAGGACAACGAGCCGTAGTGGGTGGCCAGATGGCGCGCCGTGTCCGCGGACATCCGCGGGCCGGGCTCCGGGCCGTCCACAAGCAGGCGGTGGGCGACGGCGCGCGGGTTGGCGATGCCCGGCAGCGGGAGCTTCCTCGGCAGCTGCGAGATCGGCTCCATGTCATCGACGAGCGGCCGTCCCGGCAGCTCGGCCAGCTTGTTCATGACCGTACGGCCGATGTGGCGGAAGGTCGTCCACTTGCCGCCGGCCACCGACAGCATGCCGCCGCTGCCCTCGGTGACGACCGTCTCGCGCTTGGCCTTGGAGGTGTCACCGGGGCCGCCCGGCAGCACCCGCAGACCCGCGAACGAGTAGGTGACCAGGTCGCGCGAGAGCTGCTGGTCGCGGATGGAGAAGGCCGCCTCGTCGAGGATCTGGGCCGTGTCCTGCTCGTTGACCGCGAGATCCGCCGGGTCGCCCTCGTACTCCTCGTCGGTCGTACCGAGCAGCAGCATGTCCTCCCAGGGCAGGGCGAACGTGATGCGGTACTTGTCGATCGGCGTCGCCAGCGCGGCCCGCCACGGCGAGGTGCGCTTGAGCACCAGGTGGGCGCCCTTGGACAGCCGGATGGAGGGCGCCGCCGCCGGGTCCTCCATCTTCCGCAGGTGGTCCACCCACGGACCGGTCGCGTTGAGCACGAGGCGCGCGCTGACGCCGAACTCACTGCCGTCGGTACGGTCCTTGAGCTCCGCGCCCGTCACCCGGCCCTTGGTGAAGCGCAGCCCGGTCACCTCGGCGTGGTTGAGGACGACGGCCCCCGACTCGACGGCCGCGCGCACTGCCATCAGCGCCATCCGGGCGTCGTTCATCTGGTCGTCGCCGTAGACCGCGACGGCCTTCAGGTTCTCCGTGCGCAGCTCGGGCACGTCGCGCTGGGCCTTGGCGGGGGAGATGACATGGCCGACGCCGTCACCGAACGCCGAGAGCGCCGAGTAGGCGAAGACGCCCGCGCCGAGCTTGGCGGCGCCGTGCGGGCCGCCCTTGTAGACCGGCAGGTAGAAGGTGAGCGGGTTGGAGAGGTGGGGGGCCACCTCGCGGGAGAGCGCCCGCCGCTCGAAGTGGTTCTCCGCGACCAGCCTGACCGCGCCGGTCTGCAGATAGCGCAGACCGCCGTGGAGCAGCTTGGAGGAGGCCGAGGAGGTGGCACCGGCGAAGTCGCCGGCGTCCACCAGGGCCACCCGCAGCCCGGCCTGTGCGGCGTGCCAGGCGGTGGAGATCCCCAGAATGCCGCCGCCGATCACCAGGAGGTCGTACGTTGCCTTGGCAAGCTGCTCCCGGGTCTCGGCGCGGCTCGGAAGGGAACCGGAGACCGGGTGCGTCCCCAGCGCGGGAACGCTCTGCAGGGTGGTCATTCGATAGCTCCTCGTCAGCTCTCGTCGTGCTCGAGCCAGCCCATGGTCCGCTCGACGGCCTTGAGCCAGTTCTTGTACTCGTGGTCACGCTTTTCCGCGTCCATGTGCGGAGTCCATTCGGCGGCCCGGCGCCAGTTGGCGCGGAGCGCGTCGGTGTCGGGCCAGAAGCCGACGGCCAGGCCGGCGGCGTAGGCGGCGCCGAGGCAGGTCGTCTCGGCGACCATCGGCCGCACCACGGGTGCGTCGAGGACGTCCGAGAGGGTCTGCATCAGCAGGTTGTTGGAGGTCATGCCGCCGTCGACCTTCAGCGACGTCAGCTCGACGCCGGAGTCCTTGGTCATGGCGTCGGTGATCTCGCGGGTCTGCCAGGCGGTGGCCTCCAGCACGGCGCGGGCGATGTGCGCCTTGGTGACGTACCGGGTCAGACCCGCGATGACACCGCGGGCGTCGGAGCGCCAGTAGGGGGCGAACAGACCGGAGAAGGCGGGGACCACGTAGGCGCCGCCGTTGTCCTCGACGGACGCGGCGAGCGTCTCGATCTCGGGGGCGGAGTTGATCAGGCCCATCTGGTCGCGCATCCACTGGACGAGCGCGCCGGTGACGGCGATGGAGCCCTCCAGCGAGTACACCGGAGCGTCGTCGCCGATCTTGTAGCCGACGGTGGTGATCAGACCCGAGTAGGAGTTGATGATCTTGTCGCCGGTGTTCATCAGCAGGAAGGTGCCGGTGCCGTACGTGGACTTCGCCTCGCCCTCGGCGAAACACGTCTGGCCGAACAGGGCGGCCTGCTGGTCACCCAGCGCGGAGGCGACCGGAACGCCCGCGAGGACACCCTCCTTGACGTGTCCGTACACCTCGGCGGAGGAGCGGATCTCCGGCAGCACGGCCATGGGCACCTCCATGGAGTGGGCGATCTTGTCGTCCCACTCCATGGTGTGGAGGTTCATCAGCATGGTGCGCGAGGCGTTGGTGACGTCGGTGACGTGCCGGCCGCCGTCGACACCGCCTGTCAGGTTCCAGATGACCCAGGAGTCCATGGTCCCGAAGAGGATGTCGCCGCGCTCGGCGCGCTCGCGCAGGCCATCGATGTTGTCGAGCATCCAGCGGACCTTGGGGCCCGAGAAGTAGCTCGCCAGCGGCAGACCGGTCTCGCGGCGGTAGCGGTCCTGGCCGACGTTGCGCCCCAGCTCCCTGCAGAGCGCGTCGGTGCGGGTGTCCTGCCAGACGATCGCGTTGTGGACGGGCTCACCGGTGTTCTTGTCCCAGAGCAGCGTGGTCTCGCGCTGGTTGGTGATGCCGACGGCCTTGACGTCGGCGGCGGTGATGCCGCCCTTCTCGATGGCGCCGGCGACGACCTCCTGGACGTTGGTCCAGATCTCGGCGGCGTTGTGCTCGACCCAGCCCGGCTTCGGGAAGATCTGCTCGTGCTCCTTCTGGTCGACCGAGACGATGCGGCCGTCCTTGTCGAAGACGATGCAGCGGGAGGAGGTGGTGCCCTGGTCGATGGCCGCGATGAACGGGCCGGCGGTGTGTGCGTCGGTCACGGTGTGCTCCTGGAAGTTCTGAGGGAAGGGCGTACGGCTCACGCGAACGCGATCTGGTAGATACCCGCGGCGATGGCCGCGCCGATCAGCGGTCCCACGACCGGGATCCATGCGTAGCCCCAGTCGGAGCCACCCTTGTTCCGCATCGGGAGCAGTGCGTGCACGATGCGCGGGCCGAGGTCACGGGCGGGGTTGATGGCGTAACCCGTCGGACCGCCGAGCGAGAAGCCGATGGCGACGACGACGAAGGCGACGTACAGGCCGGCGAGGGGGCCAAGGCCCTTGCCGCTCTCGTTCAGGCCGATGGTGAGGATCGCGAGGACGAGCACCGCCGTGCCGATGATCTCGGTGACCAGGTTCTGCCAGACGTTCCGGATCTCGGGACCGGTGGAGAAGATGCCGAGCACGGGACCGGCCTTGGGTGCGGCCTTCTTGTCGACCAGGCCCTCGTCGAGCGGCGGGGGCACGACCTCCGGGTCCGCCAGATGGGCCTTGAACTGGCCGTAGTACGTGAGCCAGGCCAGGAAGGCGCCGAGCATGGCGCCGATGAGCTGGCCCGCGATGTAGACGGGGAAGTTGCTCCAGTCCCCGCTCTTGATCGCGATGCCGAGCGTGACCGCCGGGTTGAGGTGCGCACCGGACATGGGGCTGGAGATGTAGACCGCCGTCATGACGGCGAAGCCCCACCCGAAGGCGATGGCGATCCAGCCGGCGCCCTGTGCCTTGGAGCGCTTGAGTACGACGGCGGCGACAACGCCGGCGCCGAGCAGGATGAGTACGGCGGTACCAATGATCTCGCCGATGAAGATGTCGGAGCTGGACACCCGCGACTCCTTTGTCCTTCGTCCAGGGGAAGGCGAACCACGGGTCCCTCCGTGGTCCGCGCCCTCGGAGATGAGAGCGATGCCGGCCCTTGGCGTTGCCACACTCTAACGTGTATTGCCGGTAGGTGTTCGACAATGCCGACCGATGAACGGCAGTTTTGCCCTCCGGTTAACACGACGTCAAGGGTTGTGCAGCCGTTGACCCCGATCGTTATCGATGATGCGCCGGAACGATCAGAACCGCCCGGCGGAGCGGTTCGCCGCCGGTCAGGGCCGCTCTGTGAAACGGTCGGTGCCGCCCGGCGGAACGCGAGGACGGGGCCCGCCGCAAGGGGTGCGGGGGGCGCGGCGAAGCGGTCAGAACCGCCCGGCGCCCAGGTCGCGGGAGACCGCACGCGCACAGTCCCGCACCGCCGCCACGAGTTCGGAGCGCAACTCTGCCCCGTCGCACACCCGCTCCACGGCGCCCGTGATGGCGACCGCGCCCACCGGCATCCGGCGGCGGTCGTGAATGGGCGCGGCCACCGCGGCCACGCCCTCCCAGGTCTCCTCGACGTCGGCCGCCCAGCCCCGCGCCCGCGTCAGGTCCAGCAGCTCCTCGAACTCCACCAGGTCCGTGACGGTCCGCGGCGTGAACGCCTTGCGGTCGACCTCCATGGCCTCGCTGTGTGCCACCGGGTCGTATGCCGTCAGCACCTTCCCCAGGGCCGTCGAGTGCAGCGGCTGCATCGCACCGACCTCCAGCACCTGGCGGCTGTCGTCGGGCCGGAACACGTGGTGGACGATGAGCACGCCGTGCTGGTGCAGCACCCCCAGATGGACGCTCTCGCCGCTGGACCTGGCCAGGTCGTCCGTCCAGACCAGGGCCCGCGCCCGCAGCTCGTGCACGTCCAGGTAGCTGTTGCCGAGCCGGAGCAGCTCCGCCCCCAGCTGGTAGCGGCCCGACGCCTCGTCCTGCTCGACGAAGCCCTCTGCCTGGAGGGTGCGCAGGATGCCGTGCGCGGTGCCCTTGGCCAGTCCGAGCGAAGAGGCGATGTCCGACAGCCCGAGCCGGCGCTCGCCGCCCGCGAGCAGCCGCAGCATCGCCGCCGCCCGCTCGAGCGACTGGATGTTCTTCGCCATCTCGCCTCCGGCCTGCCCTTCTCACCCATGGTTCGACAATGCTGAACACTATCGGCCGATGCCGAATCCGTGTTACCGCGTGAATAGTGTCGCAAGACAGTGCGGATCGAGACATCATCGAGTCATCACCCAGTTGCCGGGTACAGCATGGCGTCCACCGGCTGGGACGGGACGCCGCATCGCAGCGGGCCCGGCTACCCTGGCCGGGTGCGCCTTCCGCAGGGAAGCCGCAAAGCCGACAGCCGTCGCATCCCAGGGAGCACATCCATGGCCTCGTTGCCGACCCCCTCCGCCGACAGCCGGACCCGAGCCGCCGCACTCCGCGAGGCCCTCGCCACCCGAGTGGTGGTCGCCGACGGGGCGATGGGCACCATGCTCCAGGCCCAGGACCCGACCCTGGAAGACTTCCAGAACCTCGAGGGCTGCAACGAGATCCTCAACGTCACCCGTCCGGACATCGTCCGTTCGGTCCACGAGGCGTACTTCGAGGTCGGCGTCGACTGCGTCGAGACCAACACCTTCGGGGCCAACTTCGCGGCGCTCGGTGAGTACGACATCGCCGAGCGTGTGTACGAGCTGTCGGAGGCGGGCGCCCGCATCGCACGCGAGGCGGCGGACGCGTTCACGGCCTCGACCGGCCGCCAGCGGTGGGTGCTCGGCTCGATGGGTCCGGGCACGAAGCTGCCGACGCTGGGCCACGCCCCGTACACGCCTCTGCGCGACGCCTACCAGCAGAACGCGGAGGGCATGATCGCCGGCGGTGCGGACGCCCTGCTGGTGGAGACCACCCAGGACCTGCTCCAGACCAAGGCCGCCGTCATCGGCGCCCGGCGGGCCCTCGAAGCCGGCGGCCTCGACCTTCCGCTGATCGTCTCGGTGACGGTCGAGACGACCGGCACGATGCTCCTCGGTTCCGAGATCGGTGCGGCGCTGACCGCGCTGGAGCCGCTCGGCATCGACATGATCGGTCTGAACTGCGCGACCGGCCCGGCGGAGATGAGCGAGCACCTGCGCTATCTGGCCCGCCACTCGCGCATCCCGCTGTCCTGCATGCCGAACGCCGGTCTGCCCGTCCTCGGCAAGGACGGCGCCCACTACCCGCTCACGGCCCCTGAACTCGCCGATGCCCAGGAGACGTTCGTCCGCGAGTACGGGCTGTCCCTGATCGGCGGCTGCTGCGGCACGACGCCGGAGCACCTGCGCCAGGTCGTCGAGCGCGTACGGAACCTGGCCCCGGCCGAGCGGGCCCCGCGCCCCGAGCCGGGCGCCGCCTCGCTGTACCAGACGGTGCCGTTCCGCCAGGACACCTCGTACCTGGCGATCGGCGAGCGGACGAACGCCAACGGGTCGAAGAAGTTCCGCGAGGCCATGCTGGAGGGCCGCTGGGACGACTGCGTGGAGATGGCGCGCGACCAGATCCGCGAAGGCGCCCACATGCTCGATCTGTGCGTGGACTATGTCGGCCGTGACGGGGTCGCCGACATGGAGGAGCTCGCGGGCCGTTTCGCCACCGCCTCCACGCTGCCGATCGTGCTGGACTCCACCGAGGTGGAGGTCATCCGCGCCGGTCTGGAGAAGCTCGGCGGCCGGGCGGTCATCAACTCGGTGAACTACGAGGACGGCGACGGCCCCGAGTCGCGCTTCGCGAAGGTGACCCGGCTGGCCCAGGAGCACGGCGCCGCGCTGATTGCCCTGACCATCGACGAGGAGGGCCAGGCCCGCACCGTCGAGACGAAGGTCGCCATCGCCGAGCGGCTGATCGCGGACCTCACCGGCAACTGGGGCATCCACGAGTCCGACATCCTCATCGACACGCTCACCTTCACCATCTGCACCGGCCAGGAGGAGTCCCGGCGCGACGGCATCGCCACGATCGAGGCGATCCGCGAACTCAAGCGCCGTCACCCGGAGGTCCAGACGACGCTGGGCCTGTCGAACATCTCCTTCGGCCTCAACCCGGCCGCGCGGATCCTGCTCAACTCGGTCTTCCTGGACGAGTGCGTGAAGGCCGGCCTGGACTCGGCGATCGTGCACGCCAGCAAGATCCTGCCGATTGCGCGCTTCGACGAGGAGCAGGTCACCACCGCCCTCGACCTGATCCACGACCGCCGCCGTGAGGGCTACGACCCGCTCCAGAAGCTGATGGAGCTCTTCGAGGGCGCCACCGCCAAGTCCCTGAAGGCCGGAAAGGCCGAGGAACTCGCCGCACTCCCGCTGGAGGAGCGCCTCAAGCGGCGCATCATCGACGGCGAGAAGAACGGCCTGGAGGCCGACCTCGACGCGGCGCTGGCGGACCGCCCGGCGCTCGACATCGTCAACGAGACGCTTCTGGACGGAATGAAGGTCGTCGGTGAGCTCTTCGGCTCCGGGCAGATGCAGCTGCCGTTCGTGCTCCAGTCGGCCGAGGTGATGAAGTCCGCGGTCGCCTATCTGGAGCCGCACATGGAGAAGTCCGATGCTGAGGGCAAGGGCACCATCGTCCTCGCCACGGTCCGCGGCGACGTCCACGACATCGGCAAGAACCTCGTGGACATCATCCTTTCCAACAACGGCTACAACGTGGTCAATCTGGGCATCAAGCAGCCCGTCTCCGCGATCCTGGAGGCCGCCGAGGAGCACCGGGCCGATGTCATCGGCATGTCCGGCCTCCTGGTGAAGTCCACCGTGATCATGAAGGAGAACCTGGAGGAGCTGAACCAGCGCAAGCTGGCGGCCGAGTATCCGGTCATCCTCGGCGGTGCGGCGCTGACCCGGGCCTATGTCGAGCAGGACCTCCACGAGATCTACGAGGGCGAAGTCCGCTACGCGCGCGACGCCTTCGAGGGCCTGCGGCTGATGGACGCACTGATCGCCGTCAAGCGCGGCGTCCCCGGCGCCGCCCTGCCCGAGCTCAGGCAGCGCCGCGTCCGCGCCACCACGAACGCGGTCGTGGAGGAGCGCCCGGAGGAGGGCGCCGTACGCTCCGACGTCGCCACCGACAACCGGATCCCCGAGCCGCCCTTCCGGGGCACCCGCGTCGTCAAGGGCATCCAGCTCAAGGAGTACGCCTCCTGGCTGGACGAGGGCGCGCTCTTCAAGGGCCAGTGGGGCCTCAAGCAGGCACGCACCGGCGACGGGCCGACCTACGAGGAGCTCGTCGAGACCGAGGGCAGGCCGCGCCTTCGCGGCTGGCTGGACCAGCTGCACACGCAGAACATGCTGGAAGCGGCCGTCGTCTACGGCTACTTCCCCTGTGTGTCCAAGGGCGACGACCTGATCCTGCTGGGCGAGGACGGCTCGGAGCGCACCCGCTTCACCTTCCCGCGCCAGCGCCGCGGCCGCCGCCTGTGCCTCGCCGACTTCTTCCGCCCGGAGGAGTCCGGCGAGACCGATGTCGTCGGACTCCAGGTCGTCACCGTCGGTTCGAAGATCGGCGAGGCCACCGCGAAGCTGTTCGCCTCCGACTCCTACCGCGACTACCTCGAACTGCACGGGCTCTCCGTCCAGCTCGCCGAGGCCCTCGCCGAGTACTGGCACGCCCGTGTCCGCTCCGAGCTCGGATTCGCCGGCGAGGACCCGGCCGATATGGAGGACATGTTCGCGCTCAAGTACCGCGGCGCCCGCTTCTCGCTCGGTTACGGAGCGTGCCCGGACCTGGAGGACCGCGCGAAGATCGCCGAGCTGCTCGAACCCGAGCGGATCGGCGTGAAGCTCTCCGAGGAGTTCCAGCTCCACCCCGAGCAGTCCACGGACGCCATCGTGATCCACCATCCGGAGGCCAAGTACTTCAACGCGCGGTGACCATTCGCGCGCTTTCGCCGCGCGCGACGTACACTGGTCGGTCCCATACAGGCCGGTCGCCCGATTTGGCGGCCGGCCTGCGCGTCCCTCATGGAGGTGTGCCGGATGACCAGTACGGTCCCCGCGTCCCCGACCCGCACGGCCGGGGACTCCACCCTGCAAGCCGTCTTCCTCGACATGGACGGCACCCTCGTGGACACCGAGGGCTTCTGGTGGGACGCAGAGGTGGACGTCTTCGCGGACCTGGGCCACGACCTCGACGAGGCATGGCGGGACGTGGTGGTCGGCGGCCCGATGACCCGTAGCGCGGGCTATCTGATCGAGGCCACCGGCGCCGACATCACCCTCCCCGAGCTCACCGTGCTGCTCAACGAGCGCTTCGAGGACCGCATCACCCGGGGTGTGCCGCTGATGCCGGGCGCCGAGCGGCTGCTGGCCGAGCTCGCCGCGCACAACGTGCCCACCGCCCTGGTCTCCGCCTCGCACCGGCGCATCATCGACCGCGTCCTCGCCTCCCTGGGCCGGGACCGCTTCTCGCTGACCGTCGCGGGCGACGAGGTGGCCCGCACCAAGCCGCACCCCGACCCGTATCTGCTCGCTGCCCGCGGCCTGGGCGCCGAGCCCGGCAGATGCGCCGTCATCGAGGACACCGCCACCGGTGTCGCGGCGGCCGAGGCCGCCGGCTGCCGGGTCGTCGCGGTGCCCTCCGTAGCACCGATCGCGCCCGCCGACGGACGGGTCGTCGTGGGGTCGTTGGAGGAGGTTGATCTGTCCTTCCTCCGCACCCTCATCACCCGAATGAACTAAGGCCAACACCGAGTGTGTCCTTCGAAACCGCTGGAAACGCTCGGCATCGAGCCGTGTATTCTCCGTAACCCTTTTCGGGTGTGACGTTGGTCACTCGAAGTTGCGTCCGAATGTGCGATCCATGCGGACCGGAGCCGTTCTGGGGTGCTTCGGCAGCGCCCTTGTGTCCCGATTGATGAATCCGTGCACGAATCATCCGGCGCATGGGTATCGAGCTGCCGTCATTACTGATCACCGGGCGGGTGACGCCCCGGCAGGCGCCCGGTCCAGGATGCCTGCCCTGACCACTAATCTCGTCGCGAGAGCTTCGCCGCACCACTTCCTGGGCCCCCGGACACCACCCAAGTCGCCGTGGGCACAGGACCGATCGTTCGTGTCCCGACCCGATCGCCCACCCCGACCGGGCGGCAGCGGCTGGAGTATCCCGTAGAACGCTGTATCCCCGTCAGGGATGAGGGAGAACGTCCAGTATGAACCGCAAGACTCTGGTGCTGCCGGCCGTCATGGGCCTGCTCACCGCGCCCGTACTCGCCGCCTGTGGCACAGAGGGCAGCGGGGCGGGCGGCGGTGACGCCATAGTCGTCGGTACGACGGACCAGTTCGTCGCCGGTGGCGACGCTCCCGCACCCCTCGACCCGGCCTACGCGTACGACACCGGCGCCTGGAACGTCCTGCGCCAGACGGTCCAGACCCTCATGCACGTACCGCGCGGCGGTGGCGAGCCCGTGCCCGAGGCCGCGTCCCGCTGCCTCTTCACGGACAAGGAGAGCGAGAGCTACCGCTGCACGCTCCGCGACGGTCTCACCTTCTCCGACGGCACGCCCGTCACCGCCGACGACGTGAAGTTCTCCATCGAGCGCGTCCTGGACATCAACTCCGACAACGGCGCGGCCGGTCTGCTCTCCAACATCGACACCATCGAGGTCAAGGACGACAAGGAGCTCGTCTTCCACCTCGGCACGCCCGACGCCACCTTCCCGTACAAGCTCTCGACGCCCGTCGCCGGCATCCTCAGCCGTGACGCGTACGACGGCAAGAAGCTGCGCGAGGGCTTCGAGGTCGACGGCTCCGGCCCGTACACCCTCACGACCGAGACCTCGGGCGACCGGCTCGTCAAGGCCGTCTTCACCAAGAACCCCAACTACAAAGGCGATCTGAAGCTGCGCAACGACAAGGTCGAGCTGCGTTCCTTCCCCGACGCCGAGGCCATGGGCAAGGCCCTGGAGTCCGGTCAGATCGACATGATGGCCCGCGTCATGTCCCCGGAACAGATCAAGGACCTCACGGAGTCGCCCAAGGAGGGCATCGAGCTCAGCGAGATGCCCGGCCTGGAGATCCGCTACCTGGGCTTCAACACCAAGGACCCGTCCGTGAAGGACAAGGCGGTCCGCCAGGCCATGGCGGCCGTCATCGACCGCGGCCAGATCGCGAGCAAGGTCTACGGCGCCACCGCCGAGCCGCTCTACTCGCTGATCCCGTCGAGCATCGCCGGCCACACCAACTCGTTCTTCAACAGGTACGGCGAGCCCAGCAGGGCGAACGCCGCCGCCATCCTCGACGACGCCGGGATCACCACCCCGGTGAAGCTCTCGCTCCACTACACCACCGACCGCTACGGCCCCGGTACGGCCAAGGAGTTCGCGGCACTGCGCGACCAGCTCAACGCCGGCAAGCTCTTCGACGTCTCCATCCAGGGCACCGAGTGGTCCAAGTACCGGCCCGCCCAGAAGCGCGGCGACTACGCCGTCTACGGCCTGGGCTGGTTCCCCGACTTCCCGGACCCGGACAACTACATCGCCCCGTTCCTGGACAAGGACAACTTCCTCAACACCCCCTACGTGAGCACGGCCGCACGCAACCAGCTCATCCCCGAGTCGCGGCGCCAGGCCGACCGCAGCGCCGCGTCCGCGCCCTTCGACAAGCTGCAGGACATCGTCGCCGACGAGGTGCCGGTGCTGCCGCTGTGGCAGGGCAAGCAGTACGTCGCCGCGCGGTCGGACATCACCGGCGTCGAGTGGACGCTGAACTCGTCGTCCGACCTCCAGCTGTGGGAGCTCGCGCGCGGCACCGCCTGATCTTCCGTACCCGGCGTAACCGGCCGCGAACGTCGCGGCCGGCTCTCGAGAGCAAGAGGCAAGGTTCTGTGAAGGCAATATTCAAGCGAGGGACGGCCCCGATCGCCGCGGGACTCTCCGCCGTACTGCTGGTGGGCTGCGGCGCCGACCAGGGCGACGACGCCTCGGGCGACAGAGCCAAGATCGTCGTCGGCATGTCCGACGAGGTGCTGGCCACCGACCCCGCGGACGGTTACGACCCCGGCTCGTGGCTGCTGTTCAACAACGTCTTCCAGTCCCTCATGGCATTCCCCAAGGGCAGCTCGACCCCCGAGCCCGAGGCCGCCGAGAAGTGCGGCTTCGACGGGGGCGGCAGCACCGCCTACCGCTGCACCCTGCGGGAGGGCCTGAAGTTCAGCAACGGCAACCCGCTGACCTCCGAGGACGTCAAGTTCTCCTTCGAGCGGGCGCTGAAGATCGACAGCGACTCCGGTCCTGGGCCGCTGCTCTCCACCATCGGCCGCATCGAGACGCCCGACGAGAAGACGGTCGTCTTCCACCTGAAGGTGCCCGACGCCACCTTCCCGAGCAAGATCGCCTCGGGTGCGGGCTCCATCGTCGACCACCGCGAGTACGAGTCCGGGTCGCTGCGCGAGGACGGCAAGGCCGTCGGCTCGGGCCCGTACAAGCTCGACTCCTTCGGCGAGAATGAAGCGGTCTTCTCGGTCAACCCCGAGTACAAGGGCACCGCCACGGTGAACAACGGCGGCGTCACCCTCACCTTCTTCCACGGCGACCAGAAGAAGCTCGGCTCCGCCCTCAAGCACGGCGACGTCGACGTCGCCTACCGAGGTCTCACCTCCCAGGACATCACGGAGCTCCAGGGCTCCCTCTCCGCGGACGACGAGCAGATCGCCGTCGTGGAGGGCAGCAGCGCCGAGGTCCAGCATCTGGTCTTCAACATGGACGACCCGGTCGCGGGCAAGCCCGCGGTGCGCGAGGCATTCGCCTACCTCGTCGACCGGGACGCCCTGGTCAGGGACGTCTACCAGGCCACGGCGAGCTCGCTCTACTCGATCGTCCCGGCCGGAATCGGCACCCACAACACCGCCTTCTTCGACCGCTACGGCGGCTCCCCGCAGCCTGCCAAGGCACGTGAGGCGCTGCGTGACGCCGATATCACCGACAAGGTGAAGATCACCCTCTGGTCCACTCCGAGCCGTTACGGCCCGGCCACCGACCAGGCGCTGAAGGCCATCGCCAAGCAGCTCAACGACAGCGGCCTGTTCGCGGCGACCGTCCAGTCCGTCCCGTTCGAGCAGTACGAGAAGGACATCCAGGCCGGCAAGTACGGCGTCTACGTGAAGGGCTGGGTCCCCGACTACCCGGACCCGGACAACTTCACGCAGCCGTTCTTCGGCCCGGACAACGTCCTCGGCAACAACTACGAGAACAAGAAGATCACCGGCGAGATCATCCCCGGCACCTCGGCCATGACGGACCGCTCCGAGACCGAGGAGAAGTTCGCCGAGCTCCAGAACCTCGTCGCCGAGGAGATCCCGTTGCTGCCGCTCTGGCAGGGCAAGCAGTACGCGGTGGTCATCGGCAACATCACGGGCGTGGAGTGGTCGCTCGACATATCCACGGTCTTCCGCTTCTGGGAGATCAAGAAGGGCTGAGGCCCTTTCCCGAAAGCTCGGGTCTCCCCCTGGCCCTCGGCCGGGGGGAACCCCACCGGGGCGCATCAGCGGCTGTCGACGGTCGATCGTGCTCGACTCCTCCTTCCTCGGAGTCTGCGCGCGTTCTCCCGCTCGACAGCCGCGCACCCTTCGGCCCATTCGCCGTGGCGGCGGAGGCGAACCGCGCCCGCCGCTCATTGGGCGCCGGGGCGCACCAGGCCGCTCTCGTACGCGTACACCGCGGCCTGGACCCGGTCGCGCAGGCCCAGCTTCGTCAGCACATGGCCGACGTGCGTCTTCACGGTCGTCTCGCTGACGAACAGATCCGCCGCGATCTCCGCGTTCGACAGGCCGCGGGCGACCAGCTTCAGCACCTCGACCTCGCGCTCGGTCAGCGTGTGCAGCGTGTTGGGGACCGGGTCCTCGCCGGACGGGAGATGGTCCGCGTACTTGTCGAGCAGCCGGCGCGTCACGCTCGGCGCCAGCATCGCCTCGCCCGCCGCGACCACCCGGATCGCCTGGACCAGCTCGTTCGCCGGCGCGTCCTTCAGCAGGAAGCCGCTCGCACCCGCCCGCAGCGCCTCCACCACGTACTCGTCCAGATCGAACGTGGTCAGCACCAGCACCTTCGCCGGGCCGTCCCGCCCCGGACCGGTGATCTGCCGGGTCGCCTCGACCCCGTCCATCCGCGGCATGCGGATGTCCATCAGCACTACATCGGGCTGCAACGCCCGCACCTGGTCCAGGGCCTGGAGGCCGTCCCCGGCCTCCCCGACGACCGCGATGTCCTGCTCCGCCTCCAGGATCATCCGGAAGCCGGTGCGCAGCAGAGGTTGGTCATCGACCAGTAGGACACGGACAGCCACGGGAACTCCTTCGCTAGACCGGCCCCATTCTGCCCTGACCGCCCATGCCCGATTCATCCGGCCGCCGCTCGCCCGAGGGCCGCGGCACCAGCGGCAACGGGTACGGCGGAGGGGTGCCCCCGAACTCCGGACACACCGACTGGTGGTCGCACCAGCCGCACAGCTTCGTCGGGCGCGGGCGCCAGTCGCCCGTCTCCGCGGCCCGCATGATCGCGTCCCACAGCGCCAGCAGCTTGCGCTCCACCCGCTCCAGATCGGCCACGACCGGGTCGTACGTCAGCACTTCTCCGCTGCCCAGATAGACCAGCTGCAACCGCCGCGGCACCACGCCCTTGAGCCGCCAGACCACCAGGGCGTAGAACTTCATCTGGAACAGCGCGCCCTCGCTGTACTCCGGCCGGGGCGCCTTGCCCGTCTTGTAGTCGACGATCCGCACCTCGCCCGTCGGCGCCACGTCGACCCGGTCGATCACCCCGCGCAGCCGCAGCCCGGACTCCAGCTCCGTCTCCACGAACAGCTCGCGCTCCGCCGGCTCCAGCCGCGTCGGGTCCTCCAGCGAGAACCACCGCTCGACCAGCTGCTCCGCCTCCGTCATCCAGCGCGAGAGCCGCTCACCGTCCGCATCCTCCGCGAACAGCTCGCCCAGCTCGGGCCGCGACTCCAGCAGCCGGTCCCACTGACCCGGGATCAGCGCCTTCGCCCGCGGCGGTGTGCGCTCCACCGCGGGGGCGTCGAAGAGCCGCTCCAGCACGGCGTGGACCAGCGTCCCCCGGGTCGCCGCCTCGCTCGGCTTCTCCGGCAGCCTGTCGATCACCCGGAACCGGTACAGCAGAGGGCACTGCATGAAGTCGCTCGCCCGCGACGGGGACAGCGAGCCCGGAGGCCGGCCGTCCGGCCCGGACCGCTGTGCCTCGGGCGGCGAGGGATGACCGTCCGCGGCCGTGGGCACATCCTCCAGGACAGGCTGCGGCCGGCCCTCCGGGGGCGGCTGACTCGTACTCATGACCCAGACCCTACGGCCCGCCACTGACAGCGAGCGGCATACCATCGACCCCAGACCCTCTCGCACTGCATGATCGAGCGAGCGACGCCTCGTGACGAAGGGAACCCGTGAACAAGGACGAGGAGAGCGGCGAGCACACGCGGCCGCGGTCCGGCACGGGGGAAGCGGACCCCGACGGCGCCGAGCGCAAGCGCTCCGACGAGCCGGGCGGCGGCATCCTGATGGGCCGCCCCTTCGGCGTGCCCGTCTATGTCGCCCCCAGCTGGTTCCTGGTCGCCGCCCTCATCACCTGGGTCTTCGGCGGACAGCTCGACCGGGTCCTGCCCGAACTCGGCGGCGCGCGCTACCTCGTCTCCCTCTTCTTCGCGGTCGCCTTCTACGCCTCCGTCCTGGTCCACGAGCTCGCCCACACCGTCGTGGCGCTCCGCTACAAGCTGCCCGTGCGCCGGATCCAGCTCCAGTTCTTCGGCGGCGTATCGGAGATCGAGAAGGAGTCCGAGACACCCGGCCGTGAGTTCGTCCTCGCCTTCGTCGGCCCCCTGCTCTCGCTCGTCCTCGCCGGGGTCTTCTACCTCGCCCTGTACGCCGTCGAGCCCGACACCGTGCCCGGGGTGCTGCTGGCCGGACTGATGATCTCCAACCTGATCGTCGCCGTCTTCAACCTGCTGCCGGGGCTGCCGCTGGACGGCGGCCGGATGCTCCGCGCCGTCGTCTGGAAGATCACCGGCAGGCCGATGAGCGGCACCGTCGCCGCCGCCTGGGTCGGCCGCGCCCTCGCCGTCGCGGTCCTGATCGGCCTGCCCCTGCTCACCCACACCGGAGCGCTCGGCAACTCCACCGAGGACATCGGCGGCATGGACACCGTCACCGACGCGCTGCTCGCCGCCATCCTCGCCGCCATCATCTGGACCGGCGCCGGCAACAGCCTGCGCATGGCCCGGCTGCGCGAGCACCTCCCCGAACTGAGCGCCCGCACCCTCACCAGGCGCGCCGTGCCCGTCCAGTCCGACACCCCGCTCTCGGAGGCCCTGCGCCGCGCCAACGAGGCGGGCGCCCGTGCCCTCGTCGTCGTCGACGGCCACGGCGACCCGACCGCCCTGGTCCGCGAGACGGCGATCGTCGGCGTCCCCGAGCACCGGCGCCCCTGGGTCGCGGTCAGCGGTCTCGCCCAGGAGCTCACCGACGGGCTGAAGGTCCCCGCCGAACTGGCCGGTGAGGCCCTGCTCGACCGGCTCCGGGCGACCCCCGCCACCGAGTACCTCGTCGTCGAGGACACCGGCGAGATCTACGGTGTCCTGTCCACGGCGGACGTCGAGCGGGCCTTCGTCAAGGCCATGGCAAGACCGTCTTCGTAACCCCGGTACTCTGGTCACATGTCCGAACCGACCGGTGCCGCCCGCCGTCGCGGGCCCTTCAAGGTCGGGGACCAGGTCCAGCTCACCGACCCCAAGGGACGCCACTACACGTTCACGCTCGAGGCCGGGAAGAACTTCCACACCCACAAGGGTTCCTTCCCGCACGACGAGCTGATCGGCGCTCCCGAGGGCAGTGTTGTCCGAACCACGGGAAACGTCGCCTACCTCGCGCTGCGCCCCCTGCTCCCCGACTACGTCCTGTCCATGCCCCGCGGTGCCGCCGTGGTCTACCCCAAGGACGCGGGGCAGATCCTGGCCTTCGCGGACATCTTCCCCGGCGCGCGCGTCGTCGAAGCGGGGGTCGGATCCGGCTCGCTGAGCAGCTTCCTGCTCCGCGCCATCGGCGACGAGGGCATGCTGCACTCGTACGAGCGCCGGGAGGACTTCGCGGAGATCGCCAAGGGGAACGTGGAGCGCTACTTCGGCGGCCCGCACCCGGCCTGGACGCTCACCGTCGGTGACCTCCAGGACAACCTCTCGGACGCCGATGTCGACCGCGTCATCCTGGACATGCTCGCCCCCTGGGAGTGCCTGGACGCCGTCTCCAAGGCGCTCGTTCCCGGCGGCATCCTGTGCTGCTACGTGGCGACCACCACCCAGCTCGCCCGGACCGTCGAGTCCATTCGCGAGATCGGCTGCTACGCCGAGCCGCAGCCCTGGGAGTCCATGATCCGCAACTGGCACGTCGAGGGCCTGGCCGTCCGCCCGGACCACCGGATGATCGGCCACACCGGCTTCCTCGTGACCGCCCGGCGCCTCGCCGACGGCGTCGAGCCGCCGATGCGCCGCCGCCGTCCCGCCAAGGGCGCCTACGGCGAGGACTACGAGGGCCCCAACAAGGGCTGACGCCCTCACAACGACACGGTGCCGCCGCACAGTTCCCCGGACATACCGGGAACTGTGCGGCGGCACCTTTACGTTGGCATTGCCCACCCCTCTGTTCCCGCCTCCTGTGACGTGTGGCACGATGCGTCCCACCCCCACCGGCACAGCCCCACAGGAGACACCCCGCGTGCAGACCTCCGCGATGCTCCCGGACCTCGCGCACACCCACGCCCGCCCGGTGCACTGGCTCGCCACCGCGACGGCGATGGCCGCGGTCGTGGCGGGCGCCGGACTGCTCCAGCCCGACGCCGCCGAGGCGGGCCAGTCGGGGGCCGGGACGGCCACGGCCGCCGCACCCGCCCCGGGCCTGCCCGCGCCGGACGCGGCCTCCGTGGAACTGCCCCTCGCCTGCGGCGGAGCCGGTACGACTGTCGTGAAGAAGGCCAGTGGCGATCTCGACGGGGACGGCGGTGCCGAGACCGCCGTGGTCGCCCGCTGCGAGGCCGGCTCCGGCACACCGCCGAGCGGTGTCTACGTCATCGCCCGCTCCTCGGCCGGCGCCCCGCGCGTCGTGGCGACCCTGGTCGAGCCGGGCCGGCAGCTCAGCGTCGGCGACTTCGCCGTACGTGACGGAGTGATCACCGCGACCCTCCTCGGCTACTCCTCACCCGACGTCCCGCGCTGCTGCCCGGACGAGCAGGAGCGGGTCGAATGGCGGTGGCGCGGCGGGAAGTTCGTCGAGACCGCCCTGTCCGCGGCCACCACGGGAAGTGTCTGACCCGTCACACCGCGTCGGCAGGTGCCGTGCGGGGCCCACGGCTGCGCCTACTGCGCGTCGGGGCCTACTCCGCGTCGGGACCGTACACCTCGATCTTGTCCGAAACGCGACGTACATGGATGCAGTCGCCCGGGCATTCCTTCGCCGAGTCGATGACATCGGTCAGCAGCGGCAGCGGCACCGGCGTTGTGGCCCCCGGCTGCTGCAACAGCTCGTCGTCCGCGCTCTTCACATAGGCGAGCCCGTCGATGTCCAGCTCGAAGACCTCCGGGGCGTACTGTGCACAGATGCCGTCACCGGTGCAGAGGTCCTGGTCGATCCAGACTTCGAGACCCTCGTTCATGTCGCCTGCCGTTCCTGCGCGGTGTGCATCAAGCCGTGATGTATCAATACGGGCCAGCCCTGACGGGTGTTGACCGTTCCGACCATACAACCGCCCGCTTTCCGATGTTGATGGGTGGGTATTCCCCTGGCGTGAGGGGCAGCGCAAGGGTGAAGATCGGACACACCCCTTCCGTCTTTGTGATCTAGGGGTTTCAATCACCACCCACCCAGGTAGGGTCAGGAAGCGTCCAGCTCCCCTTGGAGGAGGTGAGGACCGTGGCAGCCCACGACGACGACAACAACCGCGGCTTCCGGCCGGGACGGGGGTCTGAAGACCCTGCCGGCCAGGTTGCCTATCTTGAGCAGGAAATCGCCGTCCTGCGCCGCAAGCTCGCCGACTCTCCGCGTCATACGAGGATTCTCGAGGAGCGGATCGTCGAGCTGCAGACGAACCTGGCCGGCGTGTCCGCTCAGAACGAACGACTGGCGAACACGCTCCGTGAGGCCCGCGACCAGATCGTGGCCCTCAAGGAGGAGGTCGACCGGCTCGCGCAGCCGCCGGCCGGCTTCGGTGTCTTCCTGCAGGCCAATGAGGACGGCACCTGCGACATCTTCACCGGGGGCCGCAAGCTCCGGGTGAACGTCAGCCCCAGCGTCGAGCTCGACGAGCTCCGGCGCGGCCAGGAAGTGATGCTCAACGAGGCGCTCAACGTGGTCGAGGCCATGGAGTTCGAGCGCGCCGGGGACATCGTCACCCTCAAGGAGATCCTCGAGGACGGCGAGCGGGCCCTGGTCATCGGGCACACCGACGAGGAACGGGTGGTCAGGCTCGCCGAGCCGCTGCTGGACATGACCATCCGCCCCGGCGACGCCCTGCTGCTCGAGCCGCGCTCCGGCTATGTGTACGAGGTGATCCCGAAGAGCGAGGTCGAGGAGCTCGTCCTCGAAGAGGTCCCCGACGTCGACTACGACAAGATCGGCGGTCTGGGGAACCAGATCGAGATGATCCGGGACGCGGTCGAGCTGCCGTACCTCTACCCCGACCTGTTCAGGGAGCACGAACTGCGTCCGCCGAAGGGCATCCTGCTCTACGGCCCGCCCGGCTGCGGAAAGACGCTGATCGCCAAGGCCGTCGCCAACTCCCTTGCGAAGAAGGTCGCCGAGGTGACCGGCCAGCCCGCGGGGAAGAGCTACTTCCTCAACATCAAGGGCCCCGAGCTCCTCAACAAGTACGTCGGCGAGACCGAGCGGCACATCCGCCTGGTCTTCCAGCGTGCCCGGGAGAAGGCGAGCGAGGGCACCCCCGTCATCGTCTTCTTCGACGAGATGGAGTCCCTCTTCCGCACCCGCGGCTCCGGTGTCAGCTCGGACGTCGAGAACACGATCGTTCCGCAGCTGCTCGCCGAGATCGACGGCGTGGAGGGCCTGGAGAACGTGATCGTGATCGGCGCCTCCAACCGGGAGGACATGATCGACCCCGCGATCCTGCGGCCCGGCCGGCTCGACGTCAAGATCAAGATCGAGCGTCCGGACGCGGAGGCCGCGAGGGACATCTTCGCGAAGTACCTCACGCCTTCGCTGCCGCTGCACGCGGACGACCTCTCCGAGCACACCGGCTCCAAGGACGCCGCGGTCCACGGCATGATCCAGTCGGTCGTGGAGCAGATGTACGCGGAAACCGAGGAGAACCGCTTCCTCGAGGTCACCTACGCCAACGGTGACAAGGAAGTCCTCTACTTCAAGGACTTCAATTCCGGCGCCATGATCCAGAACATCGTGGACCGGGCCAAGAAGATGGCCATCAAGGCCTTCCTCGACCACAACCAGAAGGGTCTGCGGGTCTCCCACCTCCTCCAGGCATGCGTGGACGAGTTCAAGGAGAACGAGGACCTGCCCAACACCACGAACCCGGACGACTGGGCCCGTATCTCCGGAAAGAAGGGCGAGCGGATCGTCTTCATCCGCACCCTTGTCACCGGAAAGCAGGGCGCGGACACCGGACGCTCCATCGACACGGTGGCGAACACCGGTCAGTACCTGTAGATCGCAGACTGGCTGCGGATGGCCTGGGGTCCCCCGCCGAAGGCAGGGGGAGGTCATCCGCAGCCGGCTGCTTTCCGCAGGCATCCGGACGGGTAATCGCACCACACAGAGCAATGACGGAATTGATCTCCCCACCAGCGCAGAGGCGTTCTAGGCTCTTCCGTACCGCCGCGTCGCGCCGTGCGGGGACGGGCACCGCACACGCATCGGAGACCGAGCGGTACTTGAGCGCCGCTCCCGGAGGGGAGCGCCGCCGGGCAAGGAGGGCCGCATGACCGTACGGCGAGTAATGGGAATCGAGACGGAGTACGGGATCTCCGTCCCCGGCCACCCGAACGCCAATGCCATGCTCACCTCATCCCAGATCGTCAACGCCTACGCGGCGGCGATGCACCGGGCGCGCCGCGCCCGCTGGGACTTCGAGGAGGAGAACCCGCTGCGGGACGCCCGCGGCTTCGACCTCGCCCGCGAGGCCGCCGACTCCAGCCAGCTCACGGACGAGGACATCGGCCTGGCCAACGTGATCCTCACCAACGGCGCCAGGCTGTACGTCGACCATGCCCACCCCGAGTACAGCGCCCCCGAGGTGACCAACCCGCGCGACGCCGTCCTGTGGGACAAGGCGGGCGAGCGGATCATGGCGGAGGCGGCCGAGCGGGCGGCCCAGCTGCCCGGGGCCCAGCCCATCCACCTGTACAAGAACAACACCGACAACAAGGGCGCGTCCTACGGCACGCACGAGAACTACCTGATGAAGCGGGAGACCCCCTTCTCGGACATCGTGCGCCACCTGACGCCCTTCTTCGTCTCCCGGCAGGTCGTGACGGGTGCCGGCCGCGTCGGAATCGGCCAGGACGGCCACGAGCACGGTTTCCAGATCAGCCAGCGCGCGGACTACTTCGAGGTCGAGGTCGGCCTGGAGACGACGCTCAAGCGGCCCATCATCAACACCAGGGACGAGCCGCACGCCGACGCCGAGAAGTACCGCCGCCTCCATGTGATCATCGGCGACGCGAACCTCTCGGAGATCTCTACGTACCTCAAGCTGGGCACGACCTCACTGGTCCTGTCCATGATCGAGGACGGCTTCATCAATGTCGACCTGGCGGTCGACCAGCCCGTCCGCACCCTGCACCAGGTCTCCCACGACCCGACGCTCAAGCGGCTGGTCACTCTCCGCAGCGGCCGGACGCTCACCGCGGTCCAGCTGCAGATGGAGTACTTCGAGCTGGCCCGCAAGTACGTCGAGGAGCGGTTCGGCGTGGACGCCGACGAGCAGACCAAAGACGTCCTGGTCCGCTGGGAGGACGTCCTCGGGCGGCTGGAGAGCGACCCGATGAGCCTCTCCGGCGAGCTCGACTGGGTCGCCAAGCGGGAGATCCTCGAGGGCTACCGGCGCCGGGACAGCCTGGACTGGGACGCGGCGCGGCTGCACCTCGTGGACCTGCAGTACGCGGACGTACGCCCCGAGAAGGGGCTCTACAACCGGCTGGTGGCCCGCGGCAAGATGAAGCGGCTCCTGGACGAGTCCGACGTCGAACGGGCCGAGAGCAAGCCTCCTGAGGACACGCGGGCATATTTCCGCGGCCGATGCCTGGAGCAGTACGCGGACGACGTCGCCGCGGCCTCCTGGGACTCGGTCATCTTCGACCTGCCGGGTCGTGACTCTCTGCAACGAGTGCCGACGCTGGAGCCGCTGCGGGGCACCCGCAACCACGTGAAGGAGCTGCTGGACCGCTGCCGCACCGCGGAGGAGCTGGTCCGGGTGCTGTCCGGAGGCTGAAATGGTCCGTGTCCGGGAATCATCGAGGTGGCCCCCGGACGTTAGGAAAGTGCGGGGCCGATGTCGGACCCTGCTTGTAGGGTCTGATCTTGAGATGGGCCGAACCAAACGGGCAATCCGAGCGGGGTGAGGGAAATGGCGACCAAGGACACCGGCGGCGGGCAGCAGCGGGCTCAGCGCTCCACCGAGGAGGTCGAGGAGCAGGCGCAGGACGCGCAGGCATCCGAGGACCTCAAGGAGCGCCAGGAGAAGCTGTCGGACGACGTGGACTCCGTACTGGACGAAATCGACGACGTGCTTGAGGAGAACGCAGAGGACTTCGTGCGCTCCTTCGTTCAAAAGGGCGGGGAGTAGCTCCTCCCAACTGCGCAGGAGGCAGTTCCAGTTGTCCCTCCCGGTGCGGCCGGCCCCAGGCCCGGCGGCACCGGGGCGGATGACGGGCGACGGCACGGGTAAGGTCCGTGCCATAGGTGCAAGATCGGCCCGGCCCCGGTGGCGGGCCGCCGCCAATTCGGAAGGAAACGCGTGGAAGCCAACCCTCGTAGCACCGGGCGTCTGCCGGCAGCCTTCCTGACGCCCGGCTCGTCCTCGTTCATGGACTTCCTGGGCGAGCACTCCCCGGAGCTGCTTCCGGGGAAGCGTGTCCTGCCCCCCGTGCAGGGCCACATCGAAGCACCCCACGGCACGACGATCGTCGCCGCGTCCTTCCCCGGCGGAGTGGTGCTCGCCGGCGACCGGCGGGCGACCATGGGCAACGTCATCGCCCAGCGCGACATCGAGAAGGTGTTCCCCGCCGACGAGTACTCGGCGGTGGGCATCGCCGGCACCGCCGGGCTCGCGGTCGAGATGGTGAAGCTCTTCCAGCTGGAGCTGGAGCACTTCGAGAAGGTCGAAGGCGCCCAGCTCTCCCTGGAGGGCAAGGCGAACCGTCTCTCCACGATGATCCGGAGCAACCTCGGCATGGCCATGCAGGGCCTCGCCGTCGTCCCGCTCTTCGCCGGCTGGGACGTCGACCGCGAGAAGGGCCGGATCTTCTCGTACGACGTCACGGGAGGCCGCTCCGAGGAGCACGGCTTCGCGGCCACCGGCTCCGGCTCGATCTTCGCCCGCGGCTCGATGAAGAAGCTCTACCGCGAGGACCTGACGGAAGAGCAGGCCACCACCCTCGTCGTGCAGGCGCTGTACGACGCGGCCGACGACGACTCCGCGACGGGCGGCCCGGACGTGGCCCGCCGGATCTACCCGATCGTGACCGTCATCACCGACGAGGGCTTCCGCAGGCTGACCGAGGCCGAGTCCTCCGAGATCGCCCGCTCGATCCTGGAGCGCCGCCTCGAACAGCCCGACGGCCCGCGGGCCTCGCTGCTCTGATGCGCTCCACGCCACTGACAGAAAGGGACGGATAGCCGGTGTCGACGCCGTTCTATGTCTCACCCCAGCAGGCCATGGCCGACCGGGCGGAGTACGCCCGCAAGGGCATCGCCCGCGGCCGCAGCCTGGTTGTGCTGCAGTACGCCGACGGCATCGTCTTCGTCGGTGAGAACCCGTCCCGCGCGCTGCACAAGTTCAGCGAGATCTACGACCGGATCGGCTTCGCCGCGGCCGGCAAGTACAACGAGTACGAGAACCTGCGGATCGGCGGCGTGCGCTACGCCGACCTGCGGGGATACACGTACGACCGCGACGATGTGACGGCCCGTGGTCTCGCCAACGTCTACGCGCAGACCCTGGGCACGATCTTCTCCAGCGCGGGCGAGAAGCCGTACGAGGTGGAGCTGGTCGTCGCCGAGGTCGGCACGTCCCCCGAGGGCGACCAGATCTACCGGCTGCCGCACGACGGCTCGATCGTGGACGAGCACGGCTCGGTCGCCGTCGGGGGGAACGCGGAGCAGATCAGCAGCTTCCTCGACCAGCGGCACCGGGACGGGATGTCGCTCGCCGAGGCGCTGAAGCTCGCGGTGCAGGCGCTGTCCCGCGACACGAACGGAACGGAGCGGGAGATCCCCGCGGAGCGGCTGGAGGTGGCGATCCTGGACCGGACGCGACCGCAGCAGCGCAAGTTCAAGCGGATCGTCGGGCGGCAGCTGGTGCGGCTGCTGGAGGCGGACGACGCGGCGTCGACGCCGACGGAGATCCCCTCGGACGCGGAGGACGACACCGAGGAGTCGTGACCGCCTGCCCGGATCCCGCCCGGGCCCTGCTTCGCCCCCGCCCCGACCGCCCGTGCGGTCGGGGCGGGGGCGTTCCGGCCGGCCGGGCCCCGGGGCCGTGTCCGGCACATGGCGCCGTCCGCCCGCGGGGCGGGAAAGCGCGGCGTCCGGTGCGTGTCATCCCACGGCGGTGGATCGTCCTCGCGCCGGATCGACGCGGACGACTCCGGCAACGCGGCGGAGGGGCACCTCCCGTGCCCGAAGGACTGCCGACGAGCACGCGGCGTGCGTCGTGCGCCAGGCGGAGGGGGGTGACAGACACACGGCCCAGGGCCGCCCGACCGCAGGCTCAGGGGCCAGCGGACTCGTGCGGGTCCGGGGGCGGCGGGGCGGTGGAGGCCCGGGGGATCAGGGCGACCGGGAGCGCGTCCGGGGCCGGGGACTCGCCCCGCACCACGGCGAGCAGCGCCGACATGCCCTCCTCGCCCACCCGCTCCGCCGGCAGCCGTACCGTCGTGAGCTCCGGCTCCAGGGCCGTCGCGAGCGCCAGGTCGTCGAAGCCCGTCACCGAGATGTCCTCGGGTACCCGCAGCCCCAGCCGCCGCACCGCCTTGCAGGCGCCGGCGGCCTGGATGTCGTCGTCGCAGACCAGCGCGGTGGGACGGGGCCCGGGGCCGGCGAGGGCACGCTCGGCGGCCTCCCGCGCGCCGCTCACGCTCAGCGGCGCCGGAGCGGTCCGGTAGGAGACCCCCGGTGCCGCTCGGAGCGCGTCCCGCAGGGCCCGGGCCCGTACCTCGAACGTCCAGGACGGCACGGCCGATGCCAGATGGAGAAAGCGCCGGTGCCCGAGGCGGAGCAGATGGTCCGTCACCTGCCGCATACCGTCTGCGATGTCCAGGTTCACCTGGGCCGCGGCCGCCGGATCCGACGGCTCGCTGTCGAGCATCACCAGCGGCAGGTCAGCGCCGCGGATCGCGTCCAGCGCCCCCGCCGCCATCGACGAGGCGATCACTCCGTCCAGCGCCGCGCGTGCCGACGCGAAGGGGTCCTTCGCCGGGCCGACGCCCTCGGGGGAGGGGTAGAGCACCACCCCGAAGCCGTGCTCGGAGGCGACGGCGGCCGCGCCCGCGTACACGCGTGCGAAGAACTCGTTGGTCAGGGCCGGCACCACGAGGAGCGCCGTCCGCGTGCGGCCGAGCCGGAGGTTGCGGGCCGCGAGGTTCGGCCGGTAGCCGAGGTCGCTGGCCGCCTGCCGGACCAGCCCCGCGGTGCGCTCGGAGACCCGGCCGCGCCATTTGTCGCCCAGCACCAGGGACACCGTGGCCTGGGAGACACCCGCCGCGCGCGCCACATCCTTGCTGGTCGGCCGCGCACCGCCGGCGGTTTCCCGGATCCGCACACTCGCCTCCACCGTCCGGGCCGCGGGGCTGGACTCGCGGCCTGGGCACATGGTACGTATGACTCATAGACGTTATACGTAAAACGTGAAGGGTGGGAGATGGCTGCGGGAGCGTCCCGGTACGCAGAGATCCTCAAGGCGCCGCACGCCGCGCGCCTGCTCGCGGGCACGCTGGTCGGACGCCTGCCGAACGCCACCGCGCACATCGCGATCGTCCTGTTCACCCGCGCCGAGGGCGGCAGCTACACGCTCGCGGGCGCCCTCGCGGCCGTGTACGGGCTCGCCACCGCCATCGGCCAGCCGCTCCTCGGCCGCCTCGTCGACCTCTACGGCCAGCCCCGCGTCCAGCTCCCCGCCGCCGCCGTCTCCGCGCTGGCCATGGCGCTGCTCGCCGCCGCCGGCATCGCCGCGCTGCCGGCGGCCTACGCGGCCGTGGCCGTCGCCGGACTCTTCACACCGCCCCTCGAAGGCGGTCTGCGCGCCCTGTGGCCCGGCGTTCTCGGCCATCGCGAGGACCGGGTGCACACGGCCTACGCCATGGACGCGGTCGCCCAGGAAGTCATGTTCACCATCGGTCCGTTGCTGGTGACGCTGCTCGTCACGCTCTGGTCGCCCGCCGCGGCGCTGCTGGTCATCAACGCCGTGGGCGTTGCCGGCGCGCTCTCCGTGGTGGTCTCCGAGCCGTCCCGCAGCTGGCGTTCCGCGCCCCGCGAGGCCCACTGGCTCGGCGCGCTGCGCTCGCCCGGCCTCCTGGCCCTGCTCGGCTCGTTCTTCTTCGTCGGGCTCGCCCTCGGCTCCATCACCGTCGCCGGTGTCGCCTATGCCGACGACCACGGCAGCGATGCCGTCTACGGCTGGCTGATGGCCGCCCTCGGCCTCGGTGCCCTGGTCGGCGGCGCCGTCTACGGCGCCCGGCAGTGGGCCGGTGCACCCGAACGGCGGCTGCGCGTCATCGTCGGCCTGCTGGCGCTCGGCTATCTGCCGCTCGCGCTCACCCCCGGCGTCCCCGCGATGACTGCCCTCGCCGCCGTCTCCGGCGTGTTCCTCGCGCCCGCCCTCGCCTGCGCCTTCATCGTCGTCGACCGCCACGCCCCCCGAGGCACCGTCACCGAGGCGTTCTCCTGGATCGTCACGACCTTCGGCGTCGGCGCCGCGGCCGGAACCGCGGCCGCGGGCCCGGCGGTGGAACTCGGCGGGACCGCCACCGGTTTCGCCGTCGCGGGTACGGGCGGCATCGCCGCCCTGCTCGTTCTGCTGGCCACCGGACGGGTCCTCGCAGTTCCCGGCCACAGTGAACACATCGCGTCAGCGGATGAAAATGATCGAAGCGGTGCTGTCGAACCCGGTTTCAGCTCAGGCCATCAGGCGTAATGTTCAGTCATGGACCGCCGCATTTTCGGGCTGGAGAACGAGTACGGCGTCACGTGCACGTTCAGGGGACAGCGCCGACTGTCACCTGACGAAGTGGCGCGCTACCTCTTCCGCCGTGTTGTGTCATGGGGCCGCAGCAGCAACGTCTTCCTGCGCAACGGCGCCCGCCTCTACCTCGACGTGGGTTCACACCCGGAGTACGCAACTCCGGAATGTGACAACGTGACCGAGCTGGTCACCCACGACAAGGCGGGCGAACGCATCCTCGAAGGCCTGCTCGTCGACGCCGAACGCCGCCTGCACGAGGAGGGAATCGCGGGCGACGTCTATCTCTTCAAAAACAACACCGATTCGGCGGGAAACTCCTACGGATGCCATGAGAACTACCTCGTGGCACGCCATGGAGAGTTCTCCCGGCTCGCGGACATCCTGATTCCGTTCCTCGTCACCCGGCAGTTGCTCTGCGGTGCCGGAAAAGTGCTCCAGACCCCGCGAGGCGCGGTCTACTGCGTCAGCCAGCGCGCCGAGCACATCTGGGAGGGCGTCAGCTCCGCCACGACCCGTTCCCGTCCCATCATCAACACCCGCGACGAGCCGCACGCGGACGCCGAGCGCTACCGCCGGCTCCACGTCATCGTGGGCGACTCGAACATGTCCGAGACGACCATGCTGCTCAAGGTCGGCGCCACCGACCTCGTGCTGCGCATGATCGAGGCGGGCACGGTCATGCGCGACCTGACGCTGGAGAACCCGATCCGGGCCATCCGCGAGGTCAGCCACGACATCACCGGCCGGCGCAAGGTCCGCCTGGCCAGCGGCCGTGAGGCGTCCGCGCTGGAGGTCCAGCGCGAGTACTACGAAAAGGCCGTGGACTTCGTCGACCGCCGCGGCATCCGCACCGGCACCGTCGCCCAGGTCCTCGAACTGTGGGGCCGCACGCTCGACGCCATCGAGGAGGAGGACCTCGACCGGATCGGCACCGAGATCGACTGGGTCATGAAGTACAAGCTCATCGAGCGGTACCGGGCCAAGCACAACATGACGATGTCGCACCCCCGGGTCGCCCAGATAGACCTCGCCTACCACGACATCCACCGCCGCCGCGGGCTCTACTACCTCCTGGAGAAGAAGGGCCAGGCGGCCAGGATCTGCAACGACCTGAAGATCTTCGAGGGCAAGTCCGTGCCCCCGCAGACCACCAGGGCGCGGCTGCGCGGCGACTTCATCCGCCGCGCCCAGGAGCAGCGGCGCGACTTCACCGTCGACTGGGTGCACCTCAAGCTCAACGACCAGGCGCAGCGGACGGTCCTGTGCAAGGACCCCTTCCGGTCGGTCGACGACCGGGTGGAGAAGCTGATCGCCGGAATGTAGCCGACAGCCGTCAGCCGACCGCCGACGAAGCCGCCCGGTGTCCACGGGGACGTCATCCGTCCCGGGGCACCGGGCGGCTTCTCGTGTCTCCCGGACCCACCGTCAATTCGCCTGTCCGGCAGAGCTCCGGCAGAGCTCCGACAGAACTCCGGCAGACCTCCGACAGAACATGGACAGCACCCCCGCCGCTCGGCCGTGTCCCTCCGGGCGGGGAACGGGCCCCTCCGGCGGCGGCGGATCGAAGGGCCGCACAGCGGCACACCGTAGAGTGGCGGCCACTGCCCATGGCCTCGACTCCCAGTTGGACTGATGAACTACAACACGAAGCGACGTATCGCCTCCCTGCTGGCCGTGCCCGCCCTGCTGTTCACCGGCGCATGCGGGTCCGACTCATCGAACGACTCGGCGGCGGGTGTGGCCGAGGTCAAGGGGAAGGTCGGGGAAAAGCCCGAGATCACCGTCCCCAAGGACGCCAAGCCCGCCGACAAGACCGTGGTCAAGACCGTGACCGAGGGCAGCGGGACCGAGGCCGCGAAGGGCGACTTCGTCCGGCTGGACTACACCGTGCGCAAGTGGGACGACCCGGCCGACCTCGGCGGGACCTGGTCCGCCGGTGGCGCCGGCCAGCCGCACCGCCAGCTCGTGGACCGCGTCGGCCAGCCGAGCCAGATGCTGCCCCCGAAGGTCCTGGACTCCGTCGAGGGGCAGAAGGCCGGCAGCCGGGTGCTCATCCAGGGCACCGCCGGCGATCTGCTCGGCGAGAGCCTCAACCCCCAGTCGGGCATCACGGCCAAGGACACCCTGCTGTGGGTCGTCGACGTGGCCGGAGCGGCGAAGGTCGACGCCAAGGCCGAGGCCAAGGGCGAGCAGGCGGCCCCCGAGGCGGGCATGCCCACGGTGGTGGCCCCCTCCCAGAAGCCGGCGACCATCACGATCCCCAAGGGGGAGAAGGCCCCGACCGAGCTGAAGGAGCAGGTGCTGATCAAGGGCACCGGTCCGAAGGTCGAGGCCGGTCAGGGCCTGATCGCGCAGTACACCGGCGTCAAGTGGGAGGACGGCCAGAAGTTCGACTCCTCCTGGGACCACGGCGGCGCGACCGGCTTCCAGATCGGCACCAAGTCGGTCGTCGAGGGCTGGGACAAGGGCCTCGTCGGCAAGAACGTCGGTGACCGGGTGCTCCTGGTCATCCCGCCCGCGCTCGGCTACGGCGCCGACCCGTCCAACCAGCTCGCCAAGAACACGCTCGTCTTCGCCGTCGACATCGTCGGCGCGGTCTGAGGCGCGGTCCGAGCCGGGATCTGTGAGACTGTGCGGGTTGCGCAGTTCATCAGTTTGAGGAGCAGAGCAGTGAGCATCGAGAAGCCCGAGATCGACTTCCCGGGCGGCGAGCCTCCGGCCGACCTGGAGATCAAGGACATCTGGGAGGGCGACGGGCCCGAGGCCAAGGCCGGCGACACCGTCTCCGTCCACTACGTCGGTGTGGCCTTCTCCACCGGCGAGGAGTTCGACGCGTCCTGGAACCGCGGCACCCCGCTCCAGTTCCAGCTCGGCGTCGGCCAGGTCATCCAGGGCTGGGACAAGGGCGTGCAGGGCATGAAGGTCGGCGGCCGCCGTCAGCTGACCATCCCGGCGCACCTTGCTTACGGCGACCGCGGCGCCGGTGGCGGCCGTATCGCCCCGGGCGAGACGCTGATCTTCGTCTGCGACCTGGTCGCGATCTGATCGCAACCGGTTCCCAACCGGTCACAGTGGGGCCCCTGTCTGTCCAGGCAGGGGCCCCACGCTTTTGCCACGACGCTCCGTGGCGGTAGGTTCGACGATCAGAGGATGTGCGAGGAAGGGCGGGAAGGGCGTCGATGGCCATTGCCAAGGCAGAGCGGCTGATGAACCTGGCGCTGTGTCTGCTCGGAACGCGCCGGCCGCTGAGCAAGCGTGAGTTGCGCGGCTCCATCGAGGCGTACCTCGAAGCCGGCTCCGACGACTCCTTCAACCGCATGTTCGAGCGCGACAAGGAGGATCTGCGCGAACTCGGCCTGGTCATCGCGACCGTGGAGAACCTCGACGGCGAGACCGGCTACCTCGCGCGCCGCGACTCCAACCGGCTGCCGCCGATCACCCTCGACGCCGAGGAGGCCGCCGCCCTCGGCCTCGCCGCCAAGGTCTGGCAGCAGGCCCGCCTCGCCGGAGCGGCGAGCGGCGCCCTGCAGAAGCTGCGCGCCGCCGGAATGCCCGAGGCCGAGGATGCGTACGACGCGGAGCGGCACAGCGCCCTCGAACCGCGGATCCCGGTCCACGAGACCGCATTCGAACCGCTGATGCTCGCCTGCCGCGACCGCCGGGCCGTCACCTTCGACTACCGCAAGTCCAACGCCGTCCGCCCCGAGACCCGCCACGTCGAGCCCTGGACGCTCGAATGCTGGCGCGGCCACTGGTATCTCGCGGGCTGGGACCGGGACCGCGGCGCCGAGCGGGTCTTCCGGCTCTCCCGGATCACCGGCCGCGTCCGCTCCCGGGCCGGCTCCTTCACCGCGGACGTGCCCGACGTGGTCACCGTGCGCGAGACCGTCGAGTCCTGGGCCGGGGAGACCGCGACCCGCACGGCGCTGATCAGGCTCCGCGCCGGGGCCGGCTATCCGCTGCGCGCCCGCGCCGCGTCCGTACGGGAACTCGGCGACGGCTGGGACGAGTTGGAGATCCCGTACGGGCACGGGCTGGACGCCTGGCTCGTCGAGTTCGGCCCGGACGTGGTCGTGCTGGAGCCCGCGGACCTGCGGGCCGACGTAGTGGACCGGCTGCGCGCCGTGGCCAAGGGCTGAGGGGGACTCGTACGACCATGGCTGCGAACGCCATCGACCAGACCCGGCGGATGCTCTCGCTGGTGACGTATCTGCGCGAGCGCCCCGGTGCGCGCGTCGGCGATGTCGCCCGGGCCTTCGGGATCACCGAGGACGAGCTGATCTCCGACCTCGACGTGCTGCCCATGTGCGGCACCAGCTTCCGCGGCGGCGATCTGCTCGACATCGACACCGACGGCGAACGGATCTGGTGGCACAACCCGGACGACGTGGCCGCGCCGCTGCGGCTCGCCGCCGACGAGGCGACCGCGCTGCTCGTCGCCGCCCGCGCCGTGGCCACCCTCCCCGGGCTGCGCGAGGGCGACCGAGAGGCGCTGCTGCGGGCCACCGCCAAACTGGAGGCGGCAGCGGGCGAGGCGGCCGGAGCCAGCGCCCGGCTCTCGGTCACCTTCGAGTCCGAAGGCGGCGTCTTCGCCGACGTCGACCGCGCCATCTCCGAGCGTCGCCGACTGTGGCTGCGCTACTACTCACCGGCGCGCGACGAACTCACCGAGCGCGAGGTCGACCCCATCCGGCTCTTCGCCGTCGGCCACACGTACATGGAAGCCTGGTGCTACCTCACCGAGGCACGCCGCACCTTCCGCCTCGACCGGGTCGCCGAGATCCGGCTCCTCGACGAGCCCTCCGCGCCGCCGGAGATCGAACTGCGCGACCTGTCGGAGGGTCTGGTGCAGCCCTCGGCCGATGACCCCGAGGTCGTGGTCGAGGTCGGGCCCGGCGGCCGCTGGGTTGCTGAGTACTACCCGCACGACAGCGCGGAGGAGCTGCCCGAGGGCGGCCTGCGCATCACCCTGCGCACGCCCGACCCCACGTCGCTGCGGCGCCTCGCGCTGCGGCTGGGCCGGGACGGCCGGATCGTGTCCCCGCCGGACCTGGCGGACAGCGCGCGGCGGGCGGCGCGGGAGGCGCTCGTCGCGTACGACCGCGGCGGCTCGCACGGCGACGGCGGCTCGCACGGCGACGGCTCGCACGGCGACGGTGGCTCGCACGACGGCGCAGCGTACGAGGGCCGGGCCTGACGGCCGGCCACCACGACCAAGGAGGTACAAGGGACATGTCCACGCTGCCCAGTGTCCCGGCGCCCAGTGTCCCGGTGCCCAGTGTCCATGTCCTCTTCAAGGCCGCCTGCTCGGCCTGCCGGGCCCGCTTCGAACTCGCGGCGGGCGCGCTGCGGCTCGCTATCGGCGCGAGCCGGCGGACGACGTTCTACTCCTTCACCTGCCCCGAGTGCGGGTCGGCGGTCCGCAAACCGGCGGGGGAGCGCATCGTCGAGCTCCTCACCGGCGGCGGTGTGCGGACCCTGCGCCTGCACTCCACCGTCTAGGCTCTTCCCCATGTTCTGGCCCATGCTCGCCATCGCTCTGGGATTCCTCGGCATCGCCGTCCTCGGCGTCCTCGGCATCCGCGTCTTCCTCGAGGCCCAGCGCCTCGGCCGCGAGGTGGCCAGGACCACAGACCTGATCAACCGCGCGGCCGAGGACCTTGAACACGCGGCGGAGCGGCTGGCGCGGACCGGCGAAGCCTTGCGCTAGGCCCACGCGCTCTCCTCCCGAACAGGCCCGGGGGGTAGGCTTCCGACGGCGGGCCGGACTTACGTGCGGGTCGCAAGTGTGAGTATGCACAGGCATTGCCCTGCGTTTACTCCGGCGGGTTACGATCGCTTTCATCGTGGTGATCGGACGACTGTCCGACCAACCGGGCAGCCCGCCCTTCAGCCGCCTCAGTGAGAAGGAAGTCGCACATGATCGGCAATCTGAAGCCCCTTGAGATCCTTCTGATCGTCGTGGTCATCCTGTTGCTGTTCGGTGCCAAGAAGCTCCCCGACATGGCTCGTTCGCTCGGCAAGTCCGCTCGCATCCTCAAGAGCGAGGCCAAGGCGATGAAGAAGGACGACGAGGCGGCGGCCCCCACGGCCACCACCGAGCAGCCCGCCCAGCACCAGGAGGCGCCTCGCACGATCCAGGCCGCTCCCGGGGATGTGCAGAGCAGCCGTCCGGTCTCCGAGCCGAACCGCACGACGCAGAGCTGACCTTTCCCCGACGGTTTTCGCACGAGACGAGGAAGAGGGTTGCTCAAGTCTGCCCGCAAGCAGGAGAAGGACACCGAGGGGCGTATGCCCCTCGGGGAGCACCTGCGTGAGCTGCGCAACCGGCTGATGAAGTCGGTCCTGGCGATCATCGTGGTGACGATCGTCGCGGCCTTCTTCCAGAAGGAGATCTTCGAGTTCCTCATGCGGCCGATCCTCGATTCGGTCGGCTGCGTGGACGGCGCGGACACGATGCGCAACGGCAGGCCCTGCGCGGAGATGACCACACAGGGACTGCTGTCCCCGTTCACCATCGCGCTCAAGGTCGCGCTGATGGCGGGCGTGCTGGCAGCCACCCCGATCTGGCTGTACCAGCTCTGGGCGTTCGTCGCCCCCGGACTTCACGGTCACGAGAAGCGCTATGCGCTGAGCTTCGTGGCAGCGGGTGTTCCGCTCTTCCTGGGCGGCGCCTACCTCGCGTACTCGATCCTGCCGCAGACCGCGGAGATCATGCTCGGCTTCACGCCGGAAGGCGCGAAGAACCTGCTGCCGCTCGATGACTATCTGGACCTGATCACCCGCATGGTGATCGTCTTCGGTGCCGCCTTCGAACTGCCGCTCCTGCTCATCCTGCTCAACCTGACCGGGGTGCTCACGGGCAGGCGCATGCTGAGCTGGTGGCGCGGAATGATCATCGGGCTCACCGCTTTCGCGGCGATCGCGACCCCGGGCGGTGAGCCGATCTCCATGCTGTTGCTGGCCGGACCGCTCGCAGTCCTCTACTTCATCGCCGTCGGCTTCTCCTTCGTGAACGACGCACGCCGCCGGCGCAGGAACCCGGACGCCGGACTCGACGACGACGAGGCGTCCGACCTGGACCTCACACCGTCCGCGATCGACGCGGTCGAGTCCGTGCCGGCGCCTCGGGCCCTGCCCGAGCAGGCGAGCGACCCGGACCGCGACCGCATCAACGGGTACGACGACGTCACCTGAGACGCCGCGAACAACGGTGGCCGCGCGCAGCATCCTGCGCGCGGCCACCGTGCGTTTCCCGCCGGCCACCGCGCGTTCTGTCATCGTCGGTTAAAGATCGCGCCCACTGTCAGAGGTGCCGGGTAACCTCGACAGCAAGATGACAGAGGACCTCTCCCCAGCTGAGCGGTACGCGGCTGCCCGGACCCGCGCCGCCGAGCAGGCCACCGCGCTCGCTCCCTTCCGCGACTTGTACGAGTTCGACCTGGACCCGTTCCAGATCGAGGCATGCCAGGCCCTGGAGGCCGGCAAGGGCGTGCTCGTCGCCGCGCCCACCGGCTCGGGCAAGACCATCGTGGGCGAGTTCGCCGTCCACCTGGCACTGGCGCAGGGGCGCAAGTGCTTCTACACGACCCCCATCAAGGCACTGTCCAACCAGAAGTACTCGGACCTGGTGCGGCGGTACGGGCCGGAGAAGGTCGGCCTGCTCACCGGCGACAACAGCGTCAACTCCGAGGCGCCCGTGGTCGTCATGACCACCGAGGTCCTGCGCAACATGCTGTACGCGGGCTCCCAGTCGCTCCGCGGACTCGGCCATGTCGTCATGGACGAGGTGCACTACCTCTCGGACCGCTTCCGCGGCGCAGTCTGGGAGGAAGTGATCATCCACCTCCCCGAATCCGTCACGCTGGTCTCCCTGTCGGCCACGGTGTCGAACGCGGAGGAGTTCGGTGACTGGCTGGACACCGTCCGTGGCGACACCGAAGTGATCGTCTCCGAGTCCCGTCCCGTGCCGCTGTGGCAGCACGTGCTCGCCGGGCGGCGGATGTACGACCTCTTCGAGGAGGAGACCGACCACGGCGGCCGCGGCGCCGCCCGGCGCGAGGTCAACCCCGATCTGGTCCGCCTCGCCCGGACGGAGAACTCGCGGACGTACAACCCGCGCGAACGCCGCCGCGGCAAGATGGTCCGCGAGGCCGACCGCGAGCGCGAGCGCAGGCAGCGCGGCCGCATCTGGACCCCGTCGAGGCCGGAAGTCATCGAGCGGCTCGACGCCGAGGGCCTGCTGCCCGCCATCACCTTCATCTTCAGCCGCGCCGCCTGCGAGGCCGCCGTCCAGCAGTGCCTGTACGCGGGGCTGCGGCTCAACGACGAGGAGGCGCGCCAGAGGGTGCGCGAGATCGTCGAGGAGCGCACGGCCTCCATCCCCGGCGAGGATCTCCATGTGCTCGGCTACTACGAGTGGTTGGAGGGTCTGGAGCGGGGCATAGCCGCACACCACGCCGGAATGCTCCCCACCTTCAAGGAAGTTGTCGAGGAGCTCTTCGTCCGGGGCCTCGTCAAGGCCGTCTTCGCCACCGAGACCCTTGCCCTCGGCATCAACATGCCGGCCAGGTCGGTCGTGCTGGAGAAGCTCGTCAAGTGGAACGGTGAGCAGCACGCGGACATCACCCCCGGCGAGTACACCCAGCTGACCGGGCGGGCCGGGCGGCGCGGCATCGACGTCGAGGGCCATGCCGTCGTGCTGTGGCAGCGCGGGATGGACCCGGGCGCGCTCGCGGGCCTCGCCGGCACCCGCACGTATCCGCTGCGCTCCAGCTTCAAGCCGTCGTACAACATGGCGGTCAACCTTGTGCAGCAGTTCGGCCGGCACCGCTCGCGCGAGCTGCTGGAGACGTCCTTCGCACAGTTCCAGGCGGACAAGTCGGTCGTCGGCATATCGCGCCAGGTGCAGCGGAACGAGGAGGGCCTCGAGGGCTACCGAGAGGGCATGACCTGCCACCTCGGCGACTTCGAGGAGTACGCGCTGCTGCGCCGCGACCTCAAGGACCGCGAGACCGAACTGGCCAAGCAGGGCGCGGCGCAGCGCCGGGCGGCCGCCTCCGGGTCGCTGGAGAAGCTCAAGCCGGGCGATGTCATCCACGTGCCGACGGGCAAGTTCGCCGGTCTGGCGCTGGTGCTGGACCCGGGGCTCCCGGCCGCCCGGGCCAACGGCCACCGCGGCGGGTACGAGTACCACGACGGCCCGCGCCCGCTCGTCCTCACCGCGGAGCGGCAGGTCAAGCGGCTTGCGGCGATGGACTTCCCGGTCCCCGTCGAGCCGTTGGAGCGGATGAGGATCCCCAAGTCCTTCAACCCGCGCTCGCCGCAGTCCCGGCGCGATCTCGCGTCCGCGCTGCGGACCAAGGCCGGGCACATCGCGCCCGAGCGCCATCGCAGGCCGCGCGCCGAGGCCGCCGACGACCGCGAGATCGCCCGCCTCCGCAGGGAGCTCCGCGCCCATCCCTGCCACGGCTGCGACGAGCGCGAGGACCACGCGCGCTGGGCCGAGCGGTACCACCGCCTCCAGCGGGACACCCGCCAGCTCGAGCGCCGCATAGAGGGGCGCACGAACACGATCGCGCGCACCTTCGACCGCATCGTCGGCCTGCTGACCGAGATGGACTACCTCCGCGGCAACGAGGTCACCCAGCACGGCAAGCGGCTCGCCCGGCTCTACGGCGAACTGGACCTGCTGGCCAGCGAATGCCTGCGCGAGCGGGTGTGGGAGGGACTGAACCCCGCCGAACTCGCCGCGTGCGTCTCGGCGCTGGTCTACGAGGCCCGGCAGTCCGACGACGCCGTCGCCCCCAAGCTGCCGTCGGGCAAGGCCAAGGCCGCGCTCGGCGAGATGGTGCGGATCTGGGGCCGGCTGGACGCGCTCGAGGAAGAGTTCAAGATCAACCAGGCGGAGGGCGTCGGCCAGCGCGAGCCCGACCTCGGCTTCGCCTGGGCCGCGTACCAGTGGGCCTCCGGGAAGGGCCTGGACGAGGTGCTGCGCGAGGCGGAGATGCCCGCGGGCGACTTCGTGCGCTGGTGCAAGCAGGTCATCGACGTGCTCGGCCAGATCGCGGCCGCGCCGACCGATGGCGGCGAGGCCACGACGGTGACGCGGAACGCCCGCAAGGCGGTCGACGGGCTGCTGCGGGGGGTCGTGGCGTACAGCTCGGTGGGCTGAGGCCGACGTGCCCCCGGCCTGGGGGCGGCACGGGGCCCGTGCGTCTGGCGGGCTCCCGTGCGGCGTGCCGGGTGCGTGGCTGCCTGGGGCAGCGCGGAGCCGGGGCAGCGCAGGGCCGGGTGCGGCGCCGTGCCCGGCGGGGGCCGGTCCGGTAGACGTCGGTCTGCCGCGTCGTCGGGGGTGCGCGGGGCAGGTCGGCCGCTGGGCGTCGTTTGCTGACCACGGTCCGTGTCAGTGGCATGTGCGATCATCGGCCACATGCGCACCACGGGACGAAGAGCCGGGCGGCCGCGCGCCGAACAGCGGCCGGACAGCGGACTCTCCGCCCGCGACGAGTTGCTCGACGCCGCGGCGGAGCTGTTCACGACGCGGGGGTACGCGGCGACGACGACCCGGGCCGTGGCGGAGCGTGCGGGCATGCGGCAAGCCACGATGTACCACTACTTCGGCGGCAAGGAGGACCTTCTCGCCGATCTGCTCGAATCGACCGTGACGCCGTCGCTGGAGCTGGCGCGGCGGCTGCTCGCCGAGAGCGGGCGCGGGGCGGAGGAGCGGCTCTGGGAGCTGTGCCGCTCAGACGTCGAGCTGCTGTGCGGGGGCGTGCACAATCTGGGGGCGCTGTATCTGCTGCCCGAAGTTCAGGCGGCACGTTTCTCCGGGTTTCATGAGGTCCGCGCGGACCTGAAGGACGCGTACGGTCAGCTGCTCGCCGCCACCGAGGCCGGGAGCGCGCTGGACAAGGGAGAGCTGGCGCTCCGCACCGACCTCGTCTTCGGACTCATCGAGGGCGTCATCCTGGTCCACCGCTCGGATCCGGAGCGGGCCTTGAGCTCGTTCTCGTCGGCGACGGCCGACGCGGCGTTGAGGATCGCGGGGGTCGTGGCGGCGGCGTGAGCTCCGTTGCCGGCCGACCGCTGAACGCCGACCGCCGAGTGCCGAGCGTCCGCCCCTCTCGCCCCGCCTGTCCGCGCTGGTCGGCGATGCGGAGCTGGACGAGGGCAGCAACGACGAGGCGATCGCCTACGCCGGTCCGGCCGGTCTGGAGCGGGTCGCTCGGCCACGGTCTGCCGCTCGCCGTCGGCACCGCTCTCGGACTGCGGGCCCAGGGGCTCACCGGACCGCGGGTGTGGGGTTCGCCGTCTGCGGCGGAGCCCTCCCCGGGCGGCGCCCGTGCAGGTAAAAAGTTCACCGTAGCGGCAGTCAAGTCAGGCCCCGGCTCCGTATACGGAGTGGACACAGGGTCGGCGAACGGGTGAGGGGAGCACGCGTGAAGGAAGCCGTACGGATCACCGGGGCGCCACCGGCGGGTCCGCACCTCGACGAGCTGCTCGTACGGGTCGCGCGCGGCGACCAGGAGGCGTTCTCGCGGGTGTACGACGCGGTCTGCGGGTCCGTGCTCGGAGTCGTCAGGAGCGTGCTGCGCGACCCGGCGCAGTCGGAGGAGGTGACGCAGGAGGTGCTGGTCGAACTCTGGCGCACCGCCGCGCGCTATCAGCCGTCCCGGGGCTCGGCGCTGACCTGGACGCTCACCCTCGCCCACCGGCGAGCGGTGGACCGGGTCCGGTCCGCGCAGGCGGCGGCCGAACGGGAGCAGAAGGCCGCCCGGCTGGGCGGCACGCCGGCGTTCGACGACGTCGTCGAGCAGGTCGAGGCACGGCTGGAGCGCGAACAGGTACGGCGCTGCCTGCGCACCCTCACCGAGCTGCAACGGCAGTCCGTGACCCTCGCCTACTACCGCGGGCTCGCTTACCGCGAGGTGGCCGAGCTGCTGGCCGTGCCGCTCGGCACGGTGAAGACCCGCATGCGCGACGGGCTGATCCGGCTGCGCGACTGCCTGGGGGTGAACGCATGAGCGCCGCCGGCCGCGACGCCGAACTGCACTCGCTGACCGGCGCGTACGCCCTGCACGCGCTCGGGGAGCGAGAACGTGCGCGGTTCGAGCGGCATTTGGACGCTTGCACGGCCTGCGCCCAGGAGGTGCGGGAGTTCGGCGCGACGGCGGTACGACTCGGGCTCGCCGCCGCGGAGACGCCGCCGCCCGCGATGAAGGCGGCGCTGCTGGCACGGATCGCGACCGTACGTCAGGAACCGCCGACGGTCGGCGGACCGCGTGCGGAACCACCGCGGGTCCGCCCGGCCAGGCCGGGCGGACCGGGCGGGCAGCGCCGGGTCTTCCGCTTCGTGCTCGCCGCGTGCGTGGCGGCCGCGGCCGCGTTCGGCGGCGTCGCGGTCTGGCAGCAGCGCTCCGCCGACGAGGCCCGGACCGAGGCCCGTCGCGCCCAGGAACAGGCCGCTGCCCTGGCCCAGGTGCTGACCGCGCCCGACGTACGGACCAGCGCCGCGGCACTCGGCGACGGCGGGGCGACTGGCACGGTGGCCGTCTCGCGCGAGCGGGACCGCGCGGTCTTCCTCGCGTCCGGACTCCCGCGTCCGGTGGCCGGCAAGGTCTACCAGCTGTGGTTCGCGGACGGCAGCACGATGCGCCCCGCCGGCCTGCTGGACTCGGCAGGCTCCCCGGAGGCACTCCTCATGGACGGCCCGGTGGGCCGTGCCACGGCCATGGGCATCACGGTGGAGCCCACAGGAGGCTCACGGACACCGACGTCCGAGCCGCTTGCCCTACTGAACTTGCCTGCGCCGTAGAGGCGGTGTGGTGGGCCGGTGTTTTTGTCCTCAGGCGCCGGACGGGCTGGGGTGTTGGGGTTGTCCGGTGGCGGGTGGTTGCCGTCCGGGTGGCGCTGCGGGGCTCGTGTCCGGGACGGCATGCTGTGCTTTTCCGGGGGAAACCCCCGGACCCCCGTACGTCGCGCGCCCACCCGGAACCGTGTAGTCGTCCCGCATTTCGGCGCGCGCCACAAATCACGCTTGAGTGTCCCGAACCCGACCCCTCCGCACCCCCCGGGCCAGGTCACCGGCCGTGGCGGACCCCGGTGGTCGGGTTGTGCCCACCCGTTCCGCCCTGCGGAATGCCTGCCCACGAACCAGGTGGCCACCTCACGGTTTGTGGGCAGTCGTCCCGCTGGGGCGGGACGGGTGGGCACAAACCACCCACCGGACCGCAGACAGCGAACAACCCGCGGACGCGACAACCACCCACCCACCCGCGCCCGGCGGACGACCCCGGGGCGGGGCCGTGCAGGGTCGGCCCCGCAGGAGGCGGCGGCAGGCACCGGGTGCGCAACCTGGTGGAACCTGTACGCCGCCGCCTCCGAGGAGTCGAGCCCGGAGGGGCCCCGAACCGCACCACCCACCGGACACACCCCCAGCCCGTCCGGCGTTTGAGGACAAGAGCCGCGGGTGCTGACCCGACGCTGGGCGACGCCGCGCACCCCAAGTCCGTCCGGCGTTTGAGGACAAGAGCCGCGGGTGCTGACCCGACGCCGGGCAATACCGCGCACCCCAAGTCCGTCCGGCGTTTGAGGACAAAACCCCCGGGTGCCGACCCGACACCGGGCAACGCCGCGCACCCCCAGCCCGTCCGGCGTTTGAGGACAAGGACCCCGGGTGCCCACCCGACACCGGGCAACACCGAACCCGCCGACGGCCCGCCCGGCCGCGGGTAGCGGCGCACCGCCGGGCGGTCGGGCGCCCGGTGCGGGGTGAGGGGCGCGTGAGCGCCCCGGCGGAGGCGTCGTTACGACGACTCCGTCTCCCGTTCCACCTGCGCGTTCCATTCGCGCTTGATCTCGCGCCACGCCTCGTCCGACTTGCCCAGCCGCCAGTATCCGGAGATCGACAGGCGGGCAGCCGGAATGCCGCGGTCCAGCCTCAGGTGGCGGCGGAGTTCCTTGACCGCGCCCGCTTCGCCGTGGACGAAGGCGTGGACGTCGCCGTCGGGGAAGTCCAGGTCGCGGACGGCGGCGGTGAGGGCCTCGCCCACCGGGCGGGCGCCGCGGTGGAGCCAGGTGACCGTGACGCCGTCGGGCGTCGCGATCTTCTGCTCCTCCTCCGGGCCGGAGATCTCGACGAACGCGTGGACCACCGCACTCGTCGGCATCTGCTCGAGGGCCGCGGCGATCGCGGGCAGCGCGCTCTCGTCGCCCGCGAGCAGATACCAGTCGGCGGAGGCGTCGGGGGCATAGCCCCCGCCGGGGCCGAGCAGCCGGACCGTCTCGCCGGGGCGGACGTGGGCCGCCCAGGGGCCCGCCAGGCCCTCGTCGCCGTGGACGACGAAGTCGATCGTCAGCTCGCGGTGGACCGGGTCCCACGCCCGCACCGTGTAGGTGCGGTTGCTCGGCCACTGGTCGCGCGGCAGCTCCTCGCGGATCCGTGCCATGTCGAACGGCTCCGGGTAGCTCACGCCCGGCACCGGGAAGAGCACTTTGACGTACGCGTCCGTCGAGCCGTCCGTGGCGAACGAGGACAGTCCCTCGCCGCCGAGCACGACGCGCACCATGTGCGGGGTGATCCGCTCCGTGCGCAGCACCTGTGCCTCATGGGCCTGCGGTGCCTTGCGGGCGGGGGTCTCTGCCACGGCGGTCTCCCGGGATGGTGTGGTGCTTAGGCTTGCCTAAGTTAACATCATGCCCGGAGCTCCACCAGCAAGCGGTTCACGACGCGTCCCAGCCCCCATCGCGCCACGAGCTCCTCCAGCCGCTGCGGATCCCGCGGCTCCTTCGGCAGTGCGGGCTCGAAGTCGGGCAGCGGTACGTCCCCGGCGACCTGCACCACCTTCGGGGCGACCGCGACGTAGTCGCGGGACTCGTCCAGCCGCTTCCGCTGCGACGGGGTGAGCTTCGACGCCGGGTCGTCGACGGCGGCCATGATGCCGGCCAGGTCCCCGAAGGCGTCCAGCAGCTTCGCCGCCGTCTTCTCGCCGATCCCCGGCACGCCCGGCAGGCCGTCGCTCGGATCTCCGCGGAGCAGCGCCAGATCCGCGTAGCCGGGCCCGTCGACCCCGTACTTCTCGCGGAGCACCGCCTCGTCGGTGGCCTGCATCATCCCGACGCCCTTCAGCGGGTAGAGCACTCGGACGCCCCGTGCGTCGTCCACCAGCTGATAGAGGTCGCGGTCGCCCGTCACGATGTCCACCGGGCCCGTCGCCCGGCCGGTGAGCGTGCCGATCACGTCGTCCGCCTCGAACCCCGCGACGCCGACCCGGGCGATGCCGATGGCGTCGAGCACCTGCTCGATGACCGGGACCTGCGGGGACAGGGTGTCAGGGATCTCCTCCTCGTCCGGGCCCGTCTCGGTCTCCAGCGCGACCCGGTGCGCCTTGTACGAGGGGATCAGCTCCACTCGCCAGTGCGGCCGCCAGTCGGCGTCCATGCAGGCCACGAGCTCGTCGGGGTGGTGGTCCTGGACCAGCCTGGTGATGAATTCGAGCAGTCCGCGCACGGCGTTGACCGGCGTGCCGTCGGGCGCGCGCACGGAGTCGGGGACCCCGAAGTAGGCGCGGAAGTAGAGGGAGGCGGTGTCGAGGAGCATCAGGCGTCGCGTCACGTTCCCGATGATGCCGTACCGCACCGACAGCGTCCGTGCGAGACGTACGACGTGCTCGCCACGGGCACACGACCTGCCGGCGGCCCGCACGTGAACTGGATCACTCTTGCGTTTGCCTTCGGGAAGCCGGGGCAGGCGCGACGCCGGAGCGGACCCTCTTTGCGCCTTCGACCAGTCCTGGCGGCTGGAAGGAGGCGCGAACCATGGGGAAGCGGGCCGAACCCGCATGTTCCACGGCCCGCAGGCGGGGGATGCGGGCCGTTCTCGGTTCAACACGTGAGGTTTATGTGTCCAGGCTTGAAGCCGAGCACCTGTACAAGGTGTTCGGCAAACGACCCGACCAGGCGGTGCGGAAGCTCGAGAACGGCACCGGCCGCGACGAGCTCCGTGCCGATGGAACGACCGCGGCCGTGATCGACGCCTCCTTCGCCGTCGAGCCCGGTCAGATCTTCGTCGTCATGGGTCTCTCCGGATCCGGCAAGTCCACGTTGCTGCGGATGCTCAACGGGCTGCTGGAGCCGACCGCCGGACGCGTACTCTTCGACGGCCAGGACCTGACCGGGCTGAGCGCCCGCGACCTGCGCGCCGTGCGCTCCACCAGGATCAGCATGGTCTTCCAGCACTTCGCGCTCTTCCCGCACCGCAGCGTGCTGGAGAACGCCGCCTACGGCCTCGAGGTGCAGGGCGTCGCGCGGGCCGAGCGCGAGCGCCGCGCCACCGAGGCGCTGGAGCTGTGCGGCCTCGCCGGCTGGGAGAAGTCCTGGCCGGACGAGCTCTCCGGCGGTATGCAGCAGCGTGTCGGGCTCGCCCGCGCGCTCGCCACCGACGCGGACCTCCTGCTGATGGACGAGTCCTTCAGCGCGCTCGACCCGCTGATCCGCCGCGACATGCAGGACCAGCTCCTCGAGCTCCAGAAGACGCTCAAGAAGACCATCGTCTTCATCACCCACGACCTGAACGAGGCCATGCGCCTCGGTGACCGGATCGCGGTGATGCGCGACGGCCGGATCGTCCAGCTCGGCACGGCCGAGGACATCCTCGTCACGCCCGCCAACGACTACGTCGCGTCCTTCACCCAGGACGTCGACCGTTCGCGGGTGCTGACGGCCGGCGCGATCATGGCCGACCCCGGGACGGCGTTCGGCACCACGGTGGAGGGCGGCAAGGAGCTCCGCGACGCGCAGGACGTACTCGCGGCCGCGCCCGCTGTCGTCTCCGCCGACGCCCCGATCATCGAGCTGTTCACGCCCTGCTCCACCAGCGGTGTCGCCGTCGCCGTCACCGACGACGACGGTGAGCTCATCGGTGTCGTCCCGCGCGCCCGCCTGCTCGCCGTGCTCGGCGAGCCGATGGAGCCCCAGATCCCGGCGCAGAGCGCGCAGGCCGGGCTCACCGCCGGCGACGAGGCCGCGGACGGCGACGGGGCCGCGGCCGGCAAGGAGGTGGCCGCCCATGCCTAGGCTCCACCTCGGCCAGTGGGTCGACAGCAGCGTGGACTGGCTCCAGGCCCATCTCTCCTGGCTGTTCGACGCCATCAGCCGGCTGGTCACCGGCATGTACGACGGCATCGACGCGGTGCTCTCCGCACCCGCGCCGCTGCTCTTCGCCGGCATGCTCGCCGTCGTGGCCTGGTGGCTGCGCGGCCTGCTCGCGGGCGTCCTCGCCTTCGCCGGATTCGCGCTGATCGACTCCATCGAGCTGTGGGACGACGCCATGTCGACCCTCTCGCTCGTGCTCGTCGCCACGATCGTCACGCTGGTGATCGCGGTCCCGCTGGGCATCTGGGCGTCCCGCTCCAAGGCCGTCAGCGCCGTGACCCGGCCGGTCCTGGACTTCATGCAGACCATGCCGGCCATGGTCTATCTGATCCCCGGCATCATCTTCTTCGGCGTCGGCGTGGTCCCCGGCATCATCGCCACCATCGTCTTCGCCCTGCCGCCCGGCGTGCGCATGACCGAACTGGGCATCCGCCAGGTCGACAAGGAGCTCGTGGAGGCGGCCGAGGCGTTCGGTACGACCCCGCGCAACACCCTCGTACGCGTCCAGCTGCCGCTCGCGCTGCCCACGATCATGGCCGGTATCAACCAGGTCATCATGCTCGGCCTGTCCATGGTCGTCATCGCCGGCATGGTCGGCGGCGGCGGTCTCGGCGGCGCCGTCTACCGCGCCATCGGCAACGTCGACATCGGCCTCGGCTTCGAGGCCGGCATCTCCATCGTCATCCTCGCCATGTACCTGGACCGGATCACCGGCGCGCTCGGCCGCCAGGTCTCGCCGCTCGGCCGCCGCGCCATCGCCAAGGCGAAGTCCCTGGCCGGCGGGGTGAAGATCTGGAACTACCGCCCCCAGCCCGTCGTCGCCGTCACCGGCGTCGTCGTCCTCGCGCTCGTCGCGGGCGGCATGGGCCTGTTCGGCGGCGCCAAGAGCACCGACGCCACCGGCGCCGCCGGCGTCGGCCAGGGCAAGAAGATCTCCATGGGCTACATCCCCTGGGACGAGGGCATCGCCTCCACCTTCCTCTGGAAGGAGATGCTGGAGCAGCGCGGCTTCGAGGTCGAGACCAAGCAGCTGGAGGCCGGCTCCCTCTACACCGGTCTCGCCGGCGGCCAGATCGACTTCGAGACGGACTCCTGGCTGCCGGTCACCCACGCGCAGTACTGGGACAAGTACAAGGACAAGCTGGAGGACATGGGCTCCTGGTACGGCCCCACCTCGCTGGAGCTGTCCGTTCCCGCGTACATGAAGGGCATCGACTCGCTGGAGGACCTCAAGGGCAAGGGGTCCACCTTCAAAGGCCGCATCATCGGCATCGAGCCGAGCGCCGGAATGATGGGCATCCTCAAGGACAAGGTCCTCAAGGAGTACGGCCTGGAGGGCGAGTACGAGGTCGTCGACGGCTCCACGCCCGGCATGCTGGCCGAGCTGAAGCGCGCGTACGACAAGAAGGAGCCCATCGTCACCACCCTGTGGTCGCCCCACTGGGCGTACAGCACGTACGACCTCAAGAAGCTCAAGGACCCCAAGGGCACCTGGGGCAAGGGCGACGGCGTCCACACCCTCGCCCGCAAGGGCTTCAGCGCCGAGAACCCGCAGGTCGCCACCTGGCTCAAGAACTTCAGGATGACCGAGGAGCAGCTCACCGGTCTGGAGGCGAAGATCCAGGAGACCGGAAAGGGCAAGGAGCAGGACGCCGTCCGCGCCTGGCTGAAGGACAACCCGGGCCTCGCCGACAAGTGGACCCCGGTCGCCGGAGCCGGCAAGGCCGCCGACGGCAAGGACGAGCGCGACCGCGCCCTGAACGTCGCCTGGTTCCCGTGGGAGGAGGACATCGCCGCCACCTACCTGTGGAAGGCGGTCCTGGAGGAGCGCGGGTACACGATGAACCTCAAGCAGTTCGAGGTCGGCCCCATGTACACGGCCCTGTCCCGCGGCCAGATCGACGTCCAGTTCGACGGTTGGCTGCCCAGCACCCAGAAGAAGTACTGGGACAAGTACTCCGACCGGCTCACCGACATCGGCTCCTGGTACGGCCCGACGTCGCTGGAGCTCGCGGTCCCGTCGTACGTCAAGGGCGTCGACTCGCTCGACGACCTCAAGGGCCGCGGCGGTGAGTTCAAGGGCCGGATCGTCGGCATCGAGCCGGGCACCGAGACCATGAACATCCTCAAGAACAAGGTCCTGCCCGGCTACGGCCTGGACGGGGAGTACGAGGTCGTCGACAGCTCCACGCCCGGCATGCTCGCCGAGCTCAAGCGCGCGTACGCGAAGAAGGAACCCATCGCCGTCATGCTGTGGACCCCCCACTGGGCCTACAACGAGTACGGACTGACCAAGCTCAAGGACCCGCAGAAGCTCTTCGGCGAGGGCGACCGCATCCACACGGTCGCCAGCAAGGAGTTCCCGAAGCAGTATCCGCAGCTCACCAAGTGGCTCAAGGACTTCAGGCTGAGCGAGGAGCAGCTCGCAGGACTGGAGAACGAGATCCAGAAGCGCGGCACCGGCCACGAGGAGGAGGCGGTCCGCGCCTGGATGGAGAAGAACCCGGGCACCGTGGACCGGCTCGCCCCCCTGTAGACCATTCTCTCCCCCCACCGGAAGGGCCCCGTCACATACAGTGGCGGGGCCCTCACCGTTACGTCTGTGACAACTGTGCGATTCCGCGCCGGGAATCTGCGTAAGGTACTGAGTGGGTGGGAGGGAGCGCAGCGATGGCAGACAAGGAAACACTCCGCGTCGGCTCCGCCGTCCGCAGACGGCGCCGGGCCCTCGACCTCACGCTGGCCGCCGTGGCCGAGCGCAGCGGCCTTTCCGTGCCCTTCCTCAGCCAGATCGAGAACGAACGGGCCCGCCCCAGCATGCGCTCCCTCCAGCGGGTCGCCGACGCGCTGGAGACCACGGCCGCCGAGCTGCTCGCCGCCGCGGACAACGCCCGGGTCGTCGACGTCGTACGGGCCGACGAGGCGGCCGTGCCCGTCACCGCAGTGGGCGTACGCCGCCTCGTGCGCGGCCACCACCAGCTGCACGCCGTCGAGTACACCGGCGAACAGGACGCGGACCGCGAGTACCAGCACCGCAACGACGAGCTGATGTACGTGGCCGACGGGGCCGTCGACGTCGAGGCCGAAGGCCGCGCCTACCGCCTGGAGAAGGGCGACACGCTCTTCCTCTCCGGCGGGGTGCGCCACCGCTGGCGCGCCACCCTGCCCGGCACCCGCCTCCTCGTCGTCGGCGTCGGGGCGCACATCGAGGCCGGCCCGTGAGGAAACGGGTCGTGTCGCTCGTCCCCTCCCTCACCGAAGCCGTCGCCGTCAGCGCCCCCGGGGTCCTCGCCGGGGTCACCGACTGGTGCACCCACCCCGCCGGGCTCGACGCCGCCCGCGTCGGCGGCACCAAGAACCCCGACGTTCCCGCGATCGTCGCCCTCCGGCCCGACCTGGTCCTCGCCAACGAGGAGGAGAACCGGGCACCCGACCTCGCCGCCCTGCGCGCCGCCGGACTCGACGTCCTGGTCACGGAGGTACGGACGCTCCCGCAGGCCCTCACCGAACTGGAGCGCGTCCTGCGCGCCTGCGGCATCGGCAGGCCCCGCTGGCTCGACGACGCCGACGCCGCGTGGACCTCGGCCGCACCGGGCGCACCGCGGCGCGCGGTCGTCCCCGTCTGGCGGCGGCCGTGGATGGTGCTGGGCCGCGACACCTTCGCCGGCGACCTGCTCGCCCGCCTCGGTGTGACCAACGTCTACGCAGACCACCCCGACCGCTACCCGCGCATCCCGCTCGACGAGCTGAACGCATCCGGCGCCGACCTCGTCGTCCTGCCCGACGAGCCCTACCGCTTCACCGCGGACGACGGCCCCGAGGCGTTCCCCGCAATGCCCGCCGCCCTCGTCGACGGGCGCATGCTCACGTGGTACGGGCCGTCACTGGCAGCGGCGCCCGAGGCGCTGCGAGCAGCGCTCCACTGACCAGACCGCGCAGCGTACGGGTCGCGGCCACCGCCCAGGCCCCGACGAGGAACGCGTACAGCCCCACCGCGAGCCACTCCAGCGCCGCCAGGCCCGTGTGCGCCGCCAGCCCCGCCGCGCCGGTGACACAGGTGCCCACGGGGAAGGTGAACGCCCACCACGTCATCGTGAACGGCATGCCCCGCCGGAACGCCCCGGCCACCATGAGCCCCGCCAGCGCCATCCACAGCAGTGCGAAGCCCATCACCGGCACCCCGTAGAGGACGGCCAGGGCGCCCATGCCGCCCGTGTCCGCCAGCTTCTCCACCGCGGTCGTGGACTGGCCCAGCGGGCCGAGCACCAGGAACAGCGTCGGTGTCAGGGCGAGCGGCAGCGGGCCGTGGTGGACCAGCCGGGCGAAGACCAGCGGCAGGATCACCAGCACCGCGAGCCCGCTCAGCCCGGCCATCGCCCCGCAGGCCAGCAGCAGGGTGTCCCGCCCCTGACCGGCCGGCAGCCGCTCCGCCAGCAGCGGGCCGAACGCGGCGGACACCATCGGCGCCACCACCGGCAGCAGCCACACCGGCGAAGCGCTGCCCGGGGCGGGCCGGTGGTACGTGATCATCAGATACGGGACCACGACGGCGGCCGCGAGCGCCGTGAGCGTGCCGACCGCGAACAGCACGGCGCCCGCCACGACCGCGGTCCCCTCGCCGACGAGGTCCGGGCCGAGCGTGACCGTCCCGGTCCCCACCGCGAGCAGCGCCATCGCGAGGCAGCCGTAGAACGGAGCGACCGCCGGATCGAGGAGATGGGCGCGCGCCCGGTCCGGGTGGTGGATCCAGTGGGCGGCGCGGGCGACGAGCAGGACCCCCAGCAGCAGCACCGACAGCCCCCACACCGCCGTGCAGGCGGCCCGCAGACCGAAGGGCTGCACCGGCAGCACGGCACCGGCGTTGGCCACGATCGCGGTGCCCATGACAGCGGCGTACCAGTTCGGGCCGAGATCGCGGAGTGAGAGGGTGTCCATGCGGCCACCCTCTGCCGCCGAACCCGCCCCCACCAGGGATCATTTCCCTATGCCCACATAAGCTGGGCTTATGAGCTCCACCGGCGATGACCCCCGCGGCCTGCTGGCCGACCGCGTTCCCGACCTCGGCGCCCTGGAACTGCTGCTGGCCGTGGCCCGGCACGGCAGCCTCGGGCGGGCGGCCCGTGAGCTGGGCATCACCCAGCCCGCCGCCAGCAGCCGTGTCCGCTCCATGGAACGGCAGCTCGGCGTCGCCCTCCTCGACCGCTCACCGCGCGGCTCCCGGCTCACCGACGCCGGGGCGCTCGTCACCGACTGGGCCCGGCGCATCGTCGAGGCGGCCGAGGCGTTCGACGCGGGCGCGCAGGCGCTGCGGGCCCGGCGGGACTCACGGCTGCGGGTCGCGGCGAGCATGACCATCGCCGAGTACCTGCTGCCCGGCTGGCTCATCGCGCTGCGCCAGGAACGGCCGGGTACGGCGGTGTCGCTGCTGGCGGGCAACTCGGCCGCCGTCGCGGAGCGGCTCCTGCGGGACGAGGCCGACCTGGGCTTCGTGGAAGGGCTCGCGGTGCCGCCGGGGCTCGACGGCACGGTCATCGGCCATGACCGGCTGGTCGTCGTGGCCGCGCCGGGGCATCCGTGGGGGCGACGGCGTGCCGCGCTGCCACCGGCGGAGCTCGCGGGGACCTCGCTGGTGCTGCGCGAACGCGGCTCCGGGACCCGGCAGGTCCTCGACTCCGCGCTCGCGGAGTACGGCGGGCTTGCCGAGCCGCTGCTCGAACTCGCCTCGACCACGGCGGTGAAGGCGGCGGCGGTGAGCGGGGCGGGGCCGGCGGTGCTGAGCGAACTGGCGGTCACGGAGGAGCTGGCGTCACGGCGCCTCGTCCGCGTGCCGCTGGAGGGCGTGCCCCTCCGCCGCGACCTGCGCGCGGTCTGGCCGCGCGGCCCACGCCCCACGGGCCCGGCCCGCGACCTCCTGACCCTGACGCGCCGCCCCGCGGGGTGACGCCCCCTCCGGGCTGGGTTTTCCCACCCGCACCACCTGTGTGGGAAGGGGGAGAGGTGCGGGTCCTCTCGTGGGCGGTTGCGCGCGCCTACAGCGGCCCGTGCGGGCCGGGGTGACCCCGCCCCCGCCGTCTCCGGCTGCGGACCGGGTGGGGGGCGTGCCCGGCCTGCGGCCGGACTCCACCCGTGGGCGGTTGCGCGCCGTCGGCGACAGCGGCCTGGTGCGCGTGACGCGCCGACAGCGGCCCGTGCGGGCTGGGAAGTCCCGGCACTTCCACGGGGTGACTTCGGGCCGGTGGTGGCAGACGGCCTGCACCGGAGGGACGACCGGTACCGGCCACGCCTGGCCCGGGGAGGGGCCGTGCAGGGTCGGCCCCGCAGGGGACGGCGGCAAACACCGGGCACCCAATTGGGCGGGCCTGTATGCCGCCGACCCCGAGGAGTCGAGCCCGGAGGGGCCCCGGGACCCGCACCCACCACACCGGGCGCGCCCGCCGCACCCCGCAACCCCGGCACCGGACGCACCTCCGATGCCGGACGCGCCCCACACACCGGACGCGCCCGCGCACCGCACGCGGCACGCCACCGCACCCCGCAACCCCGGCACCGGACGCACCTCCGATGCGGGACGCGCCCCACACACCGGACGCGCCCGCGCACCGCACGCGGCACGCCACCGCACCCCGCAACCCCGGCACCGGACGCACCTCCGATGCCGGACGCGCCCCACACACCGGGCGTGCCCAACGCGCACCCGGCCCGGGGCAGGCAGGCCAGGCGGGGCGGGGCCCCCGGGGCCCCGGGCGTCCGTCAGGTGGAGGCCGCGTTCACCAGGCCCCGCATCACCCGTGTGTCCTCGCCCATTTCCGGGTGCCATTGGACGCCCAGCGCCCACCCTTCGAACTCCCCGGCTCCGCCGGGGAGTTCGACCGCCTCCACCGTCCCGTCGGACGCGTGGGCCGAGGCGATCAGGCCCGTGCCGAGGCGGGACACCGCCTGGTGGTGGTAGGTCGGGACCGAGGACTCCTCCGGCACCAGGGAGGCGTACCGCGTCCCGGGGACCGGGGCCACGTCGTGGCGGGTGAAGACGCCGGGCTCCTTCGCGTGGCCGTCCAGGTGCTGGACGAGCGTGCCGCCGAGGGCCACGTTCAGCAGCTGCATGCCCCGGCAGATCCCGAGCAGCGGCGTCGCCGACGCCAGCGCCGCCTCGATCAGGGCGAGTTCCCACGCGTCCCGTTCCCGCGCGGGCGGGCCCGTGCGCGGGTCCGGCTCGGCGCCGTACCGTACGGGCTCGACGTCCGGCCCGCCCGCCACGACGAGTCCGTCCAACCGCGACACCACCCCCGCCGCCCGCCCGGGGTCGTCCGGCGGGAGCATCACCGCGATGCCCCCTGCCGACTGGACGAGCCGCGGATATCCCTCGGGCAGCAGCACGGCCGGCAGCTCCCAGACGCCCCACGACGCGGGCGTCAGATACGTGCTGACGCCGATGAGCGGCGGCGGCTGCGGTCGCATGGTCACCAGTCTCCTCCGGTCACTTGAGTTCGGCTTCGGCGGCCGCCAGCGCCGCGAACTCCTCCTCCGGCGCCTGTGCCACGAGCCGGTGCCGACTGTAGAAGGCGAAGTAGGCGAGGGCCACGCCGTACACGGCGAGCGCGATGAACGCCGCGTCCTTGTCCACCAGGAACGTCGCGACCAGCGCCGACAGCGCCAGCACGAACGCGACGGACGAGGTCAGCACCCCGCCGGGCGTACGGTACGGACGCGCCAGCTCGGGCTCCCGCCGCCGCAGCACGATGTGGGACAGCGCCATCAGCGCGTACGAGATCGTCGCGCCGAAGACTGCGATGTTCAGCATCCGCGCCCCGTCGCCGGTCCCCGCCGCCAGCGCGAAGCCGATCGCGCCGGGGATCAGCAGCCCCAGGTACGGGGACTTGCGGCGGCTGGTCAGCGACAGGAACCGGGGCAGGTACCCGGCCCGGGACAGCGCGAACAACTGCCGCGACCCGGCGTAGATGAGCGAGAAGAACGAGGCCACGAGGCCGGCGAGCCCCGCATAGTTGACGAAGCGGCTCAGCGGGGTCGGGTCGCCGTCCCCCTGGAGGGCGACCACCAGCGGGTTCCCGGCGTCCTGGATGGCGGCGGAGCCCTTCGCCCCGCTCGCCGCGAGGAAGGTCAGCACGGCCAGGAGCGCGAGGATGCCCATGGAGACGGCGAGCGCCCTCGGCATCGACCGGACCGGGTCCTTCGCCTCCTCGGCCGCGAGCGGCACACCCTCCACCCCGAGGAAGAACCACATGCCGAAGGGGAACGCCGCCCAGATGCCCAGCAGTCCGAACGGCAGCCACGAACTCGACCCGACCGCGCTCGTGTCCACCGGAATGTCGTCGAGACCGGCGGCCCGGAACTCCGTGAACGCCCCCACCGCGAAGATCAGCAGCGCGGCGACCGCGATCGCCGTCACCACCAGGCTGAACCGCAGCGCCTCGCCGACACCCCACAGATGGATGCCGATGAAGACGGCGAAGCAGGCGAGGTAGACCGGCCAGCCGGAGGTGAGCCCGAACAGCCCGAGCGACTCGACGTAGTCGCCGATGAAGATGGCGATCGCGGCCGGCGCGAGGATGTACTCGATCAGGATCGCCGTACCGGTGAGGAAGCCGCCCCAGGTGCCGAGGGCCCGGCGCGCGAACCCGTAACCGCCGCCCGCCGTCGGCAGGATGGCCGACAGCTCGGCGAGCGCGAAGACGAGGCACGCGTACATCAGCCCCATGAGCACGGTCGCGGCGGCGAGCCCGCCGAAACCGCCCTTGGACAGGCCGATGTTCCAGCCGGAGAAGTCGCCGGAGACGACGTAGGCGACACCGAGACCGGTCAGCAGCAGCCATCCCGCACTGCCGCGCCGCAGCGTGCGGCGTTCGAGATAGGCGTCCGATGGTGGGGTCGTGCCGGGGCCGGCACTCCCGGTGGTGTCTTCCAGCGTCATGGCAGAGCTCCCGCGTCGGGCCCAATGGAATGGAGCCATACCATTGCGGGGCGTGGGGGTGAAACGCAAGACCCGTGCGTTACTTTCGGGTTACGCAGCCGCATGCAACCGCGCGCAACCGCTTACGCGAGGAAACCCCGCAGCAGCGCGGCCGTGCCGGCGCAGTGCTCCCGCATCACCTCGCGGGCCGCGTCCGCGTCCCCGTCCAGCACCGCGTCGACCAGCGCGATGTGCTGCTGCTGGGAGTGCTCCAGGTTCCGCACGAGCAGCGGGATGCAGTCCAGCAGGTCGTTCACGGTCGCCCGGACTGCGGCGTACTGCGTGGTCAGCGTGGGGGAGCCGGACAGCTCGGCGAGGGTCAGGTGCAGCAGCGTGTCGCAGCGCCGGTAATCGTCCAACTGGGCGTCGTGCGTCGCAGTCAGGGCCCTGCGTAGCCGCTCGGCGCCCTCGTCGCCGATGCCGTGTGCCGCGCACAGCCCTGCGGCACCGACCTCAAGGACCTCGCGGAAGCGCAGCGTGTCCTCGACGTCGACCGCCGCGATGCGCCGGCGCAGCTCCTGCTCGCCCGGGGTGCGGTCGCGGTGCAGCACGAACGTTCCGCCGTACCGGCCGCGTCGGCTCTCCACCAGGCCCTCCTCCTGGAGGACCTTCAGCACCTCGCGGAGCGTGACACGGCTGATCCCCATCCGCTCCGCCAACTCCCGCTCGGCGGGCAGCCGCTGTCCGCCCGGCACCAGCCCGAGCCGCATCAGCCGCAGGATCTGCTCAAGCGCCTCCTCGAAGCCGTTGCCCGCCCGCACCGGACGCAGCACGGCCGTCAGCCGGTCCGCCGGCTCGCTTTTCCTCGTCACGGCGGTTTCCCCTTCCCAAGCAATGGTCTTCCGCAATACCTTAAGTGTTCCCGGCTGACCGAAGGAGCGTAATCCGTGGCAGACCGCACACCCCCGCTGGCTCTCGACGAGCTGCGCGCGCTCGTCGCGAGCGGCGAGATCGACACCGTCGTCCTGGCCTTCCCCGACATGCAGGGGCGGCTCCAGGGCAAGCGGTTCGCCGCGCCCTTCTTCCTCGCCGAGGTGCTGGAGCACGGCACCGAGGGCTGCAACTACCTGCTCGCCGTCGACACCGAGATGAACACGGTGGACGGCTACGAGATGTCCTCCTGGGACCGCGGATACGGCGACTTCGCCATGCACCCCGACCTGGCCACCCTGCGCCGCGTCCCCTGGAACGCCGGCACGGCCATGCTCATCGCCGACCTCGCCTGGAACGACGGCGGCCCCGTCGTCGCCGCGCCCCGCCAGATCCTGCGCCGCCAGCTGGAGCGCCTCGGCGCGCTCGGCTACAGCGCGCACGTCGGCACCGAGCTGGAGTTCATCGTCTTCAAGGACTCCTACGAGCAGGCGTGGGACGCCGACTACCGCGGCCTCACCCCCGCCAACCAGTACAACATCGACTACTCCGTCCTCGGCACCGGCCGGATCGAGCCCCTGCTGCGCCGCATCCGCAACGAGATGGCCGGCGCGGGACTGACCGTCGAGTCCGCCAAGGGCGAGTGCAACCCCGGCCAGCACGAGATCGCCTTCCGCTACGACGAGGCCCTCGTCACCTGCGACCAGCACGCCGTCTACAAGACCGGCGCCAAGGAGATCGCCGCCCAGGAAGGCGTCTCGCTCACCTTCATGGCCAAGTACAACGAGCGCGAGGGCAACTCCTGCCACATCCACCTCTCCCTCCAGGACGCCGACGGCCACAACGTCATGGCGGGCGACGGCAGCGGCCATGACCATGGCATGTCGCCGGTCATGCGCCACTTCCTCGCCGGGCAGCTCGCCGCGCTCCGCGACTTCGCCCTCCTCTACGCCCCCAACATCAACTCGTACAAGCGCTTCCAGCCGGGCTCGTTCGCCCCCACCGCCGTCGCCTGGGGCCTCGACAACCGCACCTGCGCCCTGCGCGTCGTCGGCCACGGCCGCTCCACACGCTTCGAGAACCGCCTCCCCGGCGGCGACGTCAACCCGCACCTCGCCGTCGCCGGCATGGTCGCGGCCGGCCTGTACGGCATCGAACAGCAGCTGGAGCTCCCCGAGGTCTGCGCGGGCAACGCCTATACCGGCGACTACGCGCACGTACCGACGACCCTGCGGGAGGCCGCCGAGCTCTGGGAGAACAGCCCCATCGCCAAAGCCGCCTTCGGCGACGAGGTCGTCGCCCACTACCGCAACATGGCGCGGGTCGAACTGGCAGCCTTCGACGCCGCGGTGACCGACTGGGAACTCCGCCGCTCCTTCGAACGCATGTGAGGCACCACTTGTCCCACCCGTACGCACTCGACATCCTCAACCCCGCCACGGAAGAGGTCATCGACACGGTCCCCGGCGTCGACGCGGCCGCCGTCGACGCCGCCGTCGTAGGCGCCGCACGGGCCCAGCGCGCCTGGGCGGCCGCCGCCCCGGCCGACCGCGCCAGGCTGCTGCGCCGCTTCGCCGCCACCGTCGACGACCACATCGAGGAACTGGCGCGGCTGGAGGTCCGCGAGGCCGGCCACACCATCGGCAACGCCCGCTGGGAAGCCGGCAACGTCCGCGACCTGCTCGACTACGCCGCCGGGGGAGTGGAGCGGCTCACCGGCCGCCAGATCCCCGTGCCCGGCGGAATCGACGTCACGCTCCTCGAACCCCTCGGTGTCATCGGCGTCATCGCGCCCTGGAACTTCCCCATGCCGATCGCCGCCTGGGGCACCGCACCCGCGCTCGCCGCGGGCAACGCCGTCATCCTCAAGCCGGCCGAGACCACCCCGCTCACCGCCCTGCGCCTCGCCGGACTCGCCCTGGAGGCGGGCCTCCCCGAGGGGCTCTTCCAGGTGCTTCCCGGCCGCGGCGACATCGCGGGCGACGCTCTCGTACGCCACCCGGACGTCGCCAAGATCGTGTTCACCGGCTCCACCCGCGTCGGCAAGCAGATCATGGCCCTGTGCGCCGACCGCGTGAAGCGCCTGACCCTCGAACTCGGCGGCAAGAGCCCCAACATCGTCTTCGCCGACGCCGACATCGAGGCCGCCGCCCTCAGCGCGCCCATGGCCTTCCTCGACAACAGCGGCCAGGACTGCTGCGCACGCACCCGCATCCTCGTGCAGCGGTCCGTGTACGACGACTTCCTGGACCGGCTGGCCCCGGCCCTGAAATCGGTCGTCGTCGGCGACCCGGCGGACGAGAAGACCCAGATGGGCCCGCTCATCTCGCGGGCGCAGCTGGACCGCGTACGGTCCTACGTCACCGACGACCTGGCGACGGTGAGCGGCAGCGCCCCCGAGGGCCCCGGCTTCTGGTTCCCGCCGACCCTCGTCACGGACGCGGACCCGGACGCCCCGATCGCCACCGAGGAGGTCTTCGGACCGGTCGCGGTCGTCCTCCCCTTCGACGACGAGGACGACGCGGTACGGCTCGCCAACGCGACCGAGTACGGCCTCTCCGGCTCCATCTGGACCCGTGACATCGGCCGCGCCCTGCGCGTCTCCGGCGCCGTCGCCGCCGGCAACCTCTCCGTCAACTCCCACTCCAGCGTCCGCTACTGGACCCCGTTCGGCGGCTACAAGCAGTCGGGACTCGGCCGTGAACTCGGCCCGGACGCCCTCACCGCCTTCACCGAAACCAAGAACGTCTTCATCAGCACGGAGGCCCGAACCACATGACCACCGACACCACCGCCGTCTGCCGCCGCCTCGTCGGCCGTACCGCCGTCATCACCGGCGCCGGCAGCGGCATCGGCCTCGCCACGGCGCGCCGTCTCGCCTCCGAAGGCGCGAACGTCGTCTGCGGCGACATCGACGAGGCCGCCGGCAAGGCGGCCGCCGACGAGGTCGGCGGCACGTTCGTCCGCGTCGACGTCACCGACGCCGAGCAGGTGGAGGCGCTGTTCAAGACCGCCTTCGACACCTACGGCAGCGTCGACATCGCCTTCAACAACGCGGGCATCTCGCCGCCCGACGACGACTCGATCCTGGAGACCGGCCTGGACGCGTGGAAGCGGGTCCAGGAGGTCAACCTCACCTCCGTCTACCTGTGCTGCAAGGCCGCCATCCCCTACATGCAGCGCCAGGGCAAGGGCTCGATCATCAACACCGCCTCGTTCGTGGCCCGGATGGGCGCGGCGACCTCCCAGATCTCGTACACGGCGTCCAAGGGCGGTGTGCTCGCCATGTCGCGCGAGCTGGGCGTGCAGTTCGCCCGGGAGGGCATCCGCGTCAACGCGCTCTGCCCCGGGCCGGTCAACACCCCGCTGCTCCGGGAGCTGTTCGCCAAGGACCCGGAGCGGGCCGCCCGGCGGCTCGTCCACATCCCCGTCGGCCGCTTCGCGGAGGCGGACGAGATCGCCGCGGCCGTGGCCTTCCTCGCCAGTGACGACTCGTCGTTCGTCAACGCGTCGGACTTCCTGGTCGACGGAGGGATCTCCGGGGCGTACGTCACCCCGCTGTAGGCGACCGCGGGCGGCAACGCCTTTTGTAGGGTGGCCGCGTGAGCATGACGACTCCTCCCCCTACGCCCGGCGGCCTGGGGGGACCCCCAGGCTGGTACCCGGACCCGGGCACCCCGACCGTCGAACGCTGGTGGGACGGCACGGCCTGGACCGGGTACACCCGGCCCCTCGCCACCGCGCCGGGGCGCGGCTCGGGCAAGGGCGGGATCGTCGCGCTCGCCGTCGCCGGGGCGCTGCTCGCCGGCGCGGTCGTCGCCGCGGCCGTGGTGTTCGGCGGGGACGGCGAAGGCGCGGCGGGGCCCGAGCCGTCCGCCGGCGCCACCGCCCCGTCCTCGGCGCTGCCGTCGTCACCGCCACCGTCCCCGGCACCGCCGAGCTCGGCTCCCGCCGTCCTCGCCGACCAGCTCAACGGCATCACCCTGCCCCTCCTGGACGGCTGGGAGAGGTCCGAGTCGACCCTCGACGAATCGGCGGCGACGATGGTCACCGAGGACGCCTACAGGTGCCCGGGGGACTCGTCCCACTTCTGCCACCACGGCACCGTGTCCTCCCGTACCGCCTCCGGTACGGACGAGACCTCGCCCGAGAAGCTCGCCGCCGAGGACATCTCCGCCGCCGCCGAGCACGCGTACGGGGAGGACGCGATCGGCAATCGCCTCCACGGCGGCATCGAGAGCCATCAGGAGCTGATGTCCGAGCCCGTCACCGTCGCCGGACGGACGGGCCACCTGGTCCGCTGGCGCGTCACGACCGGCGCCGGTCCCGGCGGCTACGTCCAGTCCCTGGCCTTCCCCTCGGCGGTGGGGTCCGAGTCGCCGATCGTCGTCCGATTCGCATTCGACGCGGCCCCCGACGGGCCGCCCCTCGCGGCCATGGACCGGATCGCCGAGGGCATCCGCCCGCTCGGCGACATCAGCGGGGGTGTGGGCTCCACGCTCGGCCCCTAGCTAGGCCCTGTCGTTCGGCTCTTGCCGGGCTCGCGTGCCCTGGCACGCACATCTGCTGCGTTGGCGTCGGTCACCGACTCCCCCGTAGCCCTCCGGGCACGGGAGGCCCCCACCGCGTCGATTTCCTCCTCCGCCTTGCAGCTGCACGCACCGCTGTGACATCAGCCGCTCCGCGGCGGGCCGCTCCCTGATCCGGCCTGATCCAAACGACGGCCCCAGGCCCTGTCCGACCCATGCCGCAGGGGCCCGACTCCTGGCACGCGCTGCCTCGTCGCCCTTCGGGCACGGGAGGTGCCCCCTACGCCGTGTGCCGTACGCACACGCCTGAGCGTGCCGTGCTCAGAGGAACGTACGGCCCTCGCCGCGGTACGTCGGTACGGACGCCACCACCCGGTCGCCCTCGATCAGTTGCAACTCGGCGAACCGCTCGCACAGTTCACCGGCCTTCGCGTGGCGGAACCACACCTTGTCGCCGATGAGGAGGTCGTCCGCCGGAGCGCCGAGCAGCGGCGTCTGCACCTCGCCCGGCCCCTCCTGCGGGTCGTAGCGCAGACCCTCCGGCAGATACGGCACCGGCAGCCGGTCCCGCCCCGCCGCCCCGGACGCCGGGTAGCCGCCGCCGAGGACCGTCACCACGCCCACGCCCGGACGGCGCACCACCGGCTGGGCGAACAGTGCGGCCGGGCGGCCCGTGAAGGACGTGTAGTTGTCGAACAGCCTCGGCACGTACAGCCCGGACCCGGCCGCGATCTCGGTCACCGCGTCCTCCTCCGCGGTGTGCTGCACGCTGCCCGTGCCGCCGCCGTTCACGAACTCCAGCTCCGGTGCCTCGGCCCGCAGCGCCCGCACCACGGCCGCACGGCGCTGCGCCAGCTCGCGGCGGGCCGCGGACTGCATCAGCCGGACCGCCCGCGAACGCAGCGGGCTGCCCGCCACCGCGTCGCCGACGCCCGCGACATGGCCCTCGTACGCCATGAGGCCGACCAGCCGGAAGCCGGGGCGGCGGGCGACGGCACGGGCCAGGGCGGCCAGTTGCTCCGGCTCGCGCAGCGGGGAGCGGCGTGCCCCGATCCGTATCCGGCCGCCGAGCAGATGCAGCGCGGTGTCCAGCTCCAGGCAGACCCGGATCTCCTCGGCCCCGCCGTCCCGCGCCCCGTCGATCAGATCCAGCTGCGCCGGGTCGTCGACCATCACCGTCACCGCGGCGGCCAGCTTGGCGTCGCCCGCGAGTTCCGCGAAACCGGCGCGGTCGGCGGACGGATAGGCGAGGAGCACATCGTCGAAGCCGGACCGGGCCAGCCAGAGCGACTCGTCGAGCGTGAACGACATGATCCCCGCGAATCCGTCCGTCGCCAGCACCCGCTCGAGCAGCGCCCGGCACCGCACCGACTTGCTCGCCACCCGCACGGGCTTCCCGCCGGCCCGGCGCGCCAGGTCCGCCGCGTTCGCGTCGAACGCGTCGAGGTCGACGACGGCGAGCGGCGCGTCGAGATGGGCGGTGGCCCGGTCGTACCGGGCCCGGTCTGCGGCACGGGGAGTCATGGGCCGAGCTTGCCAGACCCGATTACCGCGGGGTAGGGGGACGTTCCGGTCAGATGCCCCGGGGCGGCGGACCCGTTCCCGTCCGGTCCCGTTCAGCCCGTAGAGTGACACGCACGCGGTGACGAACGGGCTTGCCCGGTAGGGCGATCCGGCGGCGCCACGACATGAGGAACGGGGGGCGGATGAGCACCGAAGCACCACGCTCGTCCCGAATAACGGACGCCCTCCTCCCGTCCACCCCGTCCGAGACGACGACGCGCCTGCGCCCGATCACGGACTCCACGCCACCGCCCGTCCCGGCCGCTCCCGCGCCGACCGGCACACCGACACCTCGTCCGGCAGCTCGTCCGATAGCTCCGCAAGCCGCGCAGGCCCCGCGGCCTTCGCAGGCCGCGACGAGCGGAGAGCACGACCGGCGGCCCGCGCCTGCCGCCCCGACCGCAGGCGCGCCGACGCGCTCCGGTCAGACCTCCGCCCAGCGGACCCCCGGCCATTCGGCCTCCGCCCAGCCGACCTCCGCCATGTCGGTCCCCGCCCAGCCGGCCCCCGGCCGACCGCCCCGCCCGGACGGTGAAGCGCCCGCAGCCGGCACGGCCCCGGCCGCTGCCGGCCCGCCGGACCCTGACCGGGGCCCGCAGCGCGCCGCCGCCCAGCCCGGCCACCCAGGGCGGGAAGCCGCCCGGTCCCAGGCCGCCGGCGCGGCGCCGTCCCATGCGCCGCACGTCCCCTGGGCGCCGCGCCCGCCCGCCCAGCGGTCCACGGCCGTGCCGCCCCGGCCGGCCGGGCCGCCGGTGTACCAAGGGGCACCCGCCCAGGGCAGGCCCCTTCCGCCCCTGCATACCTACGGGGGCCCGCTCCCCGAGACGCCCGTGGAGATCACGACCCGACTGCGGCCCATACGGGCGCGCCATCCCGCACGGACCGCCGCCGCGGTGGCCTGCATGGTGCTCGGGCTCGGACTGATAGGCGGCGCCGCCGCCGGGAGCTGGCTCGCGGGGGACTCGACGGCCGCGCCCTCCACACCCACCAGCTACGCCGACGCCCGCACGCTCTGGCACAGCGTCCCCGTCGACAGCCTCTTCCCGCCCGTGCTCAAGGGCGTCGCCGCGGGACCCGGCGGAGCCGACCGGGAGTGGCGGCGGATCGCCGTCGCACCCGACGGGCCCTGCACGGAGGCGCTCGACCCGCTGCTCGCCAAGGCGATACGGCCGGTCGGCTGCCTCCGGGTGCTGCGCGCCACGTACACGGACGCCACCGCCACCACCGTCACCACCGTCGGCATGGTCTTCACCGAGGCGGACCGGGAGGCCATGGCGGCCCTGCGCACCCGCTTCAGCGGCGAGGGCCTCGACGAACGCGCCGACCTCATGCCCCGTGCGTACCCCGTCCCCGGCACCGTCGCCGCCGGCTTCGGCGACAGGGAGCGGGCCAGCTGGACGGTGAGCGTCCTCGCCGACGCGCCGGTCATCGTCTACGCCGTCTCGGGGTTCGCGGACGGCCGTGCCGTCGGCGACCCGCAGCCCGCGGGCGAGGCCATGGTCACCGGCGCGACCTCCGCCCCCGCCCAGGCGGGCCTCGGCCACGAGGCCGAGGGCATCGCGGACCGCATCGAACGCGCCCTGCGCAAGACCGCAGCCCCGGCCACGGAGCCCTCCGAATGACCCCGCTGATCCCGCGGAACCCACCCCGCGCGCCCTTGCCCGGCCACCCCGGTGCCCGGCCCCAGGACCACCCCCGGCGCCGCGGCGGCGCCCGCCCCCGACTCACCGGGGCGCTCGCCGCCGCCGTCGCGTTCGTCCTCGTGTCCGCTACCCCCGCGCACGCCGACGGCATCCGGGCCCGCCAGTGGGCCCTGGAGGCGATGCACACCGACACGGCGTGGCAGACCACCCAGGGCAAGGGGATCACCGTCGCCGTGCTCGACACCGGTGTCGACGACACCCACCCCGACCTCGCCGGCCAGGTGCTGCCCACCAAGGACCTCATCGGTTTCGGCGCCCGGCGCGGCGACCGCTCCTGGGCCCGGCACGGCACCGCCATGGCCGGGATCATCGCCGGGCACGGCCACGGCGCCGACCGCGAGGACGGCGTACTCGGCATCGCCCCCGAGGCGAAGATCCTGCCGGTCCGCGTGATCCTCGAAGGCAGCGACCCCGCGCGCAAGCGGGCCCGCAACAGCCGTGGCTCCGCCCTCGCCGACGGCATCCGCTGGGCCGCCGACCACGGCGCGGACGTCATCAACCTCTCCCTCGGCGACGACAGCGAGTCCGCGCACCCGGAGAAGAGCGAGGACGCCGCCGTCCAGTACGCCCTCCGCAAGGGAGCCGTCGTCGTCGCGTCGGCCGGCAACGGCGGCGAGAAGGGCGACCACATCTCCTACCCCGCCGCCTACCCCGGCGTCATCGCCGTCGCCGCCGTCGACCGCTACGGCACCCGTGCCTCCTTCTCCACCCGCCGCTGGTACGCCGCCGTCAGCGCGCCCGGCGTCGACGTCGTCATCGCCGACCCGGACCGGCGCTACTACGAGGGCTGGGGCACCAGCGCCGCGGCGGCGTTCGTCTCCGGCGCCGTCGCGCTCGTACGGGCCGCCCACCCCGGTCTGACGCCCGCCCAGATCAAGAAGCTCCTCACCGACACCGCCCGCAGCGGCCCCAAGGGCGGCCGCGACGACGCGAAGGGGTACGGCATCGTCGACCCGGCCGCGGCCATCGAGGCGGGCGGAAGGCTCGGCCCCGACACGACCACGGCGGCCGCCGCCTCCGGCTACCGCAACCGCTACTTCGGCACCGGCCCGGCGGCGCCCTCCGCGGCGGACGAGCCCGGCGGCGTGCTCGCCCCGCTCACCGGCGGCGTCGGGGCCCTGCTGCTGGCCGCCGCCGTCGTCCTGTGGCGCGGAGGCCGGCGCCGTACCTGAGCACGGCCGGCGGGACGGGGCCCGTTAGGCTCGTCCCGTGGCGCTCAAGAACATCCCGGACCCCGGTTTCTCCGACGACGACGGCACCGCCGACCCGGCCCTGACCGCGGCGCTCGCCGCCTGGGCCGAGGACCGGACCGCGGAGGGGCCGGTCCTGGAAGCGCTCAAGGGCGCCCGGCTCCTCGTGCCCGTCGTCGCCGTCCTGGGCGAGGTCGAGGAGGACGACGCGGGGGGCCGCGCAGCGACGAACACGGGTGGCGGGGGGAGACGGGGGGTCCGCTTGCGGCGTGAGAAGACGAGCGACATGGCCGTGCCCACGCTGACGGCGGGCGCGCGCCGCGCCCTGCCCGCCTTCACCTCGACGGAGTCGCTGGCCCGCTGGGACCCGGAGGCTCGGCCCGTCGCCGTACCGCTGCACCAGGCCCTCCAGGCCGCCGCGCACGAGAAGGCGGACACGCTCGTCCTGGACCTCGCGGGGCCGGTGCCGTACCAGCTCACCGGACCGGCCCTGCTCGCCCTCGCGGAGGGCCGCACCAACACGGAGCCGCTCGCCGACCCCGCCGTCACCCGGGCGGTACGGTCCGTCGTCGCCGCCGAGCCCGCCGTGCTCCGCGCCCACCTCGGCCCGGGCAGCGCCGACGGCACCCTCGCCCTGGTCCTCGCCCCGGACGCCGCCCCTGCCGAGGCGGCCCAGCGCGTCGCCCGGGGGCTCGCAGCGGACGAGACGCTGCGGGCCAGGCTCGTGCGCGGCCTCGACCTGGCGCTGCTGCCGGCCGGGGCCGTGCCTCCCGGCGAGCCCCTGTACGTACGGCCGTGAGAGGCACCGCATATCGTGTGCCCCATGAGTGACGCGACCCCCACGCCCGGCACCCCCACCGATAAATCCCCCGACTTCGACGCCATGACCCGCGACATCGCGGAGGTCCCGGCGGTCGAGGTGATCGTCACGGTCGCGGTCAACCTGATGAGCGCCGCCGCGGTCAAGCTCGGCCTGACCGAGGACGGCGAGAAGCACAAGGACCTCGACGAGGCCCGCAAGCTGGTCCATGCGCTGGCCGGGCTGCTCGACGCCGGAGCGACCGAGATCAGCTCCTTCCACGCGGCCCCGCTGCGCGACGGTCTCAAGTCGCTGCAGCTGGCCTTCCGCGAGGCGTCGGTCGTGCCGGACGAGCCGGGCCAGGGCCCGGGCGAGAAGTACACCGGCCCGGTCTTCGGCTGACTTCGGCCGGCTTCGGCCCAGCTCCGACACGCTGCGACGAGCCGAGCTCCAACAAGCACCGACGAGCTGCGACGACCGGCGGGCGGCACGGTGCCGCCCGCCGGTTAGCTCCTTCCGGCCGGAGCTGCTAACCTTGTGTAACGACCGGTCGGACGCGCATGTGTCCGACCCACAAGTGGAGGCTCCGATCTCCCACCTGGCGGCCCTCAGGGGCGGCGGGTCACCGGTCAGACGGCGACCATCGTTCCGTACGGACGATGGAGCCGTCCGAAAGTAGCGCCCCGCGGTCCACCGCGGCGGTGTTCCGGTATTCCAGGAGCCCCGCCTGTGTCCCGTCCGGGGCATTTTTCATGCACCGGTGCGGTTGGTCCCAGAGAAACAGACGTTGCGCGGCTGTTTGCCAGACCGCCGCGTGGTGCTACCGAGGAGGATCCATCAGCACCGAGCCCCGCATCAACGACCGGATTCGCGTTCCCGAGGTGCGACTTGTCGGTCCCAGCGGCGAGCAGGTCGGGATTGTTCCGCTTGCCAAGGCCCTGGAGCTCGCGCAGGAATACGACCTGGACTTGGTCGAGGTCGCGGCTTCCGCGCGACCGCCGGTCTGCAAGCTCATGGACTACGGCAAGTTCAAGTACGAGTCGGCCATGAAGGCCCGTGAGGCGCGCAAGAACCAGGCGCACACGGTCATCAAGGAAATGAAGCTCCGGCCGAAGATCGACCCGCACGACTATGACACCAAGAAGGGTCACGTCGTCCGGTTCCTCAAGCAGGGCGACAAGGTCAAGATCACGATCATGTTCCGTGGTCGCGAGCAGTCCCGGCCGGAGCTCGGCTACCGGCTGCTGCAGCGGCTCGCGGAGGACGTCCAGGACCTCGGCTTCGTGGAGTCGAACCCGAAGCAGGACGGCCGCAACATGATCATGGTCCTCGGTCCGCACAAGAAGAAGACCGAGGCGATGGCCGAAGCCCGCGAGGCGCAGGCCGCCCGCAAGGCCGAGCGCCAGGGGCAGCCCGCCCAGGCGGCGGACTCCACCGGGGACCCCGCCGAGGCCTGATTCCAGGACAACCGTCCCGGATATCAACCGATACATCTGACGCTTCCGTGCGCCGGTTTGCGGACCGGCGCGGGGAGCGCCACTGACGAGGAGATAACGGCGCTATGCCGAAGAACAAGACGCACAGCGGTGCCAAGAAGCGCTTCAAGATCACCGGCTCCGGCAAGGTGCTCCGTGAGCGCGCCGGCAAGCGCCACCTGCTCGAGCGCAAGTCGTCCAAGCTGACGCGTCGCCTCACCGGCAACGCCGAGATGGCCCCGGGTGACGCCGCCAAGATCAAGAAGATGCTGGGCATCTGATTGTCGTCGCCCCCGGTGACGGGGGCTTCCGGCCAAGACCGGGACCAATTCGTTTCCGGGCCGCATGAGTGCAACTGCGGCCCCGCTACAAGGAGTTAACAAGTGGCACGCGTCAAGCGGGCAGTCAACGCCCACAAGAAGCGCCGGGCGATCCTCGAGCAGGCCAGCGGCTACCGCGGTCAGCGGTCCCGCCTGTACCGCAAGGCGAAGGAGCAGGTCACCCACTCCCTCGTCTACAACTACAACGACCGCAAGAAGCGCAAGGGCGACTTCCGTCAGCTGTGGATCCAGCGCATCAACGCCGCTGCCCGCGCCAACGGCATCACCTACAACCGCTTCATCCAGGGTCTGAAGGCCGCCAACGTCGAGGTGGACCGCAAGATCCTCGCGGAGCTCGCCGTGAACGACGCCGGTGCGTTCGCCGCGCTCGTCGAGGTGGCGCAGAAGGCGCTGCCGGCGGACGTCAACGCGCCGAAGGCCGCGTCGGCGGCCTGACGGCCGCGGCAACACGCCCCGGACTGCCCCGGACCCGCAGGCCTCTGGCCTGCGGGTCCGCGCACGTCGGAGGCCGTGCGGGCCTCGCGACGGTCCGGCCGGCCCCGCGGGATCGACCACCCTCCACGGCCCCCCCGGGCGGCGTCCCCGAGTGCGGCCCAGCCGGGACCGTCGTCCTGAGCCGGACGTGATCGGCCGGGCACGGGGCCATGGGCGGCTCGCCACCGTCGTACAGGGAACACACCGGTCCCCGCGTCGCGGCGACCGGTCACGAAGGAGCACCCCATGCACACCCCCGAGCTCATCTCCCCGCGGTCCCCGCGCGTCGTCGCCGCGCGGCGGCTGGCGCGGCGGAACTTCCGGTCGAAGGACCGGCGGTTCATCGCCGAGGGGCCGCAGGCCGTGCGGGAGGCCGTGGCGCACCGGGGCGGGGACGGGCAGGCGACCCTGACCGAGCTGTTCACCACCGTCGAGGCCGCCGAGCGGTACGCGGAGATCGTCGACGCCGCCCGCGCCACCGGCGCCCGGGTCCACTACGCCGCCGACACCGTGCTCGCCGAGGTCTCGCAGACGGTCACCCCTCAGGGGCTCGTCGGCGTCTGCCGGTTCCTCGACTCGCCGTTCGAGGAGATCCTGACGGCCAGGCCGCGCCTCGTCGCCGTGCTCGCGCACGTACGCGACCCCGGGAACGCCGGTACGGTGCTCCGCTGCGCGGACGCCGCGGGCGCCGACGCGGTCGTGCTCACCGACGCCTCCGTCGACCTGTACAACCCCAAGTCGGTGCGGGCTTCGGTCGGTTCGCTGTTCCATCTGCCGGTGGCCGTCGGCGTACCCGTCGAGCAGGCCGTCGGCGGACTGAAGGCGGCAGGGGTGCGGATCCTCGCCGCCGACGGCGCCGGGGACGACGACCTCGACGACGAGCTCGACGCCGGCACCATGAGCGGGTCCACCGCATGGATCTTCGGCAACGAGGCATGGGGCCTGCCCGAGGAGACCCGGGCGCTCGCGGACGCGGTCGTGCGCGTCCCCATCCACGGCAGGGCCGAGAGTCTGAACCTCGCGACCGCCGCGGCCGTATGTCTCTACGCGTCCGCCCGCGCCCAGCGGCGCCCCGGCGGCTGCCGGGCGCGGTGACCCGGGCGCGGTGACCCGGGCGGGTGATTCCGGCGCGGTGACCTGGGGCGGTGACTCCGGGAGCCCACAGGCTGTCGCTCCGTCACCGGCGACTAGTAGGGTGACCAACTCGGGGGCCCACTGAACCGGTTCGAGAGGTGGGGGACGGGGATGGCTGTCGGCCAGAGAAGGCTGTCGGAGACCGAGGCGGACACGGCGGCGCGCAGCGCCCGCACCGGTCCCGTCGAGCCCGAGCCCCAGCCCGAGCCCGGTCCCGAGCCCGCGGCCCCGGGCGGACGCGACACCGCGGTCGATCCCGACGACCTCCCCGACGGTCTCGTCGTCGCCGACGAGACCGGCCGTGTGATCTGCTTCAACACCGCAGCTGCCCGGATCACCGCCACACCCCGCGCCGCGGCGCTCGGCCGCCCGCTCGACCAGGCTCTGCCCCTGGAGGACCTCAAGGGGCGCCGCTGGTGGAGCCTGACCGACCCCTACCTCGGCCTCGCCACCCGCACCGGCCAGCCCGAGCGCAATCTGCTGCTGCCCGGCGGGCGCGAGGTCCTCGTCTCCGCCCGTTACGTGCGCACGACCCCCACCGGGCCGGTGCACCGCGTCGTCGTCAGCCTGCGCGGCACCGAGGCCCGGCGCCGTACCGAGCGCAGCCACGCCGAGCTCATCGCCACCGTCGCCCACGAGCTGCGCTCCCCGCTCACCTCCGTCAAGGGCTTCACGGCCACCCTGCTCGCCAAGTGGGAGCGCTTCACGGACGACCAGAAGCGGCTGATGCTGGAGACCGTCGACGCCGACGCGGGCCGCGTCACCCGGCTCATCGCCGAGCTCCTCGACATCTCCCGGATCGACTCCGGCCGCCTGGAGGTGCGCCGCCAGCCCGTCGACATAGCCGCAGCCGTCGGCCGCCACATCCAGGCGCACACCGCACGCGGCCAGTCCCCCGACCGGTTCTTCGTCCGCATCCGGCACCGCCTCCCGCAGCTGTGGGCCGACCCCGACAAGATCGACCAGGTCCTCGGCAACCTGCTGGAAAATGCGGTGCGCCACGGCGAGGGAACCGTCACCATCGACGTGGCACCAGCAGGCGACAGCGACGAGAAGGGAACGGCCGTCACCGTGAGCGACGAGGGCCCCGGCATCCCCGAGGAGTCGATGGGCCGTGTCTTCACCCGCTTCTGGCGGGGCAGCAAGCGTGGCGGCACCGGCCTCGGGCTGTACATCGTGAAGGGCATCGTCGAGGCGCACGGCGGGACGATCACCGTCGGCCGCGGACCCGGCGGCGGCGCCGAGTTCCGATTTATCCTGCCCGTCGCCGCTCCGGCGTATCTCAGCTGACACACGCTGAGTCCCGCCCCGCGGCCCACGGGCTCCTGCGACCACCTCGCCCCGCTAAACTCGACCTTTGGCACCTTTGCGTCCTCGGTCGTCGAGCGGCCCCAGCCACCCCATCGGAAGTACGGGAAGAGATGTCGGCACCCAATAAGTCCTACGACCCTGTCGAGGTCGAGGCACTGAAACCGGAAGAGATCGAGCGCATGCGGGACGAGGCGCTCGCCGCCTTCGCCGCGGCCGGTGACCTCGCAGCGCTCCACGAGGCGAAGATCGCGCAGACCGGCCCCTCCTCGCCGCTCGCGCTCGCCAACCGGGAGATCGGCGCCCTGCCGCCGCACGCCAAGGCGGAGGCAGGCAAGCGCGTCGGCCAGGCCCGGGGTGCCGTGAACAAGGCGCTCGCCACCCGCCAGGCCGAGCTGGAGGCGGAGCGCGACACGCGCGTGCTGGTCGAGGAGGCGGTGGACGTCACGCTGCCGTACGACCGCACTCCGGCGGGCGCCCGCCACCCGCTGACCACGCTCTCGGAGCGCATCGAGGACATCTTCGTCGCCATGGGCTACGAGGTCGCCGAAGGCCCCGAGGTCGAGTCCGAGTGGCTGAACTTCGACGCGCTGAACATCGCGGCCGACCACCCCGCCCGCGGCGAGCACGACACCTTCTTCGTGCAGGGCCCCGAGGGAGGCGGCGCGGACTCGGGCGTCGTGCTGCGCACGCACACCTCGCCCGTCCAGGTCCGCTCGATGCTCGACCGCGAGCCGCCGCTCTACGTGATCTGCCCCGGCCGCGTCTACCGCACCGACGACCTGGACGCCACCCACACCCCGGTGTTCCACCAGGTCGAGCTGCTCGCCGTCGACGAGGGCCTCACCATGGCCGATCTCAAGGGCACCCTGGACCACATGGTCAAGGCGCTCTTCGGCGGCGAGGGCATGAAGACCCGGCTGCGGCCGAACTTCTTCCCCTTCACCGAGCCGTCCGCCGAGATGGACATGGTCTGCTACGTGTGCCGCGGCGAGTCCGTCGGCAACCCGGACCGGCCCTGCCGCACCTGCTCCAGTGAGGGCTGGATCGAGCTCGGCGGCTGCGGAATGGTCAACCCGAAGGTGCTCATCGCCTGCGGTGTCGACCCGGAGAAGTACAGCGGATTCGCCTTCGGGTTCGGCATCGAGCGGATGCTGATGTTCCGCCACAACGTCGAGGACATGCGAGACATGGTCGAGGGTGACGTCCGGTTCACCCGGCCGTTCGGGATGGAGATCTGATGCGGGTCCCGCTTTCATGGCTGCGGGAGTACGTCGACCTGCCGGTGACGGAGACCGGCCGTGACGTACAGACCAAGCTCATCGCCGCCGGCCTCGAGGTCGAGACGGTCGAGCAGCTCGGCGCCGGGCTCAAGGGCCCGCTCGTCGTGGGCCGGGTGCTCACCATCGAGGAGCTCACCGAGTTCAAGAAGCCGATCCGCTTCTGCACCGTCGACGTGGCCCAGGCCAACGGGACGGGCGAGCCGCAGGAGATCATCTGCGGCGCGCGGAACTTCGCCGTCGGCGACAAGGTCGTCGTGGCGCTGCCCGGCGCGGTCCTGCCCGGCGACTTCCAGATCGCCGAGCGCAAGACCTACGGTCGGATGTCCCGCGGCATGATCTGCTCCGGCGACGAGCTCGGCATGGGCTGGGGGTCCCCCCAGGCCGAAGGCCCTGGGGGAGGCTCGCACGGCATCATCGTGCTGCCGCCCGAGATCGAGGTCGGCACCGACGCCACCGAGCTGCTTGAGCTGTTCGACGAGGTCCTCGACATCGCCGTCACGCCCGACCGCGGCTACTGCCTGTCGCTGCGCGGTGTCGCCCGCGAGACCGCGATCGCGTACGGGCTGCCGCTGCGCGACCCGGCGCTGCTCGACGTGCCCGCGCCCAACTCCTTCGGCTACGGGGTGCAGATCGCCGACCCGATCGGCTGCGACCGCTTCACCGCCCGCACCGTCGTGGGCCTCGACCCCGAGGCCCGTTCCCCGATCTGGATGCAGCGACGGCTCCAGAAGGCGGGCATGCGGCCGATCTCGCTCGCCGTCGACATCACCAACTACGTGATGCTGGAGCTCGGCCAGCCGCTGCACGCGTACGACCGGACCCGGCTCGACGGGCCGATCGGGGTGCGTCGCGCACAGCCCGGCGAGAAGTTCACCACCCTCGACGGCGTCAAGCGCGTCCTGGACGCCGAGGACCTGGTCATCACCGACAACCGCGGGCCGATCGGTCTCGCTGGCGTGATGGGCGGGGCCAACACCGAGATCGCCGACTCCGTCACCGACCCAGAGACCGGCGAGGTCCGCGGCACCACCGAGGTCGTCATCGAGGCCGCGCACTTCGCCCCGGTCTCCATCGCCCGCACCGCGCGCCGCCACAAGCTGGCCTCCGAGGCGTCCAAGCGCTTCGAGCGCGGCGTCGACCCGCAGGCCGCCGCCGCTGCCGCGCAGCGCACGGTCGACCTCCTGGTGCTGCTCGCGGGCGGTACGGCCGAGGCGGGGGTCACCGAGATCATCGCCCCGTCCGCGCCGCGCACCGTGACCATGCGCGCCGACCACCCCGACCGCGTCGCGGGCGTCACCTACGGCCGCGAGACCGTCGTACGCCGCCTCCAGGAGGTCGGCTGCGACGTCTACGGGCAGGACGAGCTCGTCGTCACCGTCCCGTCCTGGCGGCCCGACCTGCACGAGCCCAACGACCTCGCCGAGGAGGTCATCCGGCTGGAGGGCTACGAGAACCTGCCCTCCACGCTGCCCACGCCGCCGTCCGGCCGCGGGCTGACCGCCCGCCAGCGGCTGCACCGGCGGGTCGGCCGTGCGCTGGCCGGCACGGGGTACGTCGAGGCGCTGAACTACCCGTTCGTCAGCGAGCAGATCTTCGACCAGCTCGGCCTGGAGGCGGACGACCCGCGCCGCACCGTCGTCAAGCTGGTCAACCCGATCTCCGACGAGGAGCCGGCGCTGCGCACCACGCTGCTGCCCGGTCTGCTCGCCGCGCTGCGCCGCAACCAGGGCCGTGGCTCCCAGGACCTCGCCCTCTTCGAGACGGGTCTGGTCTTCCGGCCCACCGGTGACGAGACGGTCGCGCCGGTCCTGCTGCCGGTCGACCGCCGTCCCACGGACGAGGAGATCGCCACGCTGAACGCGGCGCTCCCGCGCCAGCCGCGCCGCGCCGCCACCGTGCTGGCGGGCGCGCGGGAGCAGACCGGCTGGTGGGGCGAGGGCCGCCCGGCAGACTGGGCCGACGCGGTGGAGTCCGCCCGTGCGGTCGCCCGTGAGGCCGGTGTCGAGCTCACCGTCCGCGCCGACCGGCACGCGCCGTGGCACCCCGGCCGCTGCGCCGCGCTCTACGCCGTCGCGAACGGCGAGGAGACGCTCGTCGGCCATGCGGGCGAACTGCACCCGCGCGTCATCAAGGCGCTCGGACTGCCGGAGCGCACCTGCGCGATGGAGGTGGAGCTGGACCTGCTGGAGCAGACCGGGAAGGGCGCGATCCAGGCGCCGCGGATCTCCACGTTCCCGGTGGCCACGCAGGACGTCGCGCTGGTCGTCTCCTCCGACGTCCCGGCCGCCGAGGTCGAGCAGGCGCTGCGTGAGGGCGCGGGCGAACTGCTGGAGTCGCTCCGGCTGTTCGACGTCTTCACCGGTGAGCAGATCGGCGAGGGCAAGAAGTCCCTGGCGTACGCGCTGCGCTTCCGCGCGCCGGACCGCACGCTGACCGTCGAGGAGGCATCCGCCGCCCGGGACGCGGCGATCACCCTCGCCGAGTCCCGCGTGGGCGCCACCCTCCGCGGGGCCTGAGCCCTCGCGCGACCCCCTGAGGGGGCCTTCCGGGCCGCACGGCCCGGAAGGCCCCCTCACGCGTGCCACGGGGCCGGGCCGCACCCCGGGGACGACGCCCGGGGCGGGGCCGTGGAGGGTCGGCCTCCGCAGGGGGAGCGGCGACTGGTACCGGGTTCGCAACGGCGACAGGCCAGATCGCCGCCGTCCCCAAGGAGTCGAGCCCGGAGGGGCCACGCGCCGTCACCCAGCGGCGGGTTCCGGCATTCCGCCCCTGGCGCGGGGCGCCCCCGTCCGGGGCGGTTGCGGGGGTCCGGGGGCGGCAGCCCCCGGAGAAAACCAAACGCGGCCGGCGTCGTCCGTCCTGCCGCGGAGTGTCGGGCAGATCGGCGGGACGGACGACGCGGGGTGCGGGCCGCCGCACTGTACGAGGGGGAGCCGGCGGCCCGGCCGCCTCCTTGAGAGGGAGCCCAGTCAACAGCTCCCGCGCGCCACCGTGGCAGAGCGCGAACAGCACGGATATATGCACTTGTTTCACACCCCGTGCGAACCGACCTCCACTACGCTTGGCGCACCGAGCCAACGGAGGGCCAGATGCAGCCCAATACCCTGCTCGACGCCCTCCTCGACGAGGCGGGCATCTCCCACGCCGGCCTCGCCGCGCACGTCAACCAGGCCGGCCGCGGACGGGGCATGGCGCTCCGCTACGAACACACGGCCGTGGCCCGCTGGTTGAAGGGCCAGCGCCCCCGCGGCCAGGTGCCCGACCTGATCTGCGAGGTGCTCGCGGCCCGGCTGCACCGCGTCGTGACCCTCGACGACATCGGTCTGGGCATCCCCGGCCACAGTGCACCCCCGTACGGCTCCCCGCTCTCCGGCTTCGTCGAGCGCGCCACCGCGCTGTGGCGCTCCGACGAGCAGCAGCGCCCGCATCTCATCGGCGCCCCCGCGGTCACGGGCACGCCCGCCGTGATGCCCGTCTGGGAGTGGGAGAACCCGCCGGAGGACGCGGACGTCTCCCGCACCGGCAGGACCCGCGTCAGCATGGCCGACATCAAGATGCTGCGTGCCGCCCGCGCGCACTACGAGTTGATGTACCGCAAGGCCGGCGGCATCGCGACCCGCTCCCGGATCGTCGGCTTCCTGAGCACGGAGACGGCCCCGCTGCTCCGCGGCGCGTACGGCGACGCGCTCGGCCGCCAGCTCCACCGCGCCACCGGCGGCCTGGTCGCCGTCGCCGGTATCTGCGCGTACGACTCGGACGCGCACGGACTCGCCCAGCGCTACTTCCACCAGGCCCTGCGGCTCGCGAAGGCGAGCGGCGACCGGGGCCTCGGCGCGTATGTCATCGCCCTGCTGGTCAACCAGGCGCTGTTCATGGGGGAGTTCCGGCAGTCCGTCGCCTTCGCGGAGGCCGCGCTGCGGACCGCGGGGCGCCAGATCACCCCGGCGCTCGCCGCCGACCTGTACGCGATGCAGGCGAAGGCGTACGCCCAGCTCGGCGACGGCGGCGGCGCGCTGGGCTGCATCAGGCGCGCCGAGGAGGAGGCGGAGCGCATCCACCCCGGCCATGAGCCGGACGAGACGGGCTACGTTCAGCCCGGACTGGTGAATGTCCAGGTCGCGGAGGCGCTGCTGAGCCTCGGCGATCTGACCGCCGCCCATGAGCACGCCGCCGCGGCGGCCGCGATACCGGCCCATGACCGCGGCCGGGTCCACCGGCTGGGCATGCTCAGCCAGATCGAGCTGCGCCGGGGCGAGGCGGAGCGGGCCGCGCGTACCGCGGCGGAAATGGCCGAGCGGGCACGGGGAATGGAGTCCCAGCGGCTGCGCGACCGACTGCGGGAAGTGCGCCGGCAGCTCGTGGACAACGGATCGGTGAGCGCCGCGGAGGCGGCCGAACTCATCGATGGAGCCCTGCGCGTTCCCCTGTGAGCCCGCTCCTGCTGCGATATTGCCATCTAAGCGCGGGAAAGGTGGCAGAAGAATGCAGTGGACGACCTCAAGTGAACAAACTGTTTATGAGAACCGCTGGTTCAGGGTGAATCTCGCGGACGTGGAACTGCCCGACGGCCGGCACCTGGACCACTTCCTCATACGCCTCCGCCCGGTCGCCGTCGCGACCGCGGTCAACGAGGCCAACGAGGTCCTGATGCTCTGGCGGCACCGCTTCATCACCGACAGCTGGGGCTGGGAGCTCGCCGCCGGCGTCGTCGAGGACGGCGAGGACGTCGAGGCCGCCGCGGCGCGCGAGATGGAGGAGGAGACCGGCTGGCGGCCGGGGCCGCTGCGGCATCTGCTGACCGTCGAGCCGTCCAACGGGCTCACCGACGCCCGGCACCATCTCTACTGGTCGGAGGCGGCGACGCACATCGGGCATCCCGAGGACGACTTCGAGTCCTCGCGCCGCGAGTGGATCCCGCTCAAGCTGGTGCCGGACATGATCGCCCGCGGCGAGGTCCCGGCCGCCAACATGGCGGCCGGGCTGCTGATGCTGCACCATCTGCGGCTGGGCTGACCTCGCGCCGCATGCCGCGGGCGCTACTGTCCGAGCGCCTGCCAGACCGCTACCGCCAGCGCACCCGCCGCGGTGAGCGCGGCGACGGCGGGCAGGGGCCATTTGGAGTGCTCCAGCGCCACTACGCGCGCGCCCAGATCGCTGATGTCCCGGTCGATCTGGTCATGGCGCTGGGCGAGCAGTGCCAGTTGCCCGTCGATACGGGCCAGGCCGACGTCGAGCGAGCGGCGCAGCTCCGCGAACTCCTCGACGGCCGTTAAGTGGTCGGGGTCGGTGGTCACCTGAATGCTCCTCTACGGAAAAGTCGTCCCACGGGTCCCTCTGCTGTTGCTGAGCGGATCCGAGTCAACCGTTCCTGGTCGGAGCAGGGGAGCGTGTGCGCACGGCATATGCGGACACGCTCCACACACCCCGTGTGAAACACCAGTACGAATTCCCTCGTCCCAGCGGACTCAGGAGTACGTGTAGAAGCCCGAGCCCGTCTTCCGCCCCAGCCGGCCCGCGTCCACCATGCGCTGCAGCAGCGGCGGAGCGGCGTACAGCGGCTCCTTGAACTCGGCGTACATCGAGTCGGCGACCGACGCGACCGTGTCGAGACCGATCAGGTCCGACAGCTTCAGCGGCCCCATCGGGTGGGCGCAGCCCAGCTCCATGCCGTTGTCGATGTCCTCGCGGCTCGCGATGCCCGACTCGAACATCCGGATCGCGGAGAGCAGATACGGGATGAGCAGCGCGTTCACGACGAAGCCCGAGCGGTCCTGGGCGCGGATCGCGTGCTTGTCCAGCACCTGCTGGACCACGGCCTCCGAGCGCTTGATGGTCTCCTCGGAGGTGGTCAGCGCGGGAATCAGCTCGACGAGCTTCTGCACCGGCGCCGGGTTGAAGAAGTGGATGCCGATGACCTGGTCGGGGCGGGACGTGGCGACGGCCAGCTTGACCAGGGGGATGGAGGAGGTGTTCGACGCGAGGATGGCGTCCGGCCGGGTCACCACCTGGTCGAGCACCTGGAAGATCTCGGTCTTGACCTGCTCGTTCTCGACGACGGCCTCGATGACGAGATCGCGGTCGGCCAACTCGCCGAGATCGGTTGTGAAGCTGAGCCGGGCCAGTGTCGCGTCCCGCTCCTCCTCGGTGATCTTGCCTCGCTCGGCGGCCTTGGCGAGGGAGTTGTACAGCCGGGTACGGCCGATCTCCAGCGCCTCGCCGGTGGTCTCCGCGACCCTGACCTCAAGTCCGCTGCGGGCGCAGACCTCGGCGATACCGGCGCCCATCTGGCCGCACCCCACCACTCCGACGCGGGATACGTCCGCCACAGTGTCGGTCACATCGTGCCTTTCGCTGGTCTTCCGTGCGGCAGGTCCCCCGTTTGGTTCCGGTGCCCGCCTCGACCCCACGACGTTACTCCGCCGGTGCGTGTGCTCGGAGGGCCGGGGCGGCATGCTGTCGGTGACGGCGGGTAAGGGCTCGCACACGAAGCGGTGGAGGGTCGGGTTCATGAGTCGGTTGACCAGGAGAGGCTTCGTCACGGCGGCGGGCGCGGCGGGCGCTGCGGGCGCTGCGGGTGCGCTGGGCGCGCTCGCCGCGCTCACCATGACCGGGGAGGCGGTGGCCGCGGCTCCCGCGGGACGGCGCGGGAGGAGCCCACGCGAGTTCCGCGGTGCGTGGCTCGCCACGGTCGCCAACCGCGACTGGCCGTCGCGACCGGGGCTGAGCGCTGCCCGGCAGCGCGCCGAGCTCCTCGCGCACCTCGACACTGCGGTGCGCCGCCGGCTCAACGCGGTCGTCTTCCAGGTCCGGCCGACCGCCGACGCCCTGTGGCCCTCGCCGTACGAGCCGTGGTCGGCGTACCTCACCGGCGTGCAGGGGCGGAGCCCCGGCTGGGACCCGCTCGGCACCGCCGTGGCCGAGGCGCACGCGCGCGGGCTCGAACTGCACGCCTGGTTCAATCCGTACCGGGTCGCCCTCCACACCGACCTCCGGAAGCTGTCCGCCGGCCACCCGGCGCGCCGCAACCCCGGCTGGGTGCTGCCCTACGGCGGGAAGCTGTACTACAACCCCGGGCTCCCCGAGGTCAGGTCCTACGTCCAGGACGCGATGCTCGACGCCGTCGAGCGCTACGACATCGACGCCGTCCACTGGGACGACTACTTCTACCCGTACCCGGTGGCCGGCGAGGTCTTCGACGATGACGACGCCTACGCGGAGTACGGCGGCGGCTTCCCCAACCGGGCGGCCTGGCGGCGCGACAACACCGACCGGCTGGTGCGCGAGACGGCCGCCCGGATCAAGGCGGTCCGCGCCGGGGTCCGCTTCGGCATCAGCCCGTTCGGCGTGTGGCGCAACGCCGGCAGCGACCCCCTCGGCTCGGACACCCGGGCGGGCGTGGAGACGTACGACGACCTCTACGCCGACACCAGGAAGTGGGTGCGCGAGCGCTGGATCGACTACGTCGTCCCCCAGCTGTACTGGCACATCGGCCAGAGCGCCGCGGACTACGCCAAGCTGGTGCCCTGGTGGGACGCGGTGGCCCGGGGGAGCGGTGTCGACCTGTACATCGGCGAGGCGTTGTACAAGGCGGGAGACCCGGCGCAGGCCGATGCCTGGCAGGATCCGGACGAGCTGTCCCGCCACCTCACGCTCGCGGGCAAGTACGGGAGCGTGCGCGGGCACTGCTTCTTCGCCGCGTCGGAAGTGGTCGCGGACCGGATCGGGGCGATGGCGGCGGTCGTGGCCGATCACTATCCGACCCGGGTCCGGGGACCTCGCTGAGTCAGGCGCCTTCGCGGTGGCGTACGACGGTGTCGGGACCCGGCGACATCAGGCACTCGTGGCCGTCGTCCTCGAAACGGACGCGGTACGGCGGAGTGCCCTTGTCGCCCAGCACCTCGACGACTTCGGCGAGCCGGTCGTGCTGACCGACGACCCGGCCGTGGACGAGCAGCTTGTCTCCCACACTCGCTTCCATCGGGCGTGACCTCCTTGACGCGGGGCTGGCTTGAAGGTGGTGGTCGGTGGTGGTCGGTATCCCTGAGTCTACGTCCCGGTGTGTGACCCGTGTCACCCTCAGGCGTTCGTGCGCTGAGTGACGGCGATGCAGACGAGTACGGCGACGGCGGCCAGTGGAGCGGCGGGCGAGAGCCGTTCGGAGAGCAGCAGCACCGACCAGAGGAGGGTGAGGAGCGGCTGGGCGAGCTGGAGCTGACTCGCCCTGGCGATGCCGATCGCCGCCATGCCGCGATACCAGACGTAGAGCCCGAAGAACGTGGAACCGACGGCCACCCACACCAGTCCGGCGACGCCGTGGGCGGTCAGCCGTACCGGTTCGGCCATCAGGGCGACGACGGACCCGGGGACGGTGAGCGGCAGGCACAGGACCAGCGCCCAGCCGACCACGTGCCACCCCGGCATCAGCCGCGCCAGCCGGCCGCCTTCCGTGTATCCCGCGGCGCAGACGAGCAGCGCTCCGAAGAGATACAGGTCGCCCGTGGCGAGCCCGCCGCCGCTCTGGCCGAGCGTGAACGCGATCACGACCGCGGCGCCGGCGAGCGCGGCCGCCCAGAAGGTGCGCGAGGGGCGCCGGCCCGTGCGCACGGCCGCGAAGACGGCGGTGGTGAGGGGGAGGAGCCCGACGACCACGGCGGCGTGCGAGGTCGTCGAGGTCTGCAGTGCGAGGGTCGTCAGCAGCGGGTAGCCGACCACGACGCCGCTCGCGACGACGACGAGGGAGGCCCAGTGGCGCCGGTCCGGGAGCGGTACGCGCAGGGCGAGGAGGAAGCAGCCCGCGACGGCGGCGGCGAGGACGCTCCGCACGGCGACGAGCGACCAGGGGCCGAAGGACTCCAGGCCCCAGGCGGTCGAGGGGAACGTGAGCGAGAAGGCGACGACGCCGAGCACGGCGAGGAGCGTGCCGCTCCGGCCTCCCTGTGCGGATGCGGCATCCGCCGGGAGGCGCCGGGGCGTACGGCCGGCGCGGACCGCGGCGGGTCCGGCGTCGTGCCCGGGCGAGGAATCGTCGACCGCTATCGTCGATGGATCGGTAGCGCTATCCTGTGCTCTCATGCAAGAGCGTAGCAGTGTGGGTGACCTGGCGAGAACGTTGAGGCAGGAGCTCAACCGTTACTCGGTCGGAGAGAAGCTGCCATCAAGCCGTGCCATCGTGGAGCGCTACCGCGTCTCCCCGGTCACCGTGACGCGCGCGCTCGCTCAGCTCGCCGCCGAGGGGCTGGTCGTCACCCGGCCGGGTGCGGGCGCGTTCCGCGCGGAGCAGCGCAGGGACGCGCCGGCGGCCGGCGACACCTCCTGGCAGGAGGTCGCGCTCAGCGCGGACGCCGCCGCCGAGGTGGTGCCGCGGGCCGTGGACGCCTCAGGCGTCCTGGTCACGCTCTCCGCACCGCCACCCGGTGTCATCGAGTTCAACGGCGGCTATCTGCACCCCTCGCTCCAGCCCGAGCAGGCGCTGGCCGCCGCGCTGGCCAGGGCCGGGCGGCGCCCCGGTGCCTGGGGGCGGTCGCCGGCCGACGGGCTGCCCGAGCTGCGCGACTGGTTCGCGCGCGGCATCGGCCCCGCGGTCACCGCGGCCGAGGTGCTGGTCACCACCGGTGGCCAGTCCGCGCTCACCACCGCGCTGCGCGCCCTCGCCCCGCCCGGCGCCCCCGTGCTGGTCGAGTCGCCGACGTACCCCGGGATGCTGGCCATCGCCCGCGCCGCCGGACTGCGCCCGGTGCCCGTGCCGGTCGACCCGCAGGGCGTACGGCCCGAACTGCTCGCCGCCGCCCTTGGTGCCACCGGCGCCCGGGTCCTCGTCTCCCAGCCGCTCTTCCAGAACCCCACGGGCGCCGTGCTCGCCCCCGACCGCCGCGCGGAGGTGGTGCGGATCGCCCGCGCCGCCGGTGCCTTCGTCATCGAGGACGACTTCGCCCGCCGCCTCGTCCACGACGACGCGGGCCCGCTGCCGGCCCCGCTCGCGGCGGACGACCCGGACGGCGTCGTCGTCCACGTCTGCTCGCTGACGAAGGCCACGTCGCCGAGTCTGCGCGTGGGCGCGCTCGTCGCCCGCGGCCCCGTGCTGGAACGGCTGCGCGCCATCCATGTCGTCGACAACCTCTTCGTGCCCCGCCCGCTCCAGGAGGCCGCGCTCGAACTCGTCGGCTCCCCGGCCTGGAGCCGCCATCTGCGCACCGTCGCCGCCGAGTTGAAGGCCCGCCGGGACACGATGACCGCCGCCCTGCGGCTGCGGCTGCCCGAACTCGCCCTCCCGCACATCCCCTCGGGCGGCTACCACCTGTGGCTGCGCCTCCCCGACGGCACCGACGAGACCGCCCTCGTCTCCGCCGCCCTGCGCGCGGGCGTCGCCCTCGCCCCCGGCCGCCCCTACTTCAGCGCCGAACCTCCGGCGGGCCATGTCCGGCTGAGCTTCGCCGGTGTCGCGGGCCCGGCGGAGATTGCGGAGGGGGTACGGAGACTGCGTACAGCCTGTGACGAGCAGCTGGGCTGACCCGCGCACCGGACGGGGCCCGCGGAGCCCTGTCCTCCGCCGGCGGACGGCACCCCCGCAGTTCACGGGAGCGTCGGACCGGTGCCACTCGATGACGGGAGAAGTGGCCGGGGCACGGCCTCGGGGTGGCCTCCGTTAACGATCAGTAACCCCCCTTGACCTGGGGCGCGTGCGGCATCACGATCCCGCCATGAGTGTTCGGGTCACCCTTGTGGCCGCCGCGCGCAGCTCCGCCCGGCTGGCCGAGCGCTTCGACGACGACCGGCCGCTGGACCAGGCCGGCTGGTACGAGGTGCAGCTCGCCGCGCACACACTCGTACCCCTCGGCGCGGCCGAGCTGCGCTACTGCTCGCCGACCGCCCGGAGCCGGGCGACCGCGGACGCGCTCGGCTATGCCCCGCTCGCCCAGCCCGCGCTGAGCGACTGCGACATGGGGCGCTGGCGCGGCTTCACGCTGGCCGAGGTGGCGGCCAGGGAGCCCGACGCGGTCGACGCCTGGCTCGCCGACCCGCGCTCCGCCCCGCACGGCGGGGAGCCGCTGCTCGGGTTCATCTCCCGGATAGGCGGCTGGCTGGACACCCGCCCGGCCGGCGACGGCAGTTCCGTCGTCGCCGTCGCCGAGCCCGCCGTCGTACGCGCGGCGCTGGTGTACGCGCTCAAGGCCCCGCCGTCGACGTACTGGAACGTCGACGTCCGCCCGCTCTCCACCGTCGTGCTGACCGGCCGCTCAGGACGCTGGAGCCTGTGCCTCGAGCACACCGGCTGACGGCCGGGCCCGGTGGCCGCTACTGCGGCTCGGCCAGGGCCGTGCCGGTCTCCAGCAGCGTCTTGAGGCCGGCGACGATCGCGGGCCAGCCCTGGCTGACGCCCTCCCGCACCGCACTCTCCGGCGGGAAGCCGTCGTGCACGACGGTCAGCCTGACCATGTCGTCCACCGGCTCGATCTCGAACGTCACCTTCGACCGGGGCTCCGCGGACACCCTGGCGGTGAGCTCGTCACTCAGCCCGCAGGCCGAGGCGAACTCGGGGGTGAAGGTGTGCCAGGTGTAGGCGAGCCGCCGCCCCGGCTCGGACTCCAGGACGACCTGCTCGGGATCGGACACCGTCACGCCGAACTGCTCCCAGGTCATCGCGGAGCCCGGCTTCCAGTCCGAGGTCAGCGTCACGCCCCAGTACCTGCGGGTGAAGGCCGGGTCGGTCAGCGCCTGCCAGAGCCGCTCGGGCGTGGTCCTGATGTAGGTGGTGTAGACGAAGGAAGGGGCGTCGTTCATGGGTTCCTGCTCCAATGCGGCCTTCAGGTCGTCGAGTGCGCGCACGCGCTCGCGGTCGTACCGGCTGATCCAGCGGTCGGCGATGGCGTTGATGGGCACGGCGTTGAGGTAGTGCAACTTCTCCCGGCCGCGCCACACGGTGGTGACCAGACCGGCCGCCTCCAGCACCGCGAGGTGCTTGCTGACCGACTGCCGGGTCATGTCGAGCCCGGCGCACAGCTCCCGAAGGGTCTGTCCGTCACGGGCGTTCAGTCCGTCCAGCAGCCGGCGGCGGCTGGCGTCGGCCAGTGCCTTGAACACCTCGTCCATCAGTGCTCGCCATCCCCCAACATGCAGCCATTCGGTTGCATAATCATAGGTAGCTGAATGGCTGCATGTCAATGGTGTGCGATGGGGCCGCGGGGTCGCGCTCCGTCTCACCAGGGCTCGGCAAGGGTTCGTTGCAAAAACATGCAGTGCTGCGTATAGTCATGCTTCCAAGGAGGAGGGTCCGATGGTGGTACGTGCGGCAGTGGCAGGTGCGAGCGGATACGCGGGCGGAGAGCTGCTCCGGCTGCTCATCGCGCACCCGGACGTCGAGATCGGCGTCCTGACCGGCCACTCCAACGCCGGGCAGCGGCTCGGGGCGCTCCAGCCCCATCTGCTGCCGCTCGCTGACCGCGTCCTCGCACCCACCACGGCCGAGGCGCTCGCCGGTCACGACGTCGTCTTCCTCGCGCTGCCGCACGGCCAGTCCGCCGCGGTCGCCGAACAGCTCGGCGGGGAGGTCCTGGTCGTCGACATGGGCGCCGACTTCCGGCTGAAGGATGCCGCCGACTGGGAGCGGTTCTACGGTTCCGCTCACGCCGGGACCTGGCCGTACGGGCTCCCCGAACTGCCGGGTGCCCGCGCCGCGCTGGAGGGGTCCAAGCGCATCGCGGTGCCCGGCTGCTACCCGACCGCCGTCTCGCTCGCGCTCTTCCCGGCCTACGCGGGCGGCCTCGCCGAGCCCGAGGCCGTGATCACCGCCGCCAGCGGCACCTCCGGTGCCGGCAAGGCACTCAAGCCCCATCTGCTCGGCTCCGAGGTCATGGGCTCCATGACCCCGTACGGCGTCGGCGGCGGCCACCGGCACACCCCCGAGATGATCCAGAACCTCAGCGCGGTGGCGGGGGAGCGCGTCACCGTCTCCTTCACGCCCACCCTCGCACCCATGCCCCGGGGCATCCTCGCCACCTGCAGCGCCAAGGCGAGGCCGGACACGACGGCCGGAGCCGTACGGGCCGCGTACGAGAAGGCGTACGCGGACGAGCCGTTCGTCCATCTGCTGCCCGAGGGGCAATGGCCCGCCACGGCGTCCGTCTACGGTTCCAACGCCGTTCAGATCCAAGTCGCCTACGACGGGGACGCCGGCCGCATCATCGCGATCAGCGCCATCGACAACCTCACCAAAGGCACGGCGGGCGGCGCGGTCCAGAGCATGAACATCGCCCTGGGTCTCGACCAGACCACGGGCCTTTCCACGACCGGAGTGGCACCGTGAGCGACGCGCGCGCAGCCGCCGGGCTGCAGACAACGACGAGTGCCGCACCGCTGCGCTGCGCGGGCGGAGAAGCGAACGGAGCAAGCAAGTGAGCGTCACCGCTGCACAGGGATTCACGGCCGCGGGCATCGCCGCCGGAATCAAGGCGAACGGCAACCCGGACCTCGCGCTCGTCGTCAACAACGGGCCGCGCCGCGCCGCCGCCGGTGTCTTCACCTCCAACCGTGTCAAGGCCGCCCCCGTCCTCTGGTCCGAGCAGGTCCTCAAGGGCGGCGAGGTCTCCGCCGTCGTCCTCAACTCCGGCGGCGCCAACGCCTGCACCGGACCCAAGGGCTTCCAGGACACCCACGCGACCGCCGAGAAGGCCGCCGACGTCTTGAACGAGCAGGGCCTCGACATCGGCGCGGGCGAGGTCGCCGTCGCCTCCACCGGGCTCATCGGCGTGCTGCTCCCCATGGACAAGCTCCTCCCCGGCATCGGGAAGGCCGCCGCCGAACTCAGCGCCCACGGCGGTGAGAAGGCCGCCATCGCCATCAAGACGACCGACACCGTCCACAAGACCGCCGTCGCCACCGGCGACGGCTGGACCGTCGGCGGCATGGCCAAGGGCGCGGGGATGCTCGCCCCCGGCCTGGCCACCATGCTCGTCGTCCTCACCACCGACGCCGACCTCGGCAGCGCGACCCTCGACAAGGCGCTGCGGGACGCCACCCGCCTCACCTTCGACCGGGTCGACTCCGACGGCTGCATGTCCACCAACGACACCGTGCTGCTGCTCGCCTCCGGCGCCTCCGGCGCCACCCCGGAGTACGGCGAGTTCGCCGACGCCGTACGCACCGTCTGCGACGACCTCGCCCGCCAGCTGATCGGCGACGCCGAGGGCGCCGCCAAGGACATCCGTATCGAGGTGGTCAACGCCGCGAGCGAGGACGACGCCGTGGAGGTGGGCCGCTCCATCGCCCGCAACAACCTCCTCAAGTGCGCCATCCACGGCGAGGACCCCAACTGGGGCCGGGTGCTGTCCGCGATCGGCACGACGAAGGCCGCCTTCGAGCCCGACAGGCTGAACGTCGCCATCAACGGCGTCTGGGTCTGCCAGGGCGGCTCGGTGGGCGAGGACCGCGACCTCGTCGACATGCGCTACCGGGAGGTGCGGATCACCGCCGACCTCGCCGCGGGCAGCGAGTCGGCCGTCATCTGGGCCAACGACCTGACCGCCGACTACGTCCACGAGAACAGCGCCTACTCGTCCTGAGGACGGAGACCACGGAGCCGATGAGCACACGCAAGCACACTGCACTCCCCAAGGCGCAGACCTTGATCGAGGCACTGCCGTGGCTCACCCGCCACCACGGCAAGAAGGTGGTCATCAAGTTCGGCGGAAACGCCATGGTCGACGACGAGCTGAAGGCGGCCTTCGCCCAGGACGTCGTCTTTCTGCGGCACGCCGGCATCAAGCCCGTCGTCGTGCACGGCGGCGGCCCGCAGATCAGCGCCCAGCTCGACAGGCACGGGCTGGTCAGCGAGTTCAAGGCCGGGCTGCGCGTGACGACGCCGGAGGCGATGGACGTCGTACGCATGGTGCTCGCGGGACAGGTCCAGCGTGAGCTGGTCGGGCTGCTCAACCAGCACGGTCCCCTCGCCATCGGCCTCACCGGCGAGGACGCCCACACCATCACCGCCACCAAGCACCTGCCGGAGATCGACGGCGAGCTCGTCGACATCGGCCGGGTCGGTGAGATCACCGCCATCGACACCGGCGCCATCGAGGCGCTGCTGGGGGACGGCCGTATCCCGGTCGTCTCGTCGATCGCCCGTTCCCAGGACGACGGACATGTCTACAACGTCAATGCTGATACGGCGGCTGCGGCACTCGCTGCGGCACTTGGCGCCGAAACCCTCATGGTCCTCACCGACGTCGAGGGACTCTACGAGGACTGGCCCAACAGCGACGAGGTGATCAGCCGCCTCACCGCGAGCGAGCTGGAGAAGCTGCTTCCCGAGCTCTCCAGCGGCATGGTCCCCAAGATGCAGGGCTGCCTGCACGCCGTACGCAACGGAGTCAACACCGCGCGCGTCATCGACGGCCGGGTGCAGCACTCCATCCTGCTGGAGATCTTCACCGACGAGGGCATCGGCACGATGGTCGTGCCCGACGGAGCCGAAGGGGGCACCACCGCATGAGCAACCAGGGGCTGTCGCAGCGCTGGCAGGGCTCGATGATGGACAACTACGGCACGCCGCAGCTGTCCCTCGTCCGCGGCGAGGGCGCGAGGGTCTGGGACGCCGACGGCACCGAGTACCTCGACTTCGTCGGCGGTATCGCCGTCAACGCGCTCGGCCACGCCCACCCGGCGATCGTCGAGGCCGTCTCCCGCCAGATCGCCTCGCTCGGCCACGTGTCCAACCTGTACGTCGCCGAGCCGCCCGTCGCCCTCGCCGAGCGGCTGCTCCAGCTCTCCGGCCGTCCGGGGCGGGTGCTGTTCTGCAACTCCGGTGCCGAGGCCAACGAGGCCGCCTTCAAGCTGGGCCGGCTGACCGGACGTACGCACATGGTCGCCACCGACGGCGGCTTCCACGGGCGGACCATGGGCGCCCTCGCGCTCACCGGCCAGCCGGCGAAGCAGGAGCCGTTCCGCCCGCTGCCCGGCGACGTCACCCATGTCCCCTACGGCGACGCCGAGGCGCTGCGGACCGCCGTCACGACCGGCACCGCCCTCGTGATCATCGAGCCGGTCCAGGGCGAGAACGGGGTCGTCGTGCCGCCCGCCGGCTATCTCAAGGCCGCCCGCGAGATCACCCGCGCCACCGGAACGCTGCTCGTCCTCGACGAGGTCCAGACCGGCATCGGGCGCACCGGGCACTGGTTCGAGCACCAGGCGCAGGGCATCGAGCCGGACATCGTGACCCTCGCCAAGGGCCTGGGCGGCGGCCTGCCGCTCGGCGCCGCCATCGCCTTCGGCGAGGCGGCCGACCTCTTCCGGCCGGGACACCACGGCACGACCTTCGGGGGCAACCCGGTCGCCTGTGCCGCGGGCCTCGCCGTGCTCAGGACGCTCGACGGAAGGCTCGACGAGGTGAAGCGGACCGGGGAGCGCCTCCGGGACGGGATCGAGTCCCTGGACCATCCTCTGGTCTCGCACGTCCGCGGAGCCGGCCTGCTGCTGGGTATCGTGCTCACGGAGCCCCTCGCCCCCCGGGTGCAGCAGGCGGCTCAGGATGCCGGCCTCCTGGTGAACGCACCCGCCCCCGAAGTCGTGAGGATCATGCCGCCGCTGATCATCGGCGACGCGGAGGTGGACGCGTTCCTCCGGGCGCTCCCCGGCATCCTCGACGCGGCACTGCCCGGGGCAGCACCGCACGGGGACGGACGATCCGGAGAATGAGACGACGATGACCGAGGCGACGCACACCGAGAACTGGGGGTCCCCCCAGACGGAGTCCGGGGGAGGGCCCGCCGTGCCGCAGACCCGCACGGCCCGCCACCGCCGGATCGTGGACATCCTCAACCGGCAGCCGGTGCGCTCGCAGAGCCAGCTGGCCAAGCTCCTCGCCGACGACGGGCTGAGCGTCACCCAGGCGACGCTCTCCCGCGACCTCGACGAGCTCGGTGCGGTGAAGATCCGCAACACCGGTGGCGAGCTGATCTACGCGGTGCCGAGCGAGGGCGGGTTCCGCACCCCGCAGGCGCCGCTCGGCGAGTCCGCCAAGGAGGAGCGGATGCGCCGCCTCTCCGGCGAACTGCTGATCTCCGCGGAGGCGTCGGCCAACCTCGTGGTGCTGCGTACGCCGCCGGGCGCGGCCCAGTTCCTCGCCTCGGCCATCGACCAGGCCGAACTCCAGGCGATCCTCGGCACGATCGCGGGTGACGACACGTTGCTGCTGATCTCCCGCGACCCGGCGGGCGGGCAGGCGCTGGCGGACCATCTGCTGCGGCTGGCCCAGAACGACCGCTGACGCGCCCTCGGCGCACCGCCGGTCCCGGCCCGGGGCCGCCCGGTAGGAGCTCATCGCAGCGCTGCCCCTGCCGCTCCCCGGCGCCGGGCGGCACCGGCCCGGTCAGACGGGCCGGTCCGTACGCGCCGGCAGCGGCAGCGGCAGCGCCGGCAGCCCGTCCAGGCTCGAACCCACGTGTGGCTTCCTCTCGCAGTACGCCGCGAACTCCTCGTCCGTCTTCCTGCCGAAGTGCTCCGCGTGCTGGGTCCGCTCCTCGCGATAGTCCATGAACGGCACGGCGAACCCGCAGGCGTCACTGATCCGCCCGGCCCGTACGACGATGACGGCCCGCGCCGCCGCCCCGTCGGCCCCCGCGAAGTACCGGACGTACTCCTCCCACCGCGGATCGTCCCGGAACACCGCCTCCCCCTGCCCGTGGACCCGCAGCACCTTCGGCGGCCCGCCGAACGCACACCACATCAACGTGATCCGCCCGTTCTCCCGCACATGCGCGATGGTCTCCGCACCGCTCCCGCCGAAGTCCAGATACGCGAGTGTCAGCTCGTCGACGACGACGAGCGTTCCCTTGCGGCCCTTGGGAGAGAGGTTGACGTGGCCGTCAGCCGCGAGCGGGGCGGTGGCGGTGAAGAAGACGGGCTGCTCCTCGATGAACGCGCGGATGCGGCCCTCTATGCGTGCGTACGTCTGTCCCATGGGCGGATTATGGCCCGACGGCGGCGCGCCCCACTGTTCCATGCGCCGCGTTGACAAAACATACGGAGGACTGCATAGTTATACCCATCACCGCATGCACCGTAAGGAGAATCCCGTGACCGAGCGCGTCGTACTCGCCTACTCGGGCGGTCTGGACACCTCCGTCGCCATCGGCTGGATCGCCGAGGAGACGGGCGCCGAGGTCATCGCCGTTGCCGTGGACGTCGGCCAGGGCGGCGAGGACCTGGACGTCATCCGCAAGCGCGCGCTCGCGTGCGGTGCCGTCGAGGCGGAGGTCGCCGACGCCAAGGACGAGTTCGCCGAGGAGTACTGCCTCCCGGCGATCAAGGCCAACGCCCTCTACATGGACCGCTACCCGCTGGTCTCCGCCCTCTCCCGGCCGACGATCGTCAAACACCTCGTCGCCGCGGCCCGCAAGCACGGCGCCGGCATCGTCGCCCACGGCTGCACCGGCAAGGGCAACGACCAGGTGCGCTTCGAGGCCGGTATCCAGGCGCTCGGCCCCGACCTGAGGTGCATCGCCCCGGTCCGCGACTACGCGATGACCCGCGACAAGGCGATCGCCTTCTGCGAGGAGAAGCAGCTCCCGATCGCCACCACCAAGAAGTCGCCGTACTCCATCGACCAGAACGTCTTCGGGCGGGCCGTCGAGACCGGCTTCCTGGAGGACATCTGGAACGCGCCGATCGAGGACATCTACGAGTACACCTCCAACCCGGCCACGCCCCGCGAGGCCGACGAGGTGGTCATCTCCTTCAAGGAGGGCGTCCCGGTCGCCATCGACGGCAAGCCCGTCACCGTCCTCCAGGCCGTCCAGCAGCTCAACGAGCGCGCCGGCGCCCAGGGCATCGGCCGGATCGACATGGTCGAGGACCGGCTGGTCGGCATCAAGTCCCGCGAGGTGTACGAGGCCCCGGGCGCGATCGCGCTGATCACCGCCCACCAGGAGCTGGAGAACGTCACGGTCGAGCGCGAGCTGGCCCGCTACAAGCGCCAGGTCGAGCAGCGCTGGGGCGAGCTCGTCTACGACGGCCTGTGGTTCTCGCCGCTCAAGCGCGCCCTGGACGGCTTCATCAACGAGGCCAACCAGCACGTCACCGGTGACATCCGGATGACCCTGCACGGCGGTCGCGCCGTCGTCACCGGCCGGAAGTCGGATCAGTCGCTCTACGACTTCAACCTCGCCACGTACGACTCGGGCGACACCTTCGACCAGTCGAAGGCGCAGGGCTTCATCGACATCTTCGGCCTGTCGTCGAAGATCGCGGCGAAGCGTGATCTGGCCTGATTCCATACGCGTACGACAGCCGCCTCCCCGTTCCTCCGCGCCGGGGAGGCGGCGGCACATCCACCCCTTTGAGGAGCTTCAGCTGTGAGCAGCAACAACGGTGACGTCCGGCTCTGGGGCGGCCGGTTCGCCGACGGCCCCGCCGAGGCGCTGGCGAAGCTGTCCGCGTCGGTCCACTTCGACTGGCGGCTCGCGCCGTACGACATCGCCGGCTCCCGCGCGCACGCGCGCGTGCTCCACCAGGCGGGCCTGCTGACCGCCGACGAGCTGGAGCGGATGATCGCCGGCCTCGACCGGCTCGAAGCGGACGTCGCCGACGGGAGCTTCGTGGGCACCATCGCCGACGAGGACGTCCACACTGCCCTGGAGCGCGGCCTCCTGGAGCGCCTCGGCCCCGACCTCGGCGGCAAGCTCCGCGCCGGCCGGTCCCGCAACGACCAGGTCGCCACGCTCTTCCGGATGTACCTGCGCGACCACGCACGGATCATCGGCGGCCTCGTCGCCGACCTCCAGGACGCCCTCGTCGGCCTCGCCGAGGCCCACCCGGACGTCGCCATGCCGGGCCGTACGCACCTCCAGCACGCCCAGCCCGTCCTCTTCGCCCACCACGTCCTGGCGCACGTCCAGTCGCTGTCCCGGGACGCCGAACGGCTGCGGCAGTGGGATGAGCGCACGGCCGTGTCCCCGTACGGCTCGGGCGCGCTCGCCGGATCCTCGCTCGGCCTCGACCCGGAGGCGGTGGCGAAGGATCTCGGCTTCGAGCGCGGCAGCGCCGGCAACTCCATCGACGGCACGGCCTCGCGCGACTTCGTCGCCGAGTTCGCCTTCATCACCGCGATGATCGGCGTGAACCTCTCCAGGATCGCCGAGGAGATCATCATCTGGAACACGAAGGAGTTCTCCTTCGTCACCCTCCACGACGCCTTCTCCACCGGCTCGTCGATCATGCCGCAGAAGAAGAACCCGGACATCGCCGAGCTCGCGCGCGGCAAGTCCGGCCGCCTCATCGGCAACCTCACGGGCCTGCTCGCCACGCTGAAGGCCCTCCCGCTCGCGTACAACCGCGATCTCCAGGAGGACAAGGAGCCGGTCTTCGACTCCTGCGACCAGCTGGAGGTCCTGCTCCCCGCCTTCACCGGCATGACGGCCACGCTCACCGTCAACCGCGAGCGGATGGAGGAGCTGGCCCCCGCCGGCTTCTCGCTCGCCACCGACATCGCCGAGTGGCTGGTGAAGCAGGGCGTCCCGTTCCGCGTCGCGCACGAGGTCGCGGGGGAGTGCGTCAAGGAGTGCGAGGCGCACGGCATCGAGCTGGACCAGCTCACCGACGAGCAGTTCGCCAAGATCTCGCCGCACCTCACGCCCGAGGTGCGCACCGTCCTCGACGTGCCGGGCGCGCTGGCCTCCCGCAGCGGACGCGGGGGCACCGCCCCGGCGGCCGTCGCCGTCCAGCTCGCCGAGGTCAAGGCCGATCTGGCGGTCCAGCACGCGTGGGCCGCGGCGAAGCGGTAGTGCCCCGGCGGCGGCCCTGTCCCGTCGGGGGCAGGGTCCCGTCGAGAGGGACCCGCGCACGGGATATCTTGATGTCGAGCAATGTTGCAGACGTGGAGCGGAGCACCCGGTGACTGACTCGACCATCATCTATACGCACACTGACGAGGCTCCGGCCCTGGCGACGTATTCGTTCCTGCCTGTCGTCCAGGCGTACGCCTCGACCGCCGGGGTCACGGTGGAGACCCGCGACATCTCCCTGGCGGGGCGGATCATCTCCCAGTTCCCCGAGCGTCTGGAGGAGGGCCGGCGGATCGGCGACGCCCTCGCCGAGCTCGGCGAGCTGGCGAAGACCCCCGGCGCGAACATCATCAAGCTGCCGAACATCTCGGCCTCGATCCCGCAGCTGAAGGCCGCGATCGCCGAGCTGCAGCAGCAGGGCTACGCGCTGCCGGACTACCCGGACGACCCGAAGACCGACGAGGAGCGCGACATCCGCGCCCGCTACGACAAGGTCAAGGGCAGCGCCGTCAACCCGGTCCTGCGCGAGGGCAACTCCGACCGCCGCGCCCCCGCGTCGGTCAAGAACTACGCCAAGACGCACCCGCACCGCATGGGCGCCTGGACCGCCGACTCGAAGACGAACGTCGCCACCATGGGTGTCGACGACTTCCGCTCCACCGAGAAGTCCGCGGTGATCTCCGAGGCGGGTTCGCTCCGGATCGAGCTGGCCGGCGACGACGGCTCCACCACCGTCCTGCGCGAGTCCGTACCGGTGCTCGCCGGTGAGGTCGTCGACGCGTCCGCCATGCGCGTCGCCGCCCTGCGGGAGTTCCTCACCGCGCAGATCGCCCGCGCCAAGGCCGAGGGCGTGCTCTTCTCCGTGCACCTCAAGGCCACGATGATGAAGGTCTCCGACCCGATCGTCTTCGGCCACGTGGTGCGCGCCTTCTTCCCGAAGACGTTCGCGAAGTACGGCGAGGCGCTCGCCGGGGCCGGCATGACCCCGAACGACGGCCTCGGCGGCATCTTCAAGGGCCTGGAGGCGCTGCCCGAGGGCGCCGAGATCAAGGCGTCCTTCGACGCCGAGCTGGCCGAGGGCCCCGAGCTCGCGATGGTCGACTCGGACCGCGGCATCACCAACCTGCACGTCCCGAGCGACGTCATCGTCGACGCCTCCATGCCGGCGATGATCCGCACCTCGGGCCACATGTGGGGCCCGGACGGCCAGGAGGCCGACACCCTCGCGGTGCTCCCGGACTCCTCGTACGCCGGTGTCTACCAGGTCGTCATCGACGACTGCCGCGCCAACGGCGCCTTCGACCCGTCGACGATGGGCTCGGTGCCCAACGTCGGCCTGATGGCGCAGAAGGCCGAGGAGTACGGCAGCCACGACAAGACCTTCGAGATCCCCGCGACCGGCACGGTGCGCGTGGTCGACGAGTCCGGCAACGTCGTCCTGGAGCAGGTCGTCGGTGCCGGCGACATCTTCCGCATGTGCCAGACCAAGGACGCGCCCGTCAAGGACTGGGTCAAGCTCGCCGTCACCCGCGCCCGCGCGACCGGCGACCCGGCCGTGTTCTGGCTCGACGAGGACCGCGCCCACGACGCGCAGCTCATCGAGAAGGTCAACGCGTACCTGCCGGAGCACGACACCGAGGGCCTGGACATCCGCGTCCTGTCCCCGGTCGAGGCGACCAAGTTCTCCGTGGAGCGCATCCGCCGCGGCGAGAACACCATCTCGGTCACCGGCAACGTGCTGCGCGACTACCTGACCGACCTCTTCCCGATCCTGGAGCTGGGCACCAGCGCCAAGATGCTGTCGGTCGTCCCGCTGATGGCGGGCGGCGGTCTCTTCGAGACGGGCGCCGGCGGCTCCGCGCCCAAGCACGTCCAGCAGCTCGTCAAGGAGAACTACCTGCGCTGGGACAGTCTGGGCGAGTTCTTCGCGCTCGCGGCCAGCTTCGAGCACCTCGCGCAGAGCACGGGCAACGCCCGCGCCCAGGTCCTCGCCGACACCCTGGACCGGGCGACGGCGACCTTCCTGAACGAGGACAAGTCGCCCACCCGCCGCGTGGGTGGCATCGACAACCGCGGCAGCCACTTCTACCTGGCCCTCTACTGGGCCCAGGAGCTGGCCAGGCAGACCGACGACGCCGAGCTCGCGGGCGCCTTCGCGCCGCTGGCCAAGACGCTCACCGAGCAGGAGCGGTCGATCGTCGACGAACTGCTCGCGGTGCAGGGCTCGCCGGCCGACATCGGCGGCTACTACCAGCCGGACGTGGAGAAGGCGGCGGCGGTCATGCGCCCGTCGAACACCTTCAACCAGGCCCTCGCGACCCTGGCCTGACGCACGGCGCACGCCGAGGACCGCCCCGGCCGGACACCAGTCCGGCCGGGGCGGTCCCGTTTCCACCGCCTCCGGCTACAGCGCCGCCGCCCAGTCCGCGAGCGCGTCGAAGTCCGGCCGTGTCAGCCCGATCCGGTGGTCGACGCGCAGCAGCAGCGCATCGGCGAAGTGGTGCCGGCCCACCCAATCGCGGTCCAGTTCCGTGATCTCGTCGTCGATCCAGGCGAACGGCCGCCCGGCCGCGTAGTCCAGCACGTACTGCGTCTTCCAGAACGTCCCGCGCGGCGAGGCGCCGTGCATCACGGGCCAGTCGATGAACGGCAGCTCGGGCAGCCCCAGATGCGGGCCGACCAACTCGTTGGCCTCGCCCTTCCAGGTCGTCGCCCACACCAGCTCGTACCACCCGGCCAGCGCCAGCAGCTCCGTGCCGTGCCCGTGGTTCAGCCACACCCGCAGCGGCTTGTCGTGCGGCCAGCCGCACGGGCGCATGCGGTGGGTCGTGTAGCCGTCCGGGCGGCGCTCAGGCTTGCCGCCGTACGGATTGAGCGGGCCGTCGATGTCGATCAGCAGCAGCGGCTTCATGCGCACAGCATCCCCTCCGCCTCTCTCTGAGGCACTTGAATATCGAATGAGACATGCACGTCTCATTCGGTGTACGCTTGTCTCATGGCCATGGATCGTGAACAGGTGCTCCGCACCGCCGCCGCCCTCCTCGCACGCAAGTCGACCGCCACCATGGACGAGGTCGCCCGCGCCGCCGGGATCGGGCGGGCCACGTTGCACCGGCACTTCGCCGGGCGGGAGGCGCTCGTCGAGGCGCTGGAAGCCCTCGGCATCAAGGAGTTCGAGGCCGCCCTCGACCGGGCCCGGCTCGACGAGGGCGGCGCGAGCGACGGGCTGCGGCGGCTGATCGCCGAGATGGAGCCCGCCGCGGAGCTGCTCGCCTTCCTCGTCACCGAGAACCAGCTGTTCGAGGGCGACCAGGTCAACGAGGGCTGGTCCCGGCTGGACGCCCGCGTGTCCGCGCTCTTCCGGCGTGGCCAGGAGCAGGGCGAATTCCGGATCGACCTCTCGCCCGCATGGCTCACCGAGGCCCTCTACGGCCTCATCGGCACCTGCGCCTGGGCCGTCATGGACGGCCGGGTCGCCAAGAACGACTTCCAGTACATGATCGCCGAGCTGCTGCTCGGCGGAGCCCGACGGAGTGTGGAGAAATGAGCAGCAGTACCGTCCAGCGCACGAGCGGGACGGACGAGACCGTGTACCGCCCCGGGCGCTGGCTGGCACTGGCCGTGCTCGTGCTCGCCGTCCTGCTCGTGGCCGTCGACGCCACCGTACTCGGCCTCGCGACGCCCTTCCTCAGCGAGGACCTCAAGCCCACCGGCACCCAGCTGCTGTGGATCGGCGACGTCTACTCCTTCGTCATCGCCGGCCTGCTCGTCTCCATGGGCAGCCTCGGCGACCGCATCGGCCGCAAGAAGCTGCTGCTGAGCGGCGCTGTGGCCTTCGGTGCGGTGTCCGTGCTCAACGCGTACGCCACCACGCCTGAGATGATGATCGCCGCCCGCGCCCTGCTCGGTGTCGCCGGCGCCACCCTGATGCCGTCCACCCTGGCGCTGATCCGGAACATCTTCCACGACCCCAGGGAGCGCAGCCTCGCCATCGGCATCTGGGGCGCCATGGCCTCGGCCGGTGCCGCAGTCGGTCCGGTCGTCGGCGGATTCCTGCTGGAGCACTTCTGGTGGGGCTCGGTCTTCCTGATCAACCTGCCCGTGATGGCCGTCCTGGTGCTCGTCGGCATCAAGCTGCTGCCCGAGTCCAAGAACCCCGTCGCCGGCCCCTGGGACCTGATCAGCGTCGGACTCTCGCTCATCGGCATGATCAGTGTCGTGTACGCCGTCAAGGAGGCGGCGACGCACGGCGCGAGCTGGGAGGCGGGCGCCGCCGCGGTCATCGGTGCCGCCGCGCTCTACCTCTTCGGCCGCAGGCAGCTCACCCTGCCGTCACCGCTGCTCGACATGCGGCTGTTCCGCCACCGGGGCTTCTCCGGCGCGGTCCTCGCCGATCTGCTGACCGTCCTCGGCCTGTCCGGGCTGGTCTTCTTCCTCTCCCAGTTCCTGCAACTGGTCCAGGGCAGGTCGCCGTTCGAGGCCGGGCTCGCGGAACTCCCCGCCGCGATCGGCGCCGTGGCCACGGGCCTCCTCGCGGGCCGCGCCGCGCGGCGGTTCTCGGTACGGGTGGTCGTCACCGGAGGTCTTGCCGCCGTGGCGGCTGCGCTCGGGATCCTGACACTGGTCAGCCAGTCCACCGGCTATCCGCTGCTCGGCGCCTCGCTGCTCGTCGTCGGCATCGGCGCGGGATTCTCGTTCACCGTCACGGCCGACGTCATCCTCTCCAGCGTGCCGAAGGAGCAGGCGGGCGCGGCGTCCGCGGTGTCCGAGACGGCGTACGAGCTCGGTGCGGCCCTCGGTATCGCGCTGCTCGGCTCCATCGTGACCGGCGTCTACCGCGACTTCGCCACCCCGGCGGGGGTGCCGTCGGGCACCGCTGCCGCGGCGCACGAGTCGCTCGGCGGCGCCGTCGAGGCCGCGGCCGGGCTTCCCGGGCAGGAGGCCGCGGCGCTCGTCGGTGCGGCCCAGGAGGCGTTCGTCGACGGGCTGCGGCTCGCGGTGGGCGTGGGAGCGGCCGTCCTGTTCGCCACCGCGGCCGCCGCGTGGTTCCTGCTGCGCGGCCAGAAGCTGGCCGACGGCATCGAGCACTGACCCGTCACACGGACGTGGCCCCCGGCGCGCGGAGCGCCGGGGGCCACGTCCGTGGTTACGCCGCCTTCGCCTTCGTGGCGGCGGCTTCGTCTGCCGTCCTCGCGGGCTCGGCGCCTGGGCGCCTCGCGGGCTTCGGGCGGCTGCGTCGGCCTCCGGCCGCCGGCCCCGTGGTTACGCCGCCTTCGCCTTCGTGGCGTACATGTCCACGTACTCCTGGCCGGACAGTCGCATCACCTCGGTCATCACCGAGTCCGTCACCGCCCGCAGCACGTACCGGTCGCGGTCCATCCCGTCGTAGCGGGAGAACTCCATGGGCTCGCCGAAGCGGACCGTCACCCGGCCGGGACGGGGGAGGCCCGCGCCGCCCGGCTGGAGCTTGTCCGTGCCGATCATCGCGAACGGGACCACGGGCGCGCCGGTCATCAGGGTCAGCCGGGCGATGCCCGTACGACCCCGGTAGAGGCGGCCGTCGGGGGAACGGGTGCCCTCCGGGTAGATACCGAAGACCTTGCCGTCCTCCAGCACCCGACGGCCGGTCATCAGCGCGGCGACGCCGCCGTTCGCCCCGTCCCGGTCGACCGGGATCATGCCGACGCCGGTGAAGAACCAGGCCATCAGCCGGCCCTTCAGACCCTTGCCCGTGACGTACTCGTCCTTGCCGATGAAGAAGACCTGCCGGTCGCAGACGAGCGGCAGGATCATCGAGTCGATGAACGTGAGGTGGTTGCCGGCGAGGATGACGGGGCCGTTGCCAGGGATGTGCTGTACGCCTTCCACCCGGGGGCGGAACATCAGGCGCAGGATCGGTCCGAGCACTGCCTTGATGAGCGACAAGCGGGACAACGGGTCCTCCGAAGTCATGGGCGGTCGGGTACGGCCGGCGAAGTCTCTGCAGGTGAGGACGATACTCGCGGGTCCGGGCCGAGCGCACATTGGGTTCATCGAGCAGATACACAGTGTTGACCTGAGTTCTGGGTGTGTTTGCCCTGGGTCTCCGGGACGTAACGCGCGTTCACCTAGCGTGGAGCGCCGTGCCGGGACCCGCCGGCAGTGCGGGACATCACATCCCTTTGGAGGAGCGTTCATGACACAGGGTGCGGACAGGACTCCCGGGCGGCGAGCCGTCCTCGGCGCGGCGGTACTCGGTTCGGCGGCGCTCGGCATCGGCGGCGCCACGGCGGCGCACGCCGAGGAACGCCACGGCGGCCCCAGCGGTCACACCGGCGGCGGTCACGGCCACGGCTCCGGCCTCCACGGGCTCCCCACGCCCACGGTCATCGCCCACCGCGGCGCCAGCGGTTACCGCCCCGAGCACACCCTGGGCTCGTACCAGCTGGCCCTGGACATGGGCGCGCACATCGTCGAACAGGACCTCGTGCCCACCAAGGACGGACATCTGGTCTGCCGTCACGAGAACGACATCACGGGTACGACGGACGTCTCGACCCGCCCCGAGTTCGCCTCCCGCAGGACCACCAAGTCCGTCGACGGCACGAGCCTGACGGGCTGGTTCACCGAGGACTTCACCCTCGCCGAGCTCAAGACCCTGCGCGCCACGGAGCGCGTCCCCGCCACCCGCCAGGAGAACACCCTCTACGACGGCCGCTGGACCGTTCCCACCTTCGAGGAGGTGCTGCGCTGGGCCGAGCAGGAGGGCCGCAGGCGCGGGCGCCCGGTGTGGCTGCACGTGGAGACCAAGCACCCCACCTACTTCCGCGGCATCGGCCTCGGCCTGGAGGAGCCGCTCGCCAAGCTGCTGCGCCGCTATGGCCGCCACCGCGCCAACTCGCCGGTCTTCCTCCAGTCGTTCGAGCCGAGCAGCATCGAGCGGCTCGCGAAGCTCGTCTCCTCCCCGCGCGTCGTGCTGCTCTCCGGAGCCGCCACCCGCCCCTGGGACTTCGTCCAGGCGGGCGACCCGCGCACGGTCGCGGACCTCGTCACACCCGAGGGCCTCGCGTGGATCGCCTCGTACGCCCAGGGCATCGGACCCACCCTCGACCTGGTCGTTCCGAGGGACGCGAGCGGCAGGCTCGGCACGCCCACCACCCTGGTCAGGGACGCGCACGCGAAGGGGCTGCTCCTGCACCCGTACACGATGCGCAACGAGAACGCCTTCCTGCCCGCGGACTTCCGGCGCGGCACCGACCCGAACGCGTACGGGGACGCCTTCGGGGCCTTCAAGGTCTACTTCGAGCAGGGCATCGACGGCATCTTCACCGACAACCCGGACACCGGGCTGCTGGCACGGGAGGACTTCCTCGCCCGCTGACGCACCGCGCTGACGCACCGCGCTGACGCACCGCGCTGACGCACCCGCGCCTGCCCCACCTTGCGTGGGTGCGTCAGCGGCCTCACGGCCGTCATGCGGTCGGGTGAGCGGCGGGACCCGGCGAAACCGCGGCTCGCGGCGGACACGTCCCGCGGGACATGACGCTCCGTGAAACCGCCACCATCTCCACCACCATCTCCGGCACCATCACCGCCGCAGCCGTCGCCCGCGACGATGCCGGCGCTCTCGTGCGGGTGCTCCGTCCGCTCGTCCAGGCCGAGGCCCACGCCGAGGCCCACGACGGCGCCCTGGACTCCGCGGACCTCGAACAGGCCGTGTGGCTGCGTCTGCTGGAGCGTCTCGACGCCGAGGGGCCGCCCGCCGACGCGGCCGGCTGGGTGCGCGGCGCCGTGCACGAGGAGGCCCGCCGCGCCCGGCGGCGGGCCCTGCGCGAGCGCCCGTACGCCGGCGAACCGCCGACCGGACCGGCTGCCTGCCCCGAACGCGCCGCGCTCGTCGCCGAACGGCGCCGGGCGCTCCGTGCCGCCGTCGCCCGCACACCCGGACACTGCCCGCGGCTGCTGACTGCGATGCTGTCCCCCATGGACCCCACCTACCGGGAAATCGCAGGACAGTTGGGTATCTCACAAGGAAGTCTGGGGCCAATGCGTTCCCGTTGCCTGGGATGTCTGCGCAGAATGCTTCCGGCAGAGGTTGCCGCTCCTGAACTCCGGGAATGGAGCGGTAGACAACCGGGTGACAGGTGAGCGGGAGGCATGCGCACATGGGCATGAGCGTGACCATCTCAGCGGCGACGGCACAGGACGCCGAAGCCATCCTCAAGCTGCAGTACCTGTGCTACCAGACAGAGGCCGAACTCTACGGCGACTACGGCATCGAGCCGCTCACCCAGACCCTCGACGACCTGCGGGCCGAACTAGGCAGAGGCCACGCCCTGGTGGCGCGGCTCGGCGACGAGGTGATCGCCTCCGTACGCGGCGAGATCGACCAGGCCGGCACCGCGCGGATCGCCAAACTCATCGTCCACCCGCGGATGCAGCGCCACGGACTCGGCGGACGGCTCCTCGACGCCATCGAGGCGCATTTCGCGGGCGACCCCGCGGCCAAGCGCTTCCAGCTCTTCACCGGCCACCGCAGCGAGGGCAATCTGCGCCTCTACCGCAGCCACGGCTACGCACCCGTCGCGACCCGCGAGGTCGGGCCGCGGCTGACCCTCATCACGCTGGAGAAGGACGCCGCCCAGGCGCAGGGCGACTACGCCGCCAGCGCCTGACCGTGCTGCCGTACGGGCCCGCCGGTCCTACCGGCGGGCCTTGCGCAGCCACAGCATGCCCGTGACCGGCAGCAGCACGGGGATGAAGAGATAGCCCATCCCGTAGTCCGACCAGACCGTGGCGTCCGGGAAGGCGGACGGATCCGCCAGCGTCCAGGTGCCCACGGTCAGCACGCCCACCAGCTCGGCGGCGCAGCACACCAGCGCCGCCCTGCGGGCCTTCTCACCCCCGCGCACGAGGGTGTACGTGATGAACGCGTAGACCACGGCGGCGATCGCCGAGAGCGAGTAGGCGAGCGGGGCGCGCTCGTACTCGGTGGCGATCTGGTAGACCGAGCGCGAGACCGCGCCCACCGACATCACGCCGTACAGCCAGACCACCAGCAGGCCGGGACCCCGGACCAGCCGGGTCCCGGAGGGCGTGGCCGGTGCGTCGCCGGTGACGCCCGTCGTGGAGTCGGTCCCGGTCATCGTCAGCCCTTCCAGATGTCGTAGAGCCGCACTTCGAGCACGGCGAGCACCACCGCGCCCGCCGCGACCGTCACCGAACCCCAGCGGGTCCGCTCGGTCAGTGAGAGGAACCCGGCCGCGGGCACGGCGGCGAACGCGCCGAGCAGATACGAGACGAAGATCACCGAGCCCTCGTCGGCCTTCTCGCCGCGCGCCAGCTGCACGATCCCGGTCACCAGCTGCGCCAGTGCCAGCACCGTCACCACCGCCATGCCGATGAAGTGCCAGTCCTTCGTCGGCTGGTCCCGGTACGCGGCGAAGCCGCACCAGGCGGCGAGGGCGAGCGCGGCCGCGGAGACCGCGACCGTGAGGGCGTCGAGCATGCCGTCGAGCGTATTACGGGCCGAAAGGCCCGATGCGTTCGGCCCCCTGGGCGAAAGTTAGGGTCGGGGCCATGCCCGCCCTCACGACGCTCCACGCCGAAGCCCTGCTGTTCGACAACGACGGGACTCTCGTCTCGTCCCTCGAATCCGTTCACCGCTGCTGGACGCGGTGGGCGGGGGAGTACGGCATCACGGCGGAGGAGTTCGCCCGGGTCGAGCTGCACGGCCGCCCCGCCGCCGAGATCGCCGCGGATCTGCTGCCCGCCGGCGTCGTGGCGGAAGCGGTGGCCCGCATCGAGCAGCTGGAGGTCGAGGACGTGGCGGGCGGTGTCGTGCTGCTGCCGGGGACGGCCCGGCTGCTCGCCTCGCTGCCCGCCGAGCGGTGGGCCGTGGTGACCTCCGCCACCCGGCGGCTCGGCGAGGCCCGGCTGGAGGCCGTCGGCATCCGGCCCAAGACCCTCATAGCCGCCGACGACGTCAGCCGGGGCAAGCCCGACCCCGAGCCGTTCCTGCTCGCCGCCCGCAGGCTCGGTGTCGATCCGGCCCGCTGCGTGGTCTTCGAGGACGCGCCCGCCGGGCTGGCCGCGGGCCGCGCCGCCGGGATGACCACCGTGGCCTTGGCCACAACCCATGACCCCGCCGAGCTCGACGCGGACGTCGTCGTAGGCGACCTCTCCGCCGTGTCCGCGCAGGCCACGGCCAGGGGAGTGGAGATCACCGCGGCCGGCTGAGCCGTCCGTAATCCGGACCCCGGCAGTCCGTTATGCGGACACCCGAGATCCGCTCGTATGCCTGTCTGCTTTACTTGCCGCATGACCACGACGAGCAGCCGCACCCTTGCGACCGAGGCGAACACGACGCCCGGTGCTCGCTGTATGTGTCGAATGTGCGCCTTCTGAGGGCCCCTGCCTGAGTCTCGCGCCCCGAAGCGAGACCCCGGGACGGCCGAGCCGAGTCCGCCGAAGACCTGCCGGACCTCGCTCGCCCGCGCGCACGCTGCCCAACGGTCATCCGTGCCGCGCCTCGCTGTCCCGAGCCCGACGTCCCGAGCCCGACCGTTCCAAGACGACACGCCCGTGCCGGCGGAACTCGCGCCGCGCACTCGACAGTGACGGAAACCCTGTGATCACCACTACGGGCCTCACCAAGGTCTACCAGTCGCGAGGCCGCGACGTCACCGCCCTGGACGGCGTCGACCTGCACGTCCGCGAGGGCGAGGTCTTCGGCGTCATCGGCCGCAGCGGCGCCGGCAAGTCCTCCCTCATCCGCTGCGTCAACCTGCTGGAGCGCCCCACCTCCGGCACCGTGACCGTCGACGGCGTCGACCTCACTGCACTCGCCGGACGCGGCAACCGGGCCTCCAGGGAACTGCGCCAGGCGCGCAGCCGCATCGGCATGGTCTTCCAGCACTTCAACCTGCTGTCCTCGCGGACCGTCAAGGACAACGTCGAGCTCCCCCTGGAGATCCTGGGCGTCCCGCGCGCCGAGCGCTCCCGCCGCGCCCTCGAACTCCTCGACCTCGTCGGCCTCGCCGACAAGGCCAAGGCGTACCCCGGACAGCTCTCCGGCGGCCAGAAGCAGCGCGTGGGCATCGCCCGGGCGCTCGCCGGGAACCCGAAGGTACTCCTCTCGGACGAGGCCACCAGCGCCCTCGACCCCGAGACCACCCGCTCGATCCTTCACCTGCTGCGCGACCTCAACCGCCAGCTCGGCCTGACCGTCCTCCTCATCACCCACGAGATGGACGTCGTCAAGACCGTCTGCGACTCCGCCGCCCTGATGAAGCAGGGCCGGATCGTCGAGTCCGGCACGGTCGGCGAGCTGCTCGCCACCCCCGGCTCCGAGCTCGCCCACGAGCTGTTCCCGGTGACCGGGGACGCCACGGGCCAGGACCGCACGGTCGTCGACGTCACCTTCCACGGCGAGGCCGCCACCCAGCCGGTCATCTCCCAGCTCTCGCGCACGTACAACATCGACATATCGATCCTCGGCGCGGCGATGGACACCGTCGGCGGCAAGCAGATCGGGCGGATGCGCATCGAACTGCCCGGCCGGTACGACGACAACGTCGTGCCCGTCGGCTTCCTGCGCGAACAGGGCCTCCAGGTCGAGGTCGTCGAGCACGACCGGGATCCGGCGTCCGAGTCCGAGGACATCCCCGCCCCCCGCACGGAACCGGTGAAGGAGAACGCCAAGTGACCTGGTCCGAAATGGAGCCGCTGCTCACCCAGGGCACCTTCGACACCCTCTACATGGTCCTGTGGTCCACGGTCGCCACCGTGGTCGGCGGCCTCCCGCTCGGCATCCTGCTCGTCCTCACCGACAAGGGCGGACTGCTGCAGAACCTCCCGGTGAACAAGGCCGTCGGCGTGATCGTGAACATCGGCCGCTCGCTGCCGTTCATCATCCTGCTGATCGCCCTGATCCCGTTCACCACCGCGGTGGTCGGCACCTTCATCGGCCCCACGGCCATGATCGTGCCGCTCGCGGTCGGCGCCATCCCCTTCTTCGCGCGGCTCGTCGAGACGGCGGTCCGCGAGGTCGACCACGGACTGGTCGAAGCGGTCCAGTCCATGGGTGGCTCCATTCCGACGATCATCCGCAAGGTGCTGCTCCCGCAGGCCCTGCCCTCGCTCGTCGCCGCCGTCACCACCACCGTGATCGTCCTCGTCGGCTACTCGGCAATGGCGGGCGCGGTCGGCGGCGAGGGCCTCGGATCCAAGGCCGTCACCTACGGCTTCCAGCGCTTCGAGACCCAGTTCATGCTCATCACCGTCGTGATCCTGATCGCCCTCGTCACCGCTGTCCAGCTGATCGGCGACGGGATCGTACGGCTGCTGTCGCGCCGCGGCCGCACCGCCTGACCACCACCCCCGGCATCACGCCGAACCAAGCCCGCACTCCTTGTCCGGGCGCAGTCCGCACCACCAGAAAGAGGCACTTTTCGTGCGTAACTCGCGTAAGAACATCAAGGTCACCGCGGCCTTCGCCGCCACCACCGCACTCGCCCTCGGCCTCACCGCCTGCGGCACCTCCTCCGACCCGGGCGCGGGCGCCGCGTCCGGCGACAAGGCCGCCGAGTCCAAGCCGCTCGTCGTCGCCGCGTCCCCGACGCCGCACGCCGACATCCTGAACTTCGTCAAGGACAACCTCGCGGAGAAGGCCGGCCTCAAGCTGGAGGTCAAGGAGTTCACCGACTACGTCCTGCCGAACACCGCCACCCAGCAGGGCCAGGTCGACGCCAACTTCTTCCAGCACAAGCCGTACCTGGACGACTTCAACAAGAAGAACGAGACGACCATCGTCCCGGTCGTCAACGTCCACCTGGAGCCGCTCGGCCTCTACTCCAAGAAGGTCAAGAGCCTCAAGGACATCAAGGCCGGCCAGACCATCGCCGTCCCCAACGACACCACCAACGAGGGCCGCTCCCTCCAGCTGCTCGCCGCGAACGGCCTCATCACCATCAAGCCGGGCGTCGGCACCAACGCCAAGCTCTCCGACATCACCGACAGGAAGGGCCTGGAGTTCAAGGAGCTGGAGGCCGCCACCGTGCCCCGCGCCCTGAACGACGTCGACGCCGCCGTCATCAACGGCAACTACGCCATCGAGGCCGACCTCAAGCCCGCCGAGGACTCCCTGGCGCTGGAGAAGGCGGAGGGCAACCCCTACGCCAACTTCCTCGCCGTCAGGCAGGGCAACGAGAAGGACCCGCGCGTCGAGAAGCTCGCGAGGCTCCTCAACTCGCCCGAGGTGAAGAAGTACATCGAGGACACCTACGACGGCTCGGTCGTCCCGGCCTTCGGCGCCCCCGCCGCGTAAGCACGTCAGGGCACCCCGAGGCCCGGTCCTGAGGGCCCCGCACACCTCGTGGTGGGCGGGGCCCTCCGCGTATCCACCGGGGTTGGCGACCCGGCCATGCACATCTCCCACCCGATGCTGCATGCTGTGCCTTTACGGCCCTCACGACTTCTCGACTTGACGACGTTGCACGACGGTCCTCGGCATGGAGCTGCGCATGACTACCACCTTTCCGTCCATCTCCATCAGCACGGAGCGGTTGGTGCTGCGCCCCTTCGAGGACGCCGACGTCCCGGCGCTCGCCGAGATGATGAACGACGAGCTGACCACCGCCTGGACCACCGCCCCGCACCCCTACACCGAGCAGGACGCCGAGGCATGGGTGCGCGGGACCGCTCCCGCGGAGCGCACCGAGGGCCGCGGCATCGTCTTCGCCGTCACCGAGTTCCTCACCCAGCGGCTCGTGGGCATCACCCGTCTGCAGAACACCGACTGGCGGATCCTCGCCACCGAGGCGGCCTACATCACCGCCCCCTGGGCCCGCGGCGAGGGCTACGCCACCGAATCCATGCTCGCCGTCGCCCAGTGGCTCTTCCGCGACCAGAAGTTCGAACGGCTGGAGATCCGCACAGCCGCCGACAACACCGCGTCCCAGCAGGTCGCCCAGAAGATCGGCTCCATCAGCGAGGGCGTCCTGCGCAACGCCTGGATAGCGCGCATCCGCACCGACGACGGCTGGGCGGACACCAGGACCGACCTGATCGTCTGGAGCCTGCTCCCCGAGGACCTCGACGGCGTCGCCGACCAGATGGCCGATGCCGGATATTCCTCCTTCGCCGACTGGAACTGATACCAGGTACGCTCACGACCTGCGTCAACACCAGCGACCCCAGCGAACTCCAGGAGACAGACGACGATGGCCGACCGGGTCACGGTGATCGGCTGGGACGGTTCCCCCCTGACCGCGGCCGCCAGGTCAGCCCTTTCCGCCGCCACACTCGTCGCCGGCGCCGCCCACCACCTGGCGCTCCCCGAGGTGCCCGCGGGCGCGGAGCGCATCCGCCTCGGCAGCGTCGACCTCGCCGCCCGCCGCATCGCCGGACACCGCGGCAGCCCCGTCGTCCTCGCCGACGGAGACCCCGGCTTCTTCGGGGTCGTACGAACCCTGCGCGCACCCCAGTACGGACTCGAGGTCGAGGTCGTCCCCGCGGTCTCCTCCGTCGCCACCGCCTTCGCCCGCGCCGGAATGCCCTGGGACGACGCCCAGGTCGTCGTCGCCCACCAGCGCACCCTCCGGCGGGCCGTCAACGTCTGCCGCGCCCACACCAAGGTCGCCGTCCTCACCTCGCCCGGCGCCGGCCCCGTCGAGCTCGCCCTGCTCCTCGACGGCGTCCACCGCACCTTCGTCATCTGCGAGGAGCTCGGCACCGAGCGCGAGCAGGTCACCGTCCTGACCTCCGACAAGGTCGCCGACCACAGCTGGCGCGACCCGAACGTCGTCATCGTCATCGGCGGCGCCGCCTCCGTCTCGGGCGGAGGCTGGGTCGCCGCGCGCGAGCCCGGCTACCCGCCGGCCGCACGGGGCTGGGCGCTCACCCCCGAGCAGGGCCGCCACCCCGTCGGCGAGGGCGAATCGGCCCAGCTGCGTGCCGCACAGCTCGCCCGAACCGGGCCCCGCCTCGGCGACCTCGTCTGGGACATCGGCTGCGGCAGCGGGGAGTTCGCCGCCGACGCCGCCCGGTTCGGCGCCGCCGTCATCGCCGTCGACGACGACCCGGCCGCCTGCATCCGCACCGACGCGGCCGCGCGCCGGTACGGGGTCCAGCTCCACACCGTTCAGGGCCGTGCGCCGCATGTGCTGGAGCGGCTGCCCGAGCCCGATGTCGTACGCATCGGGGGCGGCGGCGCCCTCGTCGTCACCGCCTGCGCCGACCGGCGCCCGGAACGCATCGTCGCCCACGCCTCCACGCGCGACGAGGCCGAGGCGATCGGCGCCGCCCTCGCCGACGGCGGCTACGCGGTGTCCTGTTCACTGCTCCAGTCCGTCGAGCTGGACCCCGCCGACGCCTGGGCCGAACGCGAGCGCGCGGTCGTCTTCCTGCTCTCCGGGCACCGGCGGGACCACGCCCCCTGACCCGGCCCCGCACGGTGGCGCGGTAAGCTGGCCGACTGTTGTACCGCAACCGGTGGGGCGTCGATTCGTTCGCCAAAATCCGGAAAAGGGGACCGTTTTGGGTTCGCCTGTGGTACGGCGCGACCGGGGGACGCGCGACGTGGCGCAGTCCACAGCGCACCGTGGCGGAACCTGCTGCCGCGGAGGCGAACGCCCACGACAATGCTTGGTGTCCGTGGGCTTCGTGCCGCGCGGCGCACACGCTCGTTCTTGTTGTGAGACGGGCGCCGTGCGTGTGCCGCGATCGGGCGCCCCGGGCGAAGGTCTGAAGGAGCACAACCGATGGGCGAGGGGTACGCATGACTGACACCGGCCAGGTCCCGGGCGAGGGGCTGCCGGAGAACGCAGGCATGGTGGAGCAGCCGGGCATCCCCGCTCCTGGCGCGTACACCTTCCTGGACCCCTCCGGGAGCGGAGCCGAGCCCGTCGGCGAAGAGGACGATCTGCTGCTGATGCCGGGCGCGCAGGGCGCGTGGAGCGAACCGCACGCGGTCGCGCAGGCCGTGCACTCCGCGCCGGTCGCCGCCGCGGCGCACTACCACGCGCATGCCACGGCCCAGGCCATGGCTCCGGTCGCGCAGCTGCCTCCGGACGGTGCGGCTCCGGGCGCTGCCGCGGCGGCGGTCCAGGCCGCGGTGCAGCACGTGGCCGCCCAGCCGGTGGCGCCCGCGCCCGAGCCGCTCTTGGCCGAGCCGCTCCTGGCCGAGCCGGCTCCGGCGGTGCCGTCCGTGCTGTCGGCGCCGGAGGGTCCCATGATCGCCGAGACCCCCGTCGCGGCGGTGGCGCCGGAGCCGGTGGCGCAGGAGCCTCTGGCGCCGGAGCCCGTGATGCCGGTGCCGGTGCCGGTGCCGGTCGCCCACGAGCCCGCGCCCGAGCCTGTCGTGGCGGATCACGTCAACGCGCAGCAGGCCGTGCCCGAACCGTTCGTGCACGAGGCCGGGGCGCACGAGGCGGGCGGCCGGGACTCCGGCTCCCTCGACCTCGGCGGCGTACGCATCCCGCCGCCCGCCACCGCTCCCACCCCGTCGCCGGCGCGCCGCCCGCTCCACATGGGCCCGCCCGTGCCCGACGCCACCGGTGGCGTCGTACGCTCGCTCTCCGACCGGGGCCCGGCCGATACGCCGCCGCACCCCATGACCGTCCGTTACCCGAGCCCGCCGACCACCGGGCCCGAGTACCTCGACGTACCGCGTGACGAGCCCGCGGCCCCCGCCGTGCCGCAGGTCGCCGACGTGCCGGCGCAGGGAGCGGCCCCGTGGTCGCCCGCGCCCATCGAGCCTGTCGCCGCGGCGCCGGCAGAAACGGTCGTTCCGGAGCCCGTGGAGGCGCTCGCGGCGGCCGTGGAGCCCGCTCCCGTGGGGCAGTTCGTGCCCGTGGAGGGCTCCCTGCCGACCACCCCGCACCTCGCCCCGACGCCGGTCGCCGTGATGATTCCGGCCGAGGAGGAGCCCGCCGCCGCGCCCGAGCCGGAGGCCGCCGTCGAGGAGCCGGCGCCCGTGGCCACCGAGGAGCCCGAGGCCGTCGTCGTCGTACCCGCGCCGCGGGGTGACGACGGCGGCGACGACGTGCCCGCGGAGGAGCCCGTCAGCACAGGTGGCGAGCCCGAGCCGCTCGACGAACCTGCCGAGCCGCAGACGTTCGTGGACATCGAGCCCGAGCCCGAGCCCGAGCCCGAGCCCGAGCCGGAGCCCGAGCCCGAGCCCGAAGCCGTGGCCGTGATTGAACCCGAGCCCGAGCCCGAGCCCGAGGCCGTGCCCGAGCCCCGGACCGACGTCGCGCCCGAGCCCGAAGCCGTTGAAGAACCGGTGGCCGTTGCTGAACCGGTCACCGCGGTCGCCGAAGCCGAAGCCGAAGCCGACATCGACAACGGCAGCGCCGCGGCACCGGGGTACGACGACGCCGAACGCGAGGCCGTCCTGCGCGTGATGCGCGAGCGCCGCGACATCCGCAACGGCTTCCGCTCCGACCCCATCCCGCACGAGGTGCTGCTCCGGGTCCTCGAAGCAGCGCACACCGCGCCCAGCGTCGGCCACTCCCAGCCGTGGGACTTCGTCGTCATCCGCTCCGCGGAGACGCGCCGCACGATGCACGAACTGGCGCAGCGTCAGCGCGAGGCGTACGCCAAGTCGCTGCCCAAGGGCCGTGCGAAGCAGTTCAAGGAACTGAAGATCGAGGCCATCCTCGAAACTCCGGTGAACATCGTGGTCACCGCCGACCCGACCCGCGGCGGACGCCACACGCTCGGCCGGCACACCCAGCCGCAGATGGCCCCGTACTCCTCCGCGCTCGCGGTCGAGAACCTGTGGCTCGCCGCGCGCGCCGAGGGACTCGGGGTGGGCTGGGTCAGCTTCTTCGACGAGCGCGAGATGGTCCGCGCGCTCGGCCTGCCGGAGCACCTGGAAGTCGTCGCCTACCTGTGCGTCGGTTACGTCGACGAGTTCCCCGAGGAGCCCGAGCTGATGCAGGCGGGCTGGTCGAAGCGCCGCCCGCTGGCCTGGGTCGTCCACGAGGAGACGTACGGCCGCCGCGCCCTGCCCGGCGAGGAGCCGCACGACCTCCTCCAGGAGACCGTCGCCAACATCCGCCCGCTGGACGCCAAGGCGCTTGGCGAGGCGTGGGAACGGCAGAAGCGGATGACCAAGCCCGCCGGCGCGCTCGGCATGCTGGAGATCATCTCCGCTCAGCTCGCCGGGCTCTCCAGGATGTGCCCGCCGCCGATCCCGGAGCCCGCGGCCGTCGCGATCTTCGCGGGCGACCACGGGGTGCACGCCCAGGGCGTCACGGCGTGGCCCCAGGAGGTGACCGGCCAGATGGTCGCGAACTTCCTCGGCGGGGGAGCGGTGTGCAACGCCTTCGCCAACCAGGTCGGCGCGGAGGTCTGCGTCATCGACGTCGGCGTCGCGTCCGACCTCCCCGCCACGCCGGGCCTCCTGCCGCGCAAGGTCCGCCCCGGCACCGCCGACTTCACCACCGGCGCCGCGCTCACCCGCGAGGAGGTCCTGGCCGCGATCGAGGTCGGCATCGAGACCGCCCGCGATCTGGTCGCCGCCGGTAACAAGGCGCTGCTCACCGGGGAGATGGGCATCGCCAACACGACGGTGTCGGCGGCGCTGATCTCCGTCTACACCGGCGTGGACCCGGTGGAGGTGACGGGGCGCGGCACCGGGATCAACGACGAGATGCACGCGCGCAAGGTCGACGTCGTCCGGCGCGCGCTGGAACTCCACCGGCCCGACCCGGCCGACCCGATCGGCGTCCTCGCGGCGGTGGGCGGCCTGGAGCACGCGGCGCTGGTCGGCTTCATCCTCGGCGCCGCGTCACTGCGTACGCCGGTCGTGCTGGACGGCGTCTCGGCGGGCGCGGCGGCGCTGGTGGCCCGGGCGGTCGCGCCCGAGGCCCTCGCCGCCTGCATCGCGGGCCACCGCAGCGCGGAGCCGGGTCACGTGGCCGCCCTCAACAAGCTGGGCCTGCGCCCCTTGGTCGACCTCGACCTCCGCCTCGGCGAGGGCACCGGCGCGCTGCTGGCACTCCCGGTGGTCCAGAGCGCGGCGCGCGCGATGCACGAGGTGGCGACGTTCGACTCGGCGGGCGTCACGGAGAAGTAGAACGCGTGGGGTTGCCCGGTGTCGGGTGGGCACCCGGGGTGTTTGTCCTCAAGCGCCGGACGGGCTGGGGGTGTGTCCGGTGGGTGGTGCGGTTCGGGGCCCCTCCGGGCTCGACTCCTCGGAGGCGGCGGCGTACAGGTTCCACCAGGTTGCGAGCCCGGTGCCTGCCGCCGTCTCCTGCGGGGCCGACCCTGCACGGCCCCGCCCCGGCGCCGCCCCCGGGCGCGGGCGGGTGGGTGGTTGTCGCACCCGCGGGTTTTTGCCCGTCTGCGGGCCGGTGGGTGGTTTGTGCCCACCCGTCCCGCCCCAGCGGGACGGGTGCCCACAAACCGTGAGGTGGCCGCCTGGTTTGTGGGCAGGCGTTCCGCAGGGCGGGACGGGTGGGCACAACCCGACCACCGGGGTCGGCCACCGCCGGTGACCTGGCCCGGGGGGCGCGGAGGGGTCGGGTTCGGGACACTCAAGCGTGATTTGTGGCACGCAACACGCACGGCACGTACATAACCCCGGGTGGCGTGCCGTAAATCATGCCGTCCCGAATACGAGCCCCGCAGCGCCACCCGGACGGCAACCACCCGCCACCGGGTGACCCCAACACACCCAGCCCGTTCGGCGCTTGAGGACACAAACCCCCGGCCCAGCAACCGCCCCCGGACGCCCCCGCCCCGCACCCCGTATCGTGGTCCGGAGGACCTCATCCCCGTTCCCACCAGCCGCTTCACCGTCGCAGCGGCCCCGCACCGCCGCCCCGAGGAGCCGCACCGCCATGGTTGAGCACGCCGAACACGCCGAGCGTCCCGCCTACCCCGTAGGGCTCCGCCTCGCGGGACGGCGCGTCGTCGTCATCGGCGGCGGTCAGGTGGCCCAGCGCCGCCTCCCGGCGCTCATCGCGGCCGGCGCCGAGATCACCCTGGTCTCCCCGTCCGCGACCCCCTCCGTCGAGGCCATGGCGGAGGCCGGCGAGATCACCTGGACCAGGCGCCGCTATCAGGACGGGGACCTCGACGGCGCCTGGTACGTGCTGGTCGCCACCTCCGACCCCGCGGCCAACGGCGCCGCCTCCGCGGAGGCCGAGCGCACCAGGACCTGGTGCGTACGCTCCGACGACGCCGAGGCGGCCACCGCCTGGACCCCGGCCGCCGGCCGCAGCGAGGGTGTCACCGTCGCGGTCCTCACCGGCAAGGACCCCCGCCGCTCCGCGGCCGTACGCGACGCGATCGTCGAGGGCCTCCGCGACGGCTCGCTCGCCGCCCCGCACCACCGCGCCCGCGCCCGGGCCCCGTTCGTCGCGCTGGTCGGCGGCGGCCCCGGCGACCCGGACCTGATCACGGTCCGCGGCCGTCGACTCCTCGCCGAGGCCGATGTCGTCATCGCCGACCGCCTCGGCCCCCGCGATCTGCTCGACGAACTCCCGCCGCACGTCGAGGTGATCGACGCCGCGAAGATCCCGTACGGCCGTTTCATGGCCCAGGAGGCCATCAACAACGCCCTCATCGAGCACGCCAAGGCGGGCAGGTCCGTCGTCCGTCTGAAGGGCGGCGACCCGTTCGTCTTCGGACGTGGCATGGAGGAGGCCCAGGCCCTGGCCGAAGCGGGTATCGCCTGCACGGTAGTGCCCGGAATCTCCAGCTCCATCTCCGTCCCCGGCGCCGCCGGGATCCCGGTCACGCACCGGGGTGTGGCCCATGAGTTCACGGTCGTCAGCGGCCACGTCGCGCCCGGCGACCCGCGCTCGCTCGTCGACTGGGAGTCGCTCGCCAAGCTGCGCGGCACGCTCGTGATTCTGATGGGCGTCGACAAGATCGGCGCGATCGCGGAGGCGCTCGTCGCCCACGGCAAGGCGCCCGACACCCCGATGGCCCTGATCCAGGAGGGCACGACCGCTTCCCAGCGCCGGGTCGACGCCACGCTCGCGACGGTGGCCGAGCGCGTGAGGTCGGCGGATGTGCGTCCGCCCGCGGTCATCGTCATCGGCGATGTCGTCGCCCTCGGCACCCCCCAGAGGTAGCCACCGCTCGGCACGCCCCGCATCGCGCGGCACGCCCCCGCCGCCCTCCCCCTGCGTCGCCCCGCACCAACCCGTAGCAACCGTTGGCACCACCTCCAGGACAAGGCAGTATCACCCTGTGGCTGATCTCATCACCGTCGACGATCCCGACGACCCGCGGCTGGGCGACTACACGGGCCTGACCGACGTCGAGCTGCGCCGCAAGCGCGAGCCCGCCGAGGGCCTCTTCATCGCCGAGGGCGAGAAGGTCATCCGTCGTGCCAAGCACGCCGGTTACGAGATGCGCTCGATGCTGCTCTCCGCCAAGTGGGTCGACGTCATGCGCGATGTGATCGACGAGGTCCCGGCCCCGGTCTACGCCGTGAGCCCGGACCTCGCCGAACGCGTCACCGGCTACCACGTGCACCGCGGAGCCCTCGCTTCGATGCAGCGGAAGCCGCTGCCGACGGCGGACGAACTGCTCCAGAGCACCCGCCGCGTCGTCATCATGGAATCGGTGAACGACCACACGAACATCGGTGCGATCTTCCGCAGCGCCGCCGCGCTCGGCATGGACGCCGTCCTGCTCTCACCGGACTGCGCGGACCCGCTCTACCGCCGCTCGGTGAAGGTGTCCATGGGAGCCGTCTTCTCCGTCCCGTACGCCCGTCTCGAAACCTGGCCCAAGGGCCTGGAAACGGTACGCGAGGCAGGCTTCAAGCTGCTCGCCCTCACCCCGGACGAGAAGGCGTCGCCGATCGACGAGGCGGCCCCGCACCGGCTCGACCGCGTCGCGCTGATGCTCGGCGCGGAGGGCGACGGGCTGTCGACGCAGGCACTGATAGCCGCGGACGAATGGGTACGCATCCCCATGGCGCACGGCGTGGACTCGCTGAACGTGGGCGCGGCCGCGGCCGTCGCGTTCTACGCGGTCGCGACGGGCCGCCCGGCTCTCCAGGACCGCAGAGAGGACCGCACAGAGGACCGTGCGGAGGACAGGACCGGCACTAACCCCTCAGGCCCTGGGCCAGCGTGATCCCCAGCGCCACCACCAGAGTGACGACCACGAACACGAAGATCCGCTGACGCAGCAGCCGCGGGTTGGCGGGCCTGCGGCCGGCTGAGGTCGTGCGGGACCCGGGGCGGGACGCGGCGCCGCGGCCGGCCGTACCCGTGCCGCCGCCCCGGGAGTGGGCCTGCGGCGGGCGCGGACCGCCGGGGCGCGAGCCGCCTGTGCGCGGCGCCGACGGGCGCGACACCCGCTCACGTGGCGCGGGAGCCCCCGAGGCCCCCGCGGCACGTCCCTGGGTGTTCCGTTCCGTGTACCGCGCGGTGTGCCGCTCCGGCGACAGGCCCTGCTCCACCCGCTCGCGCTGGGCGGGCGGCCGGGCCTCCGGCAGCCCCTGCGCCTCGCGCGCCGCGATCTCCTTCAGCCGCATCGACAGCTGAAGCGTGCTCGGGCGCTGCTCCGGGTCCTTCGCCAGGCACGCCCGCAGCAGCGGAGCCAGTGCGTCCGGTACGCCGTACAGCTGCGGCTCCTCGTGCACCACCCGGTAGAGCATGACCTCGGAACTGCCGTGCCCGAAGGGGGAGTCGCCGGTCGCGGCGTACGCGAGCGTGGCCCCCAGGGAGAAGACGTCGGTCGCGGGCGTCACCACGGCGCCGCGCACCTGCTCGGGGGCGAGGAAACCGGGTGAGCCCACCGCCGTGCCGACATGCGTGAGCGTGGACGCCCCGGTCGCCCAGGCGATGCCGAAGTCGATGATCCGGGGGCCCTTGGGGGAGAGGAGGATGTTCGACGGCTTCAGATCCCGGTGGACGACCCCGGCCTCGTGGACAGCCACCAGGCCCTCGGACAGGGCCGCGCCGATCGCGGCGGTGTCGGCCGCGGACAGCGGGCCCTCCTCCGCGACCTTGTCGTGCAGTGAGGGCCCGGGCACGTACTGCGTGGCGAACCAGGGCCGGTCGGCCTCCAGATCGGCGGCGACCAGCCGGGCCGTACAGCCGCCCCGGATCCGCCGGGCGGCGGACACCTCGCGGGCGAACCGCGAGCGGAACTCCTGATCCTCCGCCAGGTCCGGCCGGATCACCTTCAGCGCCACCCGCTGGCCACGGCGGTCGGAACCGAGGTACACGACCCCCATCCCGCCCGCACCGAGCCGCCGGTGCAGCCTGAACGAGCCGACGACACGCGGGTCCTCGCGCCGGAGCCGCATCATCGCCATGTCCGTCCCCATACCTACGGTGGGAAGAACCCACCCCCGCAGCCGCGGATATCCGTTTGACGTGGCACAGCTTACGTACCCGTAGCCCGGTCCGCTCATAGGCCGCGCCCTCGCGGGGCGATCGATTGTCAGTGCCCGGTGGGAGACTTGAGGAGTGGTCAGAAGGGGGCGGGATCCTGGCCCCGTGACCTGTGTGCGATTCCAATGGTCCGTCACAGAAGGGGGATTGGATCGATGAAGGGTGACCGCGTGGAGATAGTCGTGGACGCGGGTGACACGACACGGACGTACGAAGTGGTGGCAAGCCGGGCGGGGCGCCGGGTGGAGACGGCGGTGCGGCGGGGGGTGGTGGAAGTGAGCGAAGTCACGCGCACCGGTGCGGTGGTGCGGACGGCCCGCTTCATGGCCAATCGGGTGCTGGCCCTGGTCGAGCAGCCGATGCCCGCCGCGGCGCCGGGTGAGGTGCCCGGCACGGCGCCCGGCGAGGCCCGCGGTGGGCGTCCCCTCCGGGAAGACCCCCAGACCTAGGTCCCTTTCTCCACCCAGGGGAGTACGTGCACGGCGGACGGCTCATCCTCCTGGAGGCCCGGCAATAGGTACGCGGGCATGACGCCCCCGGCCCGCCATGTCCCTAGTGTTGAGGTCAAGCGGCGAGTGCAGCACTCGTCCCCCGAGGTCAGACACTCGCCGCCGCAGACCACGACAGGAGAGGACCGATGGCGGACACGGCATCGCGGACCATGTTCCGTACGCAGGGGCGCAAGGCTTCCGCGGCGTTCGGCGCCCGCGTCCCGTCCGGCCGGCGCCACCCGCTGGTGGCCACGGCCATGGTGCTCCCTCTCGCGACACTGCTCGTCGTCGCCTTCGGCGGCTGGGAAGCGGTGGTCACACAGGCGTCGTCCGTGGGCGTGATGCTGGGGCGCTGAGCGGCGCCCCGGATCCGGGAGAGCGGCCCGGGTCGGGGACATCCCACCCATTAACCCCGTGGGGACGGGGGTGCGGCGGACGACAGCGTTCGGCCGGTCAGCTGGGGAGCTGACCGGCCAACGCCATTTTTTGCTCTCGCGTGGGGTGCGGGTTTGGCGGGGCGGTGTTGTCGCGTGCTGGGTTGGTGCCCGGGGTTTGTGTCCTCAGGCGCCGGACGGGCTGGGTGTGTTGGGGTTGCCCGGTGGCGGGTGGTTGCCGTCCGGGTGGCGCTGCGGGGCTCGTGTTCGGGACGGCATGCTGTGCTTTTCCGGGGGACACCCCCGGACCCCCGTACGGCACGCCACCCGGGGTTGTGTATGTGCCGTGCGTGTTGCGTGCCACAAATCCCGCTTGAGTGTCCCGAACCCGACCCCTCCGCGCCCCCCGGGTCAGGTCACCGGCCGTGGCCGACCCCGGTGGTCGGGTTGTGCCCACCCGTCCCGCCCCAGCGGGACGACTGCCCACAAACTGTGAGGCGGCCACCTCACGGTTTGTGGGCAGGCGTTCCGCTGGGGGTCCCCCCAGGACGAAGTCCCAGGGAGAGAAATGGGTGGGCACAAACCACCCACGAGCCCCGCCCCGCCGGAGGCGCCTCGTGCGGCTCGACCGTAGGCTCGGCCCGTGGAGGACGGCAACGGCATGCTCGTGCGTGCGCTCTCGGACGTCGCGCGAGAAGCCGCGCACTCGCCCGGCCAGGGCGAGGCGTGCCGCGCCTGCGGGCGGGACGTGGGCGTCGACGTGCTGGCGGAGCGGGCCGACGGGCTCGTCGTGCGGCATGGGCGGGCCGTGGCCAAGGCCCATGCCTCCGCCACCGACCACACGGCCCACCGCGCTCGCGTCACCGTCGCCGCCCACCCCCGCCTCGCCGGGATCCTGCTGCCGCCGCTGTCGCTCCCGGCCGCCGCCCCGCTCGACGGGCGTCCCGTCACCGCCTGGCCCTACGGCAGCCCCGTGGATCCCGCCGACCCGGATGCCGCCCCGTGGGAGGCGGCCGCCCGGCTGCTCGCGGGCCTCCACACCGTTCCCCTGGACGCGCTGCCCGCACCGCTGCCGCCCATGCGCGGGCCCGCGAAGGTCGCCGCCGCGGTGGCCCGGATGCGCGCGGCGGAGCCCGCGGATCGCGCAGCCCGGGACGTGGTGACGGCGTGGCGGCGGCTCCCCGCCTGGGCGCGCGGCGCCGCCCCCGGCCCGGCGGGCGGCGCGCCCCGGCTCTGCCACGGGGACCTGCATCTCGGCCAGCTGGTCCGCCATCCCGCCGGCGACGGACCCTGGTACCTCATCGACATCGACGACCTGGGCACGGGCGAGCCCGCCTGGGACCTCGCGCGGCCCGCGGCCTGGTACGCCGCCGGCATCCTGTCCCCGGACGTCTGGGTGCGCTTCCTCGGCGCGTACCGGGCCGCCGGCGGCCCCGCCGTCCCGCCCGCCGCATACGATCCGTGGCCCCAACTCGATGTGCCCGCCCGTGCCCTGACCGTGCAGACCGCCGCGGTGGCGCTGGCGAAGAGCACCGCGGAAGGACGCGATCTCGACGACGTGGAGCGGTTGATGGCCGACGCCTGTGCCCGAATTGCCGACCTCCCGCCCGAGTTGGACGCGACGGTCCCGTCGTAAGGTGAGGGCAGGCGGGCGCGGGGGCGCCCACCACCCGAACGGCGAGGAGCTGAGCCGACGATGCAGTGTCCCAAGTGCCATGCGCCCATGCACACGTACAACCGCAGTGGCGTCCAGATCGAGCAGTGCAGCGGCTGCCGGGGGATATTCCTGGACTACGGCGAGCTGGAGTCGCTGACCCGTCTGGAGTCCCAGTGGGCCGGTCAGGCCCCGCCCGCGCCGCCGGTCCCGCCGGCGTACCCGGCCGGTGCCGCGCCCGCCGCCCCGGCCTGGGGCGCTCCGCACCAGGGCCACCACGGGCACCACGGCCACCACGGCGGTCACCACCAGCGCGGCTTCGGCCGGATGCTTTTCTCCTCCTGAGAAGCACGACAGAGCCCCCGGCCGCTCGATGCGGCCGGGGGCTCCGGAGTGTGGACGATACTGGGATTGAACCAGTGACCTCTTCCGTGTCAGGGAAGCGCTCTCCCGCTGAGCTAATCGTCCGCGGGGCCAGGACCCGGGCTTCCGGATCATGGGCACTGCGTGCGCGATACTGGGATTGAACCAGTGACCTCTTCCGTGTCAGGGAAGCGCTCTCCCGCTGAGCTAATCGCGCGGGAAGACCCTCGTGGGTCCGGTGGACGATACTGGGATTGAACCAGTGACCTCTTCCGTGTCAGGGAAGCGCTCTCCCGCTGAGCTAATCGTCCTTGGAGGTGGAGACGGGATTTGAACCCGTGTAGACGGCTTTGCAGGCCGTTGCCTCGCCTCTCGGCCACTCCACCCCGGAGCGCAGGGGTCGGGAAGATCCCCCACTTCGAGCGGACGACGAGATTCGAACTCGCGACCCTCACCTTGGCAAGGTGATGCTCTACCAACTGAGCCACGTCCGCCTGTCGTTTCCGGTCGGCTCTCGCGTCCCGGCGACGTGTTGAACTCTAGCGGATTCCTGGTCCAGCACAAAAACGCGTTTCCGCAGCGTGCTGAGCTGTGTTCACGGCGGGTTCATTGCCGGGTGCGGGCCGCAGTGGGTGCAAATCGTGACAATTGGGAAAGTCTGCAGGGTGCACCGTGCGGGCGGGCCGGGCACGGATCCCCGCCATAGACTCACAGCCGTGCACGACCTCGCTCCTCTCGCCCGCTTCGGCGGCCTCGTCGCCACCGACCTCAGGGATGTCACCAGCGACCCCGAGGCCCTCGATTCCGCCGGTTTCTGGGCCGTCGCGGCCGACTTCGAGGGCCGTCTCACCTGCGCCCGCTTCGGTGACGTGCGCCACGAGCCGGTGCCGGCCCCCGAGCCGGGAGCCTGGCGCGGCCCCGCCGCCGGGGACTGGACGTCGTCGCTGGACCGCGAGGCGTACACCGCGGGCGTACGCCGGATCCGGGAGCACATCGCCGCGGGCGAGGTCTACCAGGCGAACCTGTGCCGGGTCCTGTCCGCGCCGGTGCCCGACCCGGGCGCCGCCGACGTCGACGCGCTCACCGCGCTGCTGGCCCGCGGCAACCCCGCCCCGTACGCGGGAACGATCCGGCTGCCCGCGTACGGCGTGGAGATCGCCACCGCCTCGCCCGAGCTCTATCTGCGCCGCGATGCCCGCACCGTGGAGTCCGGCCCGATCAAGGGCACCGGCCGCACGGCGGCCGACCTGCTGGAGAAGGACCACGCCGAGAACGTGATGATCGTGGACCTGGTCCGCAACGACCTCGGCCGGGTCTGCGCAACCGGCTCCGTGACCGTGCCGGCGCTCTGCGCCGTCGAATCCCATCCGGGGCTCGTCCACCTCGTCTCCACGGTGCGCGGCGAGCTCACCCCCGGCGCGGGCTGGCGCGAGCTGCTCGGAGCCACGTTCCCGCCCGGCTCGGTGACGGGAGCGCCCAAGTCCAGCGCGCTGCGCATCATCGAGGCCCTGGAGACGGCGCCGCGCGGCCCGTACTGCGGAGGCATCGGCTGGGTCGACGCCGACCGCCGCACGGGCGAGCTGGCCGTCGGCATACGCACGTTCTGGATCGACCGCTCCGCACCCGGCGGCCCCGTCCTGCGCTTCGGCACCGGAGCGGGGATCACCTGGGGCTCCGACCCGGAACGCGAGTGGGAGGAGACCGAACTGAAGGCGTCCCGGCTGCTCACGGTAGCGTCGGGAGCGTACGCGCACAGTGGAAGGACCGTGTGATGAGGATCTGGGTCAACGGTGGACTGCGGGACGCCGACACCGCCGTGGTGTCCGTGTTCGACCACGGGCTGACCGTCGGGGACGGCGTCTTCGAGACCGTCAAGGCGACCGACGGACGCCCCTTCGCCCTCACCCGGCACATCGACCGGCTCGCCCGCTCGGCCAGTGGTCTGGGTCTTCCCGACCCGGACCACGACGAGGTGCGCCGGGCCTGCGAAGCCGTACTCGAAGCCAACCCCATGCCCCTGGGCCGGCTGCGCATCACCTACACCGGCGGGCACTCGCCGCTCGGCTCCGACCGCGGCGACCAGGGCCCCACGCTCGTGGTCGCCGCCGCGGAGGCCAAGCGCCGGCCCGACACCACCGCCGTGATCACCGTCCCGTGGACGCGCAACGAGCGCGGCGCGCTGGCCGGGCTGAAGACCACCTCGTACGGCGAGAACGTGGTCGCCCTGGCCCGCGCCCATGACCGGGGCGCGTCCGAGGCGCTGTTCGCCAACACCGTGGGGCAGCTCTGCGAGGGCACCGGTTCCAACGTCTTCGTCGTTCTCGACGGGCAGCTGTACACCCCGCCGCTGGCCTCGGGCTGCCTCGCCGGGATCACCCGCGCGCTGACTGTGGACTGGACCGGCGCGCTGGAGGCCGACCTGCCGATGGACGCGCTGGACCGGGCCGAGGAGATCTTCCTGACCTCCACCACCCGCGACGTCCAGGCCGTGCACCGGGTCGACGGCCGCGAGCTGTCCGGGGCGCCCGGTTCGCTCACCGCCAAGGCCATGCGGATCTTCGAGGAGCACGCCGCGGCCGACCCGGATCCGCGCTCCGCGTAGCCGCCCGCCCGGACAAACATGGTGACGCGCGGCCGCGCGACAGGTAGAACACCCCTGATGACCACGACCCTGCGGCCGACCGGGCCGCTCCAGCGCCGCGACGGCGGTGCCCGCTCCCGCACGTACGACGTGTGTGTGAACAGCAGGCCCGTCGGCTCGATCGAGCTCGCCACCCACCCCCGCTTCGGCCCGACGGCCGGCGTCATACGGTCCCTGCGGATCGACGAGGACGACCGGCGGCGCGGCCGCGGCACGGTCGCCGCGCTCGCCGCGGAGGAGGTGCTGCGCGGCTGGGGCTGCCGGCAGATCACCGTCTCCGTGCCGGCCGGTGCGACCGCCGTGCTGCGTCTGGCCACGGTGCTCGGCTACACCGAGCGCGGCCGGAACATGGTCAAGGAACTGCCCGCCGGACCGGGTCCCGAGCTGCCCGACGGGACCCTGGGGCGGCCGATGACCGAGGCCGAGTACCGGGAGTGGCTGGCGGCGGCGATCGACTCGTACGCACAGAACTGGATCGACCGCGGAGTGCCGGAGCCGGAGGCGCGCGCCAAGTCCGAGGCCGACCACCAGGACAAGCTCCCCGACGGCCTCGCGACCGGCGACACCTGGATCAGCGTCCTGGTCGCGGAGGGCGCGGTCGTGGGGCACGTATGGGTGGCGCTGAACGAGGTGCGGCCGGGGGAGCAGGGCGCGTACGTGTACGACGTCGCGGTCGCCGAGGAGCTGCGCGGCCGGGGTCACGGGCGGGCGCTGATGCTCCTCGCGGAGCGGGTCGCGCGGACCGATGCCGGGATGTCCCTGCTGGGACTGCACGTCTTCGCGGGCAACACCCCGGCGCTCGGCCTCTACGAGTCGCTCGGCTACCGGCCCACCGAGGTCCATCTCTTCAAGGAGTTGATCTAGGGGGTGCCGTCCTGGGCCGCGAGGAGCCGGTCGGCGATCTGCTCGATCCGCTCGCGCAGCCCCTCCTGGCTCTTGCCGCCGTCGAGGCGCTCGCCGTCGATGACGTACGTGGGCGTGCCGGTGACCCCGATCGCCTTGCCCTCCGCCTGGTCGGCGTCGACGATCAGGATGTGCCGGCCGTCGATCAGGGCGGTGTCGAACTCCTCGGCGTCCAGGCCGAGTTCGCGGGCGGTCTCCACCAGGAGCGCCTCGCCCTTGCCGTCCAGCTCCTCGACCCGGCCGAGCACGGCCTCCACGTACGGCCAGACCTGCCCCTGGACCGCGGCCTCCTCGGCGGCCTGGGCGGCGGCGAAGGAGTGCTTGTGCTTCTCCAGCGGGAAGTGCCGCAGCCGCAGCTCCAGCCGGTCGCCGTAGCGCTCGCGCAGACTGCGCAGATCGTCGAGGGCGGCGCGGCAGTCGGGGCACTGCAGCTCGCACCAGACGTCCAGGACGATGGGCTCGGCGGGAGAGGTGTCGCTCATGGGGCCAGTCTTCCAGCCGCCCGCCCGGGGCCCCAACCGGGACCCGGGACTCCGGAGCGGGACCGGGGGGCCCCTACCTCGACCTGGGGAGGAGGGGCGTCCCGGAGATCTCCCTGAGGTGTGGGCCGATCGTGGCCCGTACCGGCCGCGGCGGTGCAGGATGGAAGGGACGTACATGCCCGCACAGGCCCTGGAGGACCGGATGCTTGCCGAGACCATTTGTTCCGCGGTGTCCGCGGCCGGGCTGGGCATCGCCGCGGTCACGGCGTACCGCAGGCGCTTCCTGACCGCGACCCGTATCGCCGCGTACTCGCTGGTCCCGCTCGGGCTGGTGCTGACCGGTGCCGTCGAGTGGCTCGCCGGGACCGTCTTCAGCCTCACGGCGTGGGTGGGCGTCGGCGTCCTCGGGCTCGCCTGGGCGCTCTTCATGACGACGCGCGCCGTGGAGCGGCGCTCACTGGGCAAGGCCGCCAGGGACACCTCCGGTCCGCGCGCCGCGGCCCCCGCCGCGTCGGCTCCGGCCGCCCTCGGCAAGGCGCCCCGGCCCGCCGACCGTCCCAAGGGGCGCGCCGCCGCCGCCGACCAGGGCGATGACTTCAGCGACATCGAGGCGATCCTGAAGAAGCACGGCATCTGACCCCGGCACCCGCGCGGCCCGGCACCCGCGCGGCCCGGCACCCGCGCGGCCCGGCACCCGCGCGGCCCGGCACCCGCGCGGCCCGGCACCCGCGCGGCCCGGGACTCGCGGGAGCGGCCCGGACTCGCGGGATGTGATGAACTCGGCCCGCCGTGAGGCGTGTTGTTCGATCTTCGGGGGCGCGCTGCGCCATCATCACCCCGAGATGCTGGATACCTCCCGGGGCCAGACCCCCGCCCCCGCCGACGAGCCGCGTGGCTGTCTCTTCGCGCTCTCTCAGCCGCCCCTGATGATCTTCCTCGCGGTGATCGGCTGTCTGCTGCTCATCGCAGCGGTGCACGATCTCTTCCTGCTGTGAGCGCTTCCGTGAGTGCCTTTCCGAGCGCCCCCGCGAGCGGACGCGAGGGAGCGCGGGTCAGCCCGCCGCTTCCCTGCGGCGTGCGCGGTACGCGGCGACGTGCAGCCTGTTGCCGCAGGTGCGGCTGTCGCAGTAGCGGCGTGAGCGGTTGCGGGAGACATCGACGAAGGCGCGCCCGCAGTCCGGCGCCTCGCAGCGCCGCAGCCGCTCCTGCTCGCCCGCGACGACTATGAATGCCAGGGCCATGCCGCAGTCGGCGGCGAGATGGTTCGCGACCGAGGCGCCGGGCGCGAAGTAGTGGACGTGCCAGTCGTAGCCGTCGTGGTCGGTCAGCTGCGGGGTGGTGCCCGCGCCGGCCACGAGCTGGTTGATCAGCTCCGCTGCGGTACGCGGGTCCGGCGCCGCGAAGACCTCGGCGAACCGGCCCCGTACGTCCCGTACGGTGTCGAGGTCGGCCTCGCCCAGATCGCCGACGTCGCTGACGTTGTGGCTGCGTACGAATTCGTGCAGGGACGAGACGTCCTTCAGTTCATCGGCCTCCGCGCCCTCGGGCGCGGTGTTCACCAGATCGACGACGGTGTCGAGGGCGATGCGGGTGTCGTGGGGGATCAGCACGATTCGCTCCCTGGCCTGCTGCGGGCCGGTGCCCGCCGAATTGCGCTGACTCTAGCGTCTCGCTGACGAACGCGAAGGCGCCGTCACCGCGGTGTGATCCGTGGTGACGGCGCCGTCGCGTGCCGTATGCGTCAGTGGTTCTCCGCGCGGCGCCGTCTCCCCGAGTCGGACGGCGCCGAGCAGCCCTCGGCCTGGCTCAGCTTTCGGCCAGGATGTGCGAGAGCTCCGTATCGAGATCGAAGTGACGGTGCTCGGTGCCGGGTGGCACCGCGGCGTCGGTCCGCTTCAGGAACGACTCCAGGGCCCGCGCCGGGGCCTCGAGCAGGGCTTCGCCCTCCGGGGAGCTCAAAGCGATGCAGACGACGCCCTGGCCATGACTGCGGGACGGCCAGACTCTGACGTCGCCGGTGCCGGTGGGCCGGTGCAGACCCTCGGCGAGGAGATCTCGGGCGAACACCCATTCGACCGTCTCCTCGGCTCCGGTATGGAAGGTGGCGTGCACGGCATAAGGATCGGCCGTGTCATACCGCAGGCCCGCGGGTACAGGCAGTGAGGACTCGCTCGATACAACGAGGCGCAGGTGCAGCTCGCAGCTGACCGTGGTGTTCATAAGCGCCAGGGCCTTTCGCTCAGTGTGCGCTCGGGGATTCGCACGTCGGCGAAATCGACATGCCACCTACGGTGCCGTTGTAAACCCCTCTGTCTGTTTTGTGATCCTTCAGGTACCCCGTACGGAGGAGTCCGATCTACTACCGTGTGGTCATTCCGGAGCGCCTCCCCGTCGGGTACTTTGGGCTCTATGAATGCGGAGAGTGACGAGCGGGGGAAGGCGGCCGCGACAGCGGTTCCGACATCCGCCACGGGGGACGTGACCGCGGTTGTGACCGAGGACGGCGCGGACGGCGAGCGGCCGCTCGGATCCCGGGCGCCCGAGTTCGTCAAGGCGCGCAGGACGCTGCATCTGAGCTGGCAGGTCGGCGTGTTCGTCGTCGGTCTCGCCGTCGTCGTGACGGGCGTGATCCTGCTGCCGCTGCCCGGCCCCGGCTGGCTGATCATCTTCGGCGGCATGGCGATCTGGGCGACCGAGTTCGTCTGGGCGCAGCTCGTGCTGCGGTGGACGAAGCGGAAGGTGACGGAGGCGGCGCAGAAGGCGCTCGACCCCCGGGTGCGCCGGCGCAACCTGATCCTGACCACGGTCGGAGTGGTGATCGTCGCGGTGCTGCTCGCGATCTACCTCTGGAAGTTCGGCATCGTGATGCCGTGGAAGATCGACGAATGACCCGGCGCGGGACGTCGCGGTGGCCTCGTGGATGATCACCGGGTGGTCATGAAGCGCCGCTGACATGCGGTAATGTTTGCGATGCGCCCGGGCGATTAGCTCAGTGGGAGAGCGCTTCGTTCACACCGAAGAGGTCACTGGTTCGAACCCAGTATCGCCCACCAGCCCGGACCGAAGGCCCCGGAGACCGAGAGTCTCCGGGGCCTTCGGCGTCTGCTCGTGATTCGCTCGTTCAGCGCATCGGGCGCCCCGGTCAGCGCATCCGGCTCAGGGTGTCCCGCAGCCTGCGGGCGTCGCGCAGCCGCTGCTCGTACGTTGCGCCGACCGCCAGCAGCAGAAGCCCGGCGAGCGCCGGTGGCAGCCAGCGGGGGAGCGCGCCGACGGCCTGGACGACGTAGGGGGCGAGCTCGTGCAGGGCGACCAGGGACAGGACCGTCCCGCCGAGCACCAGCAGGGCCTGCAGCCGCTGCCGGGCGCCGACGAGCGTGACAGCGAGCGCCGCCGTGCCGAGCAGCAGCGGGCGCAGCCAGTGCGAGTCGCCCCAGGCGGCGAAGAGGCTCGGCACCAGGGTCGCGGCGAGGCCGGGGCCGTACGCGGTCCAGGACGACGCCTCCGGGTCGCGCCGGCGGCGCAGCAGGCCGACGGCGAGCGCCGGGACGGTCACGGGGAGGCTGTACGCCTCGGGCAGCGAGACCTCCGACGCGGCGAGCCGGACCCAGGTGGCCGCGACGAACAGCACCCCGGCCGCGTATCCGGCGAGGGGGCGCCGCTCGGGCCGCAGAGCCGTGCCCGCCGCGATGACGCCCGAGGCGGCCAGGACCAGTGCGAGCGTGGGCGGGTGGGGGACGGCCAGGCCGATCGCGACCAGCCCGGCCGCGGCGCCCGTGAGCTCCACCGGCAGCGCGACGGGGTTGCTCCGCAGCCGCGCCGCGAGCAGCGCGGTGGCGGCGGGCACGGCGAGGAGCACCAGCCCCGCCCGGTGGCCCGGGAGCCCGGCGGCCGCCGCTGCGGCCCCGGCGAGCCCGGTGGCCCACACGACGGTTGCCGACGCGAGCACCGCCCGGACCGCTCCCCGCGCCACCACGGCCACGGCGCCTGACGCGACCGCCAGCACGCCGAGCACGGCGAACGTGGCGGCCTGGGCGGCCAGCGCGAGCAGCGCCACGGCGACTCCTCCGGCCTGCCCGCACACGAGCGCGGTGACGGTGACGCCGACGGCTCGGCCGGGTGTCCCCGCCGTCGGGGCGGCCGGGTCCGCGGTACGCGAGGGCAGGGAGGCGGCGGACGGTGCGAGGGCCCCCGCCGTCGTCAGGAGCAGCCACGCCACCGTGGAGGCGTACGGGAGGTCCAGGGCCGCCGGGGCGGCGAAGGCGGTGAACCACGCCAGGGCGAAGGCCGCGGCGGACATGGTCGTGCGCGGCAGTGCCCAGGCCGGCAGGAGGCGGGGCGCCGCCAGGAGCACCGCGGCCACGGTGGCCATGACCGCGAGCGCGGCGGGCGTGCCCGGCGGGGGCGATGCCATGGCGGGGGTGCCCGACCAGACGTCGGTGACGGCCGCGAGCGGGGTCAGGGCCCCGGACGCGGCAGGGGGCAGCGCCCAGACCAGTGCGCCCGCGTGGATCACCGCCACGGCGACTCCCAGGCCCGTGAGGATGCCGCGAGGCGCGGGGGTGCGGACGGCCGCCAGCAGGAGGACCGCGCACAGCAGGTAGCCCGGCACCGTCCAGTGCTCGGGCAGCGCCGTGCCGAGCAGGCCGCCGGTGGCCGCGACCGCGGAGAGGCCCGCCACCGCGGCGGTCACCGGAGCGGCGGACGGGGCGCGCCACGCAGCCCCCAGGGCCAGGCCCGCGGCGGCGAGGAGCAGGAGCGCCGGCTCCAGCGCGAGGGCGGCCGTGTGCGCCGTCGCGGACAGGTACAGCCCGGTCAGCAGCGACCAGCCGCCCGTCGCCGCCGCACCCGCCACGGCGAGCCCGCGAACGGCGGAGGGCTTCGCGGCGAGTGCGATCACGGTGTCGATCGCGGCGGTCGCCAGCGTCGCCCACGCGGTCGCCCCGGGGCCCGCACCCTCCGCCAGGGCCCAGAGCGGCAGCGGGAGTTGTGCGGCGACGACCGCGGCCGGGAGCGGTGTGCGCAGCGTGCCCAGCACGGACCCGTACCCGGCCCACACCGCGGCGAGCACGGCCGACGCGACGGCCGCGTAGCCGAGGGCGTCCGTCTCCGTGAGGGCCGCACGGTGCAGGGCGTACACGTCGAGGACCGTGAGGGCGAGCCCGAGCGCCGCCACCGACTCGGCGGTGGAGGCGAGTCCGCGCCGCAGCAGCAGCGCCGGGACCGCGAGCGCCGCCGCCGTGACCGCACCGAGCACCAGCGAGCGGCCGCCGATGCCCATGTGGCCCCAGCTGACCACGGTGAAGGCGATCGCGGCGATGGTCAGCAGGATCCCGCCGAGTGCGAGCAGTACGTTCTGCGCGCTCGGCGGCGAGGTCTCCGGACCCGCGGGCCGCGACGGCCACACCGGCCCCGTCGGCCCCGCCGGCCTGGTCGGGCCGTGCGCCGCCGCTTGCAGTGCCTGCACCAGCCACGCCCTGCGGACCAGCAACTGGGCCCGTCGGGCGTCGAGTTGAGCCAGCTCTCCATCGAGGAGCCGCAGCTCTTCGGCGGGCGGCAGTACGTTCTCCATGCCGAGCAGTGTGGGCTGCGACACACGGCGCCGATATGGGCGCGGATACTCAGATCGTGTGTGAGTACGCCCCCCGTCGGCGCAGACTCGAACCATGGACTGGCACCGCTACCGTTTCCGCAGCGTCTGGGAGCTGCCCGCCCCGCCCGCCGTCGTCTACGCGGTGCTGGAGCGGCCCGTCGACTACCCTCACTGGTGGCCCCAGGTCCGCGAGGTCGTCCCCGTCGACGACCGCAGCGGCACGGTCCGCCTCCGCTCCCTCCTCCCGTACGACCTCGTCGTCACCGTCCGCGAGCGGCTCCGGGATCCCGACGCGCTGGTCCTGGAGGTGGAGCTGGACGGTGATCTGGTGGGCTGGGCGCGCTGGACGCTCGCGGCGGCTGCGGGCGGCACGCGTGCGGGCTACGAACAGGAAGTGGTCGTGCGCCGCCCGCTCATGCGCCGCCTGGCGCTGCCCGGGCGCCCCGTCTTCCGGGCGAACCACGCCCTGATGATGCGCGGCGGACGGCGGGGGCTCGCCGCGTACCTGAGCGGTGGCCCGCCGCGTGCCTGAGCGGTGGCCCGCCGCGTGCCTGAGCGGTGGCCCGCAGGGAGTTTGAAGGAAACCCGCCGGTACCTGTATGGTTCAGTGCGTTCCCGGGCGATTAGCTCAGTGGGAGAGCGCTTCGTTCACACCGAAGAGGTCACTGGTTCGAACCCAGTATCGCCCACCGGGAGAGGCCGGTCCGTTAGCTGACGGACCGGCCTCACGCGTTCCCCCCCCGCCGCCCGCCCTCCGCTCTGCGCCGGAGTGCGTCTCCTCCCCGCCGAGGCCGGGGCGCCCCAGTGACGAGGCGTCAGTATGTGTGCGCCGCACCGAATTGCGGGTACCGCAGGGCCTCTTGACGCGGACACGTCCCTCCGCTTCAATCCGCGTGATAGGTCCAGACCAATCGTGGCGCCGCGACAGGTCCGCCGAACCGTCCCCCCATCCCTCACCGGGAGGTCACGTGCGTTCCAGACACCGGCTCCTGGCCGGGCTCAGCGCGACGGTGCTGGCCGCGGCCGCCGCCGTCGCCCTGCCGAGCACCGCCCAGGCCGCCAATCTGCTCGGCAACCCCGGCTTCGAAACCGGCTCCCTGTCCGGCTGGTCCTGCTCCGGCGGGCTCGGCTCGGTCGTCAGCAGCCCCGTGCGCAGTGGCACGAAGGCGCTGGCCGGAGCCGCGAGCGCGAGCGACAACGCCAAGTGCACCCAGACCGTGTCCGTGCAGCCCAACACCGCCTACAGCCTCACCGGCTGGGTCCGCGGCAGCAATGTCTACCTCGGCGTCACCGGCGGCTCCTCCACATGGACCACCTCCACCGGCTCGTACGCCCAGCTGACCGTCAGTTTCACCACCGGCGCCTCGCAGACCAGCGCCGAGATCTACCTGCACGGCTGGTACGGCACCGGCACCTACTACGCCGACGACATCAGCCTCGACGGACCCGGCGGCCCGGGCAGCGGCGACACCCAGGCCCCTACCACCCCCGCCAACTTCCGCTCCACCGCGAAGACTTCCACCAGCGTCAGCCTGGCCTGGAACGCCGCCACCGACAACGTCGCAGTCACCGGCTACGACGTCTACCGCGGCACCACCCTCGCCACCTCCGTGACCGGCACCACCGCCACCGTCACCGGACTCGCCCCGAGCACCGCGTACGGCTTCACCGTCCGCGCCCGCGACGCCGCCGGCAACACCTCCCCGGCCACGACCGCGGTCAACGTCACCACCGACCCGGGCACCCCGGTCACCGGCTTCAAACAGGCCGCGCCGTACCTCTACCTCGGCTGGGGCGACCCGCCGAGCGTCAGCACCGTGATGAGCGCCACCGGCATCAAGTGGTTCACCATGGCGTTCATCCTCTCCTCCGGCGGCTGCAACCCCGCCTGGGACGGCACCAGGCCGCTCACCGGCGGCACCGACCAGTCCACCATCAACGCGATCCGCGCCGCCGGCGGCGACATCGTGCCGTCCATCGGCGGCTGGAGCGGCAACAAGCTCGGCCCGAACTGCGCGACGCCCGAGGCGCTCGCCGGCGCGTACCAGCAGGTGATCAACGCCTACGGGCTCAAGGCGATCGACGTCGACATCGAGAACACCGACGAGTTCGAGAACGAGGCCGTCCAGGACCGGATCCTCAACGCCCTGAAGATCGTCAAACAGAACAACCCCGGCCTGCGGACCATCATCACCTTCGGCACGTCGACGACCGGACCGACCTGGTGGGGCAACCGCCTCATCGAGCGGGCCAACGCGCTCCAGGCGAACATCGACGTCTTCACCATCATGCCCTTCGACTTCGGCGGCGGAGCCGACATGTACGGCAACACCGTCAACGCCACCGAGGGTCTGAAGACCAAGCTGAAGTCCACCTTCGGCTGGGACGACGCCACCGCCTACGCCCACATCGGCATCTCGGGCATGAACGGCCTCAGCGACCAGCAGGAGCTGACCAGCCCGCAGATCTGGACCCAGATCAAGGACTGGGCCAACTCCCACCACATCGCACGGCTCGCCTACTGGTCCGTCAACCGCGACCGGCCCTGCCCCGGCGGCGGGGTGACGAGCAACTGCTCCGGGATCAGCCAGAGCAACTGGCAGTTCACCTCCATCACCGCCGGATTCACCGGCTGAGCCGCGACCCGGTTCCCGAGGTGCCCGCGGCCGCGCGGGCACCTCGGACTCACGCCGCCCGTGCCGGAAGCTCCGGACGCAGCGGCCACGCCGGGTCCACCGACTCCTCCGAGCCGTTGCGCGCGAACCACGCCTGGAGGCCCCGCGCCTGCGCCGCGTGCCACACCGCCTGGAGCGTGTGCAGCTCCGCGGGAGAAAGCCGCTCCAGACGGGCGGCGAACCGCCGGCCCACCGCCCTGACGACCTCCATGGCCGCCGTCGCGTCGGCCGCGGCGTCGTGCGCCCCGTCCAGCACCACCTCGTACTGACCGCACAGATCCGTGAGCGTGCGCCTGCCCTTTCGGTAGCGGTCCAGATGCTTGTCCAGGACCCGCGGGTCCAGGACGCACATCGGCACGTGCTCCAGATAGTGCGCCAGCGACGAGGCACGGTGGCGGCGCAGTTCGCGGTCGAGCAGTGTCAGATCGAACGGCGCGTTCATCACCACGAGCGGCCGGCCGGCCGCGCACTGCTCGGCCAGCGCCCGGCCTATCTCCTCCATCACGGGAGCGGGCCAGCGGCCGTTGCGCTGAAGATGCTCGTCGGTCAGCCCGTGCACGGCGGTCGCCTCCGCCGGGACCGGAATGCCCGGATTGACCAGCCAGTTGGTGACGCGCGGGCGACCGCCCGCCGAATCCTGGACGACGAGTGCGGCGGACACGATCCGCTCCGTCTCGACGTCAACACCTGTAGTCTCCGTGTCAAATGCGGCCAGGGGCCCCTCATACCAGCGCGACATCCCCGAACTCCTCGCCCTTGCCTGGCAGATGGCGTGATCCCCCTGCCCGAATCGGTGATACCCGGCCTGTTTGCGCAGTACGCAAGCGGGTGACAACACAGATGACGGGGCGCGATGTTGACGGCCCGTCGTGGGAATCATCGATCGATCGGCACAGCCCGGAAGGCAGACGGAGCCATGGCGCTCGCGCAGCCCGAACCGGGTGCGCTGCCCGAGCGGACCGTACCGCTGCGCGGAGCACTCGCCACCACCGCCTGCATGGAGACCCTCCAGGTGGGGTATCTCCACGCAGTGGCGGCCGCTGCGGGCTGCTCACTGTCGCAGCCGTTCCCCGACAACGGGATCGACTGGCACGTCAGTCACAGCGCTCCCGGACACACCGTCGACGACGAAGTCACCATCAAGGTGCAGCTCAAGGCGACCTATCAGATCCCGCCGCACCCGCCGGGTCCGGCCTTCTCGTTCACGCTCGACAACGACCACCTGGTGAAGCTGGCCAGGACCCCGGTGTCGGTACACAAGATCCTCGTCGTGATGATCGTGCCGAGGACCCAAGAGGAATGGCTGCGGGCCAGTCACGACCGGCTGGACCTGCGGCACTGCTGCTACTGGATCAACCTGGCCGGCCACCCGGTGACGGGCCGGCGCAAGACCACTGTGCGGATCTCGACCTCGCGCATATTCGACGACCGGGTGCTCTGCGAGATCATGACCCGGGTCGGGGTGGGAGGGAGACCGTGATGCACCGCCCGATCGACGAACCCGTACAGCCGCACGGCGGCTCGTACGCCCTTCCGCCCGCGCACGGCCAGCCGCATCCGCATCCGCTGCACCTCCCGCTCGCGGACGATGTGCCGGCGCCCTGGTACGGCAGCGACGGGCCCGACCCCGCCCACGTCGACCCCGTCGTGCTGGGGGCGCTGCTCGACCGGCACGGGTGGCGGCGGCGCGGTGGAGCCGCCGGGAGGTACGCCCGCTGGACCCCGCCGGGTCCGTCCGCCGGGGGAACGAGTCTGCTCGTCCCGGAGAGCCGGGCCTTTCCGGACTGCGAGGACCTGCTGGGCGAGGCGCTCACCGCCCTCGCCCGCTCCGCCGCACCGTCGGCCCGCGAGGTGCTCGTCGGGCTCGCCGTGCCCAGCGACGAGATCCGCTGGTGGCGGGATGTGTCGCAAGGGCCGTCGGGGGCGGTGGCGTGGACCGTGCAGGAGCAGTTGCGGTCGGCCGCCCGGCAACTGCTGCTCGCCGGCGCGCTCGCCGCCCGCGGGCGCGCCGGCTACTACGGGGCTCGGCACCGCAGGCAGGCGCTGGCGGCGCTGGAGGGCATCCTGGTCGGCCCGGCGCCGGGCGGTCGCGGGCTCACCGCGTTCGTCCCGGTCGAGACCGGCCGGTCGGTCGCCGTGAGCCTGCACCACGCGCTGCACGCCGCCCGGGAGGCCGTCGACTACCAGCGGGCCACCGGCGGGATGGAGGCGTTCGACGCCGCCGTCGAGGCGGGCGTCAGCCGTGAGCTCACGGAGGCGGTCGTGGCGCTGGTGCGCGGCGCCGAAGGAGCGCGGATCGCACTGGCCTGGTCACCGTCGGCGGGGGTGCCGGAGGGCTGTGCGGCCAGACCCGAGCCCGTCGAGTTCTCCCCCGGCGACCTGCCGGCCCTGCGCGAGGCCGGCGCCCGCTATCTGCGCGACGAGCCGTCCATGCCCGTCCGCATCACCGGCGCGGTGGTGCGGATGCGGCGCTCGGGCACGCGCGGCGAGGGGACCGTACGGCTGCGGGTCCTGGCCGGTGCGGAGGTGCCGCACGTCCGCGCGGTCCTCGACGAGGAGTCGTACCGCACGGCGGGCCACGCCCATCTGGTGGGCCTTCCCATCAGGGTCATCGGGCGCCTGGAGAGCCGCGGCGGCTTCCGTCGGCTGTCCGACGCCACGGGGGTCGTCCCGGTCCAGGTGGACGAGGCGGAGCGGGACCGGCTGATGAAGGCGCTCCACGAGAACCTCGACTTCTTCGAGGAGGCGTGCGGGGGCGACGACGACTGACGGGGCCCCGCCCCGTCGCCCCCGCCGAGGGCTCCGCCTCCGGACCCCCGCGCCTCAATCGCCGGAGGGGCTCATGTGGAGCCCGTCCGGCGATTGAGGACACGGCCGAAGGCCGTACGGGATCGGCGGGGCGGGGAGAAGGCCCGCCCTGCGCCACGTGAACCGTTTCGCGGCCGGGGCGTGCGGCTCGGTAGCATGACGTATTGCGTGCGTCGTGCGACTGCGCGCGCATTCCCATCAGACAGGAGAGACCGGTGTCAGACGTCCGTGTGATCATCCAACGCGATTCCGAGCGGGAAGAGCGCGTGGTGACCACGGGCACCACGGCGGCCGAGCTCTTCGCCGGTGAGCGCACCGTCGTCGCCGCCCGCATCGGCGGCGAGCTCAAGGATCTCGCCCACGAGGTGCGGGACGGGGAGGCGGTCGAGCCGGTCGAGATCTCCTCCGCGGACGGCCTCAACATCCTGCGCCACTCCACCGCGCACGTCATGGCGCAGGCCGTGCAGGAGCTCTTCCCCGAGGCCAAGCTCGGCATCGGCCCGCCGGTCAAGGACGGCTTCTACTACGACTTCGACGTCGAGAAGCCGTTCACCCCCGAGGATCTCAAGGCCATCGAGAAGAAGATGCAGGAGATCCAGAAGCGCGGCCAGCGCTTCTCGCGCCGTGTCGTCACCGACGAGGCCGCCCGCGAGGAGCTCGCCGACGAGCCGTACAAGCTGGAGCTCATCGGCATCAAGGGGTCCGCGTCGCACGACGACGGTGCCGACGTCGAGGTGGGCGGCGGCGAGCTGACCATCTACGACAACCTGGACGCCAAGTCCGGTGAGCTGTGCTGGAAGGACCTCTGCCGCGGTCCCCACCTGCCCACCACCAGGAACATCCCGGCGTTCAAGCTCATGCGCAACGCCGCCGCGTACTGGCGCGGCAGCGAGAAGAACCCGATGCTCCAGCGCATCTACGGCACCGCCTGGCCCTCGAAGGAGGAGCTGAAGGCGCACCTGGACTTCCTCGCCGAGGCCGAGAAGCGCGACCACCGCAAGCTCGGCAACGAGCTGGACCTGTTCTCCTTCCCGGACGAGGTCGGCTCGGGTCTCGCCGTCTTCCACCCCAAGGGCGGCGTCATCCGCCGGGTCATGGAGGACTACTCGCGCAAGCGCCACGAGGAGCACGGCTACGAGTTCGTGTACTCGCCGCACGCGACCAAGGGCAAGCTGTTCGAGAAGTCGGGCCACCTGGACTGGTACGCCGAGGGCATGTACCCGCCCATGCAGCTCGACGAGGGCGTGGACTACTACCTCAAGCCCATGAACTGCCCGATGCACAACCTGATCTTCGATGCGCGCGGCCGCTCGTACCGTGAACTGCCGCTGCGCCTCTTCGAGTTCGGGACGGTCTACCGGTACGAGAAGTCGGGCGTCGTGCACGGCCTCACCCGGGCCCGCGGCTTCACCCAGGACGACGCGCACATCTACTGCACCCGTGAGCAGATGGCGGAGGAGCTGGACACCACCCTCACCTTCGTCCTCGACCTGCTGCGCGACTACGGTCTGACCGACTTCTACCTGGAGCTGTCCACCAAGGACCCGAACAAGTTCGTGGGCTCCGACGAGGTCTGGGAGGAAGCCACCGAGGTGCTGCGGCAGGTGGCCGAGAAGCAGGGCCTCCCGCTCACCCCCGACCCGGGCGGCGCGGCCTTCTACGGCCCGAAGATCTCCGTCCAGGCGAAGGACGCGATCGGCCGCACCTGGCAGATGTCGACCGTGCAGCTCGACTTCAACCTGCCGGAGCGCTTCAACCTGGAGTACACCGGCCCCGACGGCACCAAGCAGCGTCCGGTCATGATCCACCGCGCGCTGTTCGGCTCCATCGAGCGTTTCTTCGCGGTGCTCCTGGAGCACTACGCGGGTGCGTTCCCGGCGTGGCTGGCGCCCGTCCAGGCGCTCGGCATCCCGATCGGCGACGCCCACGTCCCGTACCTCCAGGAGTTCGCCGCCAAGGCGCGCAAGCAGGGGCTGCGCGTCGAGGTGGACGGCTCGTCGGACCGGATGCAGAAGAAGATCCGCAACGCCCAGAAGCAGAAGGTGCCCTTCATGGTCATCGCGGGCGACGAGGACATGGAGAACGGCGCCGTGTCCTTCCGCTACCGCGACGGCTCGCAGGAGAACGGCATCCCGGTCGACGAGGCCATCGCCAAGATCGCCAAGATCGTCGAGGACCGCGAGCAGATCTGATCAGGTCGGGCCGTGTCCGATCAGGTCTGGTCACGCACGGCCGGACCCTGGATACCGGTCGGCCTCAGGAAGGGGCCCCCGGACGACGCCCGTCGTCCGGGGGCCCCTTCTCGTCCTCCCGCGTGAAGACCTGGAGCAGCCAGGACGAGAACGAACCGGTCACCGCACCCAGCAGCGCGAGACCGCAGATCATCAGCCCCACCGCGATCAGCCGGCCCATCGGGGTCACCGGCGTGACGTCCCCGTACCCGACCGTGGTCAGCGTCTCGCACACCCACCAGATGGCGTCCCCGAAGGTACGGATCGACGCCCCCGGAGCCGAGCGCTCCTGGTGGTAGACGGCGAGTGCCCCCGAGAATCCCAGCAGGACGGCCGTGAGCCCGGCGTACGCGATCACCCGTGCGTACAGGCTCAACCGCGCCTGGTCCCGCCGTCGCTGCACCGCCGTGTACACCTTCACCAGGCGCAGCGGACGCAGCAGCGGCAGGATCAGGACCAGGGTGTCCAGCCAGTGCGTCCGCAGGAACCGCGGCAGCCGCTGACCGCTCAGCCGCAGCCGCACCGCATAGTCGGCGGCGAAGAGCAGCCACATCAGAAGCATCAGCACGAACGCGAGATTCCGCCAGATCATGCCCACCCCGGTGGCCAGCACGCGGACCGTGTACCCGGCGAGGAACAGCAGGGAGCACCAGAACAGCGGCACCTCGGTGCGCTGCTCCCAGCGCGTCAGCGGGGCGTCTGCGGCGGAGTCCATCGGCCCAGCATCGCCTTCGGCGGGCCCGGCCCAGCCCCGGCGACACGCTCCGTACGGGCGAAGTCATATGCTGCACCACATGACGAGTGAGCCGGAGCAGCAGATCGGAGTCGGCATCCAGGACGCCTTCCAGCGTCTGTGGACACCTCACCGGATGGCCTACATCCAGGGGGAGAACAAGCCGACCGGCCCGGGTGCCGACGACGGGTGCCCCTTCTGCTCCATCCCCGCCAAGTCCGACGAGGACGGACTCGTCATCGCACGCGGCGACAGCGTCTACGCGGTGCTCAATCTGTACCCGTACAACGGCGGGCACCTGATGGTGGTGCCCTACCGGCACGTCGCCGACTACACCGACCTCGACGACGCGGAGACCGCCGAGCTGGCCGCGTTCACCAAGCGGGCGATGACGGCGCTGCGCACGGCCTCCGGGGCGCACGGCTTCAACATCGGCATGAACCAGGGCTCGGTCGCCGGGGCCGGTATCGCCGCCCATCTGCACCAGCACGTCGTGCCGCGATGGGGCGGCGACACCAACTTCATGCCGGTCGTCGGCCACACCAAGGTGCTGCCCCAACTCCTCGCGGACACGCGGAAGATGCTCGCGGACGCCTGGCCGTCCGCGTGAGCTCCTGAGGAACCTCAGAGGTCGGTGGCGCGTGCGTGCCGCGGCTCGTACATACCGACCTCGCCGCCGCCCGGCAGCCGGAGCCTCGTCAGGAGGCCCCAGCCCGCGTCCGTGACCGGCTGTGTGAACTCCACGCCCCGGGCGGTGAGCTCGGCGACGGTCGCCTCGACGTCGTCGCACATGAGGTAGAGCTCATGCGCCTCCGCTCCCTCCACGGGGTGCACGGCGACCTCCGCCGGCGGCAGCTTGAAGATCAGCCAGCCGCCGCCGGCGTCCACGTGCGGATATCCCAGGACCTCCCGGAGGAAGGCCCGGTCGGCCTCCGCGTCCCGGCTGTAGATGATGAGGTGCGCACCATTGATCATGCTCCGAGGATAGGAGCCTGCGGCCTCAGGCGTCGTACACGTCCGCCTTGCGGGGCGTCGGATCCTGCACGAGACCGCTGACGATCATGGAACGGTTGCTGAAGCGCTCCGTGTCCACCCCGTTCTCCTCCAGCACCCGCATCGCCGCCGCGTGCGTCACCCGCAGCACCGGCGTCGCCGCCCGCATCGCGTCGTCCGCCATGAACCGGTGCCGCCACGGCTTGTCCGCCCAGGCGTGACGCAGTCCGAACGGCTCCGGGAGCACCAGCTTCCCGCCCAGGAAGTCCAGCAGCGGGGGATACCAGGTGAACGGCGCCCGCACCATCAGCCGCACCACCTCGGGCGTCTCCACCAGCGGCAGCGTCCGCTTCGTGGTCTCCCAGAAGCGGACGGTCTTCGGCACGTCGATCGTCTTGGGCTCGGGCTTGGTGGTGAAGAGGGGATGCACCGGGCCGAGCGCGTGCCCGGTCACCTCGATGCGCAGGGTCTCGAAGAGCACCGTCACCGTGATCATCATCGTGATCACCAGCTGACCGTCCCACAGCGTGAACTGCACACCCAGGTAGTGGCGGTTCCCGCTGCCGAACTGCTGGTGGTCGCAGATGCGCTGTATCTCGTGGCGCTTGACCTGGAACCTGTTCTCCACGTCCTCGCCGGCGGGCCGGGCCACTTCCTTCGCGTTCTCCCCGACGGGCACCACCACCCAGTGCTTCACCTGGGGCGGCGGGAAGCCTCCCGTGTTCAGCGGGCCGCGCTGCAGAAGGGTCAGCTGGTCGTGGATGACCTTGATCACGTCCCAGCTGCGGAAATGGTGGAACTCCTTGCCCGGAGCCCTGGCGACCAGCTCCTCGGCCAGCTGCCAACTGCCCCAGCGGGTGCCCATGCCGAGTATCCCCTTGGGCCCCGCGTAGAAGACCGAATTGGACTGCTGCTCGGCCGTGAGCAGCTCCAGGCCCTGGCGCAGCTGCTCCGCCGCGGTCTCGTTCGGATTCCCCGGCACGGCCTCCGGCACCTTGGCGCCGATGCCGCCACCGGACAGCAGGCTGCCCCAGCGCTCGCGCATGTCCTTCGCCGTGGACTCGCAGATGCGCTTCGCGAGCAGCCAGCCGATGACCGGGGCGACGATCATGCCGCGCAGGTAGTAACCCCAGAAGCCGGTGAACGGGAGCCGCAGCAGGAACACCACCGCGAGCAGCCCCACCGCGGCGAGCAGTGCCCCGCCCAGCGCGCCGGTCCTCTTGTCCTGGGCGCCCGCGATCGTACGGCGCAGCTGGAAGACCCCGATCCACAGCAGCATCCCGGGCAGGAACAGCAGCCCGAACACCGCCATGATGCCGGTGAGTTTCGCGTCCCGCTGCTTACGGATCCGGGTCGCCGCGAGCGCGTGCTCCACGACCGCCTGAGGCTCCGTGCCGAACGACTGGATGAGCGGCTTGCGACTTCCGCCGAGCATCCGCAGCTGCACCGCCCGCGAGAACGCCTCGCCCAGACTCGGCTCGAAGAGCGAGAACTTGGGCTTGGTCACCGTGGACTGGTGCCACTCGCTGTTGGCCTTGAGGATGTCCTCCAGCTTGCCGTCCCGGTACGCCGCCGAGGCGAGCGCGTGCGTCGCGGCCGTCTGACCGGCCGAGCCCTGCAGCGGGACCTGAGCCCCCGGAGAGAAATCGAATGCCTGGTCCGCCACCGCACCGCCCCCATCGCCGCAACTCGTCCGCTCTGCGGCCTTTTCCCGACGGCCGCGCCCCGCACACATGCTGAACTGGGCACCCCAGCCTATCGATCACCGGCCCCGCGTGCCGCACCCTGTGGAAAAGCCGCCCGCCGCACGGGGGTACGGCGGGCGGCGGGCTCAACTAGGACCCGTTCTCCGCCTGTTGACGGATCTTGTCGGCCAGTTGCGGAGGCATCGCCTCATGGCGTGCGTACGACCGGTCGAACCGGCCCGTGCCGTGCGAGATCGACCGCAGATCGACCGCGTACCGGCCGATCTCGATCTCCGGCACCTCGGCCCGTACGAGCGTCCGACCCGGCCCCGCCTGCTCGGTGCCGACCACGCGGCCGCGCCGCCCCGACAGATCGCTCATCACCGCACCGACGTACTCGTCCGGCACCAGCACCTGCACCTCGGACACCGGCTCCAGCAGATGGATCCGGACCTCCGACGCCGCCTCGCGCAGCGCCAGCGCACCCGCCGTCTGGAAGGCCGCGTCGGAGGAGTCCACCGAGTGCGACTTGCCGTCCAGGAGCGTCACCCGCACGTCGACGAGCGGATAGCCGGCCGCGACGCCCTTCGCCGCCTGCGCCCGTACGCCCTTCTCCACGGACGGGATGAACTGCCGGGGCACCGCGCCGCCGACGACCTTGTCGACGAACTCGATGCCGGATCCGGCCGGCAGCGGATCGACCTCGATCTCGCAGATCGCGTACTGGCCGTGGCCGCCGGACTGCTTCACATGCCGCCCGCGCCCGGCCGACCGCTCGCCGAACGTCTCCCGCAGCGACACCTTGTGCGGGACCACGTCGACCTGGACGCCGTAGCGGCTGCGCAGCCGCTCCAGCGCCACGTCCATGTGCGCCTCGCCCAGGCACCACAGGACGACCTGGTGCGTGTCCTGGTTCTGCTCGAGCCGCATCGTCGGATCCTCGGCCACCAGCCGGGCGAGCCCCTGGGACAGCCGGTCCTCGTCCGCCTTGCTGTGCGCCTGGATGGCCACCGGCAGCAGCGGGTCGGGCATCGCCCACGGCTCCATCAGCAGGGGATCGTCCTTCGACGACAGGGTGTCGCCGGTCTCGGCCCGTGCCAGCTTCGCGACGCACGCGAGATCGCCCGCGATGCACGCGCCGACGGTGCGCTGCTGCTTGCCGAAGGGCGAGGACAGCGCGCCGACCCGCTCGTCGACATCGTGGTCCTCATGCCCCCGGTCGGTCAGACCGTGCCCGGACACATGCACCGTCTCGTCCGGGCGCAGCGTCCCGGAGAACACCCGCACCAGCGACAGCCGCCCGACGTACGGGTCCGAGGCGGTCCTGACCACCTCGGCGACCAGCGGTCCCGCCGGGTCGCAGCTGATCGCGGGGCGCGCCTGCCCCTGCGGCGTCGTGACCGCCGGAGCCTCCCGCTCCAGCGGCGTCGGGAAACCGCCCGTGATCAGTTCCAGCAGCTCGACCGTGCCGAGCCCCTGCTTGCCACCGTTCGACGCCGGCGCCGCGGCCAGCACCGGGTGGAAGACGCCCCGCGCGACGGCCTTCTCCAGGTCGTCGACGAGTGTCTTGATGTCGATGTCCTCGCCGCCGAGGTAACGGTCCATGAGGGTCTCGTCCTCGCTCTCCGCGATGATGCCCTCGATCAGCCGGTTGCGGGCCTCCTCGATCTGCGGCAGTTCCTCGTCCCCGGGCGGACGCTCCGTCCGCGCGCCCGAGGTGTAGTCGAACAGCTTCTGCGACAGCAGCCCGATCAGCCCGTTCACCGGCGCGTGCCCGTCCGCGGCCTCGGGGCCGTGCAGCGGCAGGTATAGCGGCAGTACGGCGTCGGGGTCGTCGCCGCCGAATATCTGCCCGCAGACCCCGGTCAGCTCGTCGAAACCGGTGCGAGCCGTCTCCAGGTGGGTGACCACGATCGCCCGGGGCATCCCGACCGCCGCGCACTCCTCCCACACCATGCGGGTCGAACCGGCGACGGCGTCGGCCTCCTGGGCCGCGGAGACAACGAAAAGGGCCGCGTCCGCGGCGCGCAGACCGGCCCTGAGTTCCCCGACGAAGTCGGCGTATCCGGGGGTGTCCAGCAGATTGATCTTGTATCCGCCCCATTCGACCGGGACGAGGCTCAGCTGTACGGAGCGCTGCTGACGGTGTTCGATCTCGTCGTAGTCGGAGACCGTGCCACCGTCCTCGACCCGGCCCGCCCTGTTGACGGCTCCCGCCGTCTGTGCGAGGGCCTCGACCAGGGTCGTCTTGCCCGATCCGCTGTGGCCGACCAGCACCACGTTCCGTACGGATGAGGGCTGGTCGGCCGTCGTAGCCCTGCCGGCGGCTCCGGGATGTGCGTTCGCCTTGTCGCCCATGATTCTTCCTCCCGACTGATTGCACGGTGAGGTATGAGGGCGCGGACCCGGGGGAGCCGACTGGGGTGCGTGCCCTCCTGATGGCGAGGGGGAAGCTCCGGCGTGCCCGCGGTGGTCTTTCGAGCTTTCCACTCCCGTCATGGTGCGTCCATACGTCGTACGTGACCGGGGGAGTCCGCTGGCGCGACGACGTCGTGACTACGATGGGCCCGCCGGTGGTCACAAGAGGCCGCACGGCCCGCCGAAACCTCGGGAAGGCCATGCTGAACAAGTACGCGCGTGCGTTCTTCACGCGTGTCCTCACGCCGTTCGCCGCATTTCTGCTCCGCCGCGGCGTGAGCCCCGACGCGGTCACACTCGTCGGCACGGCCGGGGTCATGGCGGGCGCGCTGGCCTTCTTCCCGCGCGGAGCGTTCTTCTGGGGGACCATCGTCATTACCCTGTTCGTCTTCTCGGACCTGGTCGACGGGAACATGGCGCGCCAGGCCGGGGTCTCCAGCCGCTGGGGCGCGTTCCTCGACTCGACGCTGGACCGGGTCGCCGACGGGGCGATCTTCGGCGGCTTCGCGCTCTGGTACGCGGGCAAGGGCGACGACAACGTGCTGTGCGCGGTGTCGATCTTCTGCCTGGCCAGCGGCCAGGTCGTGTCGTACACGAAGGCGCGCGGCGAGTCGATCGGGCTGCCTGTCGCGGTCAACGGGCTGATCGAGCGGGCCGAGCGGCTCGTCATCTCGCTCGTCGCGGCGGGCCTGGCGGGGCTGAGCGCCTTCGGGGTGCCCGGCGTCCAGGTGCTGCTCCCGGTCGCGCTGTGGATCGTGGCGGCCGGTTCGCTGGTGACCCTGGGCCAGCGGGTGGTGACGGTACGCCGTGAGGCGGCCGAGGCGGACGCCGCTGCGGAGAGGGATGCGGCAGCGTCCCCGCAGTCGTCGGCGTCCTCGGCGTCCTCGGCGTCCTCGGCGTCCTCGGCGTCCTCGGAGTCGTCGGAGTCCTCGAAGGGGAGTGGGGCAGCCTCATGAAGGAACGGCTGACGGACGCGCTGTACGGGCTCGGCTGGGCGACGGTCAAGAAGCTCCCCGAGCCGCTCGCGGCGGCGCTCGGCCGGACCGTCGCGGACACCGCGTGGAAGCGGCGTGGCAAGGGTGTGCTGCGCCTGGAGGCCAATCTGGCCCGTGTAGTGCCAGACGCGGGCCCCGAACGGCTCGCCGAGCTGTCCAAGGCCGGCATGCGCTCCTACATGCGCTACTGGATGGAGTCGTTCCGGCTGCCCACCTGGGACGAGGAGCGCGCCAGGCGCAGCTTCGAGCTGGGCGGGATCGACCGTCTCACCGACGGGCTCGCCGCGGGCAAGGGCGTCGTGCTCGCGCTGCCGCACCTCGCCAACTGGGACCTCGCGGGGGTCTGGGCCACCCGCGCCCTCGGCATACCGTTCACGACCGTCGCCGAGCGGCTCAAGCCGGAGACGCTGTACGACCGGTTCGTCGAGTACCGCGAGTCGCTGGGCATGGAGGTCCTCCCGCACACCGGTGGCTCCGCCTTCGGCACCCTGGCGCGAAGGCTGCGCGACGGCCGGATGGTGTGCCTGGTCGCCGACCGCGATCTGTCCTCGTCGGGCGTCGAGGTGAAGTTCTTCGGCGAGACGGCGCGGATGCCGGCGGGCCCGGCGCTGCTGGCGCAGCAGACCGGCGCGCTGTTGCTGCCGGTCACCCTCTGGTACGACGACACGCCGGTCATGAAGGGGCGGATCCACCCGCCCGTCGAGCTGCCCGAGACAGGTACCCGGGCCGAAAAGACGTCTGTGATGACGCAGGCGCTGGCAGATGCCTTCGCCAGCGGCATCGCCGACCACCCGGAGGACTGGCACATGCTTCAGCGGTTGTGGCTCGCGGACCTGGACACGTCCGGCCACGAGGGGCGACGGCCGTGAGGATCGGCATCGTCTGCCCCTACTCGTGGGACGTGCCCGGCGGCGTCCAGTTCCACATCAGGGACCTGGCCGACCATCTGATCCGGCTCGGCCACGAGGTGTCCGTCCTCGCCCCGGCGGACGACGACACACCGCTGCCGCCGTACGTCGTCTCGGCCGGCCGCGCCGTGCCCGTCCCGTACAACGGCTCGGTCGCCCGGCTCAACTTCGGCTTCCTGTCGGCCGCGCGGGTAAGGCGCTGGCTGCACGACGGCACCTTCGACGTCATCCACATCCACGAGCCGGCCTCGCCGTCGCTGGGGCTCCTCACGTGCTGGGCGGCGCAGGGCCCGATCGTGGCCACCTTCCACACGTCCAACCCGCGGTCGCGGGCGATGATCGCCGCGTACCCGATCCTCCAGCCGGCGCTGGAGAAGATCAGCGCGCGCATCGCCGTCAGCGAGTACGCGCGGCGCACGCTGGTGGAGCACCTGGGCGGCGACGCCGTCGTCATCCCCAACGGCGTCGACGTCGACTTCTTCGCGCGGGCCGAGCCGCGGGCGGAGTGGCAGGGCGGGACGATCGGCTTCATCGGCCGGATCGACGAACCCCGCAAGGGCCTGCCGGTCCTGATGAACGCCCTCCCGACGATCCTGGCCGCCCGGCCGGACACCCGGCTCCTGGTCGCGGGCCGCGGCGACGAGGAGGAGGCGGTCGCCTCGCTGCCGGAGGAGATGCGCTCGCGCGTCGAGTTCCTCGGAATGGTCAGCGACGAGGACAAGGCCCGGCTGCTGTGCAGCGTCGACGTCTACGTCGCCCCCAATACCGGCGGCGAGAGCTTCGGCATCATCCTCGTCGAGGCCCTCTCGGCGGGCGCGCCGGTCCTGGCCTCGGACCTGGACGCCTTCGCCCAGGTCCTCGACCAGGGCGCGGCGGGCGAACTCTTCACCAATGAGGACGCGGGCGCACTGGCCGAAGCGGCGATCCGGCTGCTCGGCGACCCGGAGCGGCGCGAGCAGCTGCGGACGCGGGGCAGCGCGCACGTGCGGCGCTTCGACTGGGCGACGGTCGGCGCGGACATCCTCGCGGTCTACGAAACGGTGACGGACGGCGCGGCGTCCGTGGCCGCGGACGAGCGTCCGGGGCTGATGGCGCGCTTCGGGCTGGCGCGGGACTGAGCGGGGGCGGGTCAGCGGGGCCCGGGCCCGTCGGCTCCGTTTGCCCCGGACCGGGGTCGGCCGCCTCGGCTGCCGCGGGTGGGTGGTGGGGCGAGGCCCCTCCGGGCCCGACCTCTCGGGACGGCGGCGGTCCCGTGCGCCGGTCGGCGAACGCCGTGCCGGTCGCCACGACCTGCGGGGCAGCGCCCCCGAGCGGGGTCCGGGACAGAGCCCGGTGGAGACAGGCGCGCCGCAGGCGCCGACCGCACCGGTAGGGTGACCCGCCGTGACCGCAACCCTGATCTGGATCCTCGTCGCGCTCGTCGTCATCGGCCTCTACCTCAGCTGGACCGCCGGCCGCCTCGACCGCCTCCACTCCCGGATCGACGCCGCCCGCGCCGCCCTCGACGCCCAGCTGCTGCGCCGCGCATCGGTCACCCAGGAGCTCGCCACTTCGGGCGTGCTCGACCCGGCCGCCTCGATCGTGCTGTACGAGGCAGCGCACGCCGCCCGCCAGGCCGACGAGGAGCAGCGCGAGGTCGCCGAGAGCGAGCTGAGCCAGGCGCTGCGCGCTGTCTTCGGCGAGCCGGAGCAGGTGCAGGTCGTCCGGGAGGCACCCGGCGGCGACGACGCCGCGAACGAGCTCGCCGCCGCGGTGCGCCGCGTACCGATGGCGCGGCGGTTCCACAACGACGCCGTACGCGCCGCACGGGCGGTGCGCCGGCACCGCAAGGTCCGCTGGTTCCGGCTGGCCGGGCACGCACCGTTCCCGATGGCGTTCGAGATGGACGACGAACCCCCGACGGCCCTCGCCGACCGGCCGGCCTAGGAGGCCTCCGGCGGGTCGGCGCGGTGGCTCAGCACGTTGACCACCCGCCCCTCCGGGTCCCGTACGAAGAACCGGCGCACTCCCCACTCCTCGTCCCGCAGCGGGTGCACGATCTCCGCTCCGGCCTCGCGCATGACCGCGTACGCCGCGTCCACGTCGTCCACCTCGATGCTCAGGTCCGGGTGGACGGGCGCGGTCATGTCCCCGGCCATGAAGCTGATCTGCGCCGCCGGGGCGGACGGGGACGCCAGTGTCATGATCCAGCCGAGGTTCATCACCTCCTCGAAGCCGAGGCGCCCGTAGAAGTCACGGTTGCTCTCCGCCGACTCCGGTTTGGACGGGACATTGGGCACAACGCGGCGAATGGCCATGGCTAGCTCCTACCGCATGTCGCTCCGTGTTCGCCTCCGCTTCGCCAAAATGAGCCACCGGCTCCGCATTGGCCCTTGCAGTGGCCTGCACCCGGAAGGTTTCCTCATCGGAGCACCAAACCCGCCGTCACCGAATGAGGTCGATCGTGTCCAGCACGTTCCCCACCACCCCGCAGGCCCCCGAGACCGGCACCGCGCGCGTCAAGCGCGGCATGGCCGAGCAGCTCAAGGGCGGCGTGATCATGGACGTGGTCAACGCCGAGCAGGCGAAGATCGCCGAGGACGCGGGCGCCGTCGCCGTCATGGCCCTGGAGCGGGTCCCGGCCGACATCCGCAAGGACGGCGGCGTGGCCCGGATGTCCGACCCGAACATGATCGAGGAGATCATCGAGGCGGTCTCCATCCCGGTCATGGCCAAGTCCCGGATCGGCCACTTCGTCGAGGCCCAGGTCCTGCAGTCCCTCGGCGTGGACTACATCGACGAGTCCGAGGTGCTCACCCCGGCCGACGAGGTCAACCACTCCGACAAGTGGGCCTTCACCACCCCGTTCGTCTGTGGCGCCACCAACCTGGGCGAGGCCCTGCGCCGTATCGCCGAGGGCGCGGCCATGATCCGCTCCAAGGGCGAGGCCGGCACCGGCAACGTCGTCGAGGCCGTCCGCCACCTGCGCCAGATCAAGAACGAGATCGGCCACCTGCGCGCCCTCGACCACAACGAGCTGTACGCCGCTGCCAAGGAGCTGCGCGCCCCGTACGAGCTCGTCGCCGAGGTCGCCCAGCTCGGCAAGCTGCCCGTCGTGCTGTTCTCCGCCGGTGGCGTCGCCACCCCCGCCGACGCCGCGCTGATGCGCCAGCTCGGCGCCGAGGGCGTCTTCGTCGGCTCGGGCATCTTCAAGTCCGGCGACCCGGCCAAGCGCGCCGCCGCCATCGTGAAGGCCACCACCTTCTACGACGACCCGAAGATCATTGCGGACGCCTCCCGCAACCTGGGCGAGGCCATGGTCGGCATCAACTGCGACACCCTCCCCGAGGCCGAGCGCTACGCGAAGCGCGGCTGGTAACCACCGATGAGCGACACCCCCGTGATCGGCGTCCTGGCGCTCCAGGGCGACGTACGGGAGCACCTGATCGCCCTGGCCGCGGCGGACGCCGTGGCCAGGCCGGTCCGGCGCCCCGATGAGCTCGCCGAGGTCGACGGCCTCGTCATCCCCGGCGGCGAGTCCACCACCATCTCCAAGCTGGCCCATCTCTTCGGCATGATGGAGCCGCTGCGCGAGCGCGTCCGCGCCGGAATGCCGGTCTACGGCACCTGCGCGGGCCTGATCATGCTCGCCGAGAAGATCCTCGACCCGCGCTCGGGCCAGGAGACCATCGGCGGCATCGACATGATCGTGCGCCGCAACGCCTTCGGCCGCCAGAACGAGTCCTTCGAGGCCGCGGTCGCGGTCGCGGGCGTCGACGGCGATCCCGTGGAGGGCGTCTTCATCCGTGCGCCGTGGGTCGAGTCCGTCGGTGCGCAGGCCGAGGTGCTCGCCGAGCACGAGGGCCACATCGTCGCCGTCCGGCAGGGCAACGCGCTGGCCACGTCGTTCCACCCGGAGCTGACCGGGGACCATCGTGTGCACGCCCTGTTCGTGGACATGGTGCGCGCCGCGCACTGACCCTGTCCCGGTAGGATCACAGGCGAACGCAGCAGAGATTGGTTACGCGAAGGAGACAGGCAGATGTCCGGCCACTCTAAATGGGCCACGACGAAGCACAAGAAGGCCGTGATCGACGCCAAGCGCGGCAAGCTCTTCGCGAAGCTGATCAAGAACATTGAGGTCGCGGCCCGCACCGGTGGCGGCGACGTCGAGGGCAACCCGACCCTCTTCGACGCCATCCAGAAGGCCAAGAAGAGCTCGGTCCCGAACAAGAACATCGACTCGGCCGTCAAGCGCGGCGCCGGTCTCGAAGCCGGTGGCGCCGACTACGAGACGATCATGTACGAGGGCTACGGTCCGAACGGTGTCGCGGTGCTCATCGAGTGCCTCACCGACAACCGCAACCGCGCCGCCTCCGACGTCCGCGTCGCCATGACCCGCAACGGCGGCTCCATGGCCGACCCCGGTTCGGTGTCGTATCTCTTCAACCGCAAGGGCGTCGTCGTTCTCCCCAAGAGCGGTCTGAGCGAGGACGACGTCCTCGGCGCGGTGCTGGACGCCGGCGCCGAGGAGGTCAACGACCTCGGCGAGAACTTCGAGGTCATCAGCGAGGCCACCGATCTGGTCGCCGTCCGCTCCTCCCTCCAGGAAGCCGGAATCGACTACGAGTCGGCCGAGGCCAGCTTCGTCCCGACCATGCAGGTCGAGCTGGACGAAGAGGGCGCGCGCAAGATCTTCAAGCTGATCGACGCGCTGGAGGACAGCGACGACGTGCAGAACGTCTTCGCCAACTTCGATGTCTCGGACGACATCATGGAGAAGGTCGACGCCTGATCCTCCCTTCGCGGCCAAGCCTCCCCCAGGGCTTCGCCCGGGAGGTGCCCCCAGCCGCTCTCGCGGATGCGGTCGCGAGCGGGCGGCCTCGCCGTCGGGGTTGCTCCAATGATGGTCGCTGATTCAGACGGGCCGACAGGGCGCACCCTGTCGGCCCGTCGCTGTGTCAGTGGCGCCGGATAACCTGCACCGGACAGGCGAACGAAGGAGGGCGCGGTGCGCGTGCTCGGGGTGGATCCAGGACTGACGCGGTGCGGCATCGGCGTCGTCGAGGGCGTCGCGGGCCGCCCGCTGACCATGCTCGGTGTCGGTGTCGTGCGCACCCCCGCCGACGCGGACATCGGCCACCGCCTGGTCGCCATCGAGCGCGGCATCGAGGAGTGGCTGGATGCCCACCGGCCCGAACTGGTCGCGGTGGAGCGGGTGTTCAGCCAGCACAATGTGCGCACGGTGATGGGCACGGCCCAGGCCAGCGCCGTCGCCATGCTCTGCGCAGCCCGCCGCGGACTGCCCGTCGCCCTGCACACCCCCAGCGAGGTCAAGGCCGCCGTCACCGGCAGCGGCCGTGCCGACAAGGCACAGGTCGGCGCGATGGTGACCCGGCTGCTGCGGCTCGACGCCCCGCCGAAGCCGGCGGACGCCGCCGACGCACTCGCCCTCGCCATCTGCCACATCTGGCGCGCCCCCGCGCAGAACCGCCTCCAGCAGGCGGTCGCCGCACACCACGCGATGAAAGGCCGTACCGCATGATCGCCTTTGTGACCGGCCCCGTCGCCGCGCTCGCCCCGACCACCGCCGTCATCGAGGTCGGCGGCGTCGGCATGGCCGTCCAGTGCACGCCGAACACGCTGTCGGAGCTGAGGATCGGTCAGCAGGCCAGGCTCGCCACCTCGTTGGTGGTGCGGGAGGACTCCCTGACGCTGTACGGCTTCGCGGACGACGACGAGCGGCAGGTCTTCGAGCTGCTCCAGACCGCGAGCGGTGTCGGCCCCCGCCTCGCCCAGGCCATGCTCGCGGTCCACTCGCCGGACGCACTGCGCCGCGCGGTCGCCACCGGCGACGAGAAGGCGCTCACCGCCGTGCCGGGCATCGGCAAGAAGGGGGCGCAGAAGCTCCTCCTGGAGCTGCGGGACCGCCTCGGCGAGCCCGTCGGCTCCGGCGCGCGCGCGGTCGGTGCCCCCGTCACGCAGTCCTGGCGCGACCAGCTGCACGCCGCCCTGATCGGCCTCGGCTACGCGACGCGCGAGGCCGACGAGGCCGTCACCACCGTGACCCCGCAGGCCGAGGCCGGGCCCGGTGAGCCGCAGATCGGCCAGCTGCTCAAGGCCGCACTCCAGACCCTGAACCGCACCCGCTGACACCCGAGGCCATCCACTGTGAACTGGGACGACACCGCATCCCCGACCGACGCCGAAGCCGCCGCAGAGGGCCGGCTCGTCGGCGCGTCCGCCGACGGCGAGGACCAGGCCGTCGAGGCCGCCCTGCGGCCCAAGTCGCTGGACGAGTTCGTCGGCCAGGAGCGCGTGCGCGAGCAACTCGACCTCGTCCTCAAGGCGGCCCTCGCGCGCGGCGCCACCGCCGACCACGTCCTGCTCTCCGGGGCGCCCGGGCTCGGCAAGACCACCCTCTCCATGATCATCGCGGCGGAGATGGGCGCCCCCATCCGCATCACCAGCGGCCCCGCCATCCAGCACGCCGGCGACCTCGCCGCGATCCTGTCCTCGCTCCAGGAGGGCGAGGTCCTCTTCCTCGACGAGATCCACCGGATGTCCCGGCCCGCCGAGGAGATGCTCTACATGGCGATGGAGGACTTCCGCGTCGACGTCATCGTCGGCAAGGGTCCAGGAGCCACCGCCATCCCTCTCGAACTTCCGCCGTTCACCCTGGTCGGGGCCACGACCAGGGCCGGACTGCTGCCCCCGCCCCTGCGGGACCGCTTCGGCTTCACCGCCCACATGGAGTTCTACGAGCCCGTGGAGCTGGAGCGCGTCATCCACCGCTCGGCCCGGCTGCTCGATCTCGTCATCGACGCCGACGGCGCGGCCGAGATCGCCGGCCGCTCCCGCGGCACGCCCCGTATCGCCAACCGGCTGCTGCGCCGCGTCCGGGACTACGCCCAGGTCAAAGCGGACGGCCGGATCACCCGTGAGATCGCCGCCGCGGCCCTCGGGGTGTACGAGGTGGACGGCCGCGGGCTTGACCGGCTCGACCGCGCCGTGCTCCAGGCGCTCCTCAAGCTCTTCGGCGGCGGTCCCGTCGGCCTGTCGACCCTGGCCGTGGCCGTGGGGGAGGAGCGGGAGACCGTCGAGGAGGTCGCCGAGCCCTTCCTCGTACGGGAAGGGCTGCTCGCCCGCACCCCACGCGGCCGGGTCGCGACGCCCGCGGCCTGGGCGCATCTCGGCCTCGTACCCCCGCAGCACGGCGGGGGAGCGAACGGCGCGGGTGCCGGGGGACAACAGGGGCTGTTCGGGACGTGACGGCGCGGAGGGTCGCCCGGCCGGGAACCAGGGTGCGATGCTGGGCGTTGTTCCATCGATGCGGACTCGCTTAGACTCCGCCGATGCCGCCCGTCTCGGTCGGCGTGCCCACCCCCGTAGACCAGGCCGCTTCTCACCGCGGTCGTGCGAAGGAATTCCGTCCCGTGGATATCACTGTCCTCCTCCCCTTCATCGTGCTCATCGGGGCCATGTTCCTGATGACCCGCTCCGCCAAGAAGAAGCAGCAGGCGGCGGTGTCGATGCGGAACCAGCTGCAGCCCGGCACCGGCGTCCGCACCATCGGCGGTCTCTACGCCACGGTCAAGGAGGTGAACGACGACACGGTCCTCCTGGAGGCCGCGCCCGGCGTGCACCTCATCTTCGCCAAGAACGCCATCGGTGCCGTCCTCGAGGACGACGAGTACAACCGCATCGTGCACGGCGACGGCGAGGGTGACGACGACGCCCTGAAGAGCGACACGCCGATCGTGCCGGACGACGCCTCCTCGCTGACCGACGCGGGTGCCGCCGACGACAGCGACGCCAAGGATGCCAAGATCGACCTCGGCAAGAAGGACGAGGCCGACGCCGAGGCCGGCGACGCCGGGACCACGGACGCCAAGGACGCCAAGGGCGACGACAAGAGCGACGGCGACACCGACGCGAAGTAGCCGCTACCGGGGACCGCGTCGCGCCCACCGGCGTACGCGGTCCCCGGTGCGTGCCGACTTCTTCCGCGGGGGCAGGTCCCCACAACACTTCGTGGCCGCCCGTCGCACACCCGGCGCGGGGCGGTTGGACAGGGAGAAACGAGAAGGTGGCAGCACCGAACAAGGGCCGGAGAGCGCCGGCGGGCCAGAGCAAGCCAGGACGTACCCTGGCGCTGCTGCTGGTCGTCATGGCAGCGCTGGTCGGCGGGATGTTCTGGTCCGGACATACGACCCCCCGGCTGGGCATCGACCTCGCCGGCGGTACGACGATCACGCTCCAGGCCAAGGCCGAGCCGGGCCAGGAGAGCGCGGTCAACGAGACCAACATGAACACGGCGGTCGGCATCATCGAGCGCCGTGTCAACGGCCTGGGTGTCTCCGAGGCCGAGGTCCAGACCCAGGGCCGCGAGAACATCATCGTCAACATCCCCAAGGGGACGGACTCGGAGCAGGCCCAGAAGCAGGTGGGCACCACCGCCCAGCTGTACTTCCGCCCGGTGCTGAACGTCGCGGCCGGCGGCCCGGCGACGCCGGAGCCCTCCGGCAGCACCAGCCCGAGCGGCTCGCCGAGCGCCTCCCCGACCGACAAGGCCGATGAGAAGGCGACCGCCCCGTCCGGCACGCCCACCGCCAGCCCCACCACACAGGGCCGCGCCGTCAGCGACGCGCTCAAGGCGCCGTCGCCCACCCCGACCGGCTCCGCCGCGGGCAACCCCGCGGCGTCCCCGAGCCCGTCGGCCCCCGCGCCCGACCCTGCCGCGGCCGCGGCCGAGCAGCAGTTCGCCACGCTGAACTGCCTCGACCCGACCGCCCGCGCCAACGCAGGCAAGGGCGCCAAGCCCGCCGACACGACCGTCGCCTGTTCCACCGAGGGCGACGCGAAGTACCTCCTCGGCCCTGCCGAGGTCGACGGCAAGGACGTCGACGACGCCAAGGGCGTGCTCGACCCGCAGCGCGGCATGTGGATCGTCCAGATGGAGTTCACCAGCGCCGGCTCGAAGAAGTTCTCGCAGATCACCGGCAAGCTGTCGCAGCAGCCTTCGCCGCAGAACCAGTTCGCGATCGTGCTCGACGGCGAGGTCGTCTCCGCCCCGCAGGTCAACCAGACCCTCAGCGGGAGCGCCGAGATCTCCGGTGACTTCGACCAGCAGTCCGCCCAGGACCTCGGCAACATCCTGTCCTACGGTGCGCTCCCGCTGACGTTCGAGCAGCAGAGCGTCACCACCGTCACCGCGGCGCTCGGTGGCGAGCAGCTCAAGGCGGGCCTCATCGCGGGCGCCATCGGCCTCGCGCTCGTCGTGATCTACCTGCTGGCCTACTACCGCGGTCTGTCGATCGTGGCCCTGCTCAGCCTCCTGGTCTCGGCGATCCTCACCTACACGCTGATGTCCCTGCTCGGCCCTGCCATCGGCTTCGCGCTGAACCTGCCGGCCGTCTGCGGTGCCATCGTCGCCATCGGTATCACCGCCGACTCGTTCATCGTCTACTTCGAGCGCATCCGGGACGAGATCCGCGAGGGCCGCACACTGCGCCCGGCCGTCGAGCGTGCCTGGCCGCGCGCCCGGCGCACGATCCTGGTCTCCGACTTCGTGTCGTTCCTCGCCGCCGCGGTGCTCTTCATCGTCACCGTCGGCAAGGTCCAGGGCTTCGCGTTCACGCTCGGCCTCACGACCCTGCTCGATGTCGTCGTGGTGTTCCTCTTCACCAAGCCGCTGATGACGATTCTCGCCCGCACCAAGTTCTTCGCGAGCGGTCATCCCTGGTCAGGCCTCGACCCGCAGCGCCTGGGCGCCAAGCCGCCGCTGCGCCGCTCGCGCCGTGTCTCCGCCCCCATCGACCCGAAGGAGGCGTGAGATGTCGCGTCTCGGCACTCTCGGCGCCAGGCTCTACCGCGGCGAGGTCGGCTACGACTTCATCGGCAAGCGGAAGATCTGGTACGGCATCTCGATCCTGATCACCATCACGGCCATCGTCGGCCTGGCGGTGCGGGGTCTCAACATGGGCATCGAGTTCAAGGGCGGCGCCGTCTTCACCACCCCGAAGACGACCGTGTCCGTCACCCAGGCCCAGGAGTACGCGCAGGAGGCCTCCGGCCACCAGGCCATCGTCCAGAAGCTGGGCAACGACACGCTGCGCATCCAGGTCAGCGAGCTCGACACCGCCGCGGCCAACAAGGTGGGAGCGCAGCTCGCCGAGGACCTGGACATCCCCCGGGACCAGATCAACGCGGAGCTGGTCGGCCCCAGCTGGGGTGAGCAGATCGCCAACAAGGCGTGGACCGGTCTCGGCGTCTTCATGCTCCTTGTCGTGATCTATCTGGCCATCGCCTTCGAATGGAGAATGGCGATCGCCGCGCTCGTGGCCCTCATCCACGACATCACGATCACGGTCGGTATCTACGCCCTCGTCGGCTTCGAGGTCACCCCGGGCACGGTGATCGGTCTGCTGACCATCCTCGGTTACTCGCTGTACGACACGGTGGTCGTCTTCGACAGCCTCAAGGAAGGCACGAAGGACATCACCAAGCAGACCCGCTGGACCTACAGCGAGATCGCCAACCGCTCGATCAACAGCACCCTCGTCCGTTCGATCAACACCACGGTCGTGGCGCTGCTGCCGGTCGCCGGCCTGCTCTTCATCGGCGGCGGCTTCCTCGGCGCGGGCATGCTCAACGACATCTCGCTGTCGCTGTTCGTCGGTCTCGCCGCCGGTGCGTACTCGTCGATCTTCATCGCCACTCCGCTGGTCGCCGACCTGAAGGAGCGCGAGCCGCAGATGAAGGCCCTGAAGAAGCGGGTCCTCGCCAAGCGTGCCGCCGCGGCCGCCAGGGGCGGGGACCCCGACGAGGAGTCGGCCGCAGGAGCGGGCGACGACGCACCGCGTGACGCCGCCCCCGCGGGCGCCGTCGTCGGCCAGCGCCGGAGCGGCCGGGCCCCGGGGAAGCGCCGATGACCGGCGCCGCGCGGGAACTGCTGCTCAGCCGCATCCGTGACGTGCCGGACTATCCGAAGCCCGGCGTGATGTTCAAGGACATCACCCCGCTGCTCGCGGACCCGGCCGCGTTCACGGTGCTGACCGAGACCCTCGCGGAGCTGTGCGTGCGCCAGGGCGCGACGAAGGTCGTCGGCCTGGAGGCGCGCGGCTTCATCCTGGCCGCGCCCGTCGCGGTCAAAGCCGGGGTCGGCTTCATTCCCGTGCGCAAGGCGGGCAAGCTCCCCGGAGCGACCCTGTCCCAGGCGTACGAGCTGGAGTACGGGACCGCCGAGATCGAGGTGCATGCCGAGGACCTGGGCGCGGACGACCGCGTCATGGTCATCGACGACGTCCTCGCCACCGGCGGAACCGCGGAGGCTTCGCTGGAGCTGATCCGCCGGGCGGGCGCCGAGGTCGCGGGGGTCGCGATCCTCATGGAGCTGGCCTTCCTCGGCGGGCGCGCCCGCCTGGAGCCGGCCCTGCGGGGTGCTCCGCTGGACTCCCTGATCACGGTCTGAGCCGCGCCCGCGGGCACGAAGGAACGGGCATCCGGAACACCGGGTGCCCGTTTCGCGTTGTCCACAGTCCCCGTCCCGGGGCGAGGTGAACGCCCGGGATCGATACCATGGCCTGTACGGGCCTGACCGGGGGACCCGGATCCGCACGAGGAGCGCTCTTGCCAGACGAGGCCCAGCCCGCGACCGCGCAGCCCGAGCAGCAGGCCCAGAAGGCTGTGGCGAACTCCGTCGCGCCCGAGAAGCAGTCCGCGGATCAGCGGCCCGCGGCGGCGCCCGAGCGCGCGCCCGGTCCGGCCCCCGCACCGGCCCCCGCCCCCGCACCCGTCTCCGGACCGAAGCCCGCGCCTGCGGCCCCGGCACGCTCCGGCGGCTCGTCCAACCGGGTCCGTGCCCGTCTCGCCCGGCTCGGCGTGCAGCGCTCCAGCCCGTACAACCCCGTCCTGGAGCCCCTCCTGCGGATCGTCCGCGGCAACGACCCCAAGATCGAGAACGCGACGCTGCGCCAGATCGAGCGGGCCTACCAGGTCGCCGAGCGCTGGCACCGCGGCCAGAAGCGCAAGAGCGGCGACCCGTACATCACGCATCCGCTCGCCGTCACCACCATCCTCGCCGAGCTCGGCATGGACCCGGCGACGCTGATGGCCGGGCTGCTGCACGACACCGTCGAGGACACCGAGTACGGCCTGGACACACTGCGCCGCGACTTCGGCGACCAGGTCGCCCTCCTCGTCGACGGCGTCACCAAGCTGGACAAGGTCAAGTTCGGCGAGGCCGCGCAGGCCGAGACCGTGCGCAAGATGGTCGTCGCCATGGCCAAGGACCCGCGCGTCCTGGTCATCAAGCTCGCCGACCGCCTGCACAACATGCGCACGATGCGCTACCTCAAGCGGGAGAAGCAGGAGAAGAAGGCCCGCGAGACCCTGGAGATCTACGCCCCGCTGGCCCACCGGCTGGGTATGAACACCATCAAGTGGGAGCTGGAGGACCTCGCCTTCGCGATCCTCTACCCCAAGATGTACGACGAGATCGTGCGGCTCGTCGCCGAGCGCGCCCCCAAGCGCGACGAGTACCTCGCCATAGTGACCGACGAGGTCCAGTCCGACCTGCGCGCCGCCCGCATCAAGGCCACCGTCACCGGCCGGCCGAAGCACTACTACAGCGTCTACCAGAAGATGATCGTCCGCGGCCGTGACTTCGCGGAGATCTACGACCTGGTCGGCATCCGTGTCCTCGTCGACACCGTCCGCGACTGCTATGCGGCGCTCGGCACCGTCCACGCCCGGTGGAACCCGGTCCCGGGGCGGTTCAAGGACTACATCGCGATGCCGAAGTTCAACATGTACCAGTCGCTGCACACGACGGTCATCGGCCCCAACGGCAAGCCCGTCGAGCTCCAGATCCGCACGTTCGACATGCACCGCCGCGCCGAGTACGGCATCGCCGCGCACTGGAAGTACAAGCAGGAAGCCGTCGCCGGCGCCTCCAAGGTTCGTACGGACCTCCCCAAGGCGACCGGCAAGGACAAGGACGCCATCAACGACATGGCGTGGCTGCGGCAGCTGCTCGACTGGCAGAAGGAGACCGAGGACCCGGGCGAGTTCCTGGAATCCCTGCGCTTCGACCTGTCGCGCAACGAGGTCTTCGTCTTCACGCCGAAGGGCGACGTCATCGCGCTCCCCGCGGGCGCGACCCCCGTCGACTTCGCGTACGCCGTCCACACCGAGGTCGGCCACCGGACGATAGGCGCCCGTGTCAACGGACGGCTCGTACCGCTCGAATCCACCCTGGACAACGGCGACCTGGTGGAGGTCTTCACCTCCAAGGCGACCGGCGCCGGCCCTTCCCGCGACTGGCTCGGCTTCGTCAAGTCCCCCCGGGCGAGGAACAAGATCCGCGCCTGGTTCTCCAAGGAGCGCCGGGACGAGGCGATCGAGCAGGGCAAGGACGCGATCGCGCGGGCCATGCGCAAGCAGAACCTGCCGATCCAGCGGATCCTCACCGGCGACTCGCTGGTGACGCTCGCGCACGAGATGCGCTACCCCGACATCTCCTCGCTGTACGCGGCGATCGGCGAGGGCCATGTCGCCGCCCAGGGCGTCGTGCAGAAGCTCGTCCAGGCCCTCGGTGGCGAGGAGGCCGCGACCGAGGACATCGCCGAGTCCGTCCCGCCGTCGCACGGGCGGGGCCGCAAGCGGCGTGCCGCCGCCGATCCCGGTGTCGTCGTCAAGGGCGTCGAGGACGTCTGGGTGAAACTCGCCCGCTGCTGTACGCCCGTGCCCGGCGACCCGATCATCGGCTTCGTCACCCGGGGCTCCGGTGTGTCGGTGCACCGCGCGGACTGCGTCAACGTCGACTCGCTCTCGCAGCAGCCCGAGCGGATCCTCGACGTCGAGTGGGCGCCGACCCAGTCGTCGGTCTTCCTGGTCGCCATCCAGGTCGAGGCGCTCGACCGGTCCCGGCTGCTGTCGGACGTCACGCGAGTCCTGTCCGACCAGCATGTCAACATCCTCTCGGCGGCCGTCCAGACCTCCCGCGACCGCGTCGCGACCTCCCGCTTCACCTTCGAGATGGGCGACCCCAAACACCTGGGCCACGTCCTGAAGGCGGTCAGGGGCGTGGAGGGCGTCTACGACGTGTACCGCGTGACGTCGGCGCGCCGGCCGTAGCGACAGCGACAGAGGCTCCGCGAGCGGTTCCGGCGCCCCCGGGCGCACCGAGGTCCGTAGCTCTGGACGCACCGAGGTCCGCAGCTCTGGATGCACCGAGTCCCGGACGCACCGAGTCCGGGCCCCGGGATGCACCGAGTCCGGACCCCCGGTGCCCGGAGGCACCGAGTCCGAACCCCCGGACACACCGAGGCCCGGCACGGGAACCCCGTGCCGGGCCTTCGGCGTACGCGGCCGCCGTCAGCCGCCGAACTCCTCCAGACCCTTCAGGGCCTGGTCCAGCAGAGCCTGGCGGCCCTCCAGCTCCTTGGAGAGCTTGTCCGCCTTCGCGTTGTTGCCCGCCGCCCGCGCCGCGTCGATCTGCCCGCGCAGCTTGTCGACCGCGGCCTGCAGCTGACCCGTCAGACCCGCGGCGCGTGCCCGCGCCTCCGGGTTGGTGCGGCGCCACTCGGCCTCCTCGGCCTCCTGGATCGCCCGCTCCACCGCATGCATCCGGCCCTCGACCTTCGGGCGGGCGTCACGCGGGACGTGGCCGATGGCCTCCCAGCGCTCGTTGATGGAGCGGAAGGCACCACGTGCCGCCTTCAGATCCGTCACGGGCACCAGCTTCTCGGCCTCGGTCGCGAGCTCTTCCTTCAGCTTCAGGTTCTCCGTCTGCTCCGCGTCACGCTCGGCGAAGACACCGCTGCGGGCGGCGAAGAAGATGTCCTGGGCGCCGCGGAAGCGGTTCCACAGGTCGTCCTCGTGCTCGCGCTGGGCGCGACCCGCGGCCTTCCACTCCGCCATCAGCTCGCGGTAACGGGCGGCCGTGGCCCCCCAGTCCGTCGAACCGGACAGCGACTCCGCCTCCGCGACCAGCCGCTCCTTCGTCTGCCGCGCCACCTCACGCTGCGCGTCGAGCGAGGCGAAGTGGGCCTTGCGGCGCTTGGAGAACGCCGAGCGGGCGTGCGAGAAGCGGTGCCACAGCTCGTCGTCGGACTTCCGGTCGAGCCGGGGCAGGCCCTTCCAGGTGTCCACGAGCGCGCGCAGCCGCTCACCGGCCGACCGCCACTGCTCGCTCTGCGCCAGCTCTTCCGCCTCCGTGACCAGCGCCTCCTTGGCGTGCCTGGCCTCGTCGGTCTGCTTGGCCTTCTGCGCCTTGCGCTCCTCGCGGCGAGCGTCGACCGTCGCCACGAGCGCGTCCAGGCGCTTGCGCAGCGCGTCGAGATCACCCACGGCGTGGTGCTCGTCGAGCTGGTGACGGATGTGCTCGATGGCGGCCGTCGCGTCCTTGGCCGACAGATCGGTGGTCTTCACCCGCTTCTCGAGGAGGCCGATCTCGACAACCAAGCCCTCGTACTTGCGCTCGAAGTAAGCCAGTGCCTCCTCGGGAGTACCGGCCTGCCACGATCCGACGACCTGCTCGCCCTCGGAAGTCCGCACGTACACGGTGCCCGTCTCGTCGACGCGGCCCCACGGGTCGCTGCTCACAGCGCCTCCTCCACATGATGCCTGCGAGGGGTGTGCCCCCCGGGCATCGTCCACAGTTTCCCGGACGGGCCTCGCCCGTCCTCTTCAGCGCGAATCCAGACCACGCTGCACAACGCCAATCTAGGCGACCGGCCGCCCGGCTGTCCGCACTCGGCGCCGCCGAATTCGCCGGGTCATCCCTTGCTGACCGTCGCCTTGTCGATGGTGACGGCCTTCTTGGGAGCCCCGTCGGTGGCACCGCCGTCGACGCCGGCCGCCGCCACGTCCTTGACGACCTTCAGGCCCTTCGCGTCCAGCGTGCCGAACGGCGTGTACCCGGGCGGCAGTTTGCTGTCCTTGTAGACGAGGAAGAACTGGCTCCCGCCGCTGTTCGGCTGGCCGGTGTTGGCCATCGCCACCGTGCCCGCCTTGTACGTCACCATGCCGTCCGCACCGGCCTTGCCGAGCCCGGTCAGGTTCTCGTCCGGGATCGTGTACCCGGGACCGCCGGTGCCGTCGCCCTTGGGGTCGCCGCACTGCAGGACGAAAATGCCGTCCGTGGTGAGCCGGTGACACTTCGTGCTGTCGAAGAAGCCCTTGTCCGCGAGGTGCTTGAACGAGTTGACCGTGCGCGGGGTCTTCGCGGCGTCCATCGCCACCGCGATGTCGCCCTGGTTGGTCTTGAGCTGCATCGAGTACTTGGCCTTCTTGTCGACGGCCATCGCCGGCTCCGGCGTGCTGCTCTCGCTCTGGCTCGGGGGTGCCGAGGGGGAGTCGGCCGCGGAGTCGGCGGAGTCGCCGTCCGACAGTCCGACCGAGGCGTACGCCGCCGCGCCCGCCGCAAGCACCACGGCGAGCGACGCCGCGATGACCATGTTGCGGCGCTTGGCCTTCGTGCGGGCGTCCTCCCTGCGCCGCTGCTGCCGCTCGAACTTTTCCCTGGCGAGCTGGCGCCGCCGCTGATCGCTGCTGACCACCGGGTCTTCTCCTCGCTGTACGTGTCTGGTGTGCGTCGCCGGTGTGATCCGTCCGGCCGGTTTGCCCGTACCGTATACGGGTTGGCTGTGAAATGAGCAGCGCCGGTAGGCTCTGACCTGTTGCAATTCGGTACAGCAACATCACAGCGACAACCCCGTCGGACGACATACCGAGGACGATCGTGCTTATTGCCGGGTTCCCCGCAGGGGCCTGGGGGACCAACTGCTACCTGGTCGCCCCGGCCGCAGGCGAGGAGTGCGTGATCATCGACCCGGGCCACCAGGCCGCCCAGGGAGTCGAGGAGACGCTCAGGAAGCATCGGCTCAAGCCCGTCGCCGTGATGCTCACCCATGGCCACATCGACCATGTCGCCTCCGTCGTCCCGGTGTGCGGGGCCCATGACGTACCGGCGTGGATCCACCCCGCCGACCGGTACATGATGAGCGACCCGGAGAAGGCCCTCGGCCGCTCCATCGGGATGCCGCTCATGGGCGAGCTGACCGTGGGGGAGCCGGACGACGTCCACGAGCTGACCGACGGCGCCGCGCTGAAGCTGGCCGGTCTGGAGCTGACCGTGTCGCACGCGCCCGGCCATACCAAGGGGTCGGTGACCTTCAGCCTGCCCGAGGCCGCAGACATTCCGCCGGTCTTCTTCTCGGGCGATCTGCTCTTCGCCGGCTCCATCGGACGCACCGACCTGCCCGGCGGTGACATGGCCGAGATGCTCGACTCGCTGGCCCGCGTGTGCCTGCCGCTCGAGGACTCGACCGTGGTGCTGTCCGGCCACGGCCCCCAGACGACCATCGGCCGCGAGCGCGCCGCCAACCCGTATCTGCGCGAGGTGGCCGCCGGCCAGGGAGACGGCACGACCGCTCCCCGACGAGGAATGTGACGAGACCTTCCGTGAGTACCTTCCAGGCCCCCAAGGGCACGTACGACCTGATCCCGCCGGACTCCGCGACGTACCTGGCGGTGCGCGAGGCGATCGCCGCGCCGCTGCGGAACTCCGGCTACGGCTACATCGAGACCCCCGGCTTCGAGAACGTCGAGCTGTTCGCGCGCGGTGTCGGCGAGTCCACCGACATCGTCACCAAGGAGATGTACGCCTTCGAGACCAAGGGCGGCGACAGGCTCGCCCTGCGCCCCGAGGGCACCGCCTCCGTGCTGCGCGCGGCCCTGGAGGCCAACCTGCACAAGGCGGGCAACCTCCCGGTCAAGCTCTGGTACTCGGGCTCCTACTACCGCTACGAGCGCCCGCAGAAGGGCCGTTACCGGCACTTCTCGCAGGTCGGCGCCGAGGCGATCGGCGCCGAGGACCCGGCGCTCGACGCCGAGCTGATCATCCTCGCCGACCAGGCGTACCGCTCGCTGGGCCTCAGCGACTTCCGCATCCTGCTGAACTCCCTCGGCGACAAGGAGTGCCGTCCCGTCTACCGTGACGCGCTCCAGGGCTTCCTGCGCGGGCTCGACCTCGACGAGGACACCCTGCGCCGCGTCGACATCAACCCGCTGCGGGTCCTCGACGACAAGCGCGACAGCGTCCAGAAGCAGCTCGTGGGCGTGCCGCTGCTGCGCGACTACCTGTGCGACGCCTGCAAGGCGTACCACGAGGAGGTCCGCGAGCTGCTGACGGCGGCCGGGGTCGCCTACGAGGACGACGAGAAGCTGGTGCGCGGGCTCGACTACTACACGCGCACGACCTTCGAGTTCGTCCACGACGGTCTCGGCTCGCAGTCGGCGGTCGGCGGCGGCGGCCGCTACGACGGCCTCTCCGAGATGATCGGCGGGCCCGCGCTGCCGTCGGTCGGCTGGGCGCTGGGCGTGGACCGTACGGTCCTGGCGCTGGAGGCCGAGGGCATCACGCTCGAACTGCCCGCCGGCACCAGTGTGTTCGCGGTCCCGCTGGGCGAGGAGGCGCGCCGGGTGCTGTTCGGCGTGGTCACCCGGCTGCGCAGGGCCGGGGTCGCGGCCGACTTCGCGTACGGGGGCAAGGGCCTCAAGGGCGCGATGAAGAGCGCGAACCGCAGCGGCGCGCGGTTCACGCTCGTCGCCGGCGAGCGCGATCTCGCCGAGGGCGTGGTGCAGCTCAAGGACATGCAGTCCGGGGAGCAGGCGCCGGTCGCCCTGGACGCGGTGGTCGAGGAGCTCAGGGCGCGGCTCGCCTGACGTACGGCACGGCGTCCGGTGGCGGTGCCACGGTGGTGTGCAGGGGCCCGGCCGGCGGACGGCCGGGCCCTCCTTATGTCCATCGAACGGCGGACACGTGCCGCCTTGCGGCAGAATGACCGTGCCCCCAGCAGCGACCGAACGAATCACGGAACGGCGATATGACGACAGCAGCGGTTGACGGTGTGTCCTCCGGCCAGGACGCGGAGAGCGCCCGCGGCACGGTGGGAGCGGGCCGGGCCTTCGCCTGGCTGCTCGTGGTCACCGGCGCTGCCGGACTGCTGGCCTCCTGGGTCATCACGATCGACAAGTTCAAGATCCTCGAGGCCAAGGTCGCGGGTACGACCTTCACGCCCGGCTGCAGCCTCAACCCGGTCGTCTCCTGCGGCAACGTCATGGAGAGCGACCAGGCCGCCGCCTTCGGGTTCCCCAACCCGATGCTCGGCCTCGCCGCGTACGCCGTCGTCATCTGCGTCGGCATGAGCCTGCTGGCCGGGGCCCGGTTCCGCCGCTGGTACTGGCTGACGTTCAACGCCGGCACGCTCTTCGGCGTCGGGTTCTGCACCTGGCTCCAGTACCAGTCGCTGTACAACATCAACGCGCTGTGCCTGTGGTGCTGCCTGGCCTGGGTCGCCACGATCTTCATGTTCTGGTACGTGACCTCGCACAACATCCGCAAGGGCCTGCTGCCGGCGCCGGACTGGGCGAAGAGCTTCCTCGCCGAGTTCACCTGGGTCCTGCCCGTCCTGCACACCGGGATCATCGGGATGCTCATCCTGACCCGCTGGTGGGACTTCTGGATCGGCTGACAGAAGCGGGCCGTGCCGCGGACAGTGCCGGCCGTGCGGACCGTGCCGGCTGTGCGGACCGTGCCGGCTGTGCGAACGCTGGCGGCCATGCGGACGGTGCCGTCCGCGTTGTCAGTGGCCTGACCTAGGCTTCATGGCGTGGAGCCCGATCTCTTTACCGCAGCCGCCGAAGAACGCCAGGAGAAGGACCCCTCGGCGAGTCCCCTGGCCGTCCGGATGCGCCCGCGCACCCTCGACGAGGTCGTCGGGCAGCGGCATCTGCTCAAGCCCGGTTCGCCGCTGCGCCGCCTGGTGGGCGAGGGCAGCGGCGGGCCCGCGGGGGCCTCGTCCGTGATCCTCTGGGGCCCGCCGGGCACGGGCAAGACGACCCTCGCCCATGTCGTGTCGAAGGCGACGAACAAGCGCTTCGTCGAGCTGTCCGCGATCACCGCGGGCGTCAAGGAGGTCCGGGCCGTCATCGACGGGGCCCGTCGCGCGGTCGGCGGCTTCGGTAAGGAGACCGTCCTCTTCCTGGACGAGATCCACCGCTTCAGCAAGGCCCAGCAGGACTCCCTGCTCCCGGCGGTCGAGAACCGGTGGGTGACGCTCATCGCCGCGACCACCGAGAATCCGTACTTCTCGGTGATCTCCCCGCTGCTCTCCCGCTCGCTCCTGCTCACCCTGGAGCCGCTCACCGACGACGACGTGCGCGGTCTGCTGCGGCGGGGGCTCACCGAGGAGCGCGGCCTCGGCGGTGCGGTGACCCTGCCGGACGACGCCGAGGCCCATCTGCTGCGGATCGCCGGAGGCGACGCCCGGCGCGCGCTGACCGCGCTCGAAGCGGCCGCGGGGGCCGCGCTGGCCAAGTCGGAGCAGGAGATCTCCCTCTCGACCGTCGAGGAGACGGTCGACCGCGCGGCGGTGAAGTACGACCGCGACGGCGACCAGCACTACGACGTGGCGAGCGCGCTCATCAAGTCCATCCGCGGCTCCGACGTGGACGCGGCGCTGCACTATCTGGCGCGGATGATCGAGGCGGGGGAGGACCCGAGGTTCATCGCCCGGCGTCTGATGATCTCGGCCAGCGAGGACATCGGCCTCGCCGACCCGACGGCCCTGCCGACGGCCGTCGCCGCCGCGCAGGCCGTGGCCATGATCGGCTTCCCCGAGGCCGCGCTGACCCTCAGCCACGCCACGATCGCGCTCGCCCTCGCCCCGAAGTCGAACGCGGCGACGACCGCGATAGGAGCCGCCCTCGCGGACGTCCGGGGTGGCCTGGCGGGTCCCGTGCCGCCCCATCTGCGCGACGGCCACTACAAGGGCGCGGCGAAGCTGGGCCACGCCCAGGGCTATGTCTATCCGCACGACGTGCCGGGCGCGATCGCCCCTCAGCAGTACGCGCCGGACGCGATCCACGGCAAGCGCTACTACGAGCCGACGCGCTACGGGGCGGAGGCGCGCTACGCGGACGTGGTCGAGAAGGTCCGCGGCCGCCTGCGCGGCGACGAGGGCTGAAGCAGCCGAGGGGCCGGGGCCGCCTCGCGGCCCTCAGCCCATCGCCGCCGCGAAGAGCGTGTGCATCGCGTGCCGCAGCTCTCCCGTGTCCCGCACCGGCTCGGGGAAGTCGAAGCGCGCGTCGAACGTCCGCCGGTCGGCCTCGGTGAGGCGCACCCGCAATCCGAATCGGTCCAGCGCCACCGGCACCACGTCGCGCACCGCCGCGTGGACCTCGGCCCCGGCGGCCCGGTCGCCGAGCAGCGTGCACAGTCCGCGCACCTGGTCGCTGTGTGCGGAGTGCAGGTGCTGGAGCAGCTCGGCCTCGTGCCGCGCGATCGGATCCGGCTCCGTACGGGCCAGTTCCTCGGGCTCCACGCAGCCGGTGCCCCACAGATCGTCGACGGAGATCTCGCCGACCTCCAGCCGTACCGGCATCCACGCGGGCCGGTCGCCGTCGCTCTCCAGCACCGCCTGCACGGGGTGCCGCTCCGCGAGCAGTTCGACGCAGCGGTCGCGGTCCTCGTTGCGCACGGCCGTGAGCCAGCCGGCCAGCCAGGCCCGGCCGCGGATCCGCTGGCGCATGGCGACCGGGGCGACGTCCGTGATCTCCATCACGCAGGTCAGGTCGTCGTCCTGGGCGTAGGCGGCGGCCCTGGCGGTGGGAGAATCCCACGGGACAAGCAGCACGACGTCACCCTCGGGGGTGACGGTGCGGGCGGCGGGCTCCCAGAAGCCGGGACCGTGGTCGCGAGCACCCGGCAGCGTGAGGGATACTGAGGCGTTGTACTCAACGAGGGTTCGTACGCGCTCGGCCATGGTGGGCTGTCGAGCGCCTTCCCTGGGACGCGGCTGACCTTGCTCATCGTCGTCGTAAGCGGACTTCGCTTTTTTCAAGTCGTCCGAACTGCGATGCGCACTGGGCAGGGGGATCCCATGTGGTCGAGACATTACGTCCTCCTCGAATAAGGTAAGGCTCACCTAACTTACATGGAGGTAGGTTCCCCGTGAACCAGTCGCGACCCAAGGTCAAGAAGTCGCGTGCTCTCGGTATCGCCCTGACGCCGAAGGCCGTCAAGTACTTCGAGGCTCGCCCCTACCCGCCGGGTGAGCACGGCCGTGGCCGCAAGCAGACCTCGGACTACAAGGTCCGTCTGCTCGAGAAGCAGCGCCTTCGCGCGCAGTACGACGTGTCCGAGCGCCAGCTGGTCCGCGCCTACGAGCGCGCCAGCAAGGTCCAGGGCAAGACCGGTGAGGCGCTGATCATCGAGCTCGAGCGCCGTCTCGACGCCCTGGTGCTCCGCTCCGGTATCGCCCGCACGATCTACCAGGCTCGCCAGATGGTCGTGCACGGTCACATCGAGGTGAACGGCGGCAAGGTCGACAAGCCGTCCTTCCGCGTCCGTCCGGACGACGTCGTCACGGTGCGCGAGCGCTCCCGCGAGAAGTACCCCTTCCAGGTCGCCCGTGAGGGTGGCTACGCGCCCGACGGCGAGACCCCGCGCTACCTGCAGGTCAACCTCAAGGCGCTCGCCTTCCGCATGGACCGGGAGCCGAACCGCAAGGAGATCCCGGTGATCTGCGACGAGCAGCTCGTCGTCGAGTACTACGCCCGTTGATCCTGGCGTAGCCGCTCTCCGAGCGTTCCCGGAGCGAGTCCCCGGGTGTGCTTCAGCCCGCCGCTTCCCCACCTTTTCCGGTGGGGGAGCCGGCGGGCTCTCGCGTTTCCCGAGCCGGCTGCCGGCGCGTGGCGCGCGGCGCGGGCACCCCGGACGCGTGCTCCTCGTGCCAGCCGAGGGCCCGCTCCACGGCCGCGTCCAGCGACAGCTCCCGGCCCTCCCGCAGACGCGCGTCATATTCCGCCGTGCCCAGGACCTCGCCCGCCTCCTGCTCGCACAGGGCACGTGGAGCGCTGAAATAGCCCGAGCCGAACAGCGGCAGCCCGACCGTGTCCCACACCGGCGCCGCCGCGCCCTGAAGCACCGCCGCCTCAGCCGGATCCCCCTGGCTCGCCGTCACCAGCGCCAGCAGCTCGATCGCCAGGACCAGACCGACCAGATCCCGGAAGGCGTGGTCGATCCTGATGCACTCGGCCAGCAGCTCCCTCGCCTCCCGGTGGTCCCCGCGGGTCCAGCAGGCGTACGCGAGCACATACAGCGCATACGCACGGGTCCAGCGCTCGCCGCGCTCCACGCAGATCTCGCGTACCTCCTGGCAGAGCGCGACGGCCGCCGTCAGCTCCCCCTGGAACACCAGTGACATGCCCAGCTCGACCTGGCCCATCAGCACATTGCTGTTGAGTTCCCCGAGCTCCCGGTACTGGGCGAGCGCGGCGCGCAGCAGTTCCTCGGCGCGCTCCATGTCGTCGCCGAGGAGCGCCAGACAGCCCATCCGATGGGTGGAGTAGGCCGCCGCCAGCCGGTTTCCCGTACGGACTGCTGTCTCGGCGCACTCGTGCAGCGCGCCGACCGCCGCCGTGTCGTCGCCCTGGAGGATCGCGACGTAGCCGAGCACCCACAGGGCCTTGAGCCTGACGTCGCCGTGGTGCTCGGGGGCGCCGGCCGCGGGCTCGTGGACCCCGGCCACCTCACGGCTCCCGGTCACCTCACGGCTCCCGGCGGCTGCGGAATCCGCGGCCATCGCGCGCTCCAGCCAGTGCCTCCCCTCGGCGAGCCGGCCGCAGCCGACCCAGAAGAACCACAGCGTGCCCGCGAGGTACTGGGCGAGGTGGATCTCGCCCTCGCTCTCCACGCACAGTTCCAGCGCGGCCCGGAGGTTCGGCAGGTCGGTGTCCGCGCAGGCGGCGACCTCGGCCTGGCGCGGACTGAACCAGTCGAGCTCGCACCATGTCGCGAGTCCCGTGTACCAGTCGCGGTGCCTGCGCCGCATCCGCTCCGTGTCGCCCATCGCGCCGAGCCACTCGGCGCCGTACGCGCGCACTGTGTCCAGCATCCGGTAGCGCACCCCGGCAGGTGTGTCCTCCCGGTACACGACGGACTGGGCGAGCAGTTCGCCGAGCACATCGAGGACCGTCTCGGCGGGCAGCCCGGCGCCGCCGCAGACATACTCGGCCGCCTCCAGGTCGAACGGTCCGGCGAAGACCGAGAGCCGCGCCCAGAGCAGCCGCTCCGGCGCGGTGCACAGTTCATGGCTCCAGCCGATCGCCGTCCGCAGCGTCCCGTGGCGCGGAAGCTCGCCCCGCGCGCCGCCGGTCAGCAGCCGGAACCGGTCGTCGAGCCGATGCAGTACCTCGTCGACGGAGAGGACCGGCAGCCGCCCCGCCGCCAGCTCCAGCGCCAGCGGAATGCCGTCGAGGCGGCGGCACAGCTCCCGTACGGCCTCCCGGTTGCCGTCAGCGAGGCGGAAACCGGGCGCCGCGGCGGTGGCCCGGTCCGCGAAGAGCCGCACGGCGTCGTCCTCCGGCAGCGGTGCGAGGGGCAGCAGGGCCTCGCCCGCGACCCGCAGCGGGCGGCGGCCCACGGCGAACACCCGCAGACCAGGGGCCTCGCGCAGCAGTTCCCGTACGAGCGTGGCGCAGGCGTCGACGATCTGCTCGAACCCGTCGAGGACGAGCAGGAGTTGGCGCTCGGCGAGATGGCCGGCGAGCATCTCGCGCGGAGCTCTGCTGGTGTGATCGGTCAGTCCGAGCGCCTCGGCGAGCGTGTGTTCCAGCAGGGAGGGGTCGCGCACCGTGGAGAGCTCCGCGAGCCGCACCCCGTCGCAGTAGCGTTTCTCCAGCCCGGTCGCGATGCGGAGGGCCAGCCGGGACTTGCCGACGCCGCCCGCCCCGGCCAGCGTCACCAGCCGGGAGCCCGCCAGGAGGCGCTCCAGCTCGGCCAGTTCGTCCTCGCGCCCCACGAACGCACCCAGTTCGGCCGGAAGATTGCTCCGTCGCATGGGACACGGAGCGTACCGAGCCGTGAGCAGTCCGTACAATCGGCTTGCGCAACGCCCCTGTGCCGTTCCAGGGCTTCGCCTCCGGGGCGCGGCCACCGATCCGGTACAGGGTGCGACCTCTGGCGCGATAGGGTCGGAGGACGACTTTTCGAAGGCCCATCGACGGCAGAGAGCGGTGCAGCGTGACCGGTGGAGAGGTTGCCGGGATCCTGGTGGCCGTGTTCTGGGCGATCCTGGTCTCCTTCCTCGCCGTGGTGCTGGTGAGGCTGGCCCAGACGCTCAGGGCGACCACCAAGCTGGTGGCGGACGTGACGGAGCAGGCCGTGCCCCTGCTGGCGGACGCCTCGGCGACCGTCCGATCCGCGCAGACCCAGCTCGACCGGGTTGACGCGATCGCCTCCGACGTCCAGGAGGTCACCTCCAACGCGTCGGCGCTGTCCACCACCGTCGCCTCGACCTTCGGGGGCCCGCTCGTCAAGGTCGCGGCCTTCGGCTACGGCGTCCGCCGGGCGATGAGCCGCGACAAGACCGACGAGCCGCCCGCGCGGGTCCGGCGCACCGTCGTCGTCGGCCGCACCGTGCCGGCACCCAGGCGCCGCAAGCAGAAGGGCTGAGCCTGCGATGTTCCGCCGTACGTTCTGGTTCACCGCGGGCGCCGCCGTCGGCGTGTGGGCCACCACCAAGGTCAACCGCAAGCTCAGGCAGCTGGCGCCGGAGAGCCTGGCCGCCCAGGCGGCCGACAAGGCGATCGAGACCGGGCACCGCCTCAAGGACTTCGCCCTCGACGTCAGGGCCGGAATGGTCCAGCGCGAGACCGAGCTCGGCGAGGCCCTGGGCATCGAGGCACCCCCTCGCCATGGGCTCCCGCCGCAGCGGCGCGTGGCCGCCCTCGAAGGCCGCCGCGAAAACCAGAAGCAGGACAAGAAGCACTACGGGATGCTGGACAAGAAGCACTCGTACGACCGGAATGAGGACCACTGATGGAGTCGGCTGAAATCCGCCGCCGCTGGCTGAGCTTCTTCGAGGAGCGCGGGCACACCGTCGTGCCTTCGGCGTCGCTCATCGCGGACGACCCGACTCTGCTCCTGGTCCCCGCGGGCATGGTCCCCTTCAAGCCGTACTTCCTGGGCGAGGTCAAGCCGCCGTACCCGCGCGCCACCAGTGTGCAGAAGTGCGTGCGCACGCCCGACATCGAAGAGGTCGGCAAGACCACCCGCCACGGCACGTTCTTCCAGATGTGCGGCAACTTCTCCTTCGGCGACTACTTCAAGGAAGGCGCCATCAAGCTCGCCTGGGAGCTGCTCACCTCCCCGGTGGCGGACGGCGGCTACGGTCTCGAGCCGGAGAAGCTCTGGATCACCGTCTACCTCGACGACGACGAGGCCGAGCGCATCTGGCGCGAGGTCGTGGGCGTCCCCGCCGAGCGCATCCAGCGCCTCGGCAAGAAGGACAACTTCTGGTCCATGGGCGTCCCCGGCCCCTGCGGCCCGTGCTCGGAGATCAACTACGACCGCGGCCCGGAGTTCGGCGCCGAGGGCGGCCCCGCCGTCAACGACGAGCGCTACGTGGAGATCTGGAACCTGGTCTTCATGCAGTACGAGCGCGGCGAGGGCACCGGCAAGGAGGACTTCGAGATCCTCGGCGACCTGCCGAGCAAGAACATCGACACCGGTCTCGGACTCGAACGCCTCGCCATGATCCTCCAGGGCGTTCGCAACATGTACGAGACCGACACCCTGCGCGTCGTCATGGACAAGGCCACCGAGCTCACCGGCGTCCGCTACGGCGCCACCGATGCCGGCGACGTCTCCCTGCGCGTCGTCGCCGACCATCTGCGCACGTCCGTGATGCTCATCGGCGACGGAGTCACCCCCGGCAACGAGGGCCGCGGCTATGTGCTGCGCCGCATCATGCGCCGCGCCATCCGCAACATGCGCATGCTCGGTGCCACCGAGCCGGTCGTCGGCGCCCTCGTCGACGTGGTCATCAAGACCATGGGCCAGCAGTACCCGGAGCTGGAGACCGACCGCAAGCGCATCGAGACCGTCGCCCTCGCCGAGGAGACCCGCTTCCTCAAGACGCTGAACGCCGGGACGAACGTCCTGGACGGCGCCGTCACCGACGCCAGGAGCGCCGGCTCGACCGTCCTCTCCGGCGACAAGGCCTTCCTGCTCCACGACACCTGGGGCTTCCCGATCGACCTGACCCTGGAGATGGCCGCCGAGCAGGGCCTGAGCGTAGACCAGGACGGCTTCCGCCGGCTGATGAAGGAGCAGCGGGAGCGGGCCAAGGCCGATGCCAAGGCCAAGAAGACCGGCCACGCCGACCTCTCCGCCTACCGCGAGGTCGCCGACACCGCCGGCTCGACCGAGTTCACGGGATACGGCCACACCGAAGGCGAGTCGACCATCGTCGGACTGCTCGTCGACGGCGTCCCGTCGCCGGCCGCCTCCGAGGGCGACGAGGTCGAGGTCGTCCTCGACCGCACACCGTTCTACGCCGAGGGCGGCGGCCAGCTCGCCGACCAGGGCCGGATCAGGCTCGACACCGGTGCCGTCATCGAGATCCGCGACGTCCAGCAGCCCGTGCCCGGCGTCTCCGTGCACAAGGGCTCGGTGCAGGTCGGCGAGGTGACCGTGGGCGCCTCCGCCCACGCCGCCATCGACGTCAAGCGCCGCCGCGCCATCGCCCGCGCCCACAGCGCCACCCACCTCACCCACCAGGCGCTGCGCGACGCCCTCGGCCCGACGGCCGCCCAGGCCGGCTCCGAGAACTCCCCGGGCCGCTTCCGCTTCGACTTCGGCTCGCCGTCCGCCGTCCCCGGCACGGTCCTCAGCGACGTCGAGCAGAAGATCAACGAGGTCCTCGCCCGCGAGCTCGACGTCCAGGCCGAGGTCATGAGCATCGACGAGGCCAAGAAGCAGGGCGCCATCGCCGAGTTCGGCGAGAAGTACGGCGAGCGGGTCCGTGTCGTCACCATCGGCGACTTCTCCAAGGAGCTCTGCGGCGGCACGCACGTGCACAACACCGCCCAGCTGGGCCTGGTGAAGCTGCTCGGCGAGTCGTCGATCGGCTCGGGCGTGCGCCGTATCGAGGCCCTCGTCGGCGTCGACGCGTACAACTTCCTCGCCAGGGAGCACACGGTCGTCGCCCAGCTCCAGGAGCTGGTCAAGGGCCGCTCCGAGGAGCTGCCGGAGAAGATCGCCGCCATGCTCGGCAAGCTGAAGGACGCCGAGAAGGAGATCGAGAAGTTCCGCGCGGAGAAGGTCCTCCAGGCCGCCGCCGGGCTCGCCGAGTCCGCCAAGGACATCCGCGGCACGGCGCTGGTCACCGGCCAGGTCCCCGACGGCACCTCCGCCGACGACCTGCGCAAGCTCGTTCTCGACGTGCGCGGTCGCATCCCCGGTGACCGCCCGGCCGTCGTGGCCCTGTTCACGACCGCCAACGGCCGCCCGCTGACGGTCATCGCCACCAACGAGGCCGCCCGCGAGCGCGGCCTCAAGGCCGGCGAGCTGGTCCGTACGGCCGCCAAGACCCTCGGCGGCGGCGGTGGCGGCAAGCCGGACGTCGCCCAGGGCGGCGGCCAGAACCCGGCCGCGATCGGCGACGCCATCGACGCCGTCGAGCGCCTCGTCGCCGACGTCTCGTGAGCGACGCGCGACCGGCCGCCGGGCCGCGGCTGACGACGATGTCCGCACCTCTGCGCCGGGAGGGCGGCTGTGACATCAGCCGCTGCCGCGGCGGGGTGAACTGTCGGGAAGGGGCGTGACGGCGGCCATGCGCAGGGGACGTCGGCTCGCGATCGACGTCGGGGACGCCCGGATCGGGGTCGCCTCGTGCGACCCCGACGGGGTCCTCGCCACACCGGTGGAGACCGTGCCGGGACGTGACGTCCCGGCCGCCCACCGGCGGCTGAGGCAGCTCGTGGAGGAGTACGAACCGATCGAGGTCGTCGTCGGTCTGCCGCGCTCGCTCAGCGGCGGTGAGGGTCCGGCGGCGGCCAAGGTCCGTGTCTTCGCCCAGGAGCTCGCCCGCGGCGTCGCACCGGTGCCGGTGCGGCTCGTGGACGAGAGGATGACCACAGTCACGGCCGGCCAGGGGCTCCGCGCCTCGGGCGTGAAGTCCAGAAAGGGCAGGTCTGTCATCGACCAGGCGGCCGCTGTGATCATCCTTCAGAACGCTCTTGAGTCCGAACGGGTATCGGGTAATCCTCCCGGCGAGAGCGTCGAAGTGGTCATCTGATCGCGATACGGTAACGTTCCGCGCGACGCGGCGGCGTTCGAACAGCCGCAGCGCAACGTAGAGGCGGACCGTCCGGACCCCTCGCGGCTGTTTGGGGATCGATGACTGAGTATGGCCGGAGCCCCGGCTCCGAACCGTGGCATCCCGAGGACCCGCTCTACGGGGACCAGGGATGGAGAGGCCAGCAGGGTCAGCCCGGCCCCGCCGCGCCCTACGGTGCCCAGCAGTACCAGCCGCAGCAGCCCCCGCAGCAGCAGTACGGCGGCGACTACCAGGACCCGAACCAGCAGCAGTACGGCGGCCAGGGCCACCCGCAGCAGTACGCCGACCCGCACTACGCGCCCCAGCAGCAGTACGGCGAGCAGCAGTACGCCACCGGCAGCTGGGACACCGGCCAGCAGTACGCCACCGGCGGCTGGGACACCGGCCAGCAGCCCGTGATGCCGTACGACCCCGGTCCCGGCGCCCCCTACGGCGGCCAGACACCCGACCTCTACGGCACCCCCGACGCCTATCCGCCGCCCCAGCCGCCCGGCCACCGGGCCGCACCGGGTGAGCAGCGCGGCCGTCGCCGCGAGCCCGAGCCGGCGACCGACTGGGACGCGGAGCCGGAGGAGGAGAACCACCCGTTCTTCACCGGCGCCGACGGCGACGGCGGCGACAGCGACGGGTACGACGACGAGCCCGAGGCCGCCCGGGGCGGCGGGGGCCGCGACGGCCGCGGCAGGCCCAAGAAGCAGAAGAAGGGCCGCAGCGGCATGGCCTGCCTCATCGTCGCCGTGGTCCTCGCGGGCGGCGTCGGTGGCGCCGGATATGTCGGATACCAGTTCTGGCAGGACAAGTTCGGCGCGGCCCCCGACTTCGCGGGGCAGGGCAGCGGCAGCGTCCAGGTCGAGATCCCCCAGGGTGCGACCGGTGCCGCCATCGGCAATCTCCTCAAGGACGCCGGCGTCGTGAAGAGCGTCGACGCCTTCGTCGCCGCACAGCTGCGGAACCCCAACGGGGACAAGATCCAGGCGGGCGTCTACGACCTGAAGAAGGAAATGTCCGCCGCCAGTGCGGTAGAGCTGCTGCTCGGCACGCAGAGCCGCAATTCCCTGATCATTCCCGAAGGCAAGCGGAACGCCTGGATCTACGAACAGATCGACACCAAGCTCGGACTCGACGCTGGCACCACCAAGAAGGTCGCGGAGGACCAGGCGGAGGACCTCGGCCTGCCGGAATGGGCCACCGGTCACCCCGAGGTCAAGGACCCGCTCGAAGGATTCCTCTTCCCGGCCAGCTATCCCGTCAAGAAGGGCGCCAAGCCCGAGGACGTCCTCGCCGGCATGGTCACCCGTGCCAACGAGGAGTACACCAAGGCCAACGTGGTGGGCAAGGCCAAGTCCCTTGGCCTGGAAGGTCCTTGGGAGCTGGTCACGGTCGCCAGCCTGGTGCAGGCCGAGGGCAAGACGAAGGACGACTACCGGAAGATGGCCGAGGTGGTCTACAACCGCCTCAAGCCCACCAACACGGAAACCAACCAGCTGCTCCAGTTCGACTCCGCCTTCAATTACCTGCGCGGCGAGAGCGAAATCGAGATCAGCGAGTCCGAGATCAACAGCAACAAGGACCCGTACAACACGTATACGCGGAAGGGCCTCACCCCCGGGCCCATCGGCAATCCCGGCGCCGTGGCGCTGAACGCGTCCATGAGTCCGACCAAGGACGGCTGGATGTATTTCGTGGCGACCGACGGAAAGCACCGCACCGAATTCGCCAAGACACACGCCCAGTTCCAGGAACTGAAGGACAAGTTCAATGCACAGCAGGGCATCGACTGAGGTGCGCCGGGCAGCGGTCCTCGGATCGCCCATCGCGCACTCGCTCTCCCCGGTCCTGCACCGGGCCGCCTATGCGGCGCTCGGCCTCGGCACCTGGTCGTACGAGCGCTTCGAGGTGGACGAGACGGAGCTGCCCGCCTTCCTGGAGCGGCTGGACCCCGCCTTCGCCGGACTGTCGCTGACCATGCCGCTCAAGCGGGCGGTCATCCCGCTGCTCGACGGCATCAGCGATACGGCGGCCGCCGTCGAGGCCGTCAACACCGTCGTCATCGGCGAGGACGGCCGCCGCACCGGCGACAACACGGACATCCCCGGGATGGTCGCCGCACTGCGCGAGCGCGGCGTCGAGAAGGTCGAGTACGCGGCCGTCCTCGGCGCCGGCGCGACCGCCTCCTCGGCGCTCGCCGCCCTCTCCCGGATCTGCACCGGCCCGGTCACCGCGTACGTACGCACGCACACCCGTGCCAACGAGATGCGCGGCTGGGGCGAGCGGCTCGGCGTCGAGGTGCACACCGCCGACTGGGCCGAGGCGGGCCATGCCTTCGACGCCCCGCTGGTCGTCGCCACCACCCCGGCCGGGGCCACGGACGCCCTCGTCCCGTACGTCCCCGAGCGCCCCGGCACCCTCTTCGACGTGCTCTACGACCCCTGGCCGACCCCGCTGGCGGCGGCCTGGGCCGAGGAGGGCGGGGCCGTCGTGGGCGGCCTCGACCTGCTGGTGCACCAGGCGGTGCTCCAGGTGGAACAGATGACCGGCGTCACCCCGGCCCCGCTGGCCGCGATGCGCGCCGCCGGCGAGCAGGCCCTGTCCGAACGGTGAGCCCGGCCGCGGCCGGGCTGCCGCTCGCCGCCGACTGGGGCGGCGACATCGGCAAGGCGCTCTTCAGGACGTTGCTGCACCTCCTGCCCGACTGGCTGGAGGACCTCCTCCTCGCGCTCCTGCTGCTGGCCCTCGTGACGGTGGGGATCCGGCGGCTGCTCGCCGTCGTGCGCGCCTCACGGACCGGTGGCGGCACCGGCCCGTCGGAGGGCTCCGCCGTCCGACAGCTGGACCGGCGATCAGAGGACGCCCCCGGACGTGGGAGGATCGAGGGAGGCGGACCGGGGCCGCGCACCCGGTCGCGCCGTCGCAGTTCCAGGCGCGAGCAAGAGGAGCACCGTTGAGCAGGTTGCGCTGGCTGACCGCGGGGGAGTCGCACGGACCCGCACTGGTGGCGACGCTGGAGGGTCTTCCCGCCGGTGTCCCGGTCACCACGGACATGGTGGCGGACCACCTCGCCCGGCGGCGCCTCGGCTATGGACGCGGTGCGCGCATGAAGTTCGAGCGTGACGAGATCACCTTCCTGGGTGGTGTGCGGCACGGCCTCACCATGGGCTCACCCGTCGCGATCATGGTCGGCAACACCGAGTGGCCCAAGTGGGAGAAGGTCATGGCGGCCGACCCGGTCGACCCGGCCGAGCTCGCCGAACTGGCCCGCAACGCCCCGCTGACCCGTCCCCGCCCCGGCCACGCCGACCTCGCCGGCATGCAGAAGTACGGCTTCGACGAGGCCCGCCCGGTCCTGGAGCGCGCCAGCGCCCGGGAGACCGCGGCCCGCGTCGCTCTCGGCGCCGTCGCCCGCTCCTACCTCAAGGAGACCGCCGGCATCGAGATCGTCTCCCACGTCGTCGAGCTCGCCGCCGCCAAGGCCCCCTACGGCGTCCTCCCGACCCCGGCCGACGTCGAGAAGCTCGACGCCGACCCGGTCCGCTGCTTCGACACCGACGCCTCGAAGGCGATGGTCGCCGAGATCGACCAGGCCCACAGGGACGGCGACACCCTCGGCGGCGTCGTCGAGGTCCTCGCCTACGGAGTCCCCGTCGGCCTCGGCTCGCACGTCCACTGGGACCGCCGCCTGGACGCCCGGCTGGCCGCCGCCCTCATGGGCATCCAGGCCATCAAGGGCGTCGAGGTCGGCGACGGCTTCGATCTCGCCCGGGTGCCCGGCTCCAAGGCGCACGACGAGATCGTCGCGACCGAGGACGGCATCAAGCGCACCTCCGGCCGCTCCGGCGGCACCGAGGGCGGCCTCACCACCGGTGAGCTGCTGCGCGTACGGGCCGCGATGAAGCCCATCGCGACCGTGCCCCGGGCGCTGCGGACCGTCGACGTCGTCACCGGTGAGGCCGTCGCCGCGCACCACCAGCGCTCCGACGTCTGCGCCGTGCCGGCCGCCGGCATCGTCGCCGAGGCCATGGTCGCGCTCGTCCTCGCCGACGCCGTCGCCGAGAAGTTCGGCGGCGACAGTGTCGAGGAGACCCGGCGCAACGTGCAGTCGTACCTCGACAACCTGGCCATCCGGTGAACGGTCCACGCGTCGTACTGATCGGGCCGATGGGCGTCGGGAAGTCCACCGTCGGCGCCCTCCTCGCCGAGCGCCTCGGCACCGTCTACCGGGACACCGACGCCGACATCGTCGCCGCCGAGGGCCGCGAGATCTCCGACATCTTCATCGAGGACGGCGAGGCGCACTTCCGCGAGCTGGAGCGCGCCGCCGTACGGACCGCCGTGGCCGAGCACACCGGCGTACTGGCCCTCGGGGGCGGTGCGATCCTCGACGAGGGCACCCGCGAGCTGCTGTCCGGGCTGCCCGTCGTCTATCTCTCGATGGACGTCGAGGAGGCCGTGCGCCGCGTCGGCCTGAACACCGCCCGTCCGCTGCTCGCCGTCAACCCGCGCCGCCAGTGGCGCGAGCTGATGGAGGCCCGCCGCCACCTCTACACCGACGCCGCCCGGGCCGTCGTCGCCACCGACGACCGCACCCCCGAAGAGGTCGCCCAGGCGGTCCTCGACGCACTCGAAGAACTGCATGTCCCGGGGGACGACCCCCGGACCCCCGGCCAGGAAGAGACCATGACCGAGCAGGCAGTCACCCGTATCCAGGTCGGCGGCACCGCGGGCACCGACCCCTACGAGGTGCTCGTCGGCCGGCAGCTGCTCGGCGAGCTCCCCGGTCTGATCGGTACGAGGGCCCAGCGCGTCGCCGTCATCCACCCCGAGGCGCTCGCCGGGACCGGTGAGGCGGTCCGCGAGGACCTCGCCGGCCAGGGCTACGAGGCCGTCGCCATCCAGGTGCCGAACGCCGAGGAGGCCAAGACCGCGGAGGTCGCGGCGTACTGCTGGAAGGCGCTCGGCCAGACCGGCTTCACCCGTACCGACGTCATCGTGGGCGTCGGCGGAGGGGCGACCACCGACCTGGCCGGCTTCGTCGCGGCGTCGTGGCTGCGGGGGGTGCGCTGGATCGCCGTGCCGACGACCGTCCTCGCCATGGTCGACGCGGCCGTCGGCGGCAAGACCGGCATCAACACCGCCGAGGGCAAGAACCTCGTCGGCGCCTTCCACCCGCCGGCCGGAGTCCTGTGCGACCTCGGCGCGCTGGACTCCCTCCCCGTCCACGACTACGTCAGCGGTATGGCCGAGGTCATCAAGGCCGGCTTCATCGCCGACCCGGCCATCCTCGACCTCGTCGAGGCGGACCCGGAGGGAGCCCGCACGCCGACGGGGCCGCACACCGCCGAGCTGATCGAGCGCTCCATCCGGGTCAAGGCCGAGGTCGTCTCCAGCGACCTCAAGGAGTCGGGCCTGCGGGAGATCCTCAACTACGGGCACACGCTGGCGCACGCCATCGAGAAGAACGAGCGCTACAAGTGGCGGCATGGCGCCGCCGTCTCCGTCGGCATGGTCTTCGCGGCCGAACTCGGGCGTCTCGCCGGACGGTTGGACGACGCCACCGCCGACCGGCACCGCACGGTCCTGGAATCGGTCGGGCTGCCGCTGACGTACCGCGGCGACCAGTGGCCCAAGCTGCTGGAGACCATGAAGGTCGACAAGAAGTCCCGCGGCAACCTGCTGCGCTTCATCGTCCTCGACGGACTCGCCAAGCCGACCGTGCTGGAGGGTCCCGACCCGGCGGTGCTGCTGGCGGCGTTCGGCGAGGTGTCGGCATGAGCGGTCGCCGCGTCCTCGTGCTGAACGGGCCCAACCTCGGGCGCCTCGGCTCGCGCGAGCCCGACGTCTACGGCTCCACGTCCTACGCCGGTCTGGTCGACGCCTGCCGCACCCTGGGCAAGGAGCTCGGCCTCGACGTCGACGTGCGGGAGACGAACGACGAGGGCGAGCTGATCCGCTGGCTCCACGAGGCGGCGGACGGTTCAATTCCGGTCGTTCTCAACCCCGGTGCGTTCACGCACTACTCGTACGCCATGCGCGACGCGGCCGCCCAGCGGACCGCGCCGCTCATCGAGGTGCACATCTCGAATCCGTACACGCGCGAGGAGTTCCGCCACACTTCGGTGGTCGCTGCGGTCGCCACCGGAACGGTCGCGGGCTTCGGGATCGGCTCGTACCGCCTGGCCCTGCGGGCGCTGGCCGAGGAACTCACCGGCTGAACAGGCCCGGGACGGGCACTCCGTTCCGGCCCCGGCCGTTGCACCAGTGGCGGCCGGGGAGGGTACCGTTCGACAAGGGCCGGTCAACTGCCGCCCGACCAGCAGGAAGTCGTCGTACGAGACGGAGTGGCACCGGATGCAGCACGCAGGAGGGGCTCCGCTGCCGCCCAACGGACCGGGCGCCGCCGCATGGGAGGCGCAGCACTCCGGACAGCCGGGCCCGCCGCCCCCGCAGGGCTGGGCCGGCCCCGGCCCGCATCAGACGCCGGTGCCTCCGTCGGGCCCGCATCAGGCTCCCGTGCCGCCGGGCCCGCACCACCAGGCGCCGGTGCCGCAGTCGGGCCCGCATCAGGCTCCCGTGCCGCCGCAGGGCCCGCATCAAACGCCCATGCCCCCCTCGCCCGACACGACGGGGCATGTGCAACTGCCTCCTGGCGGCCCCGTCCCGCTGCCGATACCCACCGCGCCGCCCGCCGAGAGCGGTACGGGCTCCGCCACCCTCGCCGTGCTGCTGATAGGCCCGGCAGGCGCGGGCAAGACCACCGTGGCCCGCCACTGGGCGAGCAGCCGCCGAGTCCCCACCGCCCACGTCAGCCTCGACGACGTCCGCGAATGGGTCTGCTCCGGCTTCGCCGACCCCCAGTCCGGCTGGAACGACCAGTCCGAGGCCCAGTACCGCCTCGCCCGCCGCACCTGCGGCTTCGCCGCGCGCAACTTCCTGGCCAACGGCATCTCCTGCATCCTCGACGACGCCGTCTTCCCCGACCGCCCCGTCGTCGGCCTCGGCGGCTGGAAGCGCCACGTGGGCCCCGGCCTGCTGCCCGTCGTCCTTCTGCCCGGCCTTGAGATCGTCCTCGAACGCAACGCCGAACGCAGCGGCAACCGGCGCCTCTCCGACGAGGAGGTCGCCGGCATCCACGGCCGGATGGCCGGCTGGTACGGCTCGGGCCTCCCGATCATCGACAACTCCAAGTACGACGTCGAGACGACGGCCCGCATCCTCGACGACGTCCTCGCGCGCGCCCTCACGAGCCCTCCGGCCTGGTAGGCCGGGTCGCCGGGGCAGGCCGCCGGCGACCCGCACCCCGCTCGGACGCGCTCGACCGGCCGAATCCACGCCGCGCTCGTAGGCTCGTTGCCATGTCCGAGGTGTTCGCTGCTCGCCGTGCGAGGTTGCGAGACCGGTTCGCGGCCGCCGGGACCGCCGCTGCGCTGGTGTCGCGGCCCGCCAATGTCCGGTATCTCGCCGGGGGAGCACCCCCGGGAGCCGTGCTGCTGCTGGGGCCAGGAGGCTCCGCCGCCGACACGCTCGTCTGCCCGTGCACCCCCAACGGCGACCCCGTGGACGGCCGCCTCGACGAGGCGCTGCGCCAGACGGTCCTGCCCAGCCACGGGGGCGACCCCGCCGTGGCCGCCGCCCAGATCGCCGGGGTGGCCGGGGCCGACTCCCTCGCCGTCGAGGAGCACCACCTCACCGTCGCCCGACATCGCGCGCTGGGCTCCGTCGCGCCCCGGCTCGGCCTCGCCGACCTCGGCGGCGCCATCGAGCAGCAGCGGATGGTCAAGGACGAGGACGAGATCGCCTGTATCCGCATCGCCGCCGAGATCGCCGACCAGGCCCTCGGCGAGCTGCTCGAATCCATCCTCGTCGGCCGCACCGAGCGGCACCTCGCCCTGGAGCTGGAGCGCCGGCTCGTCGACCACGGTGCCGACGGCGCCGCCTTCCCCACCTCCGTCGCCACCGGACCCAACGCCGGACTCGGCGGCCACCGCCCCTCCGACCGGCGCGTGGAGGAGGGCGACTTCCTCACCGTCTGCCTCGGCGCCAACTACCGCGGATACCGCTGCGAGATCGGCCGCACCTTCGTCATCGGCACGACGCCCGCCGACTGGCAGATCGACCTGTACGAGCTGGTCTTCGCCGCTCAGCGGGCCGGCCGTGAGGCGCTCGCCCCCGGCGCCGAGTACCGCGACGTGGACCGCGCGGCCCGCCAGGTGCTGAACGCGGCGGGCCACGGCGAGGGCCTCGCACCCTCCACCGGGCACGGTGTCGGGCTCGAAATCGACGAGGACCCTCAGCTGGCACCTGCGGCCATGGGTAAACTGGACGCTTGTGTGCCGGTCACCGTCGAACCGGGGGTTCACCTCCCTGGCCGGGGCGGGGTCCGGATCGATGACACGCTCGTCGTACGCCAGGAGGCGGACGGCGGACCCGAGCTACTCACCATCACGACCAAGGAGCTGCTCGCGCTCTAGCCGAGCTGGCAGCGCGTACCTTCGCATCTCCTCGGTCGTCCATCAGCGTCAGTCCAGGAGATTCCGCAACCGTGGCTTCCACGAACGACCTCAAGAACGGCATGGTGCTCAAGCTCGACAACGACCAGCTGTGGTCCGTCGTCGAGTTCCAGCACGTCAAGCCCGGCAAGGGCCCGGCCTTCGTGCGCACCAAGCTCAAGAACGTGCTGTCCGGCAAGATCGTCGACAAGACGTTCAACGCCGGTGTGAAGGTCGAGACGGCCACCGTCGACCGCCGCGACATGCAGTTCTCGTACATGGACGGCGAGTACTTCGTCTTCATGGACATGCAGACGTACGACCAGCTGCTCGTGTCGCGCACGGCCGTCGGCGACGCCGCGAACTTCCTCATCGAGGGCTTCACCGCCACCGTCGCCACGCACGAGGGCGAGGTGCTCTACGTCGAGCTCCCGGCCGCCGTCGAGCTGGTCATCCAGGAGACCGAGCCCGGCGTCCAGGGCGACCGCTCCACCGGTGGCACCAAGCCCGCCACCCTGGAGACCGGCTACATCATCCAGGTCCCGCTCTTCATCACCACCGGTGAGAAGATCAAGGTCGACACCCGTTCCGGCGACTACCTCGGCCGGGTGAACGGCTAACCGTGGCTGCCCGCAACAAGGCCCGCAAGCGTGCCTTCCAGATCCTGTTCGAGGCCGACCAGCGCGGTGCCTCCGTGCGGGAGGTCCTCGCGGACTGGATCCGGCACTCGCGGTCCGACGACCGTCAGCCGCCGGTCAGCGAGTACACGATGGAGCTGGTCGAGGGGTACGCGGGGCACGCGGACCGGATCGACGAGCTCATCTCCACGTACGCGGTCGGCTGGACGCTCGACCGGATGCCGGTCGTCGACCGGAACATCCTGCGTCTGGGCGCCTACGAACTGGTGTGGGTGGACGAGACCCCGGACGCGGTGGTGATCGACGAGGCGGTGCAGCTGGCGAAGGAGTTCTCCACGGACGACTCGCCGTCCTTCGTGAACGGCATGCTTGCCCGTCTCAAGGACCTGAAGCCGAGCCTGCGCCGCGAGGCGTGACCCGAGGCGTCCCTCCACGGCCGAGCCGACGAAGGCCCGCAGCGCTTGCGCTGCGGGCCTTCGGCATGCGGGGCATGAGGGAAGAACGCGGTCGCCGCCGGACCCGGGCCCGCGCAGTGCAGCGGCGTGGGCGGCGGAGAAACGGCCGCGGGCCGGGCGAAGCAGCGCTTCCCCCGGCCCGGCGGCACGTTTCTGCTGGTGTGGGAGAGGGCGTCAGCCCTCCTCGTGGGCGACCGCTCGGCGCGCGTCCGCGTCCAGGACGCCCCAGCTGATCAGCTGCTCGGTGAGGACCGAGGGCGACTGGTCGTAGATGACCGCGAGCGTGCGCAGGTCGTCCTGGCGGATCGAGAGCACCTTGCCGTTGTAGTCACCGCGCTGCGACTGGATCGTCGCCGCATAGCGCTGCAGCGGGCCGGCCTTCTCCGCGGGGACGTGGGCGAGGCGCTCCAGGTCCAGAACGAGCTTCGGCGGCGGCTCGGCCGCGCCCCCGGGCGTGGTGCCAGGAAGGAGCTCCTGCACCGGGACGCCGTAGAAGTCGGCCAGCTCGGCCAGTCGCTGCACGGTGACGGCGCGGTCACCGCGCTCGTACGACCCGACGACGACGGCCTTCCAGCGGCCCTGGGACTTCTCCTCCACCCCGTGGAGCGAGAGCCCCTGCTGGGTACGGATGGCGCGGAGCTTGGCCCCGAGCTGTTTTGCGTATTCGCTGGACATATAGCTCCCCGGACACTGTATCGACGTGCGGCTCGGCCGCGCGGCTGGTCACTCACTGTGAGGTTACGCAGCGTTACTTGGCCGCGTCAAGCCGAATGGTCCGTACGCCCCTCCCGAGAGGGACGGCCGGAGGCCGGACGAGACCCTGATAGTGTTGACGGCGCAAATCCGACGTCCTTTAAGGTCCGTCCCGTGAGGCGGAGAAGGAGGTCCGTTTCTTATGGACACGCACAACTCCGATGTCGCACGCCCCGTTCTTGAGGGCCCCGACATCGCGCGGGTACTGACCCGCATCGCCCACGAGATCGTCGAGCGCGCCAAGGGCGCCGAAGACGTGGTGCTCCTCGGCATCCCGACGCGCGGAATCCATCTTGCCCGCAGGCTCGGCGACAAGCTCGCCGAGATCACTGGCCGCGCCGTCCCCGTCGGTTCTCTCGACATCACCATGTACCGCGACGACCTGCGGCTCCGTCCGGCCCGCGCCCTCGCGCGCACGGACATCCCGGCCGACGGCATCGACGGCCGACTGGTCGTCCTCGTCGACGACGTGCTCTTCTCCGGGCGCACGATCCGCGCCGCCCTCGACGCGCTGAACGACATCGGCCGGCCCCGAGCCGTCCAGCTCGCCGTCCTCGTCGACCGCGGCCACCGCGAACTGCCCATCCGAGCCGACTACGTCGGCAAGAACCTCCCGACGTCGCTGCGGGAGACGGTCAAGGTCCACCTCGCCGAGGAGGACGGTCGCGACACCGTGCTGCTCGGCGTCCGTGAGACCGCCCCGGCCGGCGAGCAGTAGCACCCCGTACGGCCCCGCACCCGGAACCCGGTCCGAAGCCGGGACCGGCGCCTGCGACCGAAGCCCTACGGCCTGCGCCTGCGCGCCCCCTGCCCCGCACACCGCCACCCACCGGAGCACACCCAGATGAAGCGCCACCTCATCTCGGCCGCCGACCTCACCCGCGACGACGCCGTCCTCATCCTCGACACCGCCGAGGAGATGGCCCGGGTCGCCGACCGGCCGATCAAGAAGCTGCCCACCCTGCGCGGCCGCACCGTCGTCAACCTCTTCTTCGAGGACTCCACGCGGACCCGGATCTCCTTCGAGGCCGCCGCCAAGCGCCTCTCCGCCGACGTCATCAACTTCTCCGCCAAGGGGTCGTCGGTCTCCAAGGGCGAGTCCCTGAAGGACACCGCGCTGACCCTGGAGGCGATGGGCGCCGACGCCGTCGTCATCCGCCACCACGCCTCCGGCGCCCCCTACCGCCTCGCCAACTCGGGGTGGATCGACGGCGCGGTCGTCAACGCGGGCGACGGCACCCACGAGCACCCCACCCAGGCCCTGCTGGACGCCTTCACCATGCGCCGCCGCCTCGTCGGCCGGGACGCGGGCACAGGACGCGACCTGGAAGGCCGCCGCATCACCATCGTGGGCGACATCCTGCACAGCCGCGTCGCCCGCTCCAACGTGCACCTGCTGACCACGCTCGGCGCCCACGTCACCCTGGTCGCCCCGCCCACGCTGGTGCCGGTCGGGGTCGGCAGCTGGCCGTGCGACGTGTCGTACGACCTCGACGACGTGCTGCCCAAGTCCGACGCCGTGATGATGCTGCGCGTGCAGCGGGAGCGGATGAACGCCGCCTTCTTCCCGACCGAGCGCGAGTACTCGCGCCGCTACGGCCTGGACGGCGACCGGATGGCCCGGATGCCCGAGCACGCCGTCGTCATGCACCCCGGCCCGATGAACCGCGGTATGGAGATCACCGCCGAGGTCGCGGACTCCGACCGCTGCACCGCCGTCGAGCAGGTCGCCAACGGCGTCAGCATCCGGATGGCCGTGCTCTACCTGCTTCTGGGCGGCGCTGTGTTCGATTCGGACACCGCGCCCGCCGTCACCCACTCGCGCACCGAGGAGAACAAGTGAAGATGAGCAAGATCCTGATTCGTGGCGCGCAGGTGCTCGGCGGCGACCCGCAGGACGTCCTGATCGACGGCGAGACCATCGCTCAGGTGGGTGAAAGCCTCGAAGCCGGCGACGCCACCGTCGTCGAGGCCGAGGGCAAGATCCTGCTCCCCGGCCTGGTCGACCTGCACACCCATCTGCGTGAGCCGGGCCGCGAGGACTCCGAGACCGTCCTCACCGGCACCCGCGCCGCCGCGAGCGGCGGCTTCACGGCCGTCTTCGCCATGGCCAACACCTTCCCCGTCGCCGACACCGCCGGCGTGGTCGAGCAGGTCTGGCGCCTCGGCAAGGAGCACGGCTACTGCGACGTCCAGCCCATCGGCGCCGTCACCGTCGGCCTTGAGGGCAAGAAGCTCGCCGAGCTCGGCGCCATGCACGACTCCGCCGCGGGCGTCACCGTCTTCTCCGACGACGGCAAGTGCGTCGACGACGCCGTGATCATGCGCCGCGCGCTGGAGTACGTGAAGGCGTTCGGCGGCGTCGTCGCCCAGCACGCCCAGGAGCCCCGCCTCACCGAGGGCGCCCAGATGAACGAGGGCGTCGTCTCCGCCGAGCTGGGCCTCGGCGGCTGGCCCGCCGTCGCGGAGGAGTCGATCATCGCCCGCGACGTCCTCCTCGCCGAGCACGTCGGCTCCCGCGTCCACATCTGCCACCTGTCGACCGCCGGCTCCGTCGAGATCGTCCGCTGGGCCAAGTCCCGCGGCATCGACGTCACCGCCGAGGTCACCCCGCACCACCTCCTCCTCACCGACGAGCTGGTCCGCACGTACAACCCGGTCTACAAGGTCAATCCGCCGCTGCGCACCGAGCGCGACGTCATGGCGCTGCGCGAGGCCCTCGCCGACGGCACGATCGACATCGTCGCCACGGACCACGCCCCGCACCCGCACGAGGACAAGGACTGCGAGTGGGCCGCCGCCGCGATGGGCATGGTCGGCCTGGAGACCGCCCTGTCCGTCGTGCAGCAGACGATGGTCGAGACGGGGCTGCTGACCTGGGAGGGCGTCGCCGACCGCATGTCCTTCGCGCCCGCCAGGATCGGGCGCGCCGAGGGCCACGGCCGCCCCGTCTCGGCTGGTGAGCCCGCCAACCTCACCCTGCTCGATCCGGCATACCGTGGAAGCGTGGACCCCGCGGGCTTCGCCTCCCGCAGCCGCAACACCCCCTACGAGGGCCGCGAGCTGCCGGGTCGCGTCACCCACACCTTCCTGCGGGGCCGGGCGACGCTCATGGACGGGAAGCTGGCGTGACACCACTCATCATTCAGGCGGCCGAGGAGACCGGGCAGAAGTCGGCGGAGGTGACCGACTGGGCGGCCCGCCTCGGCTGGGTCGCCGGACTGCTGGCCTTCATCGCCCTCGTCTACTGGCTGATGCGCCAGGGCTGGAAGTGGCGCGGCGAACTCCAGTCGGGCCTGCCCGAGCTGCCCGCGGTCCCCGAGAAGCCCGGTGCGCCCCTGCTCACCCTCAGCGGTCGCTACCACGGCTCGACGACGGCGGGCCAGTGGCTCGACCGGATCGTCGCCCGCGGTCTCGGCACCCGCAGCCGCGTCGAACTGACGCTCAGCGATGCCGGGATCGACGTCGTGCGCCCCGGGGCGGCCGACTTCTTCATCCCGGCCGCGGCCCTGCGCGGTGCCCGCCTCGACAAGGGCATCGCCGGCAAGGTCCTCGCCGAGGGCGGACTCCTCGTCGTCACCTGGGCGCACGGCGACAAGGAACTCGACTCCGGCTTCCGCTCCGACCACGCGGCCGAGCACACCGCCTGGGTCGAAGCGGTCAACGCGGTCAACGCAGTCAACGCACAGAACCACCAGCACACGCACACGACGGAAGGCGCCGCACGATGACGACCTCCACCAGGGGAACACGCGTTCCCGCCGTACTCGTCCTGGAGGACGGCCGTACCTTCAGCGGCCGGGCCTACGGGGCCGTGGGGGCGACCTTCGGCGAGGCCGTGTTCTCCACCGGGATGACCGGCTACCAGGAGACCCTGACCGACCCGTCGTACCACCGCCAGGTCGTGGTGATGACCGCCCCGCACGTCGGCAACACCGGCGTCAACGACGAGGATCCGGAGTCGTCCCGCATCTGGGTGTCCGGATACGTCGTGCGCGACCCCGCCCGTGTGCCGTCCAACTGGCGGGCGAGGCGTTCGCTGGACGAGGAGCTCAGGGCGCAGGGCGTCGTCGGCATCAGCGGCATCGACACCCGTGCGCTGACCCGCCATCTGCGCGAGCGCGGTGCCATGCGGGTCGGGATCTTCTCCGGCAACGCGCTGCCCGACGAGGGCACGATGCTGGCCGAGGTGCGCCAGTCGCCGGAGATGACGGGCGCCGACCTGTCGGCCGAGGTCGCCACCAAGGAGACGTACGTGGTGCCGGCGATCGGTGAGAAGAGGTTCACCGTCGCCGCGGTCGACCTGGGCATCAAGGGCATGACCCCGCACCGGATGGCCGAGCGCGGCATCGAGGTGCACGTCCTGCCGGCCACGGCGAGCGCCGAGGACGTGTTCGCCGTCGGCCCCGACGGGGTGTTCTTCTCCAACGGTCCGGGTGACCCGGCCACCGCGGACGGCCCCGTGGCCGTCATGCAGGCCGTGCTGGAGCGGGGGACCCCGCTCTTCGGTATCTGCTTCGGCAACCAGATCCTGGGCCGTGCCCTGGGCTTCGGCACGTACAAGCTGAAGTACGGCCACCGCGGCATCAACCAGCCGGTGCAGGACCGTACGACCGGCAAGGTCGAGGTCACCGCGCACAACCACGGCTTCGCCGTGGACGCCCCGCTCGACACGGTCTCCGAGACCCCCTACGGCCGCGCCGAGGTCTCCCACGTCTGCCTCAACGACAACGTGGTGGAGGGCCTCCAGCTGCTCGACCGGCCGGCCTTCAGCGTCCAGTACCACCCCGAAGCCGCAGCGGGACCGCACGACGCCGCGTACCTGTTCGACCGCTTCGTATCCCTGATGGAGGGCCAGCGTGCCTAAGCGCACCGATATCCAGTCCGTCCTGGTCATCGGCTCCGGCCCGATCGTCATCGGCCAGGCCGCCGAGTTTGATTACTCCGGCACCCAGGCGTGCCGGGTCCTCAAGTCCGAGGGCCTGCGCGTCATCCTGGTGAACTCCAACCCGGCGACGATCATGACCGATCCGGAGATCGCCGACGCCACGTACGTCGAGCCGATCACCCCCGACTTCGTCGAGAAGATCATCGCGAAGGAGCGCCCCGACGCGCTCCTGCCCACCCTGGGCGGCCAGACCGCGCTCAACACGGCGATCTCGCTGCACGAGAACGGTGTCCTGGACAAGTACGGCGTCGAGCTGATCGGCGCCAACGTCGAGGCGATCCACAAGGGCGAGGACCGCGACCAGTTCAAGACGGTCGTCGAGGCGGTCAAGGCCAGGATCGGCCACGGCGAGTCCGCCCGCTCGGTCATCTGCCACTCCATGGACGACGTCCTCAAGGGTGTGGAGACCCTCGGGGGCTACCCGGTCGTCGTGCGCCCCTCGTTCACCATGGGCGGCGCGGGCTCCGGCTTCGCGTACGACGAGGACGAGCTGCGCCGGATCGCGGGCCAGGGCCTGACGCTCTCGCCGACCACCGAGGTGCTCCTGGAGGAGTCCATCCTCGGCTGGAAGGAGTACGAGCTGGAGCTCATGCGCGACAAGCACGACAACGTCGTGGTCGTCTGCTCCATCGAGAACTTCGACCCGATGGGCGTGCACACCGGTGACTCGATCACCGTCGCGCCGGCGATGACGCTGACCGACCGCGAGTACCAGATCCTGCGCGACATCGGCATCGCGGTCATCCGCGAGGTCGGCGTGGACACCGGCGGCTGCAACATCCAGTTCGCGGTCAACCCCGACGACGGCCGGATCATCGTCATCGAGATGAACCCGCGGGTCTCCCGCTCCTCGGCCCTGGCGTCCAAGGCGACCGGTTTCCCGATCGCGAAGATCGCGGCCCGGCTCGCGGTCGGCTACACACTGGACGAGATCCCCAACGACATCACGGAGGAGACGCCCGCGTCCTTCGAGCCCACGCTCGACTACGTGGTCGTCAAGGCCCCGCGGTTCGCCTTCGAGAAGTTCCCGCAGGCCGACTCGACCCTGACGACCACCATGAAGTCGGTGGGCGAGGCCATGGCCATCGGCCGGAACTTCACGGAGGCGCTCCAGAAGGCGCTGCGCTCCCTGGAGAAGAAGGGCTCGCAGTTCGACTTCACCGGCCCCGTCGGCGACAAGGACGATCTGCTGGGTGAATCGGTCCGTCCCACCGACGGCCGGATCAACACCGTGATGCAGGCCATCCGCGCCGGAGCCACCCCGCAGGAGATCTTCGACGCCACGAAGATCGACCCGTGGTTCGTCGACCAGCTCTTCCTCATCAAGGAGCTCGCCGACGAGCTGGCCGAGGCCGAGGAGCTCGACCCCGAGCTGCTCGGCGAGGCCAAGCGGCACGGCTTCTCCGACGCCCAGATCGCCGCGGTCCGCGGTCTGCGCGAGGAGGTCGTCCGCGAGGTCCGGCACGCCCTGGGCATCCGCCCCGTCTACAAGACGGTCGACACCTGCGCCGCCGAATTCGCCGCGAAGACCCCGTACTTCTACTCCTCCTACGACGAGGAGAACGAGGTCGCGCCGCGCGAGAAGCCCGCCGTGATCATCCTCGGCTCCGGACCCAACCGCATCGGCCAGGGCATCGAGTTCGACTACTCCTGCGTCCACGCCTCCTTCGCGCTCAGCGACGCGGGCTACGAGACCGTGATGGTCAACTGCAACCCCGAGACCGTCTCCACCGACTACGACACCTCCGACCGGCTCTACTTCGAGCCGCTCACCCTGGAGGACGTCCTGGAGATCGTCCACGCCGAGACGCTCGCCGGCCCGGTCGCCGGTGTCGTCGTCCAGCTCGGCGGCCAGACCCCGCTGGGCCTGTCGCAGGCGCTGAAGGACAACGGCGTGCCGATCGTCGGCACGTCCCCGGAGGCCATCCACGCCGCCGAGGACCGCGGCGCCTTCGGCCGCGTCCTCGCCGACGCCGGGCTCCCGGCGCCCAAGCACGGCACCGCGACCACCTTCTCCGAGGCCAAGGCCATCGCCGACGAGATCGGCTACCCCGTCCTCGTACGCCCGTCCTACGTGCTCGGCGGCCGCGGCATGGAGATCGTCTACGACGAGACCCGCCTGCAGACCTACATCGCCGAGTCCACCGAGATCGGCCCCGACCGGCCGGTCCTCGTCGACCGCTTCCTCGACGACGCCATCGAGATCGACGTCGACGCCCTCTACGACGGCACCGAGCTCTACCTCGGCGGCGTCATGGAGCACATCGAGGAGGCCGGCATCCACTCCGGCGACTCGGCCTGCGCCCTCCCCCCGATCACCCTCGGCGGCTTCGACATCAAGCGGCTGCGCGCCTCCACCGAGGCAATCGCCCGCGGCGTCGGGGTCCGCGGACTGATCAACATCCAGTTCGCCATGGCCGGGGACATCCTCTACGTCCTGGAGGCCAACCCGCGCGCCTCCCGCACCGTCCCGTTCACCTCCAAGGCGACGGCCGTGCCGCTCGCCAAGGCGGCCGCCCGCATCTCGCTCGGCGCCACCATCGCCGAACTGCGCGAAGAGGGCCTGCTGCCCGCGGACGGCGACGGCGGCACGCTCCCCATGGACGCGCCGATCTCCGTCAAGGAGGCCGTCATGCCGTGGAGCCGCTTCCGCGACATCCACGGCCGGGGCGTCGACACCATCCTCGGCCCGGAGATGCGCTCCACCGGCGAGGTCATGGGCATCGACTCGGTCTTCGGCACGGCCTACGCCAAGTCCCAGGCAGGCGCCTACGGCCCGCTGCCCACCAAGGGACGCGCCTTCATCTCCGTCGCCAACCGCGACAAGCGCTCGATGATCTTCCCCGCGCGTGAGCTCGTCGCCCACGGCTTCGAACTCCTCGCCACCTCCGGCACCGCCGAGGTCCTCAAGCGCAACGGCATCAACGCCACGATCGTGCGCAAGCAGTCCGAGGGCGAGGGCCCGAACGGCGAGAAGACCATCGTCCAGCTCATCCACGACGGCCAGGTCGACCTCATCGTCAACACCCCGTACGGCACCGGCGGCCGTCTCGACGGCTACGACATCCGCACGGCGGCCGTCGCGCGCGGCGTCCCCTGCCTGACGACGGTCCAGGCGCTCGCCGCCGCCGTCCAGGGCATCGACGCGCTCAACCACGGCGGCGTGGGCGTGCGCTCACTCCAGGAACATGCGGAACACCTGACCGCGGCCCGCGACTAGCAGCCCACGAGGGGGACACCGGAAACGGTGTCCCCCTCCTCATGAGGACACCGACATGTACAAGCTGTTCTTCAACCTGCTCTTCAAGCGGATGGACCCGGAAGACGCCCACCACCTGGCCTTCCGCTGGATCCGTCTCGCGGTCCGCATCCCCGTGCTGCGCACCATCGCCGCGGCGGCCCTGGCCCCCCGGTACAAGGAACTGCGCACCGAGGCGCTCGGCCTGCGCATGCACGGCCCCTTCGGACTCGCCGCCGGCTTCGACAAGAACGCCATCGCCGTCGACGGCATGGCCATGCTCGGCTTCGACCACGTCGAGATCGGCACGGTCACGGCCCGGGCGCAGCCCGGCAACCCGAAGAAGCGGCTCTTCCGGCTCGTACCGGACCGTGCCCTGATCAACCGCATGGGCTTCAACAACGAGGGCTCGGCCGCGGTCGCCGCCCGCCTCGCCACCCGCCACGAGATCTTCCGGACCACCGTCGGCGTCAACATCGGCAAGACCAAGGTCGTCCCCGAGGAGGAGGCCGTCGCCGACTACGTGACCTCGACCGAGCGGCTCGCCCCCTACGCCGACTACCTCGTGGTGAACGTCAGCTCCCCGAACACCCCCGGCCTGCGCAACCTCCAGGCCACAGAGGCCCTGCGCCCGCTGCTCAGCGCCGTGCGCGAGGCCGCCGACCACACCGTCCCCGAGCGCCGCGTCCCGCTCCTCGTCAAGATCGCGCCCGATCTCGCCGACGAGGACGTCGACGCCGTCGCCGACCTGGCCGTCGAGCTCGGCCTGGACGGCATCATCGCCACCAACACCACCATCGCCCGCGACGGCCTCGGCCTGGCCTCCGACCCGGCGCTGGTCAAGGAGGTCGGCGGCCTCTCCGGCGCACCCCTCAAGCAGCGCTCCCTGGAGGTGCTGCGCCGCCTGTACGCCCGTGTGGGCGACAGCATCACCCTCGTCGGCGTCGGCGGCATCGAGAACGCCGACGACGCCTGGCAGCGCATCCTCGCCGGCGCCACCCTCGTCCAGGGCTACAGCGCCTTCATCTACGAGGGTCCGCTCTACGCCCGCGCCATCCACAAGGGCCTCGCCGCACGCCTGGCCGCCAGTCCGTACGCCACCCTCGCCGAGGCCGTCGGCGCCGAGACCCGAAAGGCAGCCACCGCATGAGCCCTCTGGAGAGCTCGGAACCCTTCGGCGCCCGGCTGCGCCACGCCATGGACACCCGCGGGCCGCTCTGCGTCGGCATCGACCCGCACGCCACGCTGCTCACCGCGTGGGGCCTGAACGACGATATCGCGGGTCTGGAGCGCTTCACCCGCACCGTCGTCGAGGCGCTCGCCGACCGGGTCGCCGTGCTCAAGCCCCAGTCGGCGTTCTTCGAGCGCTTCGGCTCGCGCGGTATCGCGGTCCTGGAGAAGGCCGTGGCGGAGGCGCGCGCCGCCGGGACCCTGGTGCTGATGGACGCCAAGCGCGGCGACATCGGCTCGACCATGGGCGCGTACGCCGAGACGTTCCTGCGCAAGGACTCGCCGCTCTTCTCGGACGCGGTCACGGTCTCGCCGTACCTCGGCTTCGGCTCGCTCCGCCCGGCCCTGGACCAGGCCGTGATCAACGGCTGCGGGGTCTTCGTCCTCGCCCTCACCTCCAACCCGGAGGGCGCCGAGGTGCAGCGCTCCACGGCGGCCGGCGGGGTCTCGCTCGCCCAGCTCATGCTGAACCACATGGCGGACGAGAACGCGGGCGCCGAGCCGCTCGGCTCGGTCGGCGCGGTCGTCGGTGCCACCCTGGGCGAGGCCGGTGTCGACCTGGACATCAACGGCCCGCTGCTCGCGCCGGGCATCGGCGCCCAGGGCGCCACCCCCGCGGATCTCCCGGGCGTCTTCGGCAGCGCCGTCGGGAACGTCGTCCCGAGCGTCAGCCGAGGCGTCCTGCGCCACGGGCCGGACGTCGCGGCGCTGCGCGAAGCGGCCGCCCGCTTCGCCGACGAAGTGCGCACGGCCGTCGCCGGAGCGTGACCGAAGAGCGCCGAGTGGACCCTGAGTCGCGTTCTTCATGGACGGTTTCTTGACAGAAACCGGGGTCTTATGTCTGGAATATCCAGGTCGGCCGATGCTGACCAGGACTTTTCCGCTGTTCTCGCTGACTGGAGCGGTCTCGGCCGCTAGTCTCCGTCGAGAGCAAACGTGCACTGCGTTGCTCGTTGCTCGCCTGGTGTGGGGCGACTAGGTTCCTCACCGGTCCGTATCCGACAGTTCGACATCCGAGGTGACGTAGGCGTGGCTCTTCCGCCCCTTACCCCTGAACAGCGCGCAGCCGCGCTCGAAAAGGCCGCCGCGGCTCGCCGGGAGCGGGCCGAGGTCAAGAATCGACTCAAGCACTCCGGCGCCTCCCTCCACGAGGTGATCAAGCAGGGCCAGGAGAACGACGTCATTGGCAAGATGAAGGTCTCCGCCCTGCTCGAGTCCCTCCCCGGCGTGGGCAAGGTCCGCGCCAAGCAGATCATGGAGCGGCTCGGCATCTCCGAGAGCCGCCGGGTGCGAGGTCTCGGCTCCAACCAGATCGCCTCCCTCGAGCGCGAGTTCGGCAGCACCGGCGCCTGACGTCCGGGGCACTGCCGGGAAACTGGAATAATCGCTGCATGGCAGCAGAGGTACGTCCGCGGCTGACCGTGCTCTCCGGCCCCTCCGGGGTCGGTAAGAGCACGGTCGTCGCCCATATGCGCAAGGTCCACCCCGAGGTCTGGCTCTCGGTGTCGGCCACCACCCGAAAGCCGCGCCCCGGCGAGCGTCACGGTGTCCAGTACTTCTTCGTCAGCGACGAGGAATTCGACAAGCTGGTCGCCAACGGTGAGCTCCTGGAATGGGCAGAATTCGCGGGCAATCGCTACGGCACCCCGCGTCGCGCCGTGCTCGAGCGCCTGGAGGCGGGTGAGCCGGTGCTGCTGGAGATCGATCTCCAGGGCGCCCGGCAGGTCAAGGAGTCCATGACGGACTCCCAGCTGGTCTTCCTCGCCCCGCCGAGCTGGGACGAGCTGGTCCGCCGGCTCACCGGCCGGGGCACCGAGTCCTCGGACGTCATCGAGCGCCGTCTCGAAGCCGCCAAGGTCGAACTCGCCGCCGAATCGGAGTTCGACACCACCCTGGTCAACACCTCCGTCGAGGACGTGGCGCGTGAGCTGCTAGCCTTGATGCTGCTGTCTTCTGGGGAATGACCCCCGGATCCCCACAGTGTCTGAAATTTTTTTCCCATCTTTCGGAAGGTAGAGCGTGTCCTCTTCCATCACTGCGCCCGAGGGCATCATCAACCCGCCGATCGACGAGCTGCTCGAGGCCACGGACTCGAAGTACAGCCTCGTGATCTACGCGGCCAAGCGCGCGCGTCAGATCAACGCGTACTACTCGCAGCTCGGTGAGGGCCTGCTTGAGTACGTCGGTCCGCTCGTCGACACGCACGTCCACGAGAAGCCGCTCTCGATCGCCCTGCGTGAGATCAACGCGGGTCTGCTGACCTCCGAGGCCATCGAGGGCCCGGCCCAGTAGGCGTCACGGTTTTTGGACCACAGGCCCGGCAGCGCACCTGCCGGGCCTGTGGTGTGTCATAGGTACGGAGCCGAGTGCGGGGAGACGCAGTGGACAAGCCGAAGGTCGTCCTGGGGGTCAGCGGTGGCATCGCCGCCTACAAGGCGTGCGAGCTGCTTCGACGGCTGACCGAGTCGGGCCACGACGTGCGCGTCGTGCCCACCGCGTCGGCGCTCCACTTCGTCGGCGCCGCGACCTGGTCGGCGCTCTCCGGGCACCCGGTGGCCACCGAGGTCTGGTCGGACGTCCACGAGGTGCCCCATGTGCGGATCGGCCAGCAGGCCGACCTCGTCGTCGTCGCGCCGGCGACCGCCGACATGCTGGCCAAGGCCGCCCACGGCCTCGCCGACGACCTGCTCACCAACACCCTGCTCACCGCCCGCTGCCCCGTCGTCTTCGCGCCCGCGATGCACACCGAGATGTGGGAGCACCCCGCCACCCAGGAGAACGTGGCCACGCTGCGCCGCCGTGGCGCCGTCGTCGTCGAGCCCGCCGTCGGCCGGCTCACCGGCGTCGACACCGGCAAGGGGCGGCTGCCGGACCCGGGCGAGATCTTCGAGGTCTGCCGCAGGGTGCTCGCCCGCGGCGCCGCCCTCCCCGACCTGGCCGGCCGCCACGTGGTGATCAGCGCCGGAGGAACGCGCGAGCCCCTCGACCCGGTGCGCTACCTGGGCAACCGCTCCTCCGGCAAGCAGGGATACGCCCTGGCGCGCACCGCGGCGGCCCGTGGCGCCCGGGTGACCCTGATCGAGGCCAACACCGGCATGGCGGACCCGGCGGGCGTGGACGTCGTCCACGTGGGCACTGCCGTGCAACTGCGCGAGGCCGTGCTCAAGGCCGCCTCCGACGCCGATGCCGTCGTGATGGCCGCGGCCGTCGCCGACTTCCGCCCCGCGACGTACGCCGAAGGCAAGATCAAGAAGAAGGACGGCCAGGAGCCCGCGCCCATCGTTCTCGTGCGTAATCCGGACATCCTTGCCGAGATCTCCGCCGACCGGGCCCGTCCCGGCCAGGTGATCGTCGGTTTCGCCGCCGAGACCGACGACGTGCTCGCCAACGGCCGCGACAAGCTCCGCCGCAAAGGCTGCGACCTGCTCGTCGTCAATGAGGTGGGGGAGCGCAAGACCTTCGGCTCGGAGGAGAACGAAGCCGTGGTCCTTGCGGCGGACGGCGCCGAGACGCCCGTACCGTACGGGCCGAAGGAGGCCCTCGCGGACACCGTGTGGGACCTCGTGGCGCCCCGTCTGGCCTGAGCGCGCGGATGTCGAGCGCGATGTGATGTGCCGCACCCGGCGACAGGAGGCGTCATCCGGGTGAATCTGGGGCGAACTTCACAGTCACGAACCATTCACCCCAATGTCGGCGACAAACTTGCCGAATGCGGGCATTTCGGGCAGGTGTGGGTCCTGTCCGAGGTTCCCTCTCCACGGTCTTTCGCCTCCCACGAAGCGAGACACGTGGTCCAACGGCCGAAGGTGCCCGATAAACTGTCCCTCGGAACGACGCGGGGCGCAGCCCCCCGGCCGGTCCGCCAATGATCAGCCAGCAGCCGCTGCAACCCCAGGGAGCGTTGTGTCCCGTCGCCTGTTCACCTCGGAGTCCGTGACCGAGGGCCACCCCGACAAGATCGCTGACCAGATCAGTGACACCATCCTCGACGCGCTGCTCCAGGAGGACCCCTCCTCGCGCGTCGCCGTCGAGACGTTGATCACCACCGGCCTGGTTCATGTGGCCGGCGAGGTGACGACGAAGGCATACGCCGACATCGCCACGCTGGTGCGCAACAAGATCCTCGAGATCGGTTACGACTCCTCGAAGAAGGGCTTCGACGGCGCTTCCTGCGGTGTCTCCGTGTCCATCGGCGCCCAGTCGCCGGACATCGCCCAGGGTGTCGACACGGCGTACGAGTCGCGGGTCGAGGGTGCCGCCGCAGGCGGAGTCGCGGACGAGCTGGACAGGCAGGGCGCGGGTGACCAGGGCCTGATGTTCGGGTACGCGTGCGATGAGACGCCCGAGCTGATGCCGCTGCCGATCTATCTGGCGCACCGGCTGTCGCGCCGACTGTCCGAGGTGCGTAAGAACGGGACGATCCCGTATCTGCGTCCGGATGGCAAGACGCAGGTCACCGTTGAGTACGACGGTGACAAGGCGGTGCGGCTGGACACGGTGGTGGTCTCCTCGCAGCACGCCTCCGACATCGACCTGGACTCGCTGCTGGCGCCGGACATTCGCGAGTTCGTTGTCGAGCACGTGCTGAAGCAGCTCGTCGAGGACGGCATCAAGCTGGACACCGAGGGCTACCGGCTGCTGGTCAATCCGACCGGGCGTTTCGAGATCGGTGGCCCGATGGGTGACGCGGGTCTGACCGGGCGGAAGATCATCATCGACACGTACGGGGGCATGGCCCGTCACGGCGGTGGGGCGTTCTCGGGCAAGGACCCGTCGAAGGTGGACCGTTCGGCGGCGTACGCGATGCGCTGGGTGGCGAAGAACGTGGTGGCCGCGGGTCTGGCGTCGCGCTGCGAGGTGCAGGTGGCGTACGCGATCGGCAAGGCCGAGCCGGTCGGTCTGTTCGTGGAGACCTTCGGCACCGCCGCCGTCGACGCGGAGAAGATCGAGAGCGCGATCGGTGCGGTCTTCGATCTGCGTCCGGCCGCGATCATCCGGGATCTCGACCTGCTGCGGCCGATCTACGCGCAGACGGCGGCGTACGGTCACTTCGGACGCGAGCTGCCCGACTTCACCTGGGAGCGCACCGACCGCGTCGACGCGCTGCGCGCCGCCGCAGGGCTCTGACCTCGTCCCACCACGCACAGGCTGTTCGACCAGGGCCCGGACCGGATCGGTCCGGGCCCCGGCCTTTTCCCACGCCATCGGCACTGTCGGTGGCCTCTGGTAGGAATGTGGCTGTGAGCAGCGACGACGAACATTCCGACCGGCCCGAGGAGGGGCCGCCGGAGCAGCTTGCGCTCATCCGCGAGAGCGTACGGCAGGCAAAGGTGCCGCGCGCCAAGCCGCGCACCTGGCGGGGGGCCGCGCTCGCCAAGGAGCTGCCGGTCGCCCGGGTCGTCGTGAACAAGGGCGTGCTTCACCTCGACCAGTTCTTCGACTATGCCGTGCCGGAAGAGCTCGACGCCGCCGCCCAGCCCGGGGTACGGGTCCGCGTCCGCTTCGGAGCCGGCGCACACCAGGTGCGAGACGGACGGCGCGAGGGCGGGCGGCTGATCGACGGCTTCGTCGTCGAACGGCGCGCCGAGTCCGACTACTCCGGTCCGCTTGCCGCCCTCGCCGGCGTCGTCTCACCCGAGCCCGTGCTCAGCCCCGAGCTGCTCACCCTCGCCCGCGCCGTCGCCGACCGGTACGCGGGCAGCCTCGCCGACGTCCTCCAGCTCGCGGTGCCGCCGCGCAGCGCCCGTGCCGAGGGGCAGCCCTCACCGGAGCCGCTGCCGCAGCCCACGGCTCCGGAGGTCGGCACCTGGGAGCGGTACGGCCGGGGTTCCGGCTTCCTGGCCGCGCTCGCCGGCGGCGGCGCACCGCGCGCCGTGTGGACCGCGCTGCCCGGACCGCACTGGGCGGACGAGCTCGCCCGGGCCGTCGCCGCGACCCTCGCCTCCGGGCGGGGCGCGCTCGTCGTCGTCCCGGACGGGCGAGCGGTCGCGCGGGTCGACGCCGCGCTCACCGCACTGCTCGGCGACGGGCGGCACGCCGTGCTGACCGCCGAGGCCGGCCCCGAGAAGCGGTACCGGCAGTGGCTTGCCGTACGCCGGGGATCCGTGCGGGCCGTCGTCGGCACCCGGGCCGCGATGTTCGCCCCGGTGCAGGACCTCGGGCTCGTTGCGATATGGGACGACGGCGACGCCAGCCACAGCGAGCCGCACGCACCGCTGCCGCACGCCCGGGAGGTGCTGCTGCTGCGCGCCGCCCACGACCGGTGCGGCTTCCTGCTCGGCGGCGTCAGCTGCACCGTCGAGGCGGCGCAGCTCGTCGAGACCGGCTGGGCGTCGCCGCTGAGCGCGGACCGCGGCCAGGTGCGGCGCGCCGCGCCGCTGGTGCGCACCGTCGGCGACGGCGAGCTGGCCCGGGACGAGGCGGCACGGGCCGCGCGCCTGCCGTCGCTCGCGTGGCAGGCCGTCCGCGACGGGCTGCGGACCGGCCCGGTGCTGGTCCAGGTGCCCCGGCGAGGATACGTGCCGAGGCTCGCCTGCGAACGCTGCCGCACGCCCGCACGCTGCCGGCACTGCTCCGGCCCGCTGGAGGCCCCACGCGAACAGGACCTGCTGTGCGGCTGGTGCGGGCGGGACGCCGCCGGATGGCACTGCCCGGAGTGCGGTGGCGCACGGCTGCGGGCCCAGGTCGTGGGCGCACGGCGCACCGCGGAGGAGCTCGGCCGGGCGTTTCCGGCGGTGCCGGTACGGACCTCCGGGCGCGACCATGTGCTGGATTCGGTGCCTGCCAGGCCCGCGCTGGTCGTCAGCACACCGGGCGCCGAGCCGGTCGCCGAGGGCGGCTACGCGGCGGCGCTGCTGCTCGACGGCTGGGCGATGCTGGGACGGCCGGACCTGCGGGCCGGCGAGGAGGCGCTGCGTCGCTGGATGGACGCGGCATCGCTCGTGCGGGGCCAGGAGGACGGCGGCACCGTCGTGGTCGTCGCCGAGCCCACGCTCCGGCCGGTGCAGGCGCTGGTCCGCTGGGACCCCGTCGGCCACGCGCAGCGGGAGCTCGCGGAGCGGGCCGAGCTGGGCTTCCCGCCGGTGTCCCGGATGGCGTCGGTGTCGGGGCCGGCGGAGGCGGTGGCGGAGTTCCTCGCCGCGGTGTCGCTGCCGGCGGACGCGGAGGTGCTGGGGCCGGTGCCGCTGCCGGCCCCGCCCGTCGCGCCGGGCCGGCCGCGGCGGCCCGGCGACCCGCCGCCAGGGGAGCACTGGGACCGCGCGCTGCTCCGGGTCCCCCCGGGCAGCGGCGCGGCCCTGGCCGCGTCCCTCAAATCGGCCCAGTCCGCCCGCCTGGCGCGGGGTGCGCTGCCGCCGGTACGGGTGCGGGTGGATCCACCGGACATCGGCTGAGTCGTTTGCCCTGTCGCGGGTGCGGTGTTGCCCTATGCCGGGTGGGCACCCGGGGTTCTTGTCCTCAAGCGCCGGACGGGCTTGGGGTGGGCGGTGTTGTCCGGTGTCGGGTGGGCACCCGGGGTGTTTGTCCTCAAGCGCCGGACGGGCTGGGGGTGTGTCCGGTGGGTGGTTCGGTTCGGGGCCCCTCCGGGCTCGACTCCTCGGAGGCGGCGGCGTACAGGTTCCACCAGGTTGCGCACCCGGTGCCTGCCGCCGTCTCCTGCGGGGCTGACCCTGCACGGCCCCGCCCCGGGGTTGTCCGCCGGGTGCGGGTGGGTGGGTGGTTGTCGCGCCCGCGGGTCGTTGCTCGTCTGCGGGCCGGTGGGTGGTTTGTGCCCACCCGTTCCTCCCCCTAGGACTTCGTCCTGGGGGGGACCCCCAGCGGAACGCCTGCCCACAAACCAGGTGGCCACCTCGCGGTTTGTGGACAGTCGTCCGGCTGGGGCGGGCCGGTGGGCGTAAACCTGACCGCCGGGGTCGGCCACGGCCGGTGAGGTGGCCCGGGGGGTGCGGAGGGGTCGGGTTCGGGACACTCAAGCGTGATTTGTGGCACGCAACACGCACGGCACGTACACAACCCCGGGTGGCGTGCCGTACGGGGGTCCGGGGGTTTCCCCCGGAAAAGCACAGCATGCCGTCCCGGACACGAGCCCCGCAGCGCCACCCGGACGGCAACCGCACGCCGCCGGGTGACGCCGACACACCCAGCCCGTCCGGCGCTTGAGGACAAGAAGCCCGGCCCACCACACCGCCACCGGGCAACCCCGACTGCTCAGCCCGTCCGGCGCTTGAGGACAAGAACCCCGGGTGCCAACCCGACTCGCGGCAACACCGCGTCAGCCGTTGCGCGGCCCCGGGAAGGCGCTCGGGCGGATCTCCTCGCGGAGGGGCTGCGGCGGCATCGCCCGAGCGGCGGGCACCGCGGGCACCGTCGGCACGGCCGGCACCGTCGGGACCGTCGGGACCGTCGGCATCGACTGGGCCGGGACCGGCTCCGCCGTCCCCGGCTGCGGTGTCGCCCGCCGTGTGCCGTAACGACGGTGGACCGCCTGCTTCGTGACGCCCAGCGCCGAGCCCACCGCGTCCCACGAGAAGCCGAGCGAACGGTCGAAGTCCACCGCCGCGGTCACCAAGGTCTCGACGCTGTCCCGCAGTTCCTGCGCCAGGCGGACGGTCGGGGCCGGGGCCCTGCCGTAGACGACGAAGCCCGTGGACGGGCCGGAGCGACGCGGACGGTAGACGTTGCCCAACTGGGCCGTGAGCGTGCGCAGTGCGTCCACCTGCCGGCGGACCCGCTCGATGTCCCGCACCAACAGATGCAGACTCGCCCGGGCTTGGGCGTCGTGGGTTGCGTGGTCGGCCATGAACAAGCCTCTCGAACCGGCGTTGAAAAGGTCCGGGCCGCACGCGGGGCGGCGGCGGCCCGTTTCGGTCAATCTCTCTTGACCAACGCGATACGGGGCGTTGTGGTCACGGTGCTCGGGTGCAAGGGCATATGCGCAGGGCGCACGGACGTCCGTGCGCCCCCTGTCGGTCATGGCAAATAGACTGGTACGCCGCGCGTCCACCCGGTACGTCCGGGACATCCGGCACACAGAGCGAGGTAACCCCCGTGAAACTTGTCTTCGCAGGCACCCCCGAGGTCGCCGTACCCGCCCTGGACGCCCTGATCGCCTCGGACCGGCACGAGGTCGCGGCGGTCGTGACCCGTCCGGACGCCCCCGCAGGCCGCGGCCGGCACCTGGTCGCCAGCCCGGTCGCGCAGCGTGCGGAGGAGGCCGGGATCGAGGTGCTCAAGCCCGCCAGGCCGCGCGAGGAGGACTTCCTCGCGCGGCTGCGCGAGATCGCGCCGGACTGCTGCCCGGTCGTCGCGTACGGCGCGCTGCTGCCCAAGGCCGCGCTGGAGATCCCCGCGCACGGCTGGGTCAATCTGCACTTCTCGCTGCTGCCCGCGTGGCGTGGCGCGGCGCCCGTGCAGCACGCCATCCTCGCCGGGGACGAGATGACCGGCGCCTCGACCTTCCAGATCGAGGAGGGCCTGGACTCCGGGCCGATCTACGGTGTGATCACCGAGCACGTACGGCCGACGGACACCAGCGGCGATCTGCTGACCCGGCTCGCGTTCGCGGGCGCGGGGCTGCTGGCCGCGACGATGGACGGGGTCGAGGACGGCACGCTCAAGGCCGTTCCGCAGCCCGCCGAGGGCATCACGCTCGCCCCGAAGATCAACGTCGAGGACGCGCACATCGACTGGCGCGCCCCCGCCCTCCGGGTCGACCGCGTGGTGCGCGGCTGCACGCCCGCCCCCGGTGCATGGACCGGCTTCCGGGGAGAGCGCCTGAAGGTGGTCAACGCCCGGCTCGTGCCGGACCGTACGGAGCTCGCGCCCGGGGAGCTCTCCGTGGGCAAGAACAACGTGTACGTGGGCACCGGTTCGCACGCCGTCGAGCTGCTCTGGGTGCAGCCGCAGGGCAAGAAGCCGATGCCCGCGGCGGACTGGGCGCGCGGGGTGCGGATCTCCCCCGGCGAGAAGGTCGGCGCGGCCGACGTAGGCTGAACGGGTTGGACCCTTTCGGAACGCGGAGCACCTTTTGAGCGAGCAGAGCCGTCGCCGTCCCCACAAGCCGTACCGGCGCCCGAAGAAGGACCCCGTGCGGGTCCTCGCCTTCGATGCGCTGCGGGCCGTCGACGAGCGGGACGCGTACGCCAATCTCGTTCTGCCGCCGCTGCTGCGCAAGGCCAGGGAGCAGGGGGAGTTCGACAACCGGGACGCGGCGCTCGCGACCGAGCTGGTGTACGGCACGCTGCGCCGGCAGGGGACGTACGACGCGATCATCTCGGCCTGTGTCGACCGGCCGCTGCGCGAGGTGGACCCGCCCGTCCTGGACGTGCTCTCGCTCGGCGCCCATCAGCTGCTGGGGACACGGATCCCGACCCACGCGGCAGTGTCGGCGAGCGTGGAGCTGGCGCGGGTCGTGCTCGGCGACGGGCGGGCCAAGTTCGTCAACGCGGTGCTGCGGAAGATCGCGCAGCACGATCTGGACGGCTGGCTGGAGCAGGTCGCGCCGCCGTACGAGGAGGACGCCGAGGATCATCTCGCCGTGGTGCACTCGCATCCGCGGTGGGTGGTCTCCGCGCTGTGGGACGCGCTGGGCGGCGGGCGCGCCGGGATCGAGGACCTGCTGGAGGCCGACAACGAGCGGCCCGAGGTGACCCTGGTGGCCCGGCCCGGTCGGGCCACGACGGAGGAGCTGCTGGAGCTGCTCGGTGAGGAGTCCGGCCTGCCGGGCCGCTGGTCCCCGTACGCCGTGCGGCTCGCCGAGGGCGGCGAGCCGGGCGCGCTCGAGCTGGTGCGGGAGGGGCGCGTCGGCGTGCAGGACGAGGGCAGCCAGCTGGTCGCGATCGCGCTGGCGAACGCGCCGCTGGACGGGCCGGACGAGCGCTGGCTCGACGGCTGTGCGGGCCCCGGCGGCAAGGCGGCCCTGCTCGGCGCGCTGGCGGCCGGGCGCGGTGCCACGCTGCTCGCCTCCGAGAAGCAGCCGCACCGTGCCCGTCTCGTGGAGCGCGCCCTGGCCGGCAACCCCGGTCCTTACCAGGTCATCGCCGCCGACGGCACCCGCCCGCCGTGGCGGTCGGGCTCCTTCGACCGCGTCCTCGTCGATGTGCCGTGCTCGGGTCTGGGGGCCCTGCGCCGCCGTCCCGAGGCCCGCTGGCGACGCCGCCCGGAGGACTTCGAGGGGTTCGCGCCGCTCCAGCGCGCCCTCCTGCACGAGGCCCTGCGGGCCGTCCGGGTCGGCGGAGTTGTCGGGTACGCGACGTGCTCGCCGCATCTCGCCGAGACCCGGGTCGTCGTCGAGGACGTCCTGAAGGGCCGCGGCGGTGCCCCGGCGCAGGCCGAGTGGATCGACGCCCGCCCTCTGATGCCGGGCGTCCCGGCGCTGGGCGACGGTCCCGACGTCCAGCTCTGGCCCCATCTCCACGGCACCGACGCCATGTACCTGGCGCTGCTGCGCCGCACGGCCTGACCCCGCGCGCCCGCGGCGGGGCCCGGCATCCACGGCCTCCCGCGCAGGCGGGTGCCGCAGCATGGCAGTCTTGGCACATGGCCCAGATCAACCCCAGCATCCTGTCCGCCGACTTCGCCCGCCTCGCCGAGGAGGCGCAGGCCGTCGAAGGCGCCGACTGGCTCCACGTAGATGTCATGGACAACCACTTCGTGCCCAATCTGACGCTCGGTGTGCCGGTGGTGGAGTCGCTGAGCCGCGCGACCGACATCCCGCTGGACTGCCATCTGATGATCGAGGATCCGGACCGCTGGGCTCCGCAGTACGTCGAGGCCGGTGCCGGTTCGGTCACCTTCCATGTGGAGGCCGCCGCGGCCCCCGTGCGGCTGGCCCGCGAGATCCGTGCCAAGGGTGCGCGCGCCTCGATGGCGCTCAAGCCCGCCACGCCCGTCGAGCCGTACGAGGACCTGCTTCCCGAGCTCGACATGCTGCTGATCATGACCGTGGAGCCGGGCTTCGGCGGCCAGGCGTTCCTGGACATCATGCTGCCGAAGATCCGCCGCACCAGGGAGCTGATCGCCAAGCACGATCTGGAGCTGTGGCTGCAGGTCGACGGAGGTGTATCGGAGGCGACCATCGAGCAGTGCGCGGAGGCCGGCGCGGACGTCTTCGTCGCCGGTTCCGCGGTGTACGGCGCCGAGGACCCGGCCGAGGCCGTGCGTTCGCTGCGGGACCTGGCGTCCCGCACGATCGCCTCGGCACCCTGGGCATGCGACCACTGAGCCACGCTTGCGTGAACGGGCCCCGACAGGGCTGATCGACTACCCCCGGATCTGACAGGATGACGGTTCCGGAGTGTGAACAGCAGTGAGGAGAGCGCGGTGTCTGCAATGTCGGCGGGACGACCAGCCCTGCGGATGGGACCCGCCGAGCTGGTGCAGGCGGCGGCCATGGCCCGCCGCTTCTACCTCGAGGGCAAGTCCAAGATCCAGATCGCGGAGGAGTTCGGCGTCAGCCGCTTCAAGGTGGCCCGGGTCCTGGAGACTGCGCTCGAACGCGACCTCGTACGGATCGAGATCCGCGTCCCGGCGGAGCTGGACGCGGAGCGCTCCGACGCGCTGCGCGCCCGCTACGGCCTGCGCCACGCGGTCGTCGTCGAATCCCCGGCCGAGGGCGAGGACGAGTCTCCCGACCCGGAGAACCTCGGCGAGGTCGCCGCGGATCTCCTCGGGGAGCTGGTGGCCGAGGGCGATGTGCTGGGCCTGGCCTGGGGCCGCTCGACGATCCACATGGCGGCGGCGCTGGACCGGCTGCCGCCGTGCACGGTCGTGCAGTTGACGGGCGTCTACGACGCGGGGACCGCCGAGCGCGGCTCCGTCGAGGCCGTCCGGCGGGCCGCCCAGGTCTCCGGCGGCGAGGCCCACCCGATCTACGCGCCGATGCTGCTGCCCGATCCGGCGACCGCGGCGGCGCTGCGGAACCAGACGGGTATCGCGCGCGCCTTCGAGTACTTCGACAAGGTGACCGTCGCCTGCGTCTCCATCGGTTCCTGGGAGCCGGGCATCTCGACGGTCCACGACATGCTGACGGACGAGGAGCGGTCGCACTACGCGTCGCTCGGCGTCGCCGCCGAGATGTCCGCGCACCTCTTCGACGCGGACGGCCGCCGCGTCGGGCGCGACCTCGGCGAGCGCTGCATCACGGTCGAGGCGGACCGGCTGCGCCGGATCCCGGAGGTCGTGGCGATCGCCGGCGGACAGCGCAAGGCGGCGGCGATCGGCGCGGTGCTGCGCTCCGGGCTTGTGACCAGCCTGGTGACGGACACCGCGGCGGCGGACTACCTGCTGACCGAGTCCCGGCCCGGTCCGCGCCCCGCGCTGGAGCGCGCCGACCCGGACGACTGACGTCCCGGACGACTGACGTCCCGGACGACGGGCGCCACGAACGACCGACGTTCCGGACGACGGACGCCTCGAACGGCTGACGTCCCGGACGACCGGCGCCATGTGACCGCCGGCCGTACGACCGACGGCTCTCGCCGAGCCCGTCCCCGCCGTCTCCCGGCGGGGGCGGGCTCAGTCCGTTTCCGGGCCGAGGCCGTACAGGCGGCGGGCGTTGCCGGCCGCCAGCAGGTGTGCCACCCGCCGGGCGTCCGGCTCGGACCAGGCACCCGATCCCGTCCAGGCGCCGAGGACGCCGCGGAGCGCCTCCTCGAAGACCCGCGCGCCGACCACGTACAGCTCGGGAAGCCCGAACGCGTCGCTGGAGTACAGCAGCTTCCCGAACGGGGTCAGTTCCAGCGCCTCGGCGAGCACGGCGCCGGCGCGGGCGCCCGTGTGGCAGAGGGCCAGGCCGACATCGGCGTACACATGTGTGAACACGTTCGCGAGGTAGGCCGCATGCCGGTGGTACGGGTAGCCGTGCAGCAGCACCAGCGGGCAGCCGTACGGGGCGACCGCACGGATGAAGTCGGTGAGCAGGAGCGGATCGGCGTGGTCGAGGCGCAGATCGGGGTCGCCGAAACCGGTGTGGAGCTGGAGCGGCAGTCCGGTGCGGACCGCGGACCAGAGCAGATGGCGCAGCAGTACGGGGTCGCCCAGCCGCCCGCCCGGGGGACGTGAGTCCATCCAGCGCGCGGCCGCGGCGTGGACCTCCACGGGCTCCGGCGGCGCGGGGTCCAGCCCGAGGCCGTGGCGGTACGCGGCGACCGACTTGAACCCGGCGGCGGTACGGGCGGACGCGACGACGGCGTGTTCCAGCACCTCGACGAACGCCCCGGGGCCGTGGCTCGCGTCCGCCGTGCGCTCGGCCAGCGCCTCCAGCCGTACGACCACATGCCCCCTGCCGTCGTCGAGCCCGGCCAGCCCGGCGAGCTCCGCCGGACCGGTGAGGTCCCCGGGCAGACCCGTGTCGACCAGGTACGTGCCTGTGCCGCTCGCCCGCAGCAGCCGCCGTGTCGCCTCCTGCGCCCCCAGCTCCCTGCGGCGCTCCAGGTAGCGCTCGGCGGGGCAGTGCGCCTCCAGCCCGAGCAGCGGCGGGCACCAGCGGCGCACGGCGAAGCCCAGCTGTGTGTCGAAGAAGCTCGTGCCGGGCGCGGCCGGGGCGTCCGACTCCGTCAGGTACGAGGCGAACTCGTCCGCGTCCAGGTCATGGCGCAGCACCCCGTGGCAGTGGTGGTCGACGAGCGGCGGCAGCGCGAGGTCCGGATCCATGGTCAGTACCGCCCGCGCGTCGCGTCCGCGATCGCCTGGGGGGCCCGGCCGGCGAAGAGCTCGTCCTCGGCCCGCCGCACGGCCGCGATGGCCTCGAACAGCGCCTCACCGAGCGCCGCACGCAGCACGTCCGACCGCTCGAAGTGCGCCAGCGCCTCCGGCAGCGACCGGGGCAGCCGCAGCGGTCCCGCGGCGGCCGGGGCGCCGCCGCCCGCGCCCTCCCGGGCCTCACCGGGGCCGGTCACCGCCGGGTCGCCGCGCACCGGGGCCGGGAGCCGTGCGTCCGCATCGAGGCCCGCCAGGCCCGCCGCGATCACGGCGCCCGTCACGAGATACGGGTTCGCCGCGGCGTCGAAGCACTTCACCTCGGCGTTCGCGCCGTCGGGGTCGTCGGGGGCGCCCGTGATGAAGCGGAGAGCGGCCTCGCGGTTCTCCAGCCCCCAGCACTGGAAGGCGCCCGCCCAGCGGGACGGTTCGAGGCGGAGATAGCTCGCGGGGGAGGGGGCGCCGACGGCCAGCAGCGCGGGGAGGGCGTCCAGGACGCCCGCGAGGAACGCCTCGCTGTCGGCGGTCATCCCGAAGGGGCCGTCACCCGCCCGGCACAGGTTGCGCCCGTCCCGCCACAGGCTCAGATGGAGATGGCCGCCGTTGCCGATACCGGCCGCTTCCACCGCCGGGCCGAACAGTGCCGTCAGCCCGTGCCGCAGCGACACCGCCCGGACCGTCTCGCGGACCAGTACGGCGAGGTCCGCGGCGCCCACGGGGTCCGACGGTGCGACCGAGACCTCGAACTGCCCGACGGCGTACTCGGGATGGATCTGGAGCACCTCGACGCCCTGCGCGCCCAGCGCCCGCAGCACCTCGTTCACGTAGTCGGAGAGCTCGACCACCCGCGCCATTCCGTACGCCGGCCCGGCCCACGGGTACCCGCCCTCCCGCTGCACGATCCACTCGGTCTCGAAGCCCATCCGCAGCTCGATCCCGCGCTCCGCGGCGCGCTCCGCCATCCGGCGGGCGAAGAGCCGCTGGCAGGCGGCGTACGGCTGCCCCTCCTGGTCGTACCGGTCGACGGGCGCCCAGGCCCAGCCGGGCTGCCCGGCCAGCACGGTGAGCCGTTCGAGGTCCGGTACGAGCCGGAGATCGCCGTCCGGGCCGCCGATGTGCCGGCTCGTGGTGATGGAGTCGTCCACGAGGTAGACGTCGAAGACGGGCGACATGCCCACGCCGCGCGTGGCGGCATGGGCGAGACGGCCGACGGGAACGGCCTTGACGCGTGTGAGCCCCGCGTTGTCCACCCAGGTCAGGGCCACCCCGTGGACGCTCTCCGCCGTCAGCCGCGCGGCCTCCTGACGGGCGCGCTGACGCGTCTCCTGGAGCGCCGCCTGCCGTCGCGGCGCCTCATACGCCGGAGCCTGTTCCCGCTCCGGTGGCTCCGCCTGCTCCTGCTCGGGTGCCTCCGCCCCTCGCGCGGGCGCATGCCGTTCTGCGTGGTGTGTCCGGTCGCTGTGCTGCACGGGGCATTCCCTACCCGCCCCGGCCCCTCCTTCACCGCCTTCACCCGCGACCGTGGCAGCATCGGCCTCATGCTGCACCGGCCGCCCCTGCGGGACCTCCGGATTCCCCGGCTCCTGCGTCTCGTCCTGGCCGCCGCCCTGCTCGTCTGCCTGGGACTGCCGGCGGCCGGCTGCTCCTCGGGCTCCGGCACGCAGAGCCCCGCCGCACCCACCGGCCGTACCGCCCTGCCGGTCGTTCGCGTCGGCGACCTGCCCCCGGAGGCCCGCGAGACCCTGCGCCTCATCGACAGGGGCGGGCCGTTCCCGTACGGGAAGGACGGCGCCGCCTTCGGCAACTTCGAGCGGATCCTGCCGCGGCGGGAGCGCGGCTACTACCGCGAGTACACCGTCCGCACACCCGGCGAACGCGACCGCGGGGCCCGCCGCATTGTCACCGGGCAGGCCGGGGAGGTCTACTACACCGACGATCACTACGAGACGTTCAGAGAGGTGCTCCGATGAGGAACGGCCCCCTCGCTGCTCTGTTCGGCGCCGTGGCCGGCCGGAACATCACCGTGCTCGACCTCCACGGCGTCAGTGACAAGGCGGCCTTCATGGAGCGCTGCGCGGGCGATCTGGAGCTCCCCGCCTGGTTCGGCAGGAACTGGGACGCGCTCGCCGACTGCCTCACCGACCTGCCGGGGGACGAGGGCACGCTCGTGCTCGTACTGCGCTGGCAGGAGTACGCCGCCGCGCGCCCCCGGGAGTGGGAGACCGCCCAGGAGGTGTTCGCCCAGGCGGTCGACGCGATGCCGGGGCGGCTCGCCGTGCTCGTCGCCCTTGGAGGATCCGACGAGGGGGCCGCGCGGGGTGCTGGATGATCAGCCCGCGAGGTGCACCCCCGCTGTCATGGGACAATGAAGTACGTGCGTTTTCCCCCGGGTGAACACCCGGGACCCCTCCGATCGACTGGGATGTTCTGCACGTGCGTTTCCTCAATGACATCAAGCCGCCGTACGACCTGACGTACGACGATGTGTTCATGGTGCCGAGCCGCTCGGCCGTTGGCTCCCGTCAGGGCGTCGACCTCGCGTCCCCCGACGGCAGCGGGACCACGATCCCGCTGGTCGTCGCGAACATGACCGCCATCGCGGGCCGCCGGATGGCCGAGACCGTCGCCCGTCGCGGCGGAATCGTCGTCATCCCGCAGGACATCCCGATCGAGGTCGTCACCGAGGTCGTTTCCTGGGTGAAGACGCGCCACCTCGTGCTCGACACCCCGATCATGCTGAGCCCGCACCAGACCGTCGCCGACGCGCTGTCCCTGCTGCCGAAGCGGGCCCACGGCGCCGGTGTCGTCGTGGACGAGGAGAACCGCCCGGTCGGCATCGTCACCGAGCACGACCTGTCCGGCGTGGACCGCTTCACGCAGCTGTCCGAGGTCATGTCCAAGGACCTGCTGGAGGTCGACGCGGACATCGACCCGCGCGAGGCGTTCACCGTCCTCGACAACGCCAATCGCAAGATCGCCCCGGCCGTCGACAAGGACGGCAGGCTCGTGGGCGTCCTCACCCGCAAGGGCGCCCTGCGCGCCACGCTGTACACCCCGGCCACGGACGCGCAGGGGCGGCTGAGGATCGCCGCGGCCGTCGGCATCAACGGCGATGTGGCCGGCAAGGCGAAGCAGCTCCTCGACGCCGGCGCCGACACGATCGTCGTGGACACGGCCCACGGCCACCAGGAGTCGATGATCTCCGCGATCAAGGCGGTCCGCGGCCTCGACCCGCAGGTCCCGATCGTCGCGGGCAACATCGTCGCGGCCGAGGGCGTCAAGGACCTCATCGACGCCGGCGCCGACATCATCAAGGTCGGTGTGGGCCCCGGCGCCATGTGCACCACCCGCATGATGACCGGCGTGGGGCGCCCGCAGTTCTCCGCCGTGCTGGAGTGCGCCGCGGAGGCGAAGAAGTACGGCAAGCACGTCTGGGCCGACGGAGGGGTCCGGCACCCGCGCGACGTCGCGATGGCGCTCGCCGCGGGCGCGTCGAACGTGATGGTCGGCTCCTGGTTCGCGGGGACGTACGAGTCCCCGGGCGACCTCCAGCAGACCGCGGACGGCCGGCTGTACAAGGAGTCCTTCGGCATGGCGTCCGCGCGTGCCGTGCGCAACCGCACGAGCGACGAGTCGGCCTACGACCGGGCGCGCAAGGCGCTCTTCGAGGAGGGCATCTCGACGTCGCGGATGTTCCTCGACCCGGCGCGGCCGGGCGTCGAGGACCTGATCGACTCGATCATCGCGGGCGTGCGGTCGAGCTGCACGTACGCGGGTGCGGGTTCGCTGGAGGAGTTCGCCGAGAAGGCGATCGTCGGCATCCAGAGCGCGGCGGGCTACGCGGAGGGCAAGCCGCTCCACGCGAGCTGGAGCTGACGCGCCCGGCCTCCTGAGCTGACGCGCCCGGCCTCCTGAGCTGACGGGCCTCGGCCCGTCAACCCCTTTGCGGCCCCCGGGACTTCGGTCCCGGGGGCCGTTGCCGTGCGGCAGTTCCACGGAGCGGGTGGGCTCGCTCCCCCTGACAGGACCGCCGACGGAACGCGGGGGTCAGGGTCCGACGGCCCGCGACGGTGTCCGTTCCCGTGTCGCGGCGGCCGTGACGAAGCCCGCCGCGCGCAGCGCGTGCGTCACCGCGGAGGCGAGGCGGGCGTGGCCCGTGTCGTTCGGGTGGAGGCCGTCCGCCAGGTCGGCGGCGGTCAGCAGGTCGCGGCCCGGCAGCAGCGCCAGCCGGCCGTCGCCCGCCGCGGCGAGGTCGAGGGCCGCCGACTCCATCGCGCCGCGCAGCTCGGCGAGCGTGGCGCCGAGGGCGTTCTGCGCCGCCTCGGCCTCGGGGCGCAGCAACGGCGAGACGAGCAGCAGCGGAGTCTCCGGGTGGCCACGGCGTACGAGCGCCACGAAGGCCCGCGTCGTCGCGTACATCAGCGCGGCGCCGTACGGCACCCCGGACCAGCAGTTGGTGCCGAAGGCGAGCGTCAGCAGCTCGGCGGGGAGGGACGCGAGCTGCTCCGCGGTGGCGAGCTCACCGCGCGCCGCGCCCGCGTAGCCGAGGTTGACGGTGTCCAGGCCGAGAGTGCGGCCGGCGGCCGCGGGCCAGGAGTGCGCGGGGCGCGTGGACCACCAGCCCTCCGTGATCGAGTCGCCGTGGACGAGCCAGCGCGGGCGCCGCGGCGCGGGCACCACGGGCCCGCCGACGCCGCGCAGGCCCAGGACCACGGGCGACTGCGACTCGGGCGGATGGACCGCGAACGGGCCGTCCCCCGGCGGTAGCCCGATCCGGACCGTCGCCTCCGCGGCAGGCTCGCCGAACGCCTCGCCCACACACCGGTCTCCCCGCCACAGCGCGAAGCAGTGCGCGAGTTCGCGCATCGTCTCTCCCGGCCCGGGGACCCGCGCCCGGTACCGCACGTCGACCGCGCGCGCACCGCCGGGCGCCGTGAACTCCAGCCGTACGCCGATGGGGAGCGCGGCGCGCTCGCGGGTGTCCCACGGCAGCCGCGCCAGATCGGCGGGATCGGCCCGCACGGCACGTGCCCCCTCCCGCCAGGCCACGCCGCGCAGGAAGGGGGCGGGGTCGAGCCAGTCGGGGGCGGGATCGAGCCAGTCGGCGTCCGGTGTCACAGGGGCCTCCGATCGTCTCGGTGACGGGCCCTTCACTGGTACCGCAGGAAGCGTTGTGCCGTACATGCCCGAGCGCATGCCCGAGCGCTTGGCTTGAATGCCCCTACCGGTCGGTGGCCGACCGGACACGAGAGCTTTGAGTCCCGATTTGGAAGGGTTTTGCGTGGCGGTGCAACGTTCCACCGCTGCCGCCCGAACCACGCAACGATCTTTCGCAGATGCGCAAAGCTCATGCATTACGAGCGGGAAGCGGGACTCATAGGGTCACTCGCTAGTACGTGGAGTTCGGCGGGGACCGTCTGCTCGGCGATTCCCCGCTCGGGGCTGCTCAGTCATGCCCCAGCACATTTCCCGGAGCGAATCCGGGAAGATGCAGAGCGTGAGGAATCGTCCCGGTCGCCGCCTCCCTACAGGCAGCGATTAGGAGCCTCCTCAGTGTTGGACCAGGGCGCAGCGCCACCCGTCACTCCCCAGCAGGACCCCTCGGCCCAGTCCGGCCTCGGCAGCCGCCTCATGCGGCGCAAGCCCGTCGAGACCCTCGTCGCCGAGGGCGGCCAGGGCGAGGGCGGCAGCCTCCGCCGCTCGCTCACGATGTGGCAGCTGACGATGATCAGCATCGGTGCCACGCTCGGCACCGGCATCTTCGTCGTCCTCGGCGAGGCCACCCCGCTCGCCGGCCCCGCCGTCGCCATCTCGTTCGTCGTCGCGGGCCTCACCGCCCTGTTCTCGGCACTGTCGTACGCGGAGCTCGCGGGCGCCGTGCCCGTCTCCGGATCCTCGTACTCGTACTCGTACGCGACCATGGGCGAGCTCATCGCCTGGGTCTGCGGCTGGTGCCTCGTGCTGGAGTACGGCGTCTCCGTCGCGGCCGTGGCCGTCGGCTGGGGCGAGTACCTCAACGAGCTGCTCGACGGCACGATCGGCGTCACCATCCCCGCCTCGGTCTCCGCGCCGCTCGGTGAGGGCGGCTTCATCAACCTCCCCGCCCTCGTCGTGGTGCTGCTCGCCATGGTCTTCCTGATGGGCGGCGCCAAGGAGAGCGCCCGCGTCAACACGATCATGGTCATCGTGAAGATCGTGACGCTGGTCCTCTTCATCGGCATCGGCTTCATGGGCATCAAGGCCGGCAACTACGCCCCGCTCGCCCCGCTCGGCGTCACGGGCATCAGCGCCGCCGCGGCCACCCTCTTCTTCTCGTACATCGGCTTCGACGCCGCCTCCACCGCCGGTGAAGAGGCCAAGAACCCGAAGAAGGACCTGCCGCGCGCGATCATGCTGTCGCTGCTCATCGTCACCGTGCTCTACTGCCTGGTCGCGCTGGTCGCCGTCGGCGCCATGCCGTGGCAGGACTTCGAGGGCACCGAAGCGGCGCTCGCCCAGATCATGAAGGACATCACCGGCCAGAGCTTCTGGGGCGTGGTGCTCGCCGCCGGCGCGGTCGTCGCCATCGCCAGCGTCGTCTTCGCCGTGCTGTACGGCCAGACCCGCATCCTGTTCGCGATGTCCCGCGACGGCCTGGTGCCCAAGGTCTTCGCCAAGGTCAACGCGAAGACCGGCGCCCCGCGCGCCAACACCGTGATCGTCTCGCTCTTCTGCGGTGTCCTCGCGGCCTTCATCCCGCTGGGCGAGCTGGCCAACGCCACCAGCATCGGCACGCTCTTCGCCTTCGCGCTGGTCAACGTGGCCGTGATCATCCTGCGCTACAACCGCCCGGACATGAACCGGACCTTCAAGGTGATGCTCTTCCCGGTCACCCCGATCCTCGGCTTCGGATTCTGCGCGTACATGATGTTCAGCCTCCCGTTCGCCACATGGGTGGTCTTCGGTGGCTGGATGGTCGCCGGGCTCGTGTTCTACTTCCTGTACGGCCTTCGCCGCTCCCGGTTGGCAACAGCAGAGAAGTGATCCACCCCCCGTGCGACTGAACGATCTCGACGAACGCATCGTCCACGCCCTTGCCGAGGACGCACGTCGTTCCTTTGCCGACATCGGGTCGCTCGTCGGCCTGTCCGCGCCCGCCGTGAAGCGGCGCGTGGACAGGCTGCGCGCCGACGGAGCCATCACCGGCTTCACGGTCCGCGTCGACCCGGCCGCCATGGGCTGGGAGACCGAGGGCTTCATCGAGATCTACGCACGCAGCAACACCTCGCCCGAGACCATCAAGCGCGGTCTCGAGCGGTACCCGGAAGTCGCGTCCGCCTCCACCGTCACCGGCGAGGCGGACGCGATCGTCCAGGTCTTCGCCTCCGACATGCGCCACTTCGAGCGCGTGCTGGAGCGGATCGCGGGCGAGCCGTTCGTCGAGCGGACCAAGTCCGTGCTCGTGCTCTCCCCGCTGCTCAGGCGCTTCTCGTCCGGCTCGCCCGGCTGAACGCACCAGCGGGGCCGGAGCTGCGGCTCACGCAAACGGGCTCACGCAACGAATCGCCGCCCTGCGCGGATATCACGCAACGGATCGACACTCGGTCCGCAACGGTCGTGCCTTGTCCGGGCCGAACACCGAACGTACCGTCATTACGTCTCCCTGACACACCCCACCGTCCTCCCGAGGTAGGTCCATGCCGCCGCTGCGCACCGCCCTGCTCCAGAGCTCCGGGACCCCCGGCGACATCGCGAAGAACCTCGAACTGCTCGACACGCACGCCGCGCGCGCCGCCGCCGCGGGCGCCGGGCTGCTGATCGCCCCCGAGATGTACCTCACCGGCTACGCGATCGGCGACGCCGTGCCCCGCCTCGCCGAGCCCGCCGGCGGTCCCTCCGCACAGGCCGTCGCCGCGATCGCCGCACGCCACGGCATCGCCGTCGTCTACGGCTACCCGGAGCGGGACGAGGAGGCGGTCTACAACGCCGCCCAGCTCATCGGCCCCGACGGCGAGCGCCTCGCGAACTACCGTAAGACCCATCTCTTCGGCTGCTTCGAGCAGGAGTGGTTCACGCCCGGCGACGAGCCCGTCGTCCAGGCCGAGCTCGGCGGCCTCCGCATCGGCCTGCTCATCTGCTACGACGTCGAGTTCCCGGAGAACGTGCGGGCCCATGCCCTCGCCGGCACGGAGCTCCTTGCGGTGCCGACCGCGCTGATGAACCCCTTTCAGTTCGTCGCCGAGAAGCTCCTTCCGGTCCGCGCCTTCGAGAGCCAGATGTACGTGGCCTACGCCAACCGGACCGGCCCCGAGGGCGAGTTCGACTTCGCCGGGCTGAGCTGCCTCGCCGGACCCGACGGCATCGCCCGGGCCCGCGCGGGCCACGGCGAGGAGCTCGTCGTCGCCGACGCCGACCCGGACTTCCTGGCCGCCTCGCGCGCCGCCAACCCGTATCTGCGCGACCGCCGTCCCGGCCTGTACGCGTCCCTCACCCGCTGACCCCGCAGCACGCCAGAACAGCAGGAGCCAGAGCCCCATGACGTCCACGGTGCCCACCGCCGTCCCGCACTCCGACGCGCAGCCGCCCATCACCATGTTCGGGCCGGACTTCCCGTACGCGTACGACGACTTCCTCGCCCACCCGGCCGGCCTCGGCCAGATACCCGCGACCGGGCACGGCACCGAGGTCGCCGTCATCGGCGGCGGGCTCTCCGGCATCATCGCCGCGTACGAGCTGATGAAGATGGGCCTCAAGCCCGTCGTCTACGAGGCGGACCAGATCGGCGGCCGGCTCCGCACGGTCGGCTTCGAGGGCACCGGCACCGACGAGCTGACGGCCGAGATGGGCGCCATGCGCTTCCCGCCCTCCTCGACCGCACTCCAGCACTACATCGACCTGGTGGGCCTGGAGACCCGGCCGTTCCCCAACCCGCTCGCCGAGTCCACCCCGTCGACCGTCGTCGACCTCAAGGGCGAGTCGCACTACGCGGAGACCATCGACGACCTGCCGCAGGTCTACCGCGACGTGATGAACGCGTGGAACGCCTGCCTGGAGGAGGGCGCGGACTTCTCCGACATGAACCGCGCCATGCGCGAGCGCGACGTCCCGCGCATCCGCGAGATCTGGGCGAAGCTCGTCGAGAAGCTCGACAACCAGACCTTCTACGGGTTCCTCTGCGACTCCGAGGCCTTCAAGTCCTTCCGGCACCGCGAGATCTTCGGCCAGGTCGGCTTCGGCACCGGCGGCTGGGACACCGACTTCCCCAACTCCATCCTGGAGATCCTCCGCGTCGTCTACACCGAGGCCGACGACCACCACCGCGGCATCGTCGGCGGCTCCCAGCAGCTGCCGCTGCGGCTGTGGGAGCGCGAGCCCGAGAAGATCGTCCACTGGGCCCAGGGCACCTCCCTCGCCACGCTGCACGACGGCGCGCCGCGGCCCGCCGTGACCCGGCTGCACCGCACCGCCGGCAACCGGATCACCGTCACCGACGCGACCGGCGACATCCGCACCTACCAGGCGGCGATCTTCACCGCCCAGTCGTGGATGCTGCTGTCCAAGATCGCGTGCGACGACTCGCTCTTCCCCATCGACCACTGGACGGCGATGGAGCGGACCCACTACATGGAGTCCAGCAAGCTCTTCGTCCCCGTCGACCGGCCCTTCTGGCTGGACAAGGACGAGCAGACCGGCCGGGACGTCATGTCGATGACGCTCACCGACCGCATGACCCGCGGCACCTATCTCCTGGACGAGGGCCCCGACAAGCCGGCCGTCATCTGCCTCTCGTACACGTGGTGCGACGACAGCCTCAAGTGGCTGCCGCTGTCCGCGAACGAGCGCATGGAGGTCATGCTCAAGTCGCTCGGCGAGATCTACCCGAAGGTCGACATCCGCAAGCACATCATCGGCAACCCGGTGACCGTGTCCTGGGAGAACGAGCCCTACTTCATGGGCGCGTTCAAGGCCAACCTGCCGGGCCACTACCGCTACCAGCGGCGCCTGTTCACCCACTTCATGCAGGACCGGCTGCCCGCCGACAAGCGAGGCATCTTCCTCGCGGGCGACGACATCTCCTGGACGGCCGGCTGGGCCGAGGGCGCGGTGCAGACGGCTCTCAACGCGGTGTGGGGCGTCATGCACCACTTCGGTGGCGCGACCGACTCCACCAACCCCGGCCCCGGTGACGTCTTCGACGAGATCGCCCCGGTGGAGCTTCCCGAGGACTGATTCTTCGAGGTCCAGTTCGCCCTGGGTGAGCCCGAACGGACCGGCGATGCCGGTCCGCCGTGAACGTACCCCCGCCGCCGCCCGTGATCCGGCCGGCCCCGGGTGGTCACCTCAGCCGCCGTCCGGCCGGTAACCCCGGCCGGACGGCGGCTCTCGTACGCCCGCGGACGGCCCGTCGCGCACCCGCGCCCGTCAGATGCCCGTCGGACGTCCGTCGGACGGGCGTCGGACGTCCGTCGCACCGCTGCCCGGTCAGACGCCCGGTGCCCGGTCAGACGCCCGCGGCCCGCACGCCCGCGTACACCGCCGCCGCGACGTCCTTGAGCTCCTCCGCGTCCCTCGTGGTGCCCTGCAGATCGAGGTGGAAGTCGTCGAGACCGGGCGCGACATGGGCCACCAGGTCCTCGACGATCTGGTCCACGCTGCCGTGGAACGGCTGCCGGTCGCGGCCGTCGAACGGCTTCGCCCGGTACCGCGCGTTGGCACGGACCGAGACCAGGAGGGGCCGCTCACGGCCGCGCTCGGCCGCCAGGTCCTGGAGCCGCCGCCACTCGTCGGCCAGCCTCTGCGGGCCCATCGCCACCGGCAGCCAGCCGTCGGCCCGGTCGACGACGCGGCGTGCGGCCTTGGGGCTGTTCGCCGGCAGCAGGACGGGGATGGGCCGGGCGGGCTTGGGCCCGACGACGGACGGCGCGATGGTCGTCAGTTCGCCCTCGTACGCGACCGGGTCCGGGCCCCACACGGCCCGGCACACGTCGAGCAGCTCGTCCAGCACCGCGCCGCGCCGCTCGAACGGCGCCACTCCCGCGGCCGCGTACTCGTCGAGGGACCAGCCGGTGCCGAAGCCGGCGACGACGCGGCCACCGCTGCTCGCGTCGAGGGTGGCGAGTGTCCGCGCCAGCTGGAAGGGGATGTGGAGCGGGGCGATCAGCACGCTCGTGCCGAGCCTCGCCCGGCCGGTCACGGCCGCCGCCAGGGCCAGCGACACCGTCGGCTCGGCGACGTCGCGGTACTGGTCGGGCCATGGGCGGCCCGGGATGCCGTACAGCCCTTGCGTCGCGGGCTCGGGGAAGATCACTCGCTCGAACACCCACAGGCTGTCGTAGCCGGTCTCCTCGGCCGCCCTCGCCACCGCGGGGATGTCGCGGCCGATGTCGTACTGCCGCATCTGCGGGAGCCCGAGTCCGAGCCGGATCGTCATGTTGCACTCCTTCGCATCCATTGCGTCGGGTTCGGGGCCGGCACCGGCGCCCGCGCTGGGGTCAGGGCCAGGGGGTGAGCATGCAGCGCCCGACGAGCCCGACGCCGGTGTCCAGCCGCTCGGTGAACTCGTCGGCCAGTCCGGGGAGTTCCCGCATGCGCCAGAGCAGCCGGGCCGCCGACCAGGCGGCGTCCCTCGCCCGCTCCAGGCTCCAGGAGCCCAGCAGATGGGTGAGCGGATCGGCGATCTCCAGCAGATCGGGCCCAGGCATCAGATCCTCGCGGATGCGTTCCTCCAGCAACGTGAGGACCTCGCCCACATGCTCGAACGCCCCCTCGAGATGCGGCGGTTCGCAGTCGAGCGTACGACAGGTGTCCACGACCGCCAGTGCCAGATCGTGCCCGATGTGCGCATTGATCCCGGCCATGGCGAACTGCAGCGGGCGTACGCCCGGATGACGCCGGTACTGGAAGAGCGGACGCCAGCAGGCGGGCGGCCGGCCGCCCTCGACGGCCGTGGCGACGGCGGAGAGATAGCGCTCGGCGAAGAGCACGTCCAGCGTCACCGCGGCCCGCCGGTCCGGGAACTCGCCTCGGTCGATGCGCCGGCCGAGCTCCTCCGTGACGGACAGGTACACGCGGTTGAAGACCGCGACCCCGTCCGTCGCCGGCCAGCCCGAGCGGAGTCCACACATCCGCTCGACCACCGCGCCGAGCGAGGGGCGCACGGCGTCCGTCCTCGGCACCGGCGCCGCCGTCGACTGCTCGATCTGACCCATGGGGGCAGCGTCCCAGTCCTGGGCTCGGGCGAGTGCCGCCAGGACCCCGCTTCCCCGGAACGGGGGAACAAATCGGACTGGAGCGGCCTGTCGGGGGAGGGGAGCGCCGATGCCGGGCAGGTCAGGCGTACGCACACCGCGGCGGGCGGAGCGGACCGCCCGGCGCCGCCGGGCCGCGCGCCGTCGTGTGCGTACGCCGCGGTGTGCCGGCCGCGGGGCGGCCTCGGCGGTGGCGGCCTCGGCGGTGGCGGCCTCGGCGGTGGTGGCCGCGGCGGTGGTGGCCGCGGGCACGGTCGCCGGACTGCTCTCCGCGACCGGCGGGCAGCTTCGCCCCGAGTACGCCTATGACCTGGCGACGGGCTGATCGCCGCCGGGCTCCCCGCTGTCGTAGGCGGACGTGCCCGCGTCGAGCAGCGGCTCCTGCGGCTTGAGATGCGCGGGCGCGAAGGCGCGCAGCACGTGATAGCCGGTGATGACGACGATCGTGCCGAGGGCGATGCCGCTGAGTTCGAAGTGCTCGGTGAACTTCAGGCTGACGCCGCCGACGCCGATGATGATGCCCGCGGCGGCCGGGACGAGGTTGAGCGGATTGCGCAGGTCCACCTTGGCGTTGATCCAGATCTGCGCGCCGAGCAGGCCGATCATGCCGTAGAGGATCACGGTGATCCCGCCCAGCACCCCGCCCGGGATCGCGGCGACCACCGCGCCGAACTTGGGGCAGAGCCCGAAGAGGAGGGCGAAGCCCGCCGCGGCCCAATAGGCGGCGGTGGAGTAGACGCGCGTGGCGGCCATGACGCCGATGTTCTCGGAGTACGTGGTGTTGGGCGGGCCGCCCACGGCCGTCGACAGCATCGAGGCGGCGCCGTCGGCAGCGATGGCGGTGCCGAGCTTGTCGTCGAGCGGGTCGCCGGTCATCTCGCCGACGGCCTTGACGTGTCCGGCGTTCTCCGCGATCAGCGCGATGACGACCGGCAGCGCGACCAGGATCGCCGACCACTCGAAGGCCGGGGCGTGGAAGCTCGGCAGGCCGATCCAGTCGGCCTTGGCGACACCGGAGAGATCGAGCCGCCAGTGGTCCACCGCCTCGGGCCCACCAGCGGTGGAGTGGATCTTCCCGAAGATCCGGTCGAAGAGCCAGGAGACCGCGTAGCCGAAGATCAGCCCGAGGAAGATCGCGATACGCGACCAGAAGCCGCGCAGACAGACCACGGCGAGGCCGGTGAACAGCATCACCAGCAACGCCGTCCACTGGTCCTGCGGCCAGTACGTCGCGGCCGTGACCGGCGCGAGGTTGAAGCCGATGAGCATGACGACGGCGCCGGTCACGATCGGCGGCATCGCGGCGTGGATGATCCGCGCGCCGAACCGCTGCACAGCGAGCCCCGCGAGGAAGAGCGCCGCACCGACGACCAGGACCGCGCCGGTGACGGTGGCGCTGTCGCCGCCGGTCGCGCGGATCGCCGCCGCCACACCGACGAACGAGAGCGAGCAGCCCAGATAGCTCGGGATCCGGCCGCGCGTCGCCAGCAGGAAGATCATCGTCGCGATGCCGGACATCATGATCGCGAGGTTCGGATCCAGCCCCATGAGCACCGGCGCCACGAACGACGCGCCGAACATCGCCACCACGTGCTGGGCCCCGAGCCCGGCCGTGCGCGGCCACGAGAGCCGTTCGTCGGGCCGTACGACAGCCCCGGGGGCGGGTGTTCGTCCGTCGCCGTGCAGGGTCCAGCGCACGCCGAGGTTCATACGGGCTCCACTTCCGAGGCTCTGGGGATCCCCGCAATGGTAAGGGGAACGTAGAGGTCCGCTTCTGCTTGCGCCCCGTGCCTCGTCCGTACTTCAGGGACGCAGCCCCGAAGTTCGGACACGCCGCGCCCTCGGTCGTGTCTTCACAGTCTCGTCTCCCCGGCGGCGTCTGGCACGCTCCCCCAGAGCTCGCGCCTGGGAGGTGCCCCCACCCCCGTAGCCCTTCGGGCACGGGAGGTGCCCCCACCGCATGGACTCCTTCCTCCGCTTTGCGATCGCACGCACCAGGCGCCGCCGGGCCCGCCCTCGGGGCGGACGATCGAAGACACTCCGTAGGCCCTGTCGATCGGAGCTTGCCGGGTTCGCGTGTCCGGCGCGCGCATCTGCTGCGTTGTCGTCGGTCGCCGACTCCGCCGTAGCCCTTCGGGTACGGGAGGTGCCCCCACCGCGTCGACTTCTTGGTCCGCCTTGCAGCTGCACGCGCCGCTGTGACATCGGCCGCTCCGCGGCGGGCCGTTCGCTGATCCGGCCTGATCCGAACGACAGGGCCTAGCTCCGAAGCTCCGGCGCCGACTCACGAGCCGGGCTGGGCACCGCGCCGTCACGAGCGCTGCCCCGCAGCACCCCCGCTCCCAGCACGAGCCCGAACGCCAGCACCGTCACCAGGCCGAACGACACGACCAGCGACGTCAGATCCGCGATCCCTCCGATCGCCGACGGCGCGACCAGCCCCGAGGTGTACGTGATCGTCGCGACCCCCGCGATCGCCAGGCTCGGGTTCGTCCCGGTCCGCCCCGCCGCGGCGAAGGCCAGCGGCACGACCACGGCGATGCCGAGGCCGATGCACCCGAACCCCGCCATCGCCGCCGCAGGGTGCGGCGCCAGCACGACCAGGACGCCGCCGGCCGTCGCCAGCACGCCTCCGACGCGGACCGTGCGGACCGCACCGAAGCGGTCCACGACCCGGTCCCCGACCAGCCGGGCCACCGCCATGGTCAGCGCGAACGCGGTGGTGGACGCGGCCGCGAGCCCCGCCGACGCATCGAGCTCGTCCCGCAGGTACACCGCGGACCAGTCCAGGCTGGCGCCCTCCGCGAACACCCCGCAGAACCCGATCGCACCGATGATCACTGCCGAGCGCGGCGGCAGCGCGAACCGCGGCGGGGGCTCCTCGTCCGGCGTGCTGCGTAGGTCCAGCACACCCTGGCAGGCCAGGAGCCCGGCCACGGTGAGCACGGCGGAGGCGAGCAGATGGTGGATACGTGCGTCGCTGCCCAGGTGCGCGGCGAGCGTGCCGCCCGCGGAGCCGATCAGGGCGCCCACGCTCCACATGCCGTGCAGGCTGGACATGATGGAGCGGTCCAGCCGGTTCTCGACCTCGACGCCGAGCGCGTTCATCGCGACGTCCGACATCCCCGCCGTCGCACCGAACACGAACAGCGCCGCGCAGAGCGCGTACACGTTCGGCGCCAGCGCCGGGAGCGAAAGCGCCAGCGTCCACAGCGCGAGCAGTCCGCGCAGCGCGGTGCGCGCGCCGAAGCGGTGGCTGATCGCCCCGGCTAGCGGCATCGCGACGGACGCACCGATCGCGGGGAACGCGAGCGCCACGCCGAGCAGGCCGGCGCCGACCCCCGCGTGGTCCTGGATCCACGGGACGCGGGTGGCGAAGCTGCCGGTGACGGCGCCGTGGACGCAGAAGACGGCGGCCACGGCGTACCGGGCCCGGACCAGTCGCGCGATGGGCATTGCTGTTCATCCTCCCCTGAGCCACGGTCGTGGTCGAGCGTAAACTATCAGGAACCCTGCCTGATAAATAGGTCTGGAAGGATTCCGGCATGCCCGCATCCCCGAGCACCGCCAGGGCCATCAACGACCGGCTCGCCCTGCGACTCCTCCAGGACGAGGGCCCGTTGACGGCAGGTCAGCTGAAGTCCCTGACCGGACTCTCCCGGCCGTCCGTCGCCGACCTCGTCGAGCGGCTCCAGGGCGCGGGGCTGATCCGGATCGTGGGCGAGGCGGGCGAGCAGCGCCGCGGCCCGAACGCGCGCCTGTACGGGATCGTTGCCGACCGCGCCCATCTGGCGGCCCTCGATATGCGGACCCAGGGCGTCTCGGTCGTGGTCGCGGACCTGCTCGGCACGACGCTCGCCGACGCGACGCTCCCGATCGGCAGCGACACCGGCACGGAACCGGCCGTCGAGCGGGCCGTCGCCCTGCTGGAACGCACGGCCCGCGACGCCGGAGTGGCGCGGCTGCACAGCGTCGGCATCGGCGCGCCGGGCCTCATCGACCCGGCCAGCGGCGAACTGCGGGACACCACAGGGCTGCCCGCCTGGCACCGGCGGCTCGTCGCCGCGCTCCAGGAGCGCCTCCCCGCCACCGTGCTGGTGGAGAACGAGACCAATCTGGCCGCGGTCGCGGAGCAGCGCGTCGGCGCCGCGCGCGACCGCGACACCTTCGTCCTCCTCTGGCTCGGCCAGGGCGTCGGTGCCGCGCTCTTCCTCGACGGCCGCATCCGCCGCGGCGCCTCGGGCGGCGCCGGTGAGATCGGCTTCCTCCCGGTCCCCGGCACCGGCGGCCTGCCGGGGAGGGACGGCTGCGACGGCGGCTTCCACTCGCTGGCGGGCGGGGCGGCCGTCGCCGCACTCGGCGAGCGCCACGGCCTGAAGGGCGACGCGGTCGCGATGGTCGGGGCGGCGGCCGCCGACGGCCCCCCGGCCTTCCTCGACGCCCTGGCCGAGCGCATCGCCATCGGGGCCGCCGCGGCCGTCGCCGTACTCGATCCGGGCTGTGTGGTGCTCGGCGGCGAGATCGGCCACGCGGGCGGGCCGGCGCTCGCCGACCGGGTGGCGCGCCGGATGAACGAGCTCTCGCCGCTGCACACGGAGGTACGTGCGGGCGGACTCGGCGGCGCGGGCGTGCTCCACGGCGCCCTGCTCTCGGCGCGCGACGCGGCCCAGGACGACCTCTACTCGCCGGTCCGCTAGCCGGGCCCTCCGGTCCGCATCCGCCGCTCGGCCGGCCCGCCGTTCCGCTCGGCCGGGAACTCCTCGAACGCCCGCTTGCCCGCGGCCCGTTCGGGGCCGCGATCCCGCCCTGCCGCAGCGCGCGGAACGTACGGCCGGGGGAGCCGGAGGGGGACCGGTACCCCGCGGCGGCCGGTCGCGCGATGGTGCGCGCAGCTGTGTGCGGCAGTGGCCCAGCGGTACGCGGCCCGCGCCGCGACGATCGAGAGGCGGACGATGTGCCCGGCCTCCACCCGCCTTGCCGCCGCCACCAGGCTGGGCGCCGCTCTCGTCTGCGTGGACGCGCGGCACGCGGTCGTGCCGAGGACCCGGCGGCGGCAAGGGCCGGGAACCGCCGCCGGGCGATCTCGTGCCGGGGCCGGCAGGCCGTGAGGTGCTGCCGGGCACCCCCTGGCTGCGTGCGCCGGCGGGCCGGCTCCGCGGAGGTGACGCAGAGAGTAAAAGGACTAGACCACTGCGTCAATGGGTCTGGATCATTCCCGTGCGGTCCGGGCCCTGTGAGCCAGGACACAGCCACTTGCTCGTTTGGCCCTCCGACGGGCATGGCAGACTGGCCCTGTATCAGCAGCAGCGCACTCCGGGGTCGGTGTAATTCCGAACCGGCGGTTACAGTCCGCGACCCGTCCGCATCCAGCGGCCGGTTGACCAGGTGAAATTCCTGGACCGACGGTGAAAGTCCGGATGGGAGGCAGTGCGCGGCGGGCGACCCTCGTGGTCCGTCGGCCGGAGCGGCTGGTCGTCCTCAGGGGACAGTCCGGAGCCGGACGGTCCGAGGGGGCGGTCGGTTGCGTCGGCATCGGCATTCCCCCGAGGCGTTCCTCCGCTTGCTCCTGTCGTTCGTCGACAGCCCCGGAGTCCGTGCCCGAAAGAGGCAGGAGGACCCGGTGGCCACCGCAGCCGACCTGGACGCCATGCGCCGAGCCGTCGCGCTCGCCGCCCGCGGACTCGGCTCCACCAGCCCCAACCCGGTTGTCGGGTGCGTCATCACCGACGTCTCGGGCCGCCCCGTAGGCGAAGGTTTCCACCAGCGCGCCGGCGGCCCGCACGCCGAGATCCACGCCCTGCGGGACGCGGGGGCACGCACCCGCGGCGGCACCGCGTACGTCACCCTCGAACCCTGCAACCACACCGGCCGCACCGGCCCCTGTGCCCAGGCCCTCGTCGAGGCCGGGATCGCCCGGGTGGTCTACGCGGTCGCCGACCCGAACCCGCAGGCCACCGGTGGCGCCGACACCCTGCGCGCCGCCGGCGTCCAGGTCGAGCAGGGCCTGCTCGCCGACGAGGCCGCGGCGGGCAACACCGCCTGGCTCACCTCCGTCCGCCGCGGCCGGCCCTACGTCCTGTGGAAGTACGCCGCCACCTTTGACGGCCGCATCGCCGCCGCCGACGGCACCAGCCGCTGGATCAGCTCGCCCGAGTCCCGCGCCGACGTCCACCGGCTGCGCGCCGAGGCCGACGCCGTGGTCGTCGGCTCCGGGACCGCCCGCGCCGACGACCCGCACCTCGCCGTCCGCGGCATCGACGGTGCCGTACAGCCCCTGCGCGTCGTCGTCGACACCGACGCCACCGCCGTCAAGCCCGGCGCCCGTGTCCTCGACGACGCCGCGCCGACGCTGATCGCGGTCGCCGAGGACGCCGAGGTCGCCGAGGTCGCCGAGACCGGCCTTCCCGACGTCGTACGCCTGCCCAGGGACGGCCGCGGCCTGTCCGTACCGGCGCTGCTGGACGCCCTGTTCGAGCGCGGCGTCCGCTCCGTACTCCTCGAAGGCGGGCCGACGCTGGCCGGCTCCTTCGTCGCCGCGGGAGCCGTCGACACCGTCGTCGGCTATCTCGCGCCGGTGCTCCTGGGCGACGGCCGCACGGCCCTCGCCGACGCCGGAATCACCACCATCACCGAAGCGTTGCGGCTCGACGTGGTCGAGACCGTCCGCATCGGCACCGACCTCCGTATCACTGCCACCCCCGAGGAGAGCTGAGCGTGTTCACCGGAATCGTCGAAGAACTGGGCGAGATCACCGCCGTCGAGGAGCTCGGTGACGCGTGCCGCTTCCGCCTGCGCGGCCCCGTCGTCACCGACGGCGCCAAGCACGGCGACTCCATCGCCGTCAACGGCGTCTGCCTCACCGTCGTCGAGACCGGCGGTGGCGAGTTCACCGCCGATGTGATGGCCGAGACGCTCAAGCGCTCCAGCCTCGGCGCGCTCGGCGTCGGCTCCCGCGTCAACCTGGAGCGGCCCATGGTGGCCGACGGCCGTTTCGGCGGGCACATCGTCCAGGGACACGTCGACGGCACCGGCACCATCATCGCGCGCAACCCGTCCGAGAACTGGGAGCTCGTCAGGGTCTCGCTCCCCGCGGAGCTCTCGCGCTACGTCGTCGAGAAGGGATCCATCACCGTCGACGGGGTCAGCCTCACCGTCGTCGAGGCCGGGCGCGACTACTTCACCATCAGCCTCATCCCCACCACCCTCGCCCTGACCACGCTCGGCATCAAGCAGCCCGGCGACCCGGTCAACCTCGAGGTCGACGTGATCGCCAAGTACGTCGAGCGGATGCTCGGCGCGGACGCGAAGGAGAGCGCCGAGTGAGCGCCCTTGACTGGCTGGACTCGGAGGCGTTCACCGCCGTCGGGCAGCACATCAAGTGGTCCGACATGACCGGCAACGTGATCGGCCTGATCGCCCTCGCGCTCGGCTGGCGCCGCTCGATATGGACCTGGCCCGCCCAGTTCCTGTCCGGCCTCATCCTCTTCGCCGCCTTCGCCACGTCCCATCTGACCGGCAGCGCCGGCAAGCAGGTCGTCGTGATGGCCGTCGCGGCCTGGGGCTACTGGCAGTGGACCCGCGGCCGGCAGCAGGCCCAGGACGGCGCCATCGCCGTCCGCTTCGCCACCTGGCGCGAGCGCGGTGTCATGCTCGCCGGAGCCGCCCTCGGCACCATCGCCGTCGCCCTGCTGTTCACCGCGTACCCAAGCCTGTCGTGGGACCCGTGGCCGGACGCGTACATCTTCGTCGGCACGCTGGTGGCCATGTACGCCCAGGCACGCGGCATGGTCGAGTTCTGGTTCGCCTGGCTGCTGGTCGACCTCGTCGGCGTGCCGCTCACCTTCGCCAACGGCTTCGCCTTCTCCGGTTTCGTCTACGTCGTCTACGGCGGGCTCGTCCTGTGGGGCCTGCGCGACTGGTGGCTCCGGACCCGTACGACCCCTGCCCTGGAAGGAGCGGCGGCATGAGTGCACTGCCCGTCTGGCACCCGGAGGAGGACCTCTCCCTCGACCCCGTGGAGCAGGCCGTCCGCGACATCGCCGCAGGCCGGCCCGTTGTGGTCGTCGACGACGAGGACCGCGAGAACGAGGGCGACCTCGTCGTCGCCGCCGAGATGGCCACCCCCGAGATCGTCGCGTTCATGATGAGCGAATGCCGCGGGCTGATCTGCGCGCCCATGGAGAGCGACGAGCTGGAGCGGCTCCGGCTGCCGCAGATGGTCGAGCACAACACCGAGTCGATGAGCACGGCCTTCACCGTCTCCGTCGACGCGGCCCCCGCGCACGGCGTGACCACCGGCATCTCCGCCGCCGACCGGGCCACCACCCTCCAACTGCTCGCGAGCGGCAAGGCCGAGGCCGGCGACTTCGTCCGCCCCGGGCACGTCTTCCCGCTGCGCGCCAAGCCCGGCGGCGTCCTCGTGCGCAACGGCCACACCGAGGCCGCCGTCGACCTGGCCCGGCTCGCGGGGCTGCGCCCCGCCGGAGCGATCGTCGAGATCGCCGGCGAGGACGGCGTCATGCTGCGGCTGCCCGAGCTCGTCCCGTTCGCCCGCAAGCACGGCCTGACGATCATCTCCATCGAGGACCTGATCGCCTACCGCCGCACCTCCGAGCCGACCGTCCGCCGCGAGGCGGAGGTCAACCTGCCGACCGTGCACGGCGCGTTCACGGCGTACGGCTACCGCTCCACCGTGGACGGCGTCGAGCACGTCGCGCTCGTCCACGGCGACATCGGCGACGGCGAGGACGTCCTCGTCCGCGTCCACTCCGAGTGCCTCACCGGAGACATCTTCCATTCGCTGCGCTGCGACTGCGGCCCGCAGCTGGAGGCGTCCATGGAGCGCATCACCGAGGCGGGCCGCGGCGTGGTCGTCTACCTCCGCGGCCACGAGGGCCGCGGCATCGGGCTGCTGTCCAAGCTGCGCGCCTACGAGCTCCAGGAGCGCGGCCGCGACACGCTGGACGCCAATCTCGAACTCGGACTGCCCGCCGACGCCCGCGACTACGCCGCGGGCGCGCAGATCCTCGACGACCTCGGCGTCCGCAGCCTGCGGCTGCTGACCAACAACCCCGACAAGATCACCGCGCTGGTGCGGCACGGCCTGAAGGTCGAGAGCCGCGAACCCATGGCGGTGCAGGCGGGCGAGCACAACCTGCGGTACCTGCGCACCAAGCGGGACCGGATGGGCCACGACCTGCCCTGGCTGGACGCCGCGACCGCCGCGTCCGCCTGCGGAAGCAACCAGTAAGACCAGCGCGATCAGCAACAGGATTCAAGGAGAAACGTGAGCGGCAAGGGCGCACCCGAACTGTCCGTACGCAACTGCGGAGACCTCCGCGTGGCCGTGATCGCGGCCCAGTGGCACGAGAAGATCATGGACGGCCTCGTCGACGGCGCCCTGCGCGCCCTGCACGAGCTGGGCATCGACGAGCCGACCCTGCTGCGGGTCCCCGGAAGCTTCGAGCTCCCCGTCGTCGCCAAGGTGCTCGCGGGCCGCGGCTACGACGCGATCGTGGCGCTCGGCGTCGTCATCCGCGGCGGCACGCCCCACTTCGAGTACGTGTGCCAGGGCGTCACCCAGGGCCTCACCCAGGTGTCCGTCGACACGGGCGTCCCCGTCGGCTTCGGCGTGCTCACCTGTGACACCGAGGAGCAGGCGCTCGACCGTGCCGGTCTGGAGGGCTCGCACGAGGACAAGGGACACGAGGCGGTCACCGCCGCCGTGGCCACCGCGGCGACGCTGCGTTCAGTATCCGAACCCTGGCGCTGAGGAGGGACCACTTCCGCGTAGGGTGGGACCACCATGTCCAAGAAGACTTTCGAGGAGCTCTTCGTCGAGCTCCAGCAGAAGGCCGCCAACGGCGACCCGGCCACCTCCCGCACCGCCGAGCTCGTGGACAAGGGCGTCCATGCCATCGGCAAGAAGGTCGTCGAGGAGGCCGCCGAAGTCTGGATGGCCGCCGAGTACGAGGGCAAGGAAGCCGCCGCCGAGGAGATCTCCCAGCTGCTGTACCACGTCCAGGTGATGATGGTCGCGCGCGGGATCAGCCTGGACGACGTCTACGCCCACCTCTGAGCACACTCGCTCCGTACGCCGTACGAGCTCTTCCTCAGCAAGCACCCACGCACCCACGCACCTACGCACACGAAGGAAGCCCACCCCATGCTGCGCATCGCCGTCCCCAACAAGGGTTCACTCTCCGGACCTGCGGGGGAGATGCTCCATGAGGCGGGCTACCTCCAGCGCAAGGACTCCAAGGAACTCGTCCTGGTCGACCCGGACAACGAGGTCGAGTTCTTCTATCTGCGCCCCCGCGACATCGCGATCTACGTCAGCTCGGGCCGCCTCGACATCGGCATCACCGGCCGCGACCTGCTGCTGGACTCCGGCGCCAACGCCGAGGAGATCCTCCGGCTCGGCTTCGCCCGCTCCACCTTCCGCTACGCCACCAAGCCCGGCACCGCCGCCGGCGTCGAGGACTTCGGCGGGCTGACGATCGCCACCTCGTACGAGGGCATCGTCGCCAAGCACCTCGCCGACAACGGCATCGACGCCTCCGTCGTCCACCTCGACGGCGCCGTCGAGACCGCGATCGAACTCGGTGTCGCCCAGGTCATCGCCGATGTCGTCGAGACCGGCACCAGCCTGCGCAACGCCGGACTCGGCGTGATCGGCGAGCCGATCCTCACCTCCGAGGCCGTCGTCATCCGCCGTACGGGCGCCGCGGAGGACGACCCGAAGGTGCAGCAGTTCCTGCGCCGCCTCCAGGGCGTCCTCGTCGCCCGCAGCTACGTGATGATGGACTACGACTGCCGCGTCGAGAACCTGGAGCAGGCCGTCGCCCTCACCCCCGGCCTGGAGTCGCCGACCGTCTCCCCCCTGCACAACGAGGGCTGGGTCGCCGTCCGCGCGATGGTCCCCGCCAAGGAGGCACAGCGGATCATGGACGATCTGTACGAACTCGGCGCCCGCGCCATCCTGACCACGGCGATCCACGCCTGCCGTCTCTGAGGAGCGGCGCCGATCATGTCCGTGGACCAACAGGAGCTGCCCGCGCTCCCCGTGACCTTCCGGCCGACCCGCACCCGGGCCGTGCTGCTGACCGTCGGCACGGTGATGTTCGCCGTCATCACCGCCGTCGCCTTCGCGCTGGAGAAGCTCAGCCCGGGCGAGCGGATCAGTTTCGTCCTCACCGCGCTCGCGTTCTTCGGCGTCCTGGCTCTGCTGAGCCGCCCCAAGGTCGTCGCCGACGAGCAGGGGGTCACCGTGGTCAACCTCACCCGCAGCCGCCGGCTGGAGTGGGCGGAGATCCTCCGTGTCAACCTCCGTCCGGGTGACCCCTGGGTCTTCCTCGATCTGAGTGACGGCACCAGCCTCCCGGCCCTCGGCATCCAGCCCGGAATCAACCGACAGCACGCCGTCCGCGACGCACGGGCCCTGCGCGCCCTCGCGGAGTCCCGTGGCACCGGCACGGACGACAGGCCCTGAGCCCCTGCCCAGTGGGGCACGGTCATGTTTACTCTGGAGGCGGAGGCGCCCGGCGCGCCTCCGCCTCACACCCGCGTGGCCACCGAAGGCCCGTGAGGCCACCACCCGCGACCCGAGGAGTGACTCCCTCCGGCAATGGACGGATCGTCCGGTAGTACCTGCGCCGCCCCCTCACCCGAGGCGGCGGCATGATCATCCCGCTACTGCTGCTCGGCGCGGCATTCCTGCTCATCCTCGCCAACGGCTTCTTCGTGGCCGCCGAATTCGGCCTCGTCACGGTGGAGCGCGCGGACGCCGAGCGCGCCGCGGCCGAGGGCGACCGCCGCGCCCGCGGTGTCGTACGAGCCCTGCGCGAGCTGTCGTTCCAGCTCTCCGGCACCCAGCTGGGCATCACCATCACCTCGCTCGTCGTCGGCATGCTCGCCGAGCCCGCCCTTGCGCAGCTCCTCGACGGGCCGCTCATCGCGATCGGCATACCCGACGGGGCCGTGTCCGGCGTCGCCGTCGTCATCGGCATGCTGCTCGCGTCCGCCGTGCAGATGGTCATCGGCGAGCTCGTCCCCAAGAACTGGGCCGTGTCACGGCCGCTGCAGGTCGCCCGGTTCGTGGCCGGCCCGCAGCACGCCTTCTCGACCGTCTTCCGGCCCGTGATCGCCCTCCTCAACGCCGTCGCCAACCGGCTGGTCCGGGCCTTCGGCGTCGAGCCGGCCGAGGAGCTCGCCTCCGCCCGTACCCCCGGCGAACTGGTCTCCCTCGCCCGCCACTCGGCCCGCGCCGGAGCGCTGGAGCAGGACACGGCCGATCTCTTCGTGCGGACCCTCTCGCTCGGGCGGCTCACCGCCCAGCACGTCATGACCCCGCGCGTGAAGATGAGCGCCCTCCAGTCCGACGCGACCGCGGCGGACGTCCTCAACCTCACCCGCGCCACCGGGCTCTCCCGGTTCCCCGTCTACCGCGACCGGATCGACGAGGTCGTCGGCATGGTCCATCTGAAGAACGCCCTGGCCGTCCAGGCCCACCAGCGGCTGCGTACCCCCGTCGGCCGTATCGCCGTCCCGCCGCTCCTGGTCCCCGAGACCCTGCCCGTGCAGCAGCTCCTGGAGCGGCTGCGCAGCGAGCAGCCGATCGCCGTCGTCGTGGACGAGTACGGCGGCACGGCGGGCGTCGTCACCCTGGAGGACATCGTCGAGGAGCTCGTCGGCGAGGTGCGCGACGAGCACGACGCCGAGGGCGACGGCAGGCCCGAGCTGGCCCCCGCCGCCCCCGAGGACGGCAGGCCCGCCTGGGAGGCCGACGGCAGCTGCCGCGTCCTCACACTGCGGCGCATAGGGCTCGACGTGCCCGACGGCCCGTACGAGACCGTCGCCGGGCTCGTCGCCGATCTCCTCGGCCGCATCCCGGCACCCGGCGACCGGGCCGAGCTGCCCGGCTGGCGCCTGTCGGTGCGGCAGGTGGACCGGTACCGGGCCGAACGCGTGCGGCTCGTGCGTACGGTCGTCGAGCCGGTGGAGGCGGCCCGGTGAGCGTCCTCCAACTGCTGTTCGCCGTGCTCCTCGTGCTGGGCAACGGCTTCTTCGTCGGCGCCGAGTTCGCGCTGGTGTCCGTGCGCCGCAGCCAGATCGAACCGCTCGCCGCCGCGGGCTCGACCCGGGCCCGGCAGGTGCTGCACGGTCTGGAGAACCTGCCGCAGATGATGGCCGCCGCGCAGTTCGGCATCACCATCTGCTCGCTGACGCTGGGCGCGGTCGCCGAGCCGACGGTGGCGCATCTGCTGGAGCCGGTGTTCCACGCCGTGCACGTCCCCGAGGGGCTGGTCCATCCGCTCGGCTACGTCATAGCGCTCGCCGTCGTCGTCTTCCTGCACCTCGTCATCGGCGAGATGCTCCCGAAGAACCTCGCGATGGCCAGCCCCGAGAAGACCGCGCTATGGCTCAGCCCGGCGCTGGTCGGCTTCGCCAGGCTGTGCCGCCCCGTCACGGTGGGGCTCGGGGCCTGCGCCCGTCTGGTGCTGAAGCTGTTCCGGGTCGAGCCCAAGGACGAGATCGAGGCCGTCTTCACCAGCGACCAGCTGGGCCGGCTGGTCGAGGACGCGGGCCAGGCGGGTCTGCTGGACCCGGAGGAGCAGGAGCGGCTCGGGGACGCGCTGGAGCTGGGCAGCCGCCCGGTGACGGACGTCCTCATCGCCCGGTCGGCCCTCGTCACCGTGCCCCCGTCGGTCACGCCGCGCCAAGTCGAGGAGCTGACGGTGCGCACCGGCTACTCCCGTTTCCCGGTGCGCGGCGAGGGCAGCGGCCCGTTCATGGGCTATCTGCACGTCAAGGACGTCCTCGACCTGGAGGACGGCGAACGGGCGGTGCCGCAGCACATCTGGCGGCCGATGGCGACGCTGCGGGCGGAGCTGCCGCTGGACGACGCGCTGACCGTGATGCGGCGGGCGGCGACGCATCTGGCGCAGGTCGCGGACGCGTCGGGGCGGGTGCTGGGGCTGGTGGCCCTGGAGGACGTCCTGGAGATGCTCGTCGGCGAGGTCCGGGACCCGGCCCACCGGGAGGTCCCTGTCGTCCCGGTCCCCATGGCCCCGGCACCGGGCGGCGAACGCGCGCTGGCGGGCTGACGGCGGACGCGGCGGACGCGGCGTGAAGGGCGCCCGGGCTCGGTCCCGGGCGCCCGCCCTTCAGGGCCCCGTCGGGTCCTGCGGGCCGCGGTCCACCGGGCCGCGGCCGGACAGGACCTCCCCGTACGCCTGCATCAGATCCGGCAGCCGCAGGGTGGCCAGGTCCTCCCGGGTGGGGGTACCGGCGTACCCCGACAGCCGCAGGTCCCGGTACGCGCAGCTCTTCTCGTAGAGCGTGCGCAGGAACCGCCCGTTGCCGAGCTCGTCGATCCACCCCTGGTCCACCACATGCCCGCTGATCGAGCGCAGCTCGTCCAGCGCCTCCTCGTCCCACAGGTCGCCGTTGGCCGCCGCGAGCACCTCGCCGATCGCGGTGAGCTCCAGCGGGCGGTACGAGGGGAAGTCGACCCGGGTCGTGAACCGTGAGGACAGCCCGGGGTTGGCGGCGAGGAGCCGGTCCATGCCCTCCGGGTAGCCCGCGAGGATGACCACCAGGTGGTCGCGGTTGTCCTCGGCACGCTTCAGCAGCACCTGGAGCGCCTCGTCGCCGTAGGCGTCGCCCTTGCTGTAGCCCGTGTTGGACAGGGCGTACGCCTCGTCGACGAAGAGCACCCCGCCGAGCGCGGAGTCGATCAGCTCGTTGGCCTTCACCGCGGTCTGGCCGAGGAACTCGCCCACCAGGTCGGCCCGTTGCGCCTCCACCAGGTGGTCGCCGCCGAGCAGCCCCAGCGCGTAGAAGACCCGGCCGAGGATGCGCGCGACGGTCGTCTTGCCGGTGCCGGAGGGGCCCGAGAAGACGAAGTGGCGCTTCGGGGGCTGCACCGGCAGTCCCTGCCCGGCTCGCAGCCGGGCCATGTTCAGCTGTGCCGAGAGCGCCTTCACCTGGCGTTTCACCGGCTCCAGTCCCACCATGCGCTCCAGCTCGGCCAGCGCGTCGGCCAGCAGCACCGGATCCGTGGGGCCCGACGCGTACTGCGCGGGCGCCGCCTGGGAGGGCATTCCCGCCTTCTCCCGTACGCCGTCGGCCGGCCCGGCCGGCGCCACCACGCCGAACTGCGGCTGCGGCTCGGGGCCGAAGCGGGGCTCCGGCCCGGCCGGCGGCTCCGCATCGGCCTGCGCGTCCACCACGTCCTGGCCGAAGCCCCCGCCCGAGCCGGCGCCCGCGCCCGCCAGGGACACCGCGGCCAGCCCGGCCGGCTCGTCGGGCCCGTCGATTCCGTCGTACTCCGCGATCGCCGCGAGCCGCGCCGCGGTGTCCATGAACGCCGGGTCGACCCGGTGCACCGCCCGGTACAGCGGCAGCGCCGCCGCACTGCGCCCGGTGCCCTCGTGGGCGCGTGCGAGCCAGTAGCGCAGTTCCTTGCGCTGCGGCTGTTCGCTGCGGCACCGCATCAGCGCCGCGGACAGCAGCGGCTCGGCCTGCCCGTACATCTCCAGCCGGACCCGCGCCATGCCGCCGAAGAGCCCGGCCTCGATGCCCAGCAGCGGATCGTTGACGAGCGGCTCGGTGTGCCGGACGAGCTGCTCCCAGTCCTTGACCAGATAGGCCCGGCAGGCGTGCAGGAAGCGGACCTGTGGGTCCGTGTCGACGGGCGGCAGTCCGGCGAGCGCCCGGTCGAGCTCGGGCACATGGCGCCCGTCCAGCCAGTGCGAGGCGTGCGCGAGTAACAGGTCGCGCGGGTTCTCCAGCACCGGCTGCACCCACCAGCCCAGCCAGTACCACGAGTTCAGCGTGCGACGGTGCCTGGCGCGCTGCTCGCCGAAGCGCTCCCGGTTGCGGTACATCCGCAGCAGCGCGGTCGTGGTGTCGACGCGCAGCGCGTGCAGACCGAGCCAGCCGTCCGCCATTCCGGGATCGAGCCGCACCGCGGTCCTGAACTCCTCCTCCGCCTGCGGATACGCGCCCATGGTGTAGGCGTCCACGCCGCGCACCCAGGCGAGGTCGGCCGGCGCCGGCGTGCCCTGCGTGCCGATGTCCATCGGGTCCCCCACATACCGTGCCCCCGTGACCTCCCGCCGGGCGGGCGCCCGTCGGAGCGTGCTGAACCACCTTCTCGCGGACGGGAATTGACCGCACCGAAAGGCATCGTACCTGCGCAGGGGGCAGGTGATTAAGGGTGGCGCGAGGGTGAGAAGGGCGTCCACGGGACGGTGACCCTGGGTGAGCGCAGCGTGCTGTTTGCGGCACCGGGCGAGCGGGGTGCGGGCAGAACGAAGCCCCCGATCACGGGGGAACAACCGGGGGCTTCGCGTCTGGGCGGCTCCTGAAAGCCGCACATTGAGAACGTAAGACCTGTATGGCCCTTGGGTCAAGCCGAGTTGGGGCACTCGGCGGAGTGGATTTCCGACTGCTCAGTACGGGGGTGAGAGTCGGTCACGTTCCGTGAGGAAGTGGTTCGCTCCCGCTGTCGCACCAGGTCCCGGCAGCCACTTGTACCCCTCACGCCACTCCCGTACCAAGGTGTCGGCGAAGGGGCGCGAAGGATCGCCGGCGAAATGGCGGCTCTCCGCCACGGTCCACTCGTCCCAGAAGGCGCCGAGCTCCGGTCCGTCCCGGAAACGGCCGCGCGCCCAGGACTCGTGCGGGCCCCGGTCCATCCAGAGCAGCCGGGCGAGATGGGGCCGCAGCGCCCGGCGGCCCGCCCCGACGCCCTCGACGAGGACGACCGGCGCGGCGGGCAGCGGGCGCGGGGCACCGAAGCGGCGCAGATGCCAGTCGTACGGCTCGTAGTGCGCGCTCTCGCCCCGGGACAGGGGGCCGATCACCTGGTCCAGCAACCGGCCGGTCCACGCGAAGAGTTCCTCGTGCGTGGCCAGATCGTCGAGATGGAGTACGGGAGCGCCGCCGAGCGCCTCGGCGAGCAGCGCGGAGAAGGTGCTCTTCCCGGAGCCCGCGTGCCCGTCGACCGCGATCAGCCGCACCGGGCCGCAGGACGGCGGCAGCGCGCGCAGTCCCGCGGCGGCGCGGGCGGGATCGAGGCGGTCGAGGGGAGCGGCGGGGTCCATGGCTGCCACCCTAAGCGGCGCCTCGGCAGGGCCGCCGCGGCCGCCGCAGGTCATGCCACTGGTTGAGACCAATATTGGTCGGCTCGGCTCGCGCGAGTCTCTGGCAGAAGCCCTTCCGGAGCCGGGATAGTTGCCCCACTGCCGCGCCTCGGACGCGCTGACGCACACGAGCGCACGAGGCTGACGCACCCGAGACGGAAGACGGAGGTTCCCGTGACCAGAGCCGCTTCGCGCAGAGCCGTCCTTGCTGCCGCCCTCGCCGCCGCCGCTGCTGGTGCCGGTGCCGGTGCCGGTGCGGCGTCGGCGTCCTCGGCGTCCGCGACGACCTCCTCCCCGGCAGGCGCCGCGGACGGCCCCCTCGTCGACAACCGCTTCTGGAGCTCGTACGCCGACTGGTCGCAGGGCTCCCGGGCGGGCACCCGCGCCGTCGCGGGCCACCGCCCCGCGCTGGTGATCGCCTCCGCCGCGGGCCGCGCCGAGTACGCGGACCCGCACACGGGGAGGACGGCGGTGTGGGAGTACGCCACGTGGACCTCGCCCGTCCACCGCCCCCGGGTCCCGGCGACGGAGGTCATCGCCTCGTGGAACGCCCGCACCCCGGCCGGCACCTGGCTGCAGGCGGAGCTCTCGGGCACGTACTCGGACGGCACCGCGAGCCCCTGGTTCGTCATGGGCCGCTGGACCTCCGGCGACGGCGAGGCCGACATCCGCCGCACCTCCGTCGACGACCAGACCGACGGCAAGAGCACCGTCTGGACCGACACCCTCTCGCTCGACGACCCGGCGAGCGGGCTCCGGCTCGGGTCGTACCGGCTGCGGCTCACGCTCTACCGCAGGCCCGGCACGACGCTCACCCCCACCGTGTGGCGCGTCGGGGCGATGGCGTCCGCCGTTCCGGACCGCTTCACCGTGCCCGCGTCCACGCCCCGCCTCGGCCGCGAGCTGGGCGTGCCGCGCTATTCGCAGAACACGCACATCGGCCAGTACCCGGAGTACGACAACGGCGGCGAGGCGTGGTGCAGCCCCACCTCCTCCCAGATGATCATCGAGTACTGGGGCCGGAAGCCGACCGCCGCGGACCTCGCCTGGGTCGACCCGGCCTTCGCCGATCCGCAGGTGTGCCACGCGGCCCGGCACACCTACGACTACCAGTACGAGGGCTGCGGCAACTGGCCCTTCAACGCGGCCTACGCGGCCACGTACCGGGACATGAACGCCGTCGTGACCCGGCTGCACTCGCTGGACGAGCTGGAGCGGCTCGTCGGCGCCGGAATCCCGGCCATCACGTCGCAGTCCTTCCTGAAGGAGGAGCTCACCGGCGCCGGGTACGGCACCGCCGGCCATCTGATGACCGTCATCGGCTTCACCGCCGCCGGCGACGTGATCGCGAACGATCCGGCCTCGCCGAGCAACGCGGCCGTACGCCGGGTCTACCGCCGCCGCGAGTGGGAGAACATCTGGCTGCGCACGAAGCGGTACGACGCGAACGGCAACGTCAGAAGCGGCACGGGAGGCGTCGCGTACCTCTACTGGCCCACCGGCGCGACCGCGGGGCAGCAGCGCGTACTGCGGGAGCTGGGCATCCGCTGAGCCCCCGTCAGCCGGCGTCGGTGCGGCGCGGCACCACCATTCTCCCGGTGTCGACCAGGGCGAGGCCGGCGATGCCGAGTGCGGGCAGGACCGTGAGCTGCCACAGCCCGGCGCCGCCCCAGTCGAACGCGTCGACGAGCCGTGCGAAGAGCAGTCCGGAGAACGCCGCGGCCACGTAGTAGGTCAGCATGAACAGCCCGGCGCCCCGTCCGACGTGTTCGGGGCGGACCGCCCGCTGCATGGCGGTGGTGCAGTTGGTGAAGAGGAAGCCGCTGGCGAAGGCGCCCATGAGGAAGGCGAGCACGTACTGGGCCGGGGCCGAGGTGGCGTACTGGTAGGTCAGCGTCGCGGTCGCGGAGGTGGCGAGGAAGGCGAGGCCGAGCAGATTGCGCTGGTTGAAGCGGTCGCCCAGCCAGCCGGCCGGCAGTGCCATCATCGCGCCGAAGCCCGAGAAGGAGACGGCCAGGGCCGCCTGCCCGGCGCCGAAGCCGAGGTGTTCGCGCAGGAACGTCGGGTAGAGACCGAGGAATCCGTAGAACACCAGGCCGGACACCGCGCACGCGATGCCGATGCCGAGGGTGTTGCGGTTGAAGGGGCTGGCCGGCACGTGTCCGTAGTCCGACACCGAAGCCGTCGTGCCGGTGACCGACTCGGTCATCGTCCGCCGGACGCCGACGGCGATGAGCAGGGCGACGACCAGGCCGGCCGCGGCGAAGACATAGAACGGTCCGCGCCAGTCGCCCCATGCCGCGGCGATCCGGTTGCCGACGAGGGGGCCGAGGAAGACACCCGCGCCGAAGGCGACCCCGACCACACCGGCGGCGACGGCCCGGCGGTGGAAGAAGAAGGCGCCGACGATCGCGTACAGGGCCGTGGCCTGCATCCCTTCGCCGACACCGGAGACGAGGCGGTAGACGCTCATGTCGACGAAGCCGGAGGCGAGCGGGATCGCCAGGGTCCCCAGGGAGTAGATCAGGACGCTCATCACGACGATGCTCTTGCGGGACAGACGGTCCATCAGATAGCCGGCGGGCAGCCCGGCCAGGGCGATGCCGAGGGTGAATCCGGTGGCCAGCAGGCCGCCCTGGTCGAGCGAGAACCCGAACTCCTGGCGGATCTCCGGCAGGAGGGGATAGAAGACCTGCCGGTCCATGGCGTTGAGCATGTACGAGACGCACAGCACGGTGAAGCCGACGGCGACGGCGGCGGGCGTCAGGTGTCGTGGCGACGGCCGAGCGGAAGAGGTCGTCGTCGGAGGTGCATCAACCACGGGACGTTTCCTTCGGGGACGGCGACCGGTCGTGGCCGCGGGGGAGTGGTCTTCGACGCGTGGGGAATCCGGAGCGCGGGGCGCGGGCGGAGCGGTGGCGCGGGCGGAGCGGTGGCGCGGGCGCCGACGAGCGGGATCAGCCGCCGTGGGTGGCGGCGCTGCGGTAGCCGGTGTACGTGTACGGGTTGTCCAGGACCTTCGTCTCGGGGATGTCGGGGTTCATCCCGCGCTCCCAGGCCGCGGTCCCGAGCCGTGCCCGCAGGTGCTCGACCGTCGCCTCGACGCCGCGGCGGGCCTTGGCGAGGTCGACGCCGACCAGCCGGTGGTCGCGTTTGACGACGCGTCCGTCGACCACGACGGTGTGCACATCGCCGCGCTGGGCCTGGAAGGCGACGTGGCCGTACGGGTTGAGGACCGGGAACATGACCGGGGAGTGGTCGTTCTTGATCAGGACGACGTCCGCCTTCTTGCCTGCTTCGAGACTGCCCACCCTGTCGTCCAGGCCGAGTGCCCTGGCCCCGCCGCGGGTGGCCCACTCCACGACGTGTTCGGCCCGCAGGTGGACGTGGGTGACGGTCTCGCTCCCGGCGTGCGCTTCGAGGTGTTCGCGGGCCCGGTCGGCGCCGAGGGTGGCGCGCATCGCGGAGAACAGGTCCCCGCTCCACCACACGCTGGTGTCCATGGACAGCGAGACGGGGATTCCGTGCGAGCGAAGGATCCAGGTGGGCGGGTAGCCCTGCCCGCAGCTCTGCTCGCTCTCGGTCGACACCGACACCGAGCCGCCCGTGGCCGCGATGCGGTGGTAGGAGTCGGCGCCGAGGGTGGCGGCGTGCACGTAGACCGTGCCCGGGGTCATGAAGCCGTGGTCGTGCATCAGCCGGATGCCGTCGTCGTTGGTGGCGCCCCACACCCCGGCGTGCGTGGTCACCGTGGCCCCCAGGTCGCGCGCGACCTCGAAGGCCGCCTTCTCCGGGAACGCCGGGTCCCCGGTCACGTCGAAGGCCATCTGGAAGCCGAGCATGTCGCTGCCGTGGAAGCGGCGCCGGACGAAGTCGCGGAACTCCGGCGCGGCCGACCATTCCCAGGGCGCGGCCTGGATGTTGCCGTACGCGAGCACGAAGCGGCCGGGGACCTCCTCCAGGGCGTCGACGGCGGCGTCGGCGTGCTGGACGGTCTGCAGGCCGTGCGACCAGTCGACCGTCGTGGTCACGCCCGCGTCGAGCGCCTCGAGGGCGGACAGCAGGTTGCCGGCGTGCACGTCCTCGGGCCGGAAGTGCTTCCCGTGCTCCAGGTAGTACCAGACGAAGTACTGGGTGAGGGTCCAGTCCGCGCCGTAGCCGCGTATGGCGGTCTGCCACATGTGCCGATGGGTGTCGATCATGCCGGGCATGACGATGCCGCCGGCGGCGTCGATCTCGACCGTGCCGTCCGGGACGGCCAGGGACGGACCGATGGCCTCGATCCGCTCGCCGACGATCAGGACGTCGGCCGCGGCGTGCACGGTCCTGCCGTCGTCCATGGTGAGGACGGTTCCGCCCCGGAACACCAGGGAGGAGCCCGCCACGGGGCCCTCGCCGTTCCCGCCGGGTCTGCTGGCCGTGTTCATTCGGCTCCTCCGACTCCTACGTCGCTGGTGGCCGGCCGCTGGTCGCTGCGCCCGTTCCCCGCTCCGGCCAATGAACGGACGACTGTCCGTTTGGCGGACGTCGGGGCGTTGGCGTAACCATGGGTCGAGCCGGGGAGGCTGTCAATACTCCGCACAAGACCGCGGAAGCCGGACTCGGAAGCGTGGCGGTGCCTGGTCCGTCCGTCATGCGGACGGACGGACCAGGGAAGCTAGGCTCTGGGCGGGACCGCCTGGCGGCGCCCACACCTCCGAGCAGCAGGAGCCACCGTGCCTCGTCGCGACGACGACCCGAACTTCATCGAGGCGATCGCCCGCGGATTCGACGTCATCAAGGCGTTCGACCCGCACGCGCCCGTCATGACCCTGAGCGAGGTGGCCACGGCCACCGGCCTGGCCCGCCCGACCGCGCGCCGGATCCTGCTGACCCTCGAATCGCTGGGGTACGTACGCGCACTCCCGGCGGGCGGATTCACCCTGACCGCCCGGGTGCTCGAACTCGGCCTGACCTATGTGCAGGCCATGGGGCTGTGGGGGGTGGCCCGCCCGCACATGGAGCGCCTGGTCGCCCGGACCCACGAGTCGACCTCCATCGCACAGCTGGACGGTTCCGACATCGTCTATGTCGCCCGGGTCGCCGTGCCGAAGATCATCGCCCTGTCGGTGAGCATCGGCACCCGCTTCCCCGCCCCCCAGACCTCGCTGGGCAAGGTGCTGCTCGCCGGCCTTGAGCCCGAGGAGCTGGACAAGGCGCTGGCGGAGCCGAGCCGGGCCGGGGTCGAGCCGCGCCGCGGCCTGGACCGGCCGGAGCTGGACGCGACGCTGCGGGAGGTGCGGGCCAAGGGCTGGACGCTGACCGACCAGGAACTCGCCGCCGGCATCCGGTCGGTGGCGGCGCCGCTGCGCGACGGCACCGGCCGGGTGATCGCCGCGATGAACGTGACGGTGCACGCCGCGGAGACCTCGGTGGAGACGCTGACGGGGGAGTACCTGCCGCTGCTCCTGCAGGCGGCCGGTGATGTGAGCGCCGACTTCGCGCGCTACGACGCGATCCCACGGCGGCCCGTCACCTGATTCTCCCGCCCGAGTCTTGACACGTACTCCAGGTACTCCTGAGACTTTCGCTGTACGGACGAATGTCCGTACAGCGGGCAATGGGTCAAAGGGAGTGCTGAGGCATGGAGGATGAAACGGCTCGGTCCGGCGACAGCAGCGCCCGCGGGCCTCTGCGCGGACTGCTGGTGGCCGATTTCTCGCGCATCCTCGCCGGTCCGTACGCGACCATGCTGCTCGCGGACATGGGCGCCGAAGTGATCAAGGTGGAGAGCCCCGGGGGAGACGACACGCGCACCTGGCTCCCGCCGGTGCGCGACGAGGTCTCCACCTACTACCTGGCCGTCAACCGGAACAAGCGGTCCCTGGCCCTGGACCTCAAGGACGGGAACGACGCGGCGCTGGCCCGTGAACTCGCCGCACGCGCCGATGTCGTGATCGAGAACTTCAAGCCGGGCGGGCTGGCGCGGTTCGGTCTGGACTACGACGCCGTCCGGGACCTGAACCCGGGCGTCGTCTACGCCTCGATCAGCGGATTCGGCTCCCGCGCCGACACCGCCCTGCCCGGGTACGACCTGATGGTGCAGGCGATCTCCGGGCTCATGAGCCTGACCGGCGACCCGGACGGCCCGCCCTACCGGGCCGGCATCTCGGTCTTCGACGTGATGACCGGCATGCACGCCACGATCGGCATCCTCGCCGCACTGCACCACCGCGACCTGACCGGCACCGGCCAGCGCCTCGAGGTCAATCTGCTCTCGTCCGCGCTCTCCGGCCTGGTCAACCACTCCAGCGCCTACGTGGCGGGCGGCGACGTCCCCCGACGGATGGGCAACGCCCACCCGAGTCTGTTCCCGTACGAGCCCCTGCCCGTCGCCGACGGCGAACTCATCGTCATCGCCGGCAACGACGGCCAGTTCGCGAGGCTGTGCGAGGTGCTCGGACTCCCCGACCTCCCGGGCGACCCGCGCTTCGCCCGCAACCAGGACCGCACCGCCCATCGCGAACAACTGCGGCCACTGCTGGTGGAGCGCCTGGCAGAGCGCACCAAGAAGGACCTGTTCCACGAACTGCTCGCCGCGGGGGTGCCGTGCGCGCCCATCAACACCATCGACGAAGGCGTCGCGTTCGCCGAGGAAGTGGGCCTCGACCCGGTGGTCGTGGTCGGCGAGGGGGACGCGGCCGTACCGACGGTGCGGCATCCGATCTCGTTCTCGGCCACTCCGCCGCGCTACCGGCTGCCCCCGCCGGGCCTGGACGAGCACGGCGCCGAGTTGCGTGCCTGGCTCACGGCCCCGCGCGGCTGAGCGGTCGCCGAACCCGTCGCCGAAACCCTCGCCGAAACCCTCGCCGAAACCCTCGCCGAAGCCCGTGGCCGCTGCCGGCCCCCGACCGAAGGAGCAGCACCGTGGAACAGCAACCGGCGACGGGCCGACCGCCGCAGCAAGCGACCTCGTACCCGACCTCGCTGGGCACATCGGACGCCAGCACCATCACCCTGCTCGGCCACGACCTGGCCGGCGAGCTGATGGGCAAGGTCGGCTTCGGCGAGCTGGCCTTGTGGCTGGTCACCCAGCGCCGCCCGGAGCCGGGCGAGGTCCGCGTCTTCGAGGCCGTCCTCGTCGCGCTTGCCGACCACGGGTTCACGCCGACGGCGATCGCGGCCCGGCTGACGTACCTGTCCGCTCCGGACTCCGTACAGGGGGCGCTCGCGGCCGGCCTGCTCGGCGGCGGCTCGCGCTTCCTCGGCGTGACCGAGGACTGCGGCGCCTTCCTGCACGAGACCGTGTCCGCCCACGACGGACCACTGCCCGGCGACGGCGACGACGCGGGCTGGGACGAGCTGGCACTGAAGACGGTGCGGGCGGCCCGGTCGCAGGGGCGGCTCGTCCCGGGACTCGGGCACCCGGTCCACAAGGTCCAGGACCCCCGGACGCCGGTGCTGCTGGGGATCGCCGAGGAGAACGGGCTCAAGGGGCCGCACCTGCGGCTGTTCGAGGCCGTCGGCCGGGTCCACCCGAAGGTCCTCGGCCGTACCCTCCCGCTCAACGGCGCCGGGGTGTGCGGTGCGGCCCTGGCCGATCTCGGCCTGCCCGTCGGTCTGTTGCGCGGCTTCGCACTGCTGGCGCGGGCGGCCGGTCTGCTCGGGCACCTCGCCGAGGAGCAGCGCTCACCCCTCGGAATGGACGTCTATCTGTCCGTCGACCGCAACGCCCGGTACGTCGCCCCGCCCGGCGGCTGACCCGCGCGGCGGTCCGAACGGCTCCGCACGACTCGGCACAACGCACCAAGCACAGCACCACGCAGCCAGCACAGCACAGCACAGCACAACGCAGCGCAGCACCAGTCAGAGCACCCGAGATGGCAGCCGATGAAGGAATCACCATGGCAGAACTGGTTGCGGTCATCGCCTCGACCCATCATCCCTTCTACTACCGGGCCAGCACGGCGACCGGCGAGGACCGGCCGCCGTTCGCCGACGCATGGGTCGCGAAGATCGAGAGATTCCGGGAGACCCTGACCCGGGCCCGCCCCGATGTGCTGGTCATGGTCGGCTCCGACCACTTCCACCAGCTGTGGCTGGACAACATGCCGCAGTTCCTGGTCGGCAAGGCACCGTTCTACGACGCGAACTTCTTCAACGAGGAGCGCGAGTTCGGCCTGCCGAAGATGCTCCTGAAGGGGCATGAGGAGCTCTCCGCCCATGTGTTGCGCCAGGGCCTGGACGCCGGCTTCGACCTGGCCTTCAGCAACGAGCTGCGGATCGACCACTCGATCACCTGCCCGATCATCACGCTGCGACCCGAGGCCGACCTGCCGATCGTGCCGATCTACACCAACATCTTCGCCCCGCCGCTGCCGCAGCCGAAGCGCTTCGTCCAACTGGGGCGGAGCATCCGCGAGATCATCGAGGGCTGGCCGGCGGACCAGCGCGTCGCCGTCATCGGCACCGGGCACCTGTCGCTGGAGCTCGGCGGCCCGCGCCAGTTCGGCGAGCACGGACCCGACCCGGAGTTCGACCGCCGCGCGGTCGAGTGGATCGCCGAGGGGGACATCGAGGGCTGTCTCTCCGAGGTCACCCTCGACAGCCTGCACCGGCCCGGGAACGCCACGCACGGCTTCATGGACTTCATGCTGATGATGGGCGTCGCCGGCGAGGGCGCCAAGGCCGACCATGTCGACACCCTCGACCTGTTCCACACCATGGAGGCGTACTTCACCTGGTACCCGAAGGGAGTCCGGGCATGAGCAGGTACCTGCTGAACAAGTTCCTCTACACCGTCGACCGCGACCCCGAACTGGTGGAGCGGTACCGGAACGACCCGCGCGGCACGGTCGAGTGGTGGGAGGCGAACGTGGCCAACACCCTCCTCAACTGCACCAGCGGCGAGTCGTCGACCTGGCTGACGTTCGACGACGCCGAGCGCGAGGCGCTCGCGTCCCACGACCACCCCAGGCTGTTCGAGCTCGGCGCCCACCCCTTCCTCACCCTGACGCTCTTCATCGCGATGTTCGAGCGCGACCACGAAGGGCTTGGCTTCCAGAAGCTGTACGCCGAGCAGTTGGCGCACTTCTCCCTCCCGTACCCGGACATCGCGACATGAGCGCCGGGCTGCTGCTCCTGCGTCTGCTGCTGGCGGGGCTGCTGTTCGGGCACGCGGCCCAGAAACTGCTCGGCTGGTTTCGCGGCATGGGGCCCAGCGGCACCGCGCCGGTCTTCGAGAGCTGGGGGTTCCGGCCCGGCAAGCCGCTGGTCCTGCTCGCCGGCGCCTGCGAGCTCGCCGGTGCGCTGCTGCTCGCCTGCGGCGCGGCGACCCCGCTCGCGGCCGCGATCGTCACGGGCACGATGATCGTCGCGGCCGCGCCGGGCGCCGCCACCGGGTTCTGGGCCCATCAGGGCGGATACGAAGTGCCGTTCGTCTACGGGGCGTTGGCGCTCGTCATCGCGGTGACCGGTCCGGGGCCCTGGTCGGTGGACCATGCCCTCGGCGCGGACAGCGCGTCCGGCCCGGTCTGGGCGGTGGCCGCCGCGGCCGTCGCCGTGGCGGCGGCGACCCCCGCGCTGCTGCTGCGCCGGCGTCATCTGCGGCCGTGACCGGTGTCACTGACCGAAGGCGCGCCGACTGGCACTGTGGACGGGTCACACCCTCCGACGGAGGACGCCCACGACCGCGACGACCGAGCGAGCAGCCATGACCGCCACCACCGCCACCACCGCCCGTGCCCGTACCGGAGGGCCCAAGGACGACGGCCCCAAGATCGTCGAGCACCTCATGGGCTGGGTCCTCGTGGTCGTCCTCGCGATGCTCGTCACCCAGACCGGCCTGCTGTGACAGAGGGGGCGGGGAACCGACCCGTTCCCCGCCCCCTCCGGTCCGCTGCGGCTCAGCTGATCGACTTGATCAGCTCGCCGTTGGCCGTGTCGCCGCTGAGCTCCCAGAAGAAGGTGCCTCCCAGGCCCTGCTGGTTCTTGTACGCCATCTTCCCGGTGATCGTCGCGGGCGTGTCGTAGCTCCACCACTGCGTCCCGCAGTGCGCGTACGCCGTGCCCGCGACCGTTCCGTTGGCCGGGCACTTGGTCTTGAGCACCTTGTAGTCGTCGATGCCCTGCTCGTACGTGCCCGGTGCGGGCCCGGTCGCCGTGCCGCCGGGTGCGGCCTGGGTCACACCGGTCCAGCCGCGCCCGTAGAAGCCGATGCCGAGCAGCAGCTTGCCGGACGGGATCCCGAGGCCCTTGAGCTTGGTGATCGCCGCGTCGGTGTTGAAGCCCTGCTGCGGGATGCCGGTGTACGAGGTGAGCGGGGAGTGCGGGGCGGTCGGGCCCTGGGCCGCCCAGGCGCCGAAGAAGTCGTACGTCATCGGGTTGTACCAGTCGACGTACTGTGCCGCGCCCGCGTAGTCGGTGGCGTCGATCTTGCCGCCGCTGCTCGCGTCGGCCGTGATCGCGGCCGTGACCAGGTTCGACGAGCCGAATTTCGTCCGCAGCGCCGACATCAGGTTCTTGAACGCGGCGGGCCCGCTGGTGTCGCAGGAGAGGCCGCAGGCGTTGGGGTACTCCCAGTCGATGTCGATGCCGTCGAAGACATCGGCCCAGCGCGGGTCCTCGACCAGGCTGTAGCAGGAGTCGGCGAACGCCGCCGGGTTCCGCGCGGCCTCGGTGAAGCCGCCGGACCAGGTCCAGCCGCCGAAGGACCAGATGACCTTCAGCTGGGGGTTGAGCTTCTTCAGTTTGCGCAGCTGGTTGAAGCTGCCGCGCAGCGGCTGGTCCCAGGTGTCGGCGACGCCGTCGACGGACTGGTCGGCGGTGTACGTCTTCTCGTAGTCGGCGAAGGCGTCACCGACCACGCACCTGCCGCCTGTGACGTTCCCGAAGGCGTAGTTGATGTGCGTGAGCTTGGCCGCGGAGCCGGAGGTCTGGATGTTCTTGACGTGGTAATTGCGGTCGTAGACACCCCAGTTGGTGAAGTATCCGACCACGTTGGAGCCGGCCCGTGGTGCGGCAGCGGCGGCGGGGGCCGTGTCCAGGGAGGCCGCCCCGGCGCCGGCGGCGTCGGCGGTGCCGGCCGTGCCGACGCCGCCGAGCAGCCCGGCGCCGAGCACGGCCGTACAGACCGCCGCGACGAGCGCCCTCAAGCGCCTGTGTGGGGGAGGGGATCCGAGCATCGTGTCTCCTCGTGGGGGAGGGAGAGCGAATGTGGGGGGAAAGCGCTTCGCAGGCATGGCATGAACTGGTCATGTCTCCAGGGCGACGGTAGAAGGACTAGACCAGTGGGGTCAATGGTTCGGACCAATTTCGAGGGGCTTTTCGAAAGGCGGGGATGGCGCCCGAGGACGGCCGCAGGCAAGCGGAGCGACTCATTCCACCCCGTGACGGACGCCCCCGGATCGGGCATACTCGACCCGCCACAGCCGCTGGTCAGCCACTTCCGTGATCCGGGAGGGCAGCATCGGCGCATCAGGTGACACCCGGCGGCGCCGCCCAACCCTTCGCGCGTGACCGCCGCAGCGCCCGACAGGGAGGAGAGCGCCGCAATGCCCGACCGCGCCCCGCATCCGGTGGACCGCACGCTGCCCACCGAGGAGGCCAGGGATCTCATCGCCCTGGTCCGGGAGATCGTCCAGCGGGAGATCGCCCCCCGCGCGGCCGAGGAGGAGGACGCGGGCCACTTCCCGCGCGAGATCTTCTCGCTGCTGTCCGACTCCGGACTGCTCGGCCTGCCTTACGACTCCGCGTACGGCGGCGGCGACCAGCCGTACGAGGTGTACCTCCAGGTGCTCGAAGAGCTCGCCGCCGCCCGCCTCACCGTGGGCCTCGGCGTCAGCGTGCACTCGCTGGCCTGCCACGCCCTGGCCCAGTACGGCACCAAGGAACAGCAGGCCGAGCACCTGCCCGCGATGCTCGGGGGCGGCCTGCTCGGCGCGTACTGCCTCTCCGAGCCGTCCTCCGGATCCGACGCCGCCTCGCTGCGCACGAAGGCCGTGCGCGACGGCGACGACTGGGTGATCACCGGCACCAAGGCATGGATCACCCACGGCGGCGTCGCCGACTTCTACACCGTCCTCGCCCGCTCCGGCGGGGAGGGCGCCCGCGGCGTCACGGCCTACCTGGTGCCCGGCGACGCCGAAGGGCTCGGCGCCGCCGCGCCCGAGAAGAAGATGGGCATGAAGGGCTCGCCCACCGCCCAGCTGCACTTCGACGGGGTCCGCGTCCCCGACGCCCGCCGCATCGGCGAGGAGGGGCAGGGCTTCGCCATCGCGCTGTCGGCGCTGGACTCGGGGCGCCTCGGCATCGCCGCCTGCGCGGTCGGCGTCGCCCAGGCGGCGCTCGACGAGTCGGTCGCGTACGCCACCGGAAGGCGGCAGTTCGGCCGTCCCATCGCGGACTTCCAGGGGCTGCGCTTCATGCTCGCCGACATGGCGACCAAGGTCGAGGCCGGCCGTGCGCTGTACCTGGCCGCCGCCCGCCTGCGGGACGCGGGCAGGCCGTTCTCCCGGCAGGCGGCGATGGCCAAGCTGTTCTGCACGGACGCGGCGATGCAGGTGACCACGGACGCGGTGCAGATCCTCGGCGGATACGGCTACACCGCCGACTTCCCGGTCGAGCGGCTGATGCGCGAGGCCAAGGTGCTCCAGATCGTCGAAGGCACCAATCAGATCCAGCGCATGGTCATCGCCCGTCACCTCGCTGGGCCAGAGTCCCGCTGACCCAGCCGGTCCGCTGAGTCCACGCCGGTGCCGCCGTGAGCCTGTTCCATTCCTGGTCGCGGCGGCCCGGCAGGGTGCGTCCCGTGCTCGCCCAGTGGCGCAGCAGATCGCGGTAGATGGGCGGGTCCGCCGCGCGCGGAACCGATTCGTCCTGACGGGGCGCCGTCAGCCGGCGGCGGCCCGAGCCGCCCGTGGGGTACTGCGGGGTCATGACCGTCAAAACGCCCGGTGGGCGCCCCGGGTCACCGGCAGGCCGATTCGAGCGCGAGTTCGTGGTGTACCCGTCGCGCGGAGCGGGCGACGGGTCTGCTCGTGGCGGTGGACCCGCGGCGGGGTCAGGCGGCCCGTCGCATCGGCGGCACCTTGATCGGGCGCGAACCCGGTCCGCCGACGTGCGAGAAGGGCTGCGTCCGCCAGTCGAGCCCCTGAGGGAGCGTCAACAGCAGGGCGGTGTCCTGCTCCTGTACCTCCAGCGACTCGTCGGCGGGGCGGGCGTCGGCCGCCGGCCGACCGGTCCCGGCGCACACCGACAGCACGAACGGGTTCCACGGCGTCGGGCACAGTGCGTGCTCCGGCAGTGCGTCCTCGTCGGCGAGCAGCGCGATCGGCTGCGCGCAGTCCGGGCAGATCACCCGGTACATCTCGAACGTGTCGTAGGCATCGAGCGCGTCGTCCTCGTGGGACACGACGGCTTCAACAGGCTCCGGATCGGTACGTCCGGCGCGCTTCACACTCTGCATGGAGAATCTCCCCCTCGGGTGGGCCGACCAGGCACGTGCGGCCTCGACCACACCAAGCACTTCCCGCCGCGCTCCGCAGGTAACCGTGCGGTCTCGACGGACACGGGTCCAAGCCTGTGGTCTTCGTCACATGCCCGTCGCAGATGCCCGCCCCGGCATGTTCCGCGCCCCTTCCAGTGCCCTTCCGGCGCCCCTTGCGGAGTCGTCGAGGACGCAGCCGACTGTGCCGGAGGCGACCCGGGGCAATAGGTTGATCCGCATGGAGGAGCTGGATCGTCAGATCGTCGAGTTGCTCGTCAAGGACGGGCGCATGAGCTACACCGACCTGGGCAAGGCCACGGGCCTGTCCACCTCGGCTGTGCATCAGCGCGTCCGCAGGCTCGAGCAGCGCGGCGTCATCCGCGGGTACGCCGCCGTCGTCGACCCCGAAGAGGTCGGACTGCCGCTCACGGCGTTCATCTCGGTGAAACCCTTCGACCCCAGCGCCCCCGACGACATCGCCGAGCGGCTCGCCGGGGTGCCCGAGATCGAGGCGTGCCACAGCGTCGCCGGCGACGAGAACTACATCCTCAAGGTGCGCGTCGGCACGCCGCTGGCGCTGGAGGAACTCCTCAGCCAGATCCGCTCGCTGGCCGGTGTGTCCACCCGGACGACCGTCGTCCTCTCGACCCCGTACGAGGCACGGCCCCCGCGAATCTAGGCTGTCCCCATGAGTGAGAGCGCGACCCAGGCCGAACACCGCACCGTGCTGCTGCGCGGCGGTGAGGTACACAGCCCCGCCGACCCGTTCGCCACCGCGATGGTCGTCGAGCGCGGGCACATCGCCTGGGTGGGCTCCGAGGGTGCCGCGGACGCCTTCGCCTCCGGCGTCGACGAGGTCCTCGACCTGGAAGGCGCCCTTGTGACGCCCGCCTTCGTGGACGCGCACGTGCACACCACCGCCACCGGCCTGGCGCTCACCGGACTCGACCTGACCGGTGCCTCCTCGCTCGCCGAGGCGGCGCAGCGCGTCCGGGCGTACGCGGCGGACCGGCCCGGCGACCGGATCCTGATCGGGCACGGCTGGGACGCCTCCCGCTGGCCCGAGCAGCGCCCCCCTCGGCGTGACGAGCTCGACGAACTCACCGGCGGCCGCCCGCTCTATCTGACCCGCGTCGACGTCCACTCGGCCGTCGTGACCACCGCGCTGCTCGATCTGGTGCCGGGCGTCCGGGACCGGTCGGGCTTCCAGGAGGCGGAGCCGCTGACGGGCGACGCCCACCACGCCGTACGCGCCGCGGCGTACGCCGCCGTGTCGCCCGAGCAGCGGGCCGAGGCCCAGCGCGCCGCGCTCCGGCGCGCGGCCTCGCTCGGCATCGGCACCGTGCACGAGTGCGCCGGCCCCGACATCTCCTCCGAGGACGACTTCACCGGCTTCCTGAAGACCGCCGGCGACGTGCCGGGGCCCCGTGTGGTCGGCTACTGGGCCGACACGGACGTGGAGCGGGCGCTCGCCCTCGGCGCGGCCGGCGCGGCCGGTGACCTCTTCGCCGACGGCTCGCTCGGCTCCCACACGGCATGCCTCCACGAGCCGTACGCCGACGCGGCGCACTCCGGCGTGGCCCACCTCGACGCGGCCGCCGTCGCCGCCCATGTCACGGCCTGTACGGAGGCCGGGATCCAGGCAGGTTTCCACGCGATCGGCGACCGTGCGATCGGCAACGTCGTGGAGGGCGTACGAGCCGCCGCGGCCGCCCTCGGTCTCGCCCGGGTGCGCGCTGCCCGGCACCGTGTGGAGCACGCCGAGATGCTCACTCCGGAGACCGTCGCCGCCTTTGCCGAGCTCGGCCTCACCGCCTCCGTGCAGCCCGCGTTCGACGCGGCCTGGGGTGGCGACACCGGTATGTACGCCCAGCGCCTCGGAATCGAACGTGCCCGCACTCTCAATCCGTACGCCGCACTCCTGCGCGCCGGGGTCCCGCTGGCCTTCGGATCGGACAGTCCGGTCACCCCGCTCGACCCCTGGGGCACGGTCCGCGCCGCCGCCTTCCACCGCACACCCGAGCACCGGATCTCGGTGCGCGCCGCCTTCACCGCCCACACCCGGGGCGGCTGGCGGGCCGTGGGCAGGGACGACGCGGGCGTTCTCGTGCCCGGTGCCCCCGCCGACTACGCGGTCTGGCGCACCGGTGAACTCGTCGTCCAGGCCCCCGACGACCGGGTCGCCCGCTGGTCGACGGACCCGCGCTCGGGCACCCCGGGACTGCCTGATCTGACCCCCGGAAATGCGCTCCCGGAGTGCCTGCGGACCGTTGTCTTCGGACAAACGGTCTACGTACGGCCTAACGAGTGACATCGGGACATTTCGTACCGTCGAGCGACTCGCCGAAGGTTCGCTCACTACCTGCGGATCTTCGTCGCTGACCAGCCGATTCGCCCAATCGCCGCAGTTCACAGGAGTGTTGACAGAGTGCGGCGGAGGGCCGGTAGGTTCGGCCGAGTCCACCACAGGACGTCCGACCGGTCGAGCTTCCACGCAGTCGTCGAACGCCGCTGGGTCATGGGGTGGTGCGCCGCACCGGCGCACCACCACTGGGAGCCAGGTTCAGCGCCCGCGCCTCGGGGGCGAGGGAGGGTTTCGGCCGGGCGGCAGGGTGCGACCCGGGTGGGGCCCGGCGTTCAGTAGACAACGGCTCTCGGTCGACCCGCAGCCAGCGGGTCCCAGGCCGGCCCGAAGGACGCCGGGCCCCGGCCGTATCCGCCCTCCCACGCACCTCGTGTCCGTGCCGCCGTCGCTGCGTCATCAGCGGTCGCTATGGTGGGTCTCTGCGTACGGACGTTAAAGGGGCAGCAGTGAACGACGGTGGTCAGAGGCGGTACGGCCCGCTCGGCAGAGCCTTGGTGATCATCCCGACCTACAACGAGGCGGAGAACATCGGGCCGATCGTCTCGCGTGTGCGCGCCGCCGTGCCGGACGCGGACATCCTGGTCGCCGATGACAACAGCCCCGACGGCACCGGAAAGATCGCCGACGAACTCTCCGTGGAGGACCCCCAGGTCCACGTCCTGCACCGCAAGGGCAAGGAAGGGCTCGGCGCGGCGTATCTGGCCGGCTTCCGCTGGGGCACCGAGCACGGCTACGGCGTACTCGTCGAGATGGACGCCGACGGCTCCCACCAGCCCGAGGAACTGCCCCGGCTGCTCACCGCGCTCAAGGGCGCCGACCTCGTCCTCGGCTCCCGCTGGGTGCCGGGGGGCCGGGTCGTCAACTGGCCCAGGTCCCGTGAGTTCCTCTCCCGCGGCGGAAGCACCTACTCCCGCCTGCTGCTCGGCATCCCCATCCGGGATGTCACCGGCGGCTTCAGGGCCTTCCGCAAGGAGACCCTCGAAGGGCTCGGCCTCGACGACGTCGCCTCACAGGGCTACTGCTTCCAGGTCGACCTCGCCCGCCGGGCCGTCGAGGCGGGCTTCCACGTCGTCGAGGTCCCCATCACCTTCGTCGAGCGGGAGCTCGGCGACTCCAAGATGAGCCGCGACATCGTCGTGGAGGCGCTGTGGCGGGTCACCGCGTGGGGCGTGAGCGCCAGGGCCGGCCGGGTCCTGGGCCGCAGGCCGTCGCGCTGATCCCGCCTTTACGCCACATCTGCGGGCGCCCAGGCACACTGGGAGCATGACGACCGGTGTACCGACCCCGACCGCCCGCGGGCGCTCACGCGCTCGCACCCTCATCCCCCTCGCCACGGCCGCCTGGCTGGTGCTGGAGATCTGGCTGCTGACCGTCGTGGCCGGAGCGGCCGGCGGGCTCACCGTCCTCGCTCTGCTGCTGGGTGGCGCCGTGCTCGGCGCGGTCGTGATCAAGCGCGCCGGACGGCGTGCCTTCCGCAGTCTCACCGAGACCCTCCAGCGGCAGCAGTCGGGCCTCGCGCCTGCCGAAGGCGACCGCCCTGGCGGCAACGGCCTGCTGATGCTCGGCGGGCTGCTCCTGATGCTGCCGGGCCTGATCTCCGACGCCGCCGGTCTGCTGCTGCTCGTCCCGCCGGTCCGCGCGGCCCTCGGCCGGTTCGCGGAGAGGTCGATCGAGCGCAGGGTGCGCAAGGCCGCTCCCGGTTCCCTTGGCGACGCCTTCCGGCAGGCCCGCATTCACCGTCCCGACGGAAAGGTCGTGCAGGGTGAGGTCATCCGCGAGGACGTGCCGCCGCCGCAGCGGCGAGCCGGCGAGGAGTCGCGGCCTCCGCTGACCCCGTGACGAATGTCACTGCACCGAATGTCACTGCACCGAGAGTCACTGCACCGAGAGTCACTGCACAGGGGATCACTGCGCCGAGTGCCGCGCGCTGAGTCGTCGCGGGCCGGGCCCTGAGCAGGCGCGAGCCGGTCCAGGAACGCGAAGAGCCGCGGGCTGCGGCACACATGACGTGTGCGGCAGCCCGCGGCTCATATGTCGTTCGTGGGTGTCGTTACGCGGACTTCCGGCTGTCGCGCGGGTGCACCGCGATGTTCATGGCTCCGGAGCGCAGGACGGCCAGCCTCTCGGCCAGCACCTCCTCGAGCTCCTCGCGGGTGCGCCGCTCCATGAGCATGTCCCAGTGCGTACGCGCGGGCTTGCCCTTCTTCTCCTCGGGGCCGTCCCCGTCCACCAGAAGTGCCTGGGCGCCGCACGCCTTGCACTCCCACTCCGGCGGAATCTCCGCCTCGACCGAGAACGGCATCTCAAATCGATGTCCGTTCTGGCATGCGTACTCCACCGCCTGGCGCGGGGCCAGATCGATGCCGCGGTCGGTCTCGTAGCTGGTCACCACGAGGCGCGTGCCGCGAAGAGCTCGCTCACTCATGAATCGTGCCTCCCGGGCTTGTCGCCCACAGGACAGGTGTCGCTGTCGTCGTCATCCGGTCAACGTCCGGTCGGCGGTAAAGATTCCCGTCGCATTCCCTCTCAGGTCATGCGTCGCGCCCGTCGTGCCGCCCCTTGTTGTACCCACCAGCGCCCGGTTTGTCACATCTGGCAGAAAGTGTCACCCAACGTTTTGACGTTTTCAGCACGCAGTAACGGTCCGCCTGGCAGGCCAAAGGCGTACACTACCGGCCTTTCACTTCAACGTCTAAATCCGTTCCGGCACGGGGTTCCCCGCAGCGGCCACCGCGCGCCGCACCGGCACCCGCGCGAGCAGTACGAAACCGAGCGCGAAGAAGATCACCAACGAGATGATCGCATCCCGGTAGCTCCCCGTCAGCTGGAACGTCAGACCGAACACCAACGGCCCCAGCCAGCTCAGCCCGCGGTCGCTCATCTCGTACGCCGAGAAGTACTCGGCCTCCTTGCCCCGCGGCACCAGATGCGAGAACAGCGAACGCGACAGCGCCTGGCTGCCACCGAGCACCAGCCCGATCGCACCGGCCAGCGCGTAGAACCACACCGGCGTCCGCGCCGGCAGGAAGTACCCGGCGGCCAGGATCAGCGTCCACACCGCGAGCGAGCCGAGGATCGTGCGCTTCGCACCGTACCTTCCGGCCAGCCGGCCCATCCCCAGCGCGCCCGCCACCGCCAGCACCTGCACAAGCAGCACCGCCGTGATCAGCGTCGTCTGGTCCAGCCCCAGCTCCTCGGAGCCGTACACCGACGCCTGGGAAATCACCGTCTGCACACCGTCGTTGTAGACCAGGTACGCCAGCAGGAACGACAGCGTCAGCGGATGCCGGCGCATGTCCCGCAGCGTCGCGGTCAGCTGCCGCCATCCGGCCCCCACCGCGCCCTCGTGGGCGTGCGGCACGCGCCGGTCGCGCAGCCGCCGCAGCGGCACGAGCGCGAACGCGCCCCACCAGACTCCGGCCGAGGCGAGGCAGATGCGCACCGCGTCCGACTCGGAGAGGCCGAAGGACTCGTGCCCGGTGTACAGCACCAGGTCGAGAACGAGGACGAGCGCCCCGGACGTGTAGCCGAAGGCCCAGCCGCGTGAGGAGACGGTGTCGCGCTCGTCTGGCTCCGCGATCTGCGGCAGGTACGCGTTGTAGAGGACCATCGACACCGACTGCGCCGCGTTCGCCACGATCAGCAGGAGCGCGCCGAGCAGATAGCGGTGGCCGTCAAGGAAGAACATCCCGGCCGTCGCCGCCGCCCCCACGTACGCCGCGGCCGCGAGAAGAGGCTTCTTCCGGCCCGTACGGTCCGCCACCGCGCCCGCGAGCGGCATCAGGAGCACCGCCACCACCACCGAGACGGACACGGTGTACGGGAACAGCGAACCGGCCCGCACCGGGATGCCGAGCGGGTGGACGAAGCCGTCCGCGTCCGCTGCGGCCTTCGCCACCGAGGTGAGATAGGGGCCGATGAAGACCGTGAGCACGCTCGTCGAGTAGACGGAGACGGCGAAGTCGTAGAAGTACCAGCCGCGTTGCTGACGCCGGCGATCGCCGGCGTCGTCCGTCGCCGTGGCCCGGTCCGCGGTCTCAGCGCTCACGCCGTGCCCCCCTCGCTCGTCCCCATGGGGAGACGCGCGAGGCTCAGAACCAGACTCCCCGGTCGGTCAGCACCGTGCGCAGCGTCTCCAGATGATCGGTCATGATGCCATCCACTCCGAGGTCCAGGAGGGCGGCCATCCGATCCGCGTCGTTCACCGTCCACACGTGCACCTGGAGCCCGCGTGCGTGGGCCTCCCGGACGAAACGCCGGTCCACGACCTTGATGCCGTTCTGCGACTCGGGCACCTGCGCGCAGACCGCGCCCACGCGCACCGCCGCCGGGATGCCCAGGGAGCGCAGCCGCAGCCCCAGCACGCCGCGCACACCGTACGAGGTCGCGAGGCGCGGGCCCGCGAGGCGGTGCGCACGGGAGACCCGGCTCTCCGAGAACGAGCCGACGCAGACCCGGTCCCAGGCCGCCGTCCGCCGCACCAGGTCCACGAGCGGCGCCAGCGCGCCCTCCGCCTTGATGTCGACGTTCCAGCGCGCCTCGGGGAACTCCTCGAGGAGGTCCTCGAAGAGCGGCAGCGGCTCCTTGCCCGCGACCCGGGCCCGGCTCACCTCGCTCCACGGCAGGTCCGTGATCCGGCCGTGGGAGTCCGTCACACGGTCCAGGGTCGGGTCGTGGAAGGCGACCAGCTTCCCGTCGGCGGTGGTGTGCACATCGGTCTCGAAGTAGCGGTAGCCGGTCGCCGCGGCGCGGCGGAAGGCGGCGGCCGTGTTCTCCAGCCCGTCCGCCGTGCCGCCGCGGTGCGCGAACGGTATCGGGGAGGCGTGGTCGAGATACGGATGCCGGGGGTGCGGTACGCGAGTCACCCGGGCAGTATGGCCTGCTCCGGTGTCGACTTGGCGACCTCCCGGCTTCCTTCGCCCGCAGACGGGATGGCGAAAACACGCAGGAAGAGCTGGGCGAGCGGGCCGATGGCCAGCGCGTAGGCCACGGTGCCGGCGCCGACCGAGCCGCCGAGCAGGAAGCCGGTGGCGACGACCGCGATCTCGATGGCGGTGCGGACCAGCCGGATCGAGCGGCCCGTCAGCCGGTGCAGCCCCGTCATCAGGCCGTCGCGCGGGCCCGGGCCGAAGCGGGCGGAGATGTAGAGGCCGGTGGCGGCCCCGTTGAGGACGATCCCGGCGATCATCACCGGGATCTGGGCGGCCAAGCCGTTCACATCGGGGGCGACGGCGAGCGTGCCGTCCATCGCGACGCCGATGACGAAGACGTTGGAGACCGTGCCGAGGCCCGGCTTCTGGCGGATCGGGATCCACAGGAGCAGCACGGCGGCGCCGACGATGATCGTGACGACGCCGATGGTCAGTCCGGTCCGCTCCGCGAGGCCCTGGTGCAGCACGCCCCACGGCTCAAGGCCGAGACCGGCCCGGACGAGGAGGGCGGAGCTCACGCCGTACAGCGCAAGACCGGCGTAGAGCTGGACCAGCCGGCGGGGAAGCCGGCGGGTGAGCGGGCGGCCGGCCGGCTGGTCGGCTGTGGAGTCGACCGGCTGGCCGGCCGGGCGGGGGTGCCGGTTCCGGGCGGAGGGAATGGACAAGGTTCTGGCCCCCAGTGGTGAGAGTGGACTGACGCATGACACTCTGTGGCTGGTAAATGGAACCCAACCATGGCCAATTCAAGGAAGGTGGACTGACTTCCATGGCGCAGTGGACTTCGGCGGTCGGTGCGGGCCAGCTCGCCCGCCAGCTCAACGCCCAGCAGCCCCGCCCGGCGGGCCCCGGCACCCGCAAGCCGCCCGCCTACCGGGCACTCGCCGACGGCATCCGGCTGCTCGTCCTCGAAGGCCGTGTGCCCGTCGCGGCCCGGCTGCCCGCCGAGCGCGAACTCGCGGTGGCCCTCGCCGTGAGCCGGACGACGGTCGCGGCGGCGTACGAGGCGCTCCGCGCCGAAGGGTTCCTCGAATCCCGCAGGGGCGCCGGCAGCTGGACCGCCGTACCGGCCGGCAATCCGGTGCCGGCGCGCGGGCTGGAGCCGCTGCCGCCCGAGTCCCTCGGCTCGATGATCGACCTGGGCTGCGCCGCCCTGCCCGCCCCCGAGCCCTGGCTGACCCGCAGCATCCAGGGCGCGTTGGAGGAGCTGCCGCCGTACGCGCACACCCACGGCGACTACCCGGCCGGCCTGCCCGCGCTGCGCCGGACGCTCGCGGAGCGGTACACGGAGCGCGGCATCCCCACCATGCCCGAGCAGATCATGGTGACCACCGGCGCGATGGGTGCGATCGACGCGATCTGCCATCTGTTCGCCGGCCGCGGCGAACGCATCGCCGTCGAGTCCCCCTCGTACGCGAACATCCTCCAGCTCATGCGGGAGGCCGGGGCACGGCTGGTGCCCGTGGCCATGGCCGAGGGGCTGGGCGGCTGGGACCTGCCCCGCTGGCGCCAGGTGCTGCGCGACGCGGCGCCCCGACTCGCCTATGTCGTCGCCGACTTCCACAACCCCACCGGGGCGCTGGCCGACGAGGACCAGCGGCGCCGGCTCGTGGAGTCCGCGCGGTCCGCAGGGACGGTGCTCGTCGTGGACGAGACGATGTCCGAGCTGTGCCTCGAACCCGGCCTGGAGCTGCCCCGGCCGGTGTGCGCGTTCGACCCGGCGGGTGCCACGGTCCTCACCGTCGGCTCGGCCAGCAAGGCGTTCTGGGCGGGCATGCGGATCGGCTGGGTCCGGGCGGCACCCGACGTCATCCGGTCGCTCGTCGCGGCGCGTGCCTATGCCGACCTGGGCACGCCCGTGCTGGAACAGCTCGGGGTCAACTGGCTGATGCAGACCGGAGGCTGGGGCGAGGCGGTGGTGATCCGCCGTGCCCAGGCGCGGGCGAACCGGGACGCGCTGGTCGCGGCGGTGCACAGGGAACTGCCGGACTGGGAGTTCGCCGTGCCCGACGGAGGGCTGACCCTGTGGGTCCGCGCGGGTGGCCTCTCCGGCTCCCGCCTGGCCGAGGTCGGCGAACGGGTCGGCGTGCGGGTGCCGTCGGGTCCGCGCTTCGGCGTGGACGGCGCGTTCGAGGGCTACGTCCGCCTCCCCTTCACGGTCGGCGGCCCGGTCGCCGACGAGGCGGCGGCACGGCTGGCGGCGGCGGCACGGCTGGTGCGAACGGGGGCGACGACGGGGACGGAGGCGCCGCGTACGTTCGTGGCCTGAGCGTTTCTCCGTGACGGGGGATGCCCCCGTCGGCCCCTGGGGGCCCCGCCCTGCCTGGCCTGCCTGCCCCGGGCCGGGTGCGCGTTGGGCGTGCCCGGTGTGTGGGGTGCGTCCGGCATCGGGGGTGCGTCCGGTGCCGGGGTTGCGGGGTGCGGCGGGCGTGCCCGGTGTGGTGGGTGCGGGTTGCGGGGCCCCTCCGGGCTCGACTCCTCGGGGTCGGCGGCATACAGGCCCGCCCAATTGCGCACCCGGTGTTTGCCGCCGTCCCCTGCGGGGCCGACCCTGCACGGCCCCTTGCCGGGCCGGGCGTTTCCGGTACCGGTCGTCCCTCCGGTGCAGGCCGTCTGCCACCACCGGCCCGAAGTCACCCGTGGAAGTGCGGGGACTTCCCAGCCCGCACCGGTCTCTGTAGGCGCGTCACGCGCACCAGGCCGCTCTCGCCGACGGCGCGCAACCGCCCACGGGAGGAGTCCGGCCGGAGGCCGGGCGCGCCACCCACCGGTCTGCGGCCGGAGACGGCGGGGTCCCCCCGGGGCGAATCCGCAGGGGACCGTGGGTGGCGAGGGCGTCAGCCCTCCGCGGGGACGGGGGTCGTCGTCGCGCGGGGCTGGGGGGCCGGGACCGGGTCCGGAGCCGGCTCCGGGGGCGGGGCCGTGGCCGGTTCGGGGACGGGGGGCGCGTCCGGGGTGGGGCGGTCCGGGAGGAGGGCCAGGACCGCCTGGCGGTGGGGCTCGGCCGTCGCGTCGTCGTAGGGGTCCGGTGTCACCGGGACCTGGAGCCGGAGCACTCCGCCGGTGCCGAGGCGCGCGTACCCGCGGCCCGGAGGCACGTCGGCTGTGGGGGTCGTGTGCGGCGGGACGCCGAGCACGGTCTCGACCTGGTCGAGCGTCGTGGGGCCGAGGACGACCCGGGCACGCGTGTGCGTCCGTACCGTCTCGGACAGGAACTCCAGGCTGTCGAACTGGTCCGCCACCGCGACCGTCACCGACGCCGCCCGCCCGTGCCGCAGCGGCACCTGGAGGAGCTGCTGCGGATCGGGCCGTCCGTCGGCGGCCGCCAGGTGGCTGAACACACTCGGGCGGTCGACGAGGATCCACAGGGGACGCTTGGTGTCGTCGGGCGCGGGATGCCCCGCCTGCCGCGCCCGGTTCGCGGCGATGAGCCGGCGCTCGGTCTCGTGCGCCGCCCACTCCAGGCTCGCCAGCGCCCCCGCCAGCCCGCATTCGACGCCGAGGACGCCCGGCCGCCCCGTGAGGCAGGCGTACTCCCCGGTCCCGCTGCCCTCGACGATCAGGACGTCGCCGTGCGGCAGGGCCTGGAGGGCGATCGAGCGCAGGAGCGTCGTCGTGCCGCTGCCGGGGTGGCCCACGGCCAGCAGGTGGGGCTCCGTCGAGCGTGGTCCGGTGCGCCACACGACGGGGGTCTCGTCCTTGGTGTCGCCGCCGTCGACGACGACGGGCACGGTCCGCGGCACGGCGCCGGGGTCGGTGAAGCCCAGCACGGTCTCGCCGGGAGCGGCGACGAAGTGCTGGGCGGTGATGGTGGTGGGGAGCGCCGGGAGCACGCTCATCAGGAGCTGGTTGCTCTCCTCGTCCCAGTCGAAGCGGTATTCGCGGCCGCGCCCCGACTTGGCGTGCAGCAACTGCTCGATCCGGGCCCGTGCTTGCTGCTCGCCGTCGGTGAAGTACGCCGGGTAGCGCACCCGCAGCCGGGTCACCCGGCCCGCGTCGTCGAACTGGTGGTCGCTGAACGCCTTCGCCCACTCGCCGCCGTGGGCGAAGAGTGGGCTCGGGTCCTCCGGTACGGAGAAGTACGGCACGAGCGCCTCGTAGAGTGCCTTGACGCGCGTCAGTGCCGCCTCGTCGGGCTCGGTCCGTACGGGCGTGCGCTCACGTCCCTTCCAGCCCGCCACGCCCATGACCGTGATCAGGCCGAGCAGCGGTCCGTACGGGACGAGGGCGACCGCCAGCGCGCAGGCCGCCGCCAGGAACAGGGCGGGGCCGCGCCGGTCCTTCGGCGTGTCGGCCCATTTGCGCAGTCCGGCGGCGGCCAGCAGCCGCAGTCCGCGGCTGATCGTGATGAGCGGGTGGAGGACGTCGGTGGCGCTGTCGGCGGCCGTCCGCGCGAACTCGCGGCTGCGCGCGATCCGGTCGGTGCCGCTGAGCGGAATGCGGGGGAGTGGTCGCCGGGCCACGAGGTTCTCCTGCTCCTTGACTTGTTGTGGTCGACGGGTGACGCGGGGGTCAGAACTTGATCCCGCCCAGGAGGCTCGCGAGGCTGGCGCCGCCGGCCGTGATGCTCGGGGCGATGGCCGTACCTGCGAGGTAGAAGCCGAAGAGTGCCGAGATCAGCGCGTGCGACGCCTTGAGCCCGTCCTTCTTGAAGAAGAGGAAGACGATGATTCCCAGCAGCACGACGCCTGACATGGACAGGATCATGAGGTGTTCTCCTGGTTGAGGGGGACAGTCACCATGAGTTCTTCCAGCCTCACAGGAAGTATCTATGCGATAAAAGGTGCAAATGGGTGAATATCTAGCTTTTTCACTCGAATGGCGTACGCCGGATGGTTGCCCGGGGCGTGTTGATCTTCGCCGTGGACGGGCACGGTCCTGTGGCCCGGCGCGCAGTACGCTGTCGATTCACCCCTACGTCCCAGGTCAACGCAGTGAAAGGCGGTCCCCCTGATGAGCGAGAACCCCGATCCCGAGGTGATCGAGCTTGCGACCAGGATCTTCGATCTGGCGCGTCAGGGCGATGCCGAGGCGCTCGCCGCGTATGTGGACGCGGGGGTACCGGCGAACCTGACCAACGACAAGGGCGACTCGCTCGTCATGCTCGCCGCGTACCACGGGCACGCGGCCGCGGTGACGGCCCTGCTCGCGCGCGGCGCCGACGTGGACCGGGCCAACGACCGCGGCCAGACGCCGCTCGCGGGGGCCGTCTTCAAGGGCGAGGACACTGTCGTCCGCGCCCTGCTCGACGGCGGAGCCGACCCGGGGGCGGGAACTCCGTCCGCCGTGGATACCGCGCGGATGTTTGGGAAGACGGATCTCCTGGAGCTGTTCTCCGCCCGGTGAACGGGTGTTGAACCCCAGGTGAGGGCGGCGCCGTAAATGTGGTCGCGGGGATGAAAGCGGCTGGGTCATCATGGCGTCGGGCCCGCAAGGGGCCACCGACGAGAGGCAGAGGGAAATGGTCTACATCAAGCGGAAGACGACGGGCAGCCGATCATGTTGCCGCGCGGCCTAGGCGAACACACCCCCGGTTGCGTCGACAGCTTGATGTGAGGCACTTTCCATGTTCGAACCAGTCATAGCGCCGAGCGGCACCCTGCTCGGCCTGCTGCAGAGGGGCCGCGGCGACGGCACGCTGCACGCGCTCGCCGCGCCCCGTGCCGAGGCCCTCGCGGCCCTCAACCACTGCGTGCTCAGCGACCCCCGCCACGACTGGCAGGTGGAGAACCGGTCCCTGTACTACGCACGCCTCTATCTGGACCTCCACGGGGGACTCGACGAGGTCGAGGCCCACCTCTTCTCGGCCGAGGACCACATCGGGACCGACGAGTCCAGGACCGGCCTGGCCCTCGCGGTGCTGGGCCATCTCGCCGCGTACGGGCGCGACGACGCCCTCGCCCTGCTCAGGCGGTACGCGGCGACCGGATCCAACTGGGCCTGGGCCCTCGACGAGCTGGCCCTGCGCGACGACGACCAGGGGCTGCGTTCCCTCGCCGCCCCCGTACTGGCCCGCTTCCCCGCGACCCCGGAGGGCGACGCCGAGCTCGCCGTCGCCGTACGGGACGCCTTCGAACCGCGGCCGTGGCGGCTGTGGGCCGACGACCAGCGGGAAGCGGTCGGCGCACGGGTGCGGGCCGCGCGGGAGCGCGGCTCCTTCGACCGCTGGCAGCGCCAGCTGCGGCCGAGCGGGCCGCAGCCGGGCTGGAGCGTCCGGGCGGTCTTCGAATGGGCCCAGCAGGGGCTCGAACGCGGCAGCGTGCTGCACGTCCCGGCCGCCCGGTGTCTCACCGCGGTCGCCGGTCCCGACGACCGCCCCCTGATCCTCGAGGCCGCGCGCGGGGGACCGGACGGCGCACGCTGCGCCGCCCTGCACTATCTGGCCGAGTCACGGGATCCCGCTGTGCTCGACCTCATCGAGGCGGCGGCGCTCGACGGCTCGCGCACGGTCGCCGAGGCCGCCGTGGCGGCCTTCGAGCGGATGTGCGGCGAGCCCGCCGTCGACCGGGCGCGCAGCTGGGTCCACCGGCCCGACGCGCTCGGCGCCTCGGCCGCCGGGGTGCTGGCCTGCCGGGGTGGCGCCCAGGACGCCGAGCTGGTGCTCGGCGCCCTCCGCGAGACCGTACGGGCGGATGGGCCCGACGCCCCGCTGCTCTGGACCCTCGTCGACGGCACGGGCCGGCTCGGCATCCAGTGCGCGGCTCCCGTGCTGCGGCACATCTACCGCGAGACCACCTCCTCCCAGCTGCGCGGCCGCACGGCGCGCGCTCTCGCCGCGACCGATCCCTCCTTCGCGACCGGCTTCGCCGTCGAGTGCCTGTGGGACTGCGAGGAGACCACGAGGGAAGTCGCGGCGCTGCACGCGGAGACGGGTGACGCGCGCGTGGCCGAGCGGTTGCGCAGGCTCGCGGCCGACCCGGCCGAGGAGGACGAGGTGCAGACGGCGGTGCGCAGCCGCATCGGTCCGGACGCCCCGACGATCTGACCGCTCTGCTCCCCGACCGATCCGCTTCTGATGGCTTTCTGATCGCTCCGCCGCTGACCGCTCTGCCACTGGCCGCTCTGCACCCGTTCGTCCGGCTCGTCCGGCGGTCAGGGCGTGCCGCTCGGCGTGTCCCGTCGTGCAGGTTCACTGCGCCCCGCCGAGACTCAGCCAGGCGTTGGCCGAAACGCCGTCAGTGCATGGCCGAAACGGGCAGGGTGGGACATCACGGGGCAGGTCCGAGCCGGGAAGGACCCCCCAAGGGGTGCCGTGGGACAAACGCTCATAGGACGTTCCCCGTGCGGAAAGATCCACGTTGGCCGCACCACCCCCGGCGAGACGACAACTCCCCTATGCGTGTCGTCATTGTCACCGAATCCTTCCCGCCAGACGTCAATGGTGTGGCGCACTGCGCCCTGCAGACCGCCCGGCATCTCGCCGACCGCGGTCATGATCCACTCGTCATCGCCCCGGCCGTCGCCGGGCATGGGCCCGACAACGAAGCGCCCTGCCCGGTGGTCCGCGTGCCGTCCATCCCGCTGCCCGGCTATCCGCAGGTCCGTGTGGCCCTGCCCAGCCGGCGGCTGGCCGCCGCGCTCGCCGCGCACCGGGCCGATGTCGTCCATCTCGCCAGCCCCTTCGTGCTCGGGGTGCGCGGCATGACGGCGGCGGCGAAGCTCGGGCTGCCCGCCGTCGCCGTCTACCAGACCGACCTCGCCGGCTACGCCCGTACGTACATGGGCGCGGGCGAGGCCACGGCGTGGCGACGCATCCGCACCGTCCACACCGCGGCCGACCGGACCCTCGCGCCCTCCACCGCGGCCCTGCGCGACCTGGAGGAGCACGGCATCCCGCGCGTGCGGCTGTGGCCGCGCGGCGTGGACACCGTCCGCTTCCGGCCCGAGCTGCGGGACGAGACGCTGCGCCGCGAACTCGCCCCGAACGGCGAGACGATCGTCGGCTACGTCGGCCGCCTCGCGCCCGAGAAGTGCGTCGAGCTGCTCTCCGGCGCCTGCGGACTGCCCGGCGTCAAGGTCGTGGTCGTCGGCGACGGGCCCAGCAGTCCCTCGCTGCGCGAGGCGCTCCCCGGAGCCGTGTTCATGGGCCGCCGCACCGGCGACGACCTCGCGCGGATCTTCGCCTCGCTCGACGTCTTCGCGCACACGGGCCCCTACGAGACCTTCTGCCAGACCGTGCAGGAGGCCATGGCCAGCGGAGTGCCCGTCATCGCCCCGGCCGCCGGCGGTCCGCTGGACCTCGTCGACCACGGCCGTACGGGACTCCTCGTCCCGGCCCGCGACACCGCGGCGGTCACGCAGGCGGTGGCGGCCCTCGTCGCCGACCCGGCGCGCCGGGAGGCGTACGGGCGGGCCGGCCGTGCCATGGTCGAGGGCCGCACCTGGGCCGCCGTCGGCGACCAGCTCCTCGACCACTACGCGGAGGTGCTGCGGGAGCGCACGGCGGTGGCGGCATGACCGGCACCGGCGCGGCCCACGGCACCGCCGGGCTGCGGATCGTACGCCTCGCGAACTTCGTCACGCCCGCCTCCGGCGGTCTGCGCACGGCCCTCAGGGAGCTGGGCCGCGGCTATCTGGCGGCAGGACACGACCCGGTGCTCGTCGTACCGGGCGACGTGGAGAGCGACATGATGACCGACCAGGGACGGGTCATCACCCTCCCCGGGCCCGTCCTGCCCGGCACCGGCGGGTACCGCGTCCTCGCCAACCGGACCCGGCTGCGCGGCATCCTGGAGGAGCTCGCCCCCGACCGGCTGGAGGTCTCCGACCGCACCACGCTGCGCTGGACGGGCGAATGGGCGCGCCGCCGCCGCATCCCCTCGGTGATGGTCTCCCACGAGACGGCCGACGGTGTGCTGCGCACCTGGGGCGTGCCCGAGGCGTTCGCCGAACGCGCCGCCGACCGGCTCAACCGGCGCAGCGCCTGGTCGTACTCGCGGATCGTGTGCACGACGGAGTTCGCGGAGCGGGAGTTCGTCCGCATCGGCGCCGGGAACGTGGTGCGCGCGCCGCTCGGGGTGGAACTGGAGCGCTGCCGTCCCGGCCGGCGCAGCAAGGTGCTGCGCGCCCGGTACGCGGAAGGTGCCGAGGTGCTGCTCGTGATGTGCTCCCGGCTGTCCGTCGAGAAGCGCCCGGGCATGGCGCTCGACGCGCTGGCCGCACTGCGCAGGCGCGGTGTCCGCGCGGCGCTTGCCGTGGCCGGGGAGGGCCCGCTGCGCAGCGGACTGGCCCGGCGCGCCCAGGACGCCCGGCTGCCGGTCCACTTCCTCGGGCACGTCGCCGACCGCGAGGCCCTCGCGGACCTCCAGGCATCGGCCGACATCTGCCTGGCGCCCGGGCCCGCGGAGACCTTCGGGCTGTCCGCGCTGGAGGCCCTTGCCTGCGGGACGCCGGTGGTCTCCAGCGCCTCCTCCGCCCTTCCCGAGGTCATCGGCGACGCGGGAGCCGCCGCCGTCGACACGCCGGAGGCGTTCGCGGAGGCGATCCGCGAACTGCTGGCCCGCCCCGAAGCCGCCCGGCGCAAGGCCGCCCGCGCCCGCGCGGAGCTCTACAGCTGGGACAGCGCGGTCACCGCGTTCCTCTCCGCCCACGACGCCCCCGCCCGTATAGCCGGTCACCCGGAGGTCGCGGCATGAGCACGGACCTGAGCCCGCCGGCCGAGCTGACGCCCGGAGCGCGCAGCGAGCCGATCCAGGCAGCGCACGGTGTGCCCGCGCCGGCAGCACCGACCGATCGCGTCGGCGCCGAGCCCGCGCCGGCCGAGCGCCGCGTCCCGTCGGCAGTGGTGGCCCGAGCGGGCATGGCTCCGGGCGGCGACCGCACGGGCGCCGTGCCGGCTGTCGGAGCCGTCCGCGGCGCGCTGTTCGACGCCGTCGCCACGGCAGGAACGCTCTCGCCCGGGACGCCCGGGACGCCCGGGACGACCGGGACTACCGGGACGGTCAGGACAGCTGGGACGGCCGGTGAGGTCGCGTCCGCGCGGCTCGGCGCTGTGCCGGCTGTCGGAGCCGTCCGTGGCGCGTTGTTTGACGCCGTCGGCACGGCAGGGACGCCCTTGCCCGGCACGGCAGGAACGCTCTCGTCCGGGACGTCCGGGACGTCCGGGACGGCCGGGACGCCCGGGACGTCCGGGACGGCCGGGACGCCCGGGAGTGCTGGGACGTCCGGTGAGGCCGCGTACGCGCGGCTCGGCGCTGTGCCGGCTGTCGGAGCCGTCCGTGGCGCGCTGTTCGACGCTGTCGCCACGGCAGGAACGCTCTCGCCCGGGACGGCCGGGACTACCGGGGCGTCCGGGAGTGCTGGGACATCCGGCGAGGCCCCGTCCGTGCAGCTCGGCGCCGTGGCCTCGGTAGGCACGCCTTCCAGCGCCCCCGGCCGGGCCGGCGGTGCGGGCCTCGCTGGTTCATCCGGTTCATCCGGTTCATCCGGGGCGCAGGCCGCGTCCGGTCGTACGGGCGTCGCGTCCGGGGCCACCGGCGGTGCGTGCCCTCTCGTCGCGACCGTCCCGTCCCCGCGCCCCGTGGGCGTCGCGTCGGCGGCACCCGCCGGAACCGCGGCCGACGCAGCGCCCCGCCCTGCCACGCTCCCGTCCGACCGGGTGCCGGCGCTCGCCGTCGCGCAGGCCCCGGCCCCGGCTCCCTCCCCGGCAGTGGCCGTGCCCGTGCCCGCGCCGGGCGCACCGGCCCTGGAGCGCGGCACCCGCACCGCCCCCGTCGCCGCCCGTCCCCGCCCCCCGCGTTTCGCCGCGCTCGGCGACTCCCTCACCGAGGGTGTCGGCGACCGGGTCGACGGGGCCTGGCGCGGCTGGGCCGCGCTGCTCGCGCAGGGCCTCGGGGAGGCCGGCAGACCGGCGGAGTTCCGGAACTTCGCCGTCAGCGGCGCCCTCACGCGCGATGTGCACGACGCCCAGACGCCCGAGGTCCTCGCCTTCGCGCCCGACATCGCCTCGGTCGTCGTCGGCGTCAACGACACGCTCCGGCACACGTTCGACATCCATGACATCGCCGTCCGGCTCAACAAGGTCTGCGCGGCGCTCAGCGAAAGCGGCACCCGGCTGCTGACCGCGTGCCTGCCCGACCCCGGCACGATGCTCGCGCTGCCCGGTCCGCTCGCCCGGCCGCTCGCCCGCCGCCAGCGGGGGGTCAACGCCGTCGTCCACGCCCTGTCCGAGCGGTACGGCGCCATCCACCTGCACATCGCCGACGCGGCCTGGGTCGAGGACCGCTCGATGTGGAGCGCGGACCGGCTCCACCCCGGCGAGCGCGGGCACCGAATGATCGCCCGCCGCTTCCACGAGCTGCTCGCCGCGGAGGGCCTCGCCCTCGGCGTCCCGCCCGGCGCCGAACCCGAGCAGCCCACGCCGAGCCGGGTGGCCAAGGCGGCCTGGCTGGCGACCGCAGGCACGGCCTGGGTGGCCCGCCGCTGCACCGATCTGCTGCCCCAGCTGATCGCGCTCGCCGGCTCCGAGGTACGCCACTGGGCCCGCGGCACCAGCGCGCGCCTCGACCACGTCGCCGAGAACGCGCTCTCGTCCGCGCTCGCCTCGCTGTCCCTCGACGTCCCCCTTGCCAGAATGGGGGAATGAGCGGGCGCTGGGAATTCTGGATCGACCGTGGCGGAACGTTCACCGACATCGTCGGCAGACGCCCCGACGGGCATCTCGTCACCCGCAAACTGCTCTCGCACAATCCGGAGCACTACCGCGACGCGGCCGTCGCCGGTATCCGGCTGCTCCTCGGCCTCGGCCCCGACGACACCGTGCCGGCGGACCGGATCGACGTCGTCAAGATGGGCACCACCGTCGCCACCAACGCCCTGCTGGAGCGGCGCGGCGAGCCGACCGTCCTCCTCATCACCGAGGGCTTCCGCGACGCGCTGCGCATCGCCTACCAGAACCGTCCCCGACTCTTCGACCGCCGCATCGTCCTCCCCGAGGCCGTGTACGACCGCGTCATCGACGTACCCGAACGCATCGACGCGCACGGCGGGACCGTCCGGCCCCTCGACCTGGGCGCGGTCACCGAGCAGCTTGCCGCCGCCCGCCGAGACGGCTTCACGAGCGCGGCCGTCGTCCTCATGCACGGATACCGCCACCCCGCCCATGAGTCCGCCGTCGCCGACGCCGCCCGCGAACTCGGCTTCACCCAGGTCAGCTGCTCGCACGAGGTCAGCCCGCTGATCAAACTCGTGCCGCGCGGGGACACCACCGTCGTGGACGCCTACCTCTCGCCGATCCTGCGGCGGTACGTCGACGAGGTCGCCGGCGAACTCCGCTCCGTCCGGCTGATGTTCATGCAGTCCAACGGCGGGCTGCGCGAGGCCGCCCACTTCCGCGGCAAGGACGCCGTCCTTTCGGGGCCGGCCGGCGGTGTCGTCGGGATGGCCCGCACCTCCGAGCAGGCCGGGCACGGCCGGGTCATCGGCTTCGACATGGGCGGCACGTCCACCGATGTGTCGCACTACGCGGGCGAGTTCGAGCGCGAACTCGGCACCCAGGTCGCGGGCGTGCGGATGCGCGCCCCGATGATGAACATCCACACGGTCGCCGCCGGCGGCGGCTCGGTCCTCCACTTCGACGGCCGCCGCTACCGTGTCGGCCCGGACTCCGCCGGCGCCGTACCCGGCCCCGCCTGCTACCGGCGCGGCGGCCCGCTCACCGTCACCGACGCCAATGTGATGCTCGGCCGCGTCCAGCCCGCCCACTTCCCCGCCGTGTTCGGCCCGGACGGCGACCAGCCGCTCGACGCCGACGTCGTACGGGAACGCTTCCGCGCCCTCGCCGAGGAGGTGCGCCGGGAGACCGGCACCGAGCCGACCCCCGAGGACGTCGCCGCCGGATTCCTGGAGATCGCCGTCCTCAACATGGCGAACGCCGTCAAGAAGATCTCCGTCCAGCGCGGCCACGACGTCACCCGCTACGCCCTGACCAGCTTCGGCGGCGCGGGCGGCCAGCACGCCTGCGCCGTCGCGGACGCGCTCGGCATCGACACCGTAATCGTGCCGCCCCTCGCCGGGGTCCTCTCCGCGTACGGCATCGGCCTCGCCGACGCGACCGCCATGCGCGAGCAGTCGGTCGAGGCCGAGCTGAACGACGCCGCCCTGCACCGGGTCGAGGAGCTCTGCGGCGAACTCGCCGACCGCACCCGCGCGGAACTCCGCGAGGACACCGTGCCCGACGAGGCGATCACCACCCACGCACGCGTGCTCGTGCGCTACGCGGGCACGGACACGGCGCTTCCGGTCCGGCTCGGCACGGCCGCCGGGATGCGGGAGGAGTTCGAGTCCGTGCACCGGGCGCGGTACGCCTTCACGATGGACAAGCCGCTGGTCGTGGAGGCGGTGTCGGTGGAGGCGGTGGGGACGGCGGGGCCGCACGGATCGGTGGTCCTCGGGGAGGCCGCGCAGAGCGACGCCGGACCGCAGGCGCGGGCGACCGTACCGATGTTCGTCGACGGCGCTCCGACGGACGCCCCGCTGCACCGTCGGGAGGAGCTGTCTCCCGGCGACGCCGTCGAGGGCCCGGCGATCATCGCCGAGGCCGACGCGACGACCGTCGTCGATCCCGGCTGGCGGGCGGCGGTGGGCGAGGGCGGGCACCTGCTGCTCACGCGTACGGCGCCACGGCCCGCCCGGGTGGCCGTGGGCACGGACGTCGACCCCGTGCTGCTGGAGGTCTTCAACAACCTCTTCATGGCGATCGCCGAGCAGATGGGCGTCCGCCTGGAGAACACGGCACACTCCGTCAACATCAAGGAGCGGCTCGACTTCTCCTGCGCCCTCTTCGACGCCGAGGGCAACCTCATCGCCAACGCCCCCCACATCCCCGTGCATCTGGGCTCGATGGGGGAGTCCATCAAGGAGGTGCTGCGGCGCAACGCCGGTGAGCTGCGGCCCGGCGATGTGTACGCGATCAACGACCCGTACCACGGCGGCACCCATCTGCCCGATGTCACCGTCGTCACACCCGTCTTCGGGGACGACGGCGGCCGGTTGCGCTTCCTGGTGGCGTCGCGCGGCCATCACGCCGAGATCGGCGGTATCACCCCGGGGTCCATGCCCGCCTTCAGCCGCACGATCGACGAGGAAGGCGTCCTCTTCGACAACTGGCTTCTCGTACGGGACGGCCGGCTCCGGGAGGCCGAGACACGGGCGCTGCTGACCGGCGCACCGCACCCGTCCCGGGACCCCGACACCAACCTCGCCGACCTGCGGGCCCAGATCGCGGCCAACGAGAAGGGCATCGCCGAACTGGACCGCATGGTGGGCGAGTTCGGCCTCGACGTCGTCCAGGCGTACATGGGCCATGTACGGAGCAACGCCGAGGAGTCAGTGCGCCGCATCGTCGCCGAGCTGGACGACGGCACGTACCGCTACGAGACCGACGGGGGCGCGGTCATCCAGGTCGCCCTGCGCGTGGACCGGGGGGCCCGCAGCGCGGTGCTCGACTTCACGGGTACCTCGCCGCAGCAGCAGGGCAACGCCAACGCCCCCAAGTCGGTGGTGACGGCGGCGGTCCTCTATGTCTTCCGGACGCTCGTCGCCGAGGACATCCCGCTGAACAGCGGCTGCCTGGAGCCGATCGAGGTGCGGGTCCCGGACGGCTCGATGCTCGCCCCGGCCTTCCCGGCCGCGACGGTGGCGGGCAACGTCGAGACCTCACAGGCCGTCACCGGAGCGCTCTACGCGGCACTCGGCGTCCAGGCAGAGGGCTCCGGCACGATGAACAACGTCACCTTCGGCAACGACCGCGTGCAGTACTACGAGACCGTGGCGAGCGGCTCCGGCGCGGGTGACGGCTTCCACGGCGCCGACGCCGTCCAGACCCATATGACCAACTCGCGGCTGACCGACCCGGAGATCCTGGAGTGGCGCTACCCGGTGCGGGTCGAGGCGTTCTCGGTCCGCGGGGGCAGCGGCGGTGCGGGACGCTGGCACGGCGGAAGCGGCGTGGTGCGCCGGATCCGCTTCCTGGAGCCGATGACCGTGGCCCTGCTCACCGGCCACCGGCGGGTCCGGCCGTACGGCATGGCCGGCGGCCGCCCGGGCGCGCTGGGCGCCAACGCGGTGGAGCGCGCGGACGGCACGGTCGAGGAACTCCGGGGAGTGGACTCGGTGGACGTCGCTCCCGGTGATGTCCTCGTCGTGCGCACCCCGGGCGGTGGCGGCTACGGCGACCCCGAGGACTGACCCGGCCCACCGACCGGGACGAAGCGCACCGGCGTGCCCGGCGCCGCCTGCGCGGCCGCCCCGAGGTCCGCCTCGCGGACCACCGCCACCACCGGGTAGCCCCCCGTCGTCGGATGGTCGGCGAGAAACACCACGGGCCGCCCGTCCGGCGGGACCTGGACCGCGCCCAGGACCATGCCCTCGCTCGGCAGCTCGGCCCCCACGGACCGCTCCAGCGACGGTCCTTCGGTGCGCAGCCCTATGCGGTTGCTCGCCGCGGACACCCGGTAGGCGCCCGTGGCGAGGGTCCGCAGCGCGGCCGCCGTGAACCAGTCGTCGCGCGGCCCGAGCCCGACCCGCAGAATCAGCTCCGACGCGGGCGCCGGCCAGGGTGTGCCGTCCAGCCTGCCAGGCGGCCCGGCAGGCACGCCCAACGGCAGTACGGCGCCGTCCCCGAGCGGCGCCGGCCCCAGCCCGGAGAGCAGATCCGTGGAGCGGCTGCCCAGCACCGGTTCGGCCTCGACGCCCCCGGCGAACGCCACATAGCTCCGCACGCCGCGCACCGCCGCGCCGACCTCCAGGAGCGTCCCCGCCGGGACCCGTACCGGCGCGCCCCAGGCCGCCGGCCGGCCGCCGACACGCACGGCGCACGGCGCCCCGCCGACCGCCACCGTGACCGCACGGCGCGGCCGTACCGCGCACCCGGTGAGTGTGGTCTCCAGGACCGCCGCCCGCTCAGGATTGCCCACGAGCCGGTTGACCAGCCGCAGCGCGGCGGGGTCGAGAGCTCCGGAGCGCGGCACTCCGAGGTGGGCGTAGCCCGGCCTGCCCAGGTCCTGCACGGTCGTCAACGCCCCGGCCCGCACGACCGCGAGAGCCCGGTCCGTCACCGGCCGGCCCCCGCGCCGACGGGCAGGAACCGCACGCGGACCCCCGGGGACAGCAATGCGGCAGGCTCCCGCGCGGGGTCCCACAGGACCGCATCCGTGGTCCCTATCAGCTGCCAGCCACCGGGGGAGGAGCGGGGGTACACACCGGTGTACGGGCCGGCCAGCGCGACCGATCCCGCGGGCACCGAGGTGCGGGGCGTGGTCCGCCGCGGAACCGCGAACCGCTCGCCGAGTCCGGTCAGATAGCCGAATCCGGGAGCGAACCCGCAGAAGGCGACATGGAATTCGGCCGCCGAGTGAAGGCGCGCTGCCTCGTCCGCGCCGACCCCCCAGAGCGCCGCGACCTCCGCCAGATCGGGCCCGTCGTAGCGCACGGGTATCTCGACCGCCTGCCCGGCGTCCGGGGCGAGGGGCGGTATCTGCCAGCCGGGCAGCTCGGCGGCCAGCCGCGCCGGCTCCGCGACGCCGTCGAGGAGCACGGTCCGGGCCGCCGGCACGATCTCCCGTATCGCCGGGAGGGTGCCGGCGGCGCGGCGGCGCAGCAGTTCGGCATGGAGCGCCTCGGCCTCCGTGCCATCGGCCAGCTCCACGAGCAGCGCCCCGTCGCCGACGCGCAGCAGTCTCATACGAAGGCCTCCACCCGGACCCCCGACGTCTCCAGCCGGGACCGCACCCGGCGGGCCAGGCCGACCGCTCCGGGGGTGTCGCTGTGCAGACAGAGCGAGCGGGCGCGCACGCCCACCGGCCGTCCGCACAACGAGGTGACCACTCCGAACCGGGCCACGGACACCGACCGTTCGACCACCGCCCCGGGGTCGGTGACGACGGCGCCCTCCTGCCCCCGTGGCACGAGGGTGCCGTCCGCCCGGTAGGCCCGGTCCGCGAACGCCTCGGTGACGACGGGGAGTCCGGCCTTCTCCGCCATCGTGTGCAGCTGGGAGCCCGGCAGTCCCAGCACCGGCAGCCGCTCCCCGGTGAGCAGGATCCCCTCGATGACGGCCTCGGCCTGTTCCTCGTCGTGGACGACCCGGTTGTAGAGCGCCCCGTGCGGCTTGACGTACGAGACGCGCGAACCGGCGGCGCGGGCGAACACCTCCAGCGCCCCGATCTGGTAGGCGGTCTCGGCGGCCAGTTCGGAGGCCGGCACATCCATCGACCGGCGGCCGAAACCGGCCAGGTCCCGGTAGGACACCTGGGCGCCGATGCGCACTCTGCGCTCCGCCGCCATGGCACAGACCTGCCGCATGGTGAAGGCGTCCCCGGCGTGGAAGCCACAGGCCACATTGGCGCTGGTGACGACGGAGAGCAGCTGTTCGTCGTCGGTCAGCCGCCAGCGGCCGAAGCCCTCGCCGAGGTCGGCGTTGAGGTCGATCGAAGCCCAGGTCATACCGGAAGGTCCTTTCGCATACGTGCCCGTCCTCACACGAGCTCTCGCCCGCGGGTCTCGGGCAGCCCGAGCAGCGCCACCACCGCGAGGCCGTAGCCGACGGCGCCGAAGACCAGGGCGCCGCCGACGCCCCAGCTCCCCGCCAGGAACCCGACGAGCGTGGGGAAGAAGGCCCCCACCGCCCGCCCGGTGTTGTACGTGAAGCCCTGACCCGTCCCGCGCACGGCCGTCGGATACAGCTCGGCCAGGAACGAACCGAAGCCGCTGAATATCGCCGACATGCAGAAGCCGAGCGGGAATCCGAGCACGAGCAGCAGTCCGTCCGCCCCCGACGGAATGTTCGTGTACGCCAGGATGCAGGCGGCGGAGAGCACGGCGAACAGGGCGATGTTCTTCTTGCGGCCCAGCACGTCCGTGAGCCAGCCGCCGGTGAGATAGCCGATGAAGGCGCCGGATATGAGGAAGGTCAGATAGCCGCCCGTACCGACGACCGTCAGTCCCCGCTCGGACTTGAGATAGGTCGGCACCCAGGTCGCGAGTGTGTAGTAGCCGCCCTGGACCCCGGTGGAGAGCAGCACCGCGAAGAGCGTCGTGCGCCCCAGGTCGTTGCGGAATATCGCCGTGAACGAGCCGCGTTCGCTGCTTGCGCGCCGGCGCTCGGTCGCCTCCGGCGCATCCGTCACGTTCCGCCGGACGTAGACGACGAGCAGGGCGGGCAGCGCGCCCGTCCAGAACATGACCCGCCACGCCGTGTCCGCGTCGAGGAACTGGAACACCAGCGTGTACACGACGACCGCCAGGGCCCAGCCGGCGGCCCAGGCGCTCTGGATCGCGCCGAGCGTGCGGCCCCGGTGCCTGGCCGTGGCGTACTCGGCGACGAGGATCGCGCCGACCGCCCATTCGCCGCCGAAGCCCAGGCCCTGGAGCGCCCGGAAGACCAGCAGGGTCTCGTAGTTGGGGGCGAAGCCGCAGGCGACGGTGAACACCGCGTACGTGACCACGGTGATCATCAGCGCCCGGACCCGGCCGATGCGGTCGGCCAGAATCCCGGCCAGTGCACCGCCGACGGCCGACACGACCAGCGTGACGGTGGTCAGCAGCCCGGTCTGTCCGCTGTCGAGGCTGAAGTAGGCGGCGATGGCCACCATGCTCAGCGGCAGCGTGAAGAAGTCGTAGGAGTCCAGGGCGTATCCGCCGAACGCGCCGCCGAAGGCCCGGCGGCCACGCGGTCCGAGCGCGCGAAGGAAGGCGAACGCACCGGTGTCTTCGGGTCGTTCGCCCTGCTTCGGCTGCGTCTGGGTCGTACTCATCTGCACCTCGCAGAAGGGGGAGGGGCGCGGCTGAGACCTGCGCTCGGCATCAGGCTGTGATGCCGGCCACACCGAGCGTAGGGGATTGTTCAACGATCCGACAAGAGTCATGTTGTCTCGTCCTTGCTCGTGCGGTTGAATCCGGTGAATCCGGACGTCGTCACAGGGACCGGCGGCCGTGGAGCACGAAGAGAGGGCGCTGTGGGGACGACGGGGTCCGGACACGGCCAACTGGCGGACGACCGCGCGCTGCTGGGTCGGACCAGCACGGCCGAGCGGGTCGCCGACATCCTGCGCACCCGGATCGCCGAGGGCTTCTTCCCTCCCGGGGCCCGGCTCTCGGAGGACAGCATCGGCACCGCGCTCGGCGTCTCGCGCAACACGCTCCGCGAGGCATTCCGCCTGCTGACCCACGAACGCCTGCTCGTCCACCAGCTCAACCGCGGGGTGTTCGTGCGCGTGCTGGCCGTCGAGGACGTCGAGGACATCTACCGCACCCGCCGGCTCGTCGAGTGCGCGGTCGTCCGAGGGCTCGGCAAGCCGCCGTTCGCCGTCGACGGGCTGCGCACCGCCGTCATCACCGGCGAACAGGCCGCATCCGTGGAGGACTGGAAGGGCGTCTCCACCGCCAACATCCACTTCCACCGGGAGCTCGTCGCGCTCGCACGCAGCGTCCGCACCGACGAGCTCATGCGCGGCGTCCTCGCCGAACTCCGCCTCGCCTTCCACGTCGTGGACGACCCCCGCGGGCTCCATGAGCCGTATCTCGTGCGAAACCGGGAGATTCTGGAAGCTCTCAAGGCGGGGAAGCGGGACGGCGCGGAGCGGCTCCTCGCCGCCTACCTCGACGACTCGCGCACCCGGCTCGTACGGGTGTACGCGGGACTCGTCCAGGACGGGGACGCGGCGGAGCGCTGACACGGGCGCTGACACGGGCGCGGGCACGGGTACGGGCGCTGACACGGGCACGGTGGGCGCGGGGTTTCTGCGCCGTTTCGACCGTTGTCAGTCCGAGGACCTAGTCTGTGCACCGTGACTTTGCCTGCCCCGACGGAATCCGTTCCGCCCCAGCTCAGCGCGGGGCCGCGCCCCGCGCAGGGGCCGGCCGCCGACGAAGGGCTGGCGCGGCGGCTCCGCGCGCTCGCATGCACCGCCCCGCTGCACGATCTGGACACCCGCAAAGCCAATCTCGCGGGGGAGTACTCGGTGTACGCGATGGCCGAAGTCGCCCTCGCCGCCATCGATCTCGTCACGCTCAACATGGACTTCGACACCGGTGCCGACCACGAGCAGATAGTGGCGAGACTGCTGCCGCGCGTCGCGGCGCAGGCCCCGCAGCGCCCCCTGGCGGAGCATGAGCGGGTGGCCCGCTGGGTGCTGGAGAACCTGATCAACGTGGGCAGCGTCGACCGCGGCTTCCGTGCCGTCTATGGCACTTTCGGGCCGGACGGTGCATATGTCCGCCGGGACTACGACTTCAAGCTCATCGAAGAAGTCCCCGGCCACGGCGGCAGCGTCTACCTCCGTACGACGGACGAAGCCGTCAACGTCCTCGTCGGAGCGCTCGACACGGACGTCACCAGCGCGCAGATCGCGGCCGAGGTGAAGCTGGAGGTCCTCATCAGCCGGGGCCGGCTCGCCGACGCCCAGCTCGCCGCCGAGCAGGCCCGCTACCGGACCGTTCAGTACGCGGAGACGCTCCGCAGGACGCTCGAGGCGACCCGCCGCAACGTGCGCGCCGTCGACTGGCTCAACACGGTGCCCGACATGATCGCCGAAGCGCTCGACCACGTCGCCGACCGCTACCGCCACGAGAACGCGATCCTGACCAACATCCGCAAGGCACGCGACGAGGCCGAGACCGGGTCCGATCCGAGGACGGGCGAGCACAAGCGCCGGGCCGCCGAGCTCGTCGACATAGTCAAGGACTGCATCCGCCGCCACACCCAGCTCCAGTCACGGCTGCTGGAGGCCGGCCCGCTCTTCCGTGCCGAGCAGGACCGCCAGGCATTCGCCGCACCGGCGGCGCGCTCCGGGACGGACCTGTACGGGCACCTCCTCGCCCCGCTGCTCCCGCTCCCCGTGGACCAGGCCATCCGCGTCACCGACGCCTTCTTCGCCCGCGGTACGGGGCTGCGCACCCCCGCCTCCGTGCGCGTCGGCGACCTCGTCGAGCTGCTGCTCACCCCTCCGGTCGAGCGCGAGCACCTGGGCGCCGAAATGCCGGAGCCCGACCTCATCGCCACCCCCGACGACAGCCGCTTCAGCGAGGAGCAGCTCGCGAGCGCCATGGAGCTGCTCGATCTGGAGCACGACGCACCCCGCCGGCTCTCCGGCCTGCTCGCCGAGGCCCGCCGCCGCGACCCGGACCTCCCGTACCTGGTCGCGCTGCTGGCCGTCCACGCGGCGAGCCCCCCGGTCGGCACGGCCTACCGACAGGGCGAACAGCGCCTGCTCTTCGCCGTCGACGACGGCACGGAGCTCGACGACCCCGAGTTCGGCGGCGCCGACCTGATCGTGGGCACGGCCCTGCTGGACGCGGCGGGCATGGCGGCGGACCGCACGGAGTCGGCGTGAGCCCGCCCCGCCCCACCACCGCCGGCGCCCCCGTCCCTGCCCCGGCCCACCGCGAGCCGCCGAACCACCACCCCGCAGAGGAGCACCAGCCGTGAGCCAGCAGCACGCAGAGCACGCCGGGGCGTGGAGCGAGCCGGGTGGTGCGCCGCAGGGACCGCCGTCCGGCCCGATCTCCGCGGCCGCCGGCGTCACGCCCGCCGACGCGGCCGACGCCGCCCGCCTCGTCTCCTTCGGGCTCCAGCCCAAGCTGCTGCCCGCGCGCGACGCCGAGTACGCCGACCTGCTGCGGCGCTACCGGGAAGAGCCCGCCTTCGCGCGGCTCGCCGACGCCGTCGCCACCGGTCTCGGCCTGGTCGTCCTCGAAGTCTCCCCGCGCGCCGGCATGGCCGTGACCGCGGGCGAGGACTCGGTCTTCGCCGTCCGCATGGGCGACTACGCGCGTCGCGCCTCCACCGACTCGGCCGACCGCTTCCTCCACGGCCTCGCGCACCTGGCCGTCGCCGCCATGGCGTTCCCGCGCCCCGAAGACCTCGCCGACGACGGGTACATCGGCCGGATCACCGTCAACGGCATCGACGCGTTCATACGGCAGGCGTGCCGCAGGCTGGAGGAGCGCGCCGAGCAGCAGGGCGAGAACACCGACCCGGCATCCGGCACCCCCGGCCTCGAAGCCGCCTGGCGGATCTACGCCCGCCGCAGCGCCACGGGCGCGACCAAGGACGCCCGGCGGCTCGCGGGATCCACCACCGGCATCGTCGGCAAGGCCGTCGCCTTCCTCACCGACTCCGGCTTCCTCCAGCGCACCGGCGACGACGCCGGCGGGGCGTACCGCACGACCGCCCGGTACCAGCTGCAGGTCCGCGACATGGCGGGCAGCGCCGCCATGGCCGAGCTGCTGGAGCTCGGCATCGTCCCCGTCACGGACGGCACGGCGACACTCCTGCCGCCACCCGACGCCGACGGCCTGGAGCTGGCCGCCGACGCCGGTCTGCCCTTCCACACCTGACACGGCCCGCCCCGCTCCACCCCGCTCACCGCCCAACCTGTCGACCACCGCCCAACCCCGTTGACCACCGCCCAACCCGTTGACCACCGCCCAACCCTCCTGAGAACAACGAGAGTCCGCCGCCATGTACGAGCTGTCCCGGGTACGCCTCTACTCCATCGGGCCCGCCGGTGCGCGCTACGCCGACACCGTGCTGGACCTGCGCGGAGTCGGTGCGCCCGTGCCCCACCCGGCTCCCATGCAGGCCGAGTTCTTCGAGGAGGAGCCGGTCGGCCCGCCGCGCCGCCCGGCCCCCGCGGGCGTGCTCTTCCTGGAGAACGGCGGCGGCAAGTCCGTCCTGCTCAAGCTGATCTTCTCGGTGATGCTCCCCGGGCACCGCAACACACTGGGCGGAGCCAGCTCGGGCGTGCTGCGGAAGTTCCTGCTCGCCGACGACTGCGGACACGTGGCCCTCGAATGGCAGCACACCCTCACCGGCGAGCTGGTCGTCGTCGGCAAGGTCAGCGAGTGGCGGGGGCGGCAGGTCTCCAACGACCCGCGCAAGTTCGCCGAAGCCTGGTACTCCTTCCGGCCCGGTCCCGGCCTGAGCCTCGACTCGCTCCCGGTCGCGGAGTCCACCGCGGTGCGCCCGCCCGTCGAGGGCGCCTCCGGCGCGCAGGGCCGCCGCCGCACCATGAAGGGCTTCCGCGACGCGATCACCGATGCGGGCAAGGCGTACCTGCATCTCGACGTGTACTGGGAAGAGATCCACGACCGCTGGAACGAACACCTCGGCGACCTGGGTCTCGACCCCGAACTCTTCCGCTACCAGCGGGAGATGAACGCCGACGAGGGTGAGGCCGCCGGGCTCTTCGCGGTCAAGAAGGACTCCGACTTCACCGATCTGCTGCTGCGGGCCGTCACCGACACCAGGGACACGGACGGGCTCGCCGACCTCGTCAGCGGCTTCGGCAACAAACTCGGCCGCCGCTCCGAACTCACCGCGGAACGCGACTTCACCGCCGGCTCCTTCGATCTGCTCGGCCGCATCGTCGAGGCGGCCGAGGCGCGGGCACGGGCGCGCGACATCCACTCCGGCGCCGAGCGCCGTACACGCACGCTCGCCCGCAGGCTCTCCGCTCGCGGGGGCGAGGAACGCCACCGCGCCGCGGACCTCGCCGAGCAGGTCACCGGCGCCGCGGACACCGTGACCGAGGCCGAGCGCGCCCGCGGCCGCAGCTCGCTCATCGCGGCCGAACTGGCCTACCGGCACGCGTCCCTGGCGCTCACCGCCGCCGAGAAGAGCGCCGCCGCGCAGCGCCGCGAGCTGACCGACGCCCGCACGCTGCACTCGGCCTGGCAGGCCGCCGAAGCGGTGCTCAGGCACCGCGCTGCCGCCGACCGCTCGGCGCGCGTCGCCGCCGCCATCCGCGAGGCCGAGCGGGACGCCGCCCCCGCGCTGGCCGCCCGTGCCACCGCCGCGGCCGACCTGGTGCGCGCGCTGCACTCCGCGGCCGAGGACGCCGAACGGGTGGCCAACGAGGAGGAGGAGCGCTCCACCGCGCTCCAGGAGGCCGGCGAGTCCGCCCACCGCGACGCCACATCGGCTGCGACCGAGGCACAGCGCGCGCGAAGCGAGGCCGGACATCTGCGCCAGCGCCTCGCCGAGGTCGAGCAGGAGACCGCGGAGGCCGTCCGCGCGGGCTGGCTCGACGACACCGCCCCCGACGCCGACCCGGCCCGTGCCGCGCTCGCCGCCAGTGACGCGGAGAAGACCGCCGTGGCCGCCTGGGACGCGGCCCGAGACGCCGCGCGCGAGGCCGCGGACCGCGCCCGCGAGGCCGCCGCCGCCGAGACCCGGGCCGAGCTCGCGGCGGCCCGGGCGTCGGACGCCGCAGAGGCCGCGGACCACGCCCACCAGGCGGAGCGCCGCGCGGCCGCGTCCATCGCCGAGTCCGAGCGCCTCGCCGAACTCCTGAGCCTGCCCCCGGCCACCGCCGCCCCGGCAGTCCCGGGCCCGCGTCGCGCAACTGCCCCCGGGGAAACGCCCGGCGCAGGGGACTCGCCCGAGGGGACCGAAGGCGCCGCACGCGGTACCGACGGCCCTGCCGGCTCCGCAGGGGGACAGGTCACCCCGGCAGGACCTTCCACCCGCGGCGTCGAAGGGCCCCTCGCCCCCGAGGAGTTGGACCGCTACGCCGACGACCTGCGCGAGCTCCTTGAGCAGGGGGTCGCCGCGGCCGAACGGCAGCTGTTCGAGCTGAGGACCGCGGCCGCCGACGACGCCCGCATCCTCGGGGCGCTCGGTGACGGCGGACTGCTCCCGCCCGGCCCCGATGTGCTGGCCACCGTCGAACTCCTCGGCGAGCACGGCATCCCCGCGCTCCCCGGCTGGCGCTACCTCGCGCAGGCCGTCGACCCCGCCGACCACGCCGCCGTGCTCGCCGCACGGCCCGAGCTGGTGGACGGCGTCGTGATCACCGACCCCGTCTCCTACGCCCGCGCCCGCGAGGTGCTCTCCGGCGCCGCGCTGCTCCCGCGGTCCACGGTGGCCGTCGGCACCGCCGCCGCGCTCCTCGCGCCGGTGCCCGGGCCCGGCACCGGGGGCGGCGCCGAGGTCTTCCTCGTACCGCCGAACCCCGCCATGCACGACGAGCAGGCCGCCGACGAGGAGCGGCAGGCGCTGCGCGCCCGGGCGGCCGCACGGGACGAGGAGATCCGCACGCTGGCCGCACGGCTGGCGGGGGACCGGGCGCTGGCCGCGCGCATCGGGTCCTGGCGCGGTGACTGCCCGCCCGGCATGCTCGCCGAGCTCGACGCGGCAGCACAGACGGCCGCCGACGCCGCCGCCGCGGCGGCGGCGAAGCTCACCGAGGCACGTGCCGCTCGGGCCGAGGCCGACGAGGCCGCCGCCGACACCGCCCGTGTGCGCGACGAGCGCCAGGACACCGCCCAGCGCACCCGCCGAGCCGCAGACGCGCTCGCCGGGCTTGCGTTCCGCCTGCGCGAGAGGGCCGGCTGGCAGGCCAAGGTCCGCGAACTGGCCGACGACGCCGCCGAGTCCGAGACCAAGGCGGCCGTCTGGCTGGAGCGGGCCCGCGCTGCCGACGAGGACCGCCGCGCGGCCCAGCGCGCGGCCGACGACGCCCGCCGCACCGCGCGGGCCCTGCGCGCCGAGCGTGCCGAGATCGCCGGCGCCCCCGAGCAGCTCCCGGAAGCGGACTCCGGGAATCCAGAGGGCACCGGAGCACCGCGCGCCGCGCTCCCCGCCCTGCGCGAGGCATATCGCTCCGCCTCACAGCTGTACGAGAAGGTCGGTGTCGGCGCCGACCTGCGTGCCGAGCAGGCCCGCGCCGAGAGCGACGAGAGTGCGGCCCTCAACGAACTGGACCGGCTCACCAACAAGGTGCGCACCCGCGCCGCCCAGCTCCTCGAGGGCACCGACGGCGCCGACGGCCCGTCCCGGCAGGCGGCCGCTGCCCGCGCCGAATCGCTGGTCCAGATGCTGGAGTCCCGTGCCTCCGAGGCGAGCGAGAAGCTCGGCCGGCTGCGGGGCGACGCCGAACGCCTCGCCCCGCAGGACGGCGAAGCGCACACCGAACTGCCGGAGGAGCTGGTCCCCGCCGACGCCGAGCACGCCCAGACGCTGCTGCGCACGGCCACGGCGGAACTCGCCGCACGCACCGACGCCCTGGACACCGCGCGGGCCACCCATGCCGGACTGCTGCGCGCTCACCGGGCCGCGGAGGACGCGGCGGGCGGCTTCGACGAGACCGCGGCACTGCTGAGGGACCTGCTCAGGGAGCACACGGACGAGGAGCACGAGACCCCGGAGCCGTACCCGGGCAGCCTGGAGGAGGCCCGGCAGTCCGCCGCCGAGGCCCGGCGCTCGCTGCGCGGCTGCGCCTCCGACCTGTCCGCCGCGGAAGCGTCCGTACGGGAGGCGAGCGATGTGCTCGTCCGGCATGCCAACTCCACCCGCTTCGAAGCCGTACGCACCCCGGCGCGCCAGCAGATCCGTGAACTTCCCGCGGCCGCACTGCCCGAGCACGCCGCGAAGTGGGCCGAGGCGTTCGCACCGAGGCTCCGCGTGCTGACGGATGAGCTGGCACAGCTGGAGCGCAACCGCGACTCGATCGTGGACCGGCTGCGCGGATTGGTGGAGTCCGCGCTCACGACGCTCCGTTCGGCACAGCGGCTCTCCCGGCTGCCCGAAGGGCTCGGCGAGTGGTCGGGCCAGGAGTTCCTCCGCATCCGTTTCGACGAGCCGGACCAGGCGACGCTCACGGAGCGGCTCGGCGAGGTCATCGACGAGGCGACCCGCGCCGCCGTGAAGAAGAACTCCGATCTGCGCCGGGACGGCATGTCCCTGCTGCTGCGCGGTGTGCAGGCGGCGCTTCAGCCGAAGGGCGTCGCCGTCGAGATCCTCAAGCCCGACGCCGTGCTGCGCGCCGAGAGGGTGCCGGTCGGGCAGATGGGCGACGTCTTCTCCGGCGGCCAGCTCCTCACCGCGGCCATCGCCCTGTACTGCACGATGGCGGCCCTGCGCAGCAACGACCGCGGCCGGGACAAGCACCGGCACGCCGGCACGCTGTTCCTGGACAACCCCATCGGCCGTGCGAACGCCACGTATCTGCTGGAGCTCCAGCGCGCGGTCTCCGACGCCCTCGGCGTCCAACTGCTCTACACCACGGGGCTGTTCGACACGACCGCTCTCGCCGAGTTCCCGCTCGTCATCCGCCTCCGCAACGACGCGGACCTGCGGGCCGGTCTGAAGTACATCAGCGTCGAGGAGCATCTGCGGCCCGGTCTTCCGCAACAGCGCACCGAAGGCGAGACCGTGCACGGGGAGATCACCGCCACCCGTATGTTCAAGCGCAGTGCGGACGAGACGGCGCCCGTCGACGGGCCGGCGACGGCCTCTGCCGATGCGCCGGCGAGTGGCGCGGACGCCCCCGGACCGGCCGCACCGGTGTCCTCCGCACCGGTGTCCTCCGCACCGGCGCCGTCGACGCCCGCGCCCGGCGCGTAGACGCCGGCCGGTCGCAGGGGACCCGTGGCACGACACCGGTGCCGTGGCACCACCGCCACGGGACCGGCGCCACGGCACCGGCGGCGAGGGCCCGTCAACGGCCCAGGCCAACGCCCCACGCCAACGTCCCCACGCCAACGTCCTACGCGAACTGCCCACGTCACCACACCATCGGGGGCGCCGACGGGTGGTCAGGCCTCCGACAGCCAGCCGCCGCCTGTGCGCCGACTCCGTATCCGCGCGGCCTCACGCGCGGCGCTCCGCACCGCCCGGCGCTGCCTGCGCCGCTCGCGCCTCAGCCGACGCGCCGTGCTGCTCGGCACCGAGACGACACCGTGCCGCTGGTTCCACACCTGGCGGGTCACCCAGACGTCGAGGACCGCCCATGTCGCCACGACCGTGCTCCCCACGCTGCCGAGCACCATCGGGAACGCCAGCCATGAGCCCGTGAGACTGAAGAGGAACGCCACCATCGCCTGAATCATCGTCACCGCCACGACTATCACCGCACGCACGGCCGATGTGCGCACCGGATCAGGCATCCGCCGCCGGATGGCCGGCTCCTCCACCCAGAGCCGCCCCCGCACACCTGTCTCATCCGCCGTAGCCATGGCCCGCGTCCACTCCCCACCACTGTCCGACTGCAGGGTGCCTGCCCGGATTTCACCGTCTTTACGCCGTGTCAGGCGTGCCTGTGCCGACACATCACCGGCACAGGCGGAACCGCCGAAACCACCGCAGCCCCCGACAACTCCCGTTCCCCGCACAGGAAGACGAACGAATCCCGCCGAAGATTCCCACGGTAGGAAGAATTCCAGCCATCCATTCGGGAACGGAATGCTGCATTCTGCCAGGTGTCCTGGGCCACACCCGCATGGTCCAACTCCCCGAATACCAGGACAACCCATGATCAACGTGCCGCCTCACGGCTGAAAATCGTCCGGACGTGTCTTCGAGTTGGCAGTGCGTCAGTAGTAGGCTCGCGCCGTTTGTTGACGGTAGTCGACGCAAGTTGACGGAAAACACAAGCGGAATCACCGCCCGCCCGCAGCGGGCGCCGATCTGGGGGAGGCCATGCGCTTTCGCGGGAAGTCCATCCGCAGGAAGATCGTGGCGCTGCTGCTCGTGCCGCTCGTGTCCCTCACCGCGCTGTGGGGATTCGCGACCGCACTGACCGGCCAGGAAGCCAAGCAGCTCCTGGACGTGGGCTACATCATCGGCAAGGTCGGCCACCCCATCGAGGACACCGTCCGCGTCATCCAGAAGGAACGCCGCCAGACCCTGATCTATCTCGCGGACCCGCGCGCATCCGACGCCCTGACCACGCTGCGCCGCCAACGCGCCGCCACCGACGTGGCCGTGGCCGAAATCCGCGACAGCGCCGACGACTCCGGTGTACGCGACTCGATCCGGCCCGATGCGTCACAGCGGCTCGATTCGCTCGTCGACGCCCTCGACGGACTCGGCTCACTGCGCCGCAACGTCGAGAAGAGCGCCATCACCCGTGCCCAGGCACTCGAGTTCTACAACCGGCTCGTCGACCCCTGCTACACCTTCCTCACCTCCCTCCACGCACTGGAGGACGTGGAACTGGAGAAGCAGGGCCGCGCCCTCGTCGGCGTGAGCCGCGCCCGCGAACTGCTCGCCCGCGAGGACGCGCTCGTCACCTCCGCGCTGATCACACGCCGGATCACCGCCGCGGAGATCCGCGCGATCTCCGACCTCGCGGCCAACCGGGCGCTGCTGTACGAGACAAGCCTCGAAGTCCTGCCCGCGTCCGAGCGGGAGATCCTCGAACGGTACTGGCGCAGCCCCGACACCCAGCCGCTGCGCGAGGCTGAGGAGAGACTGATCGCGGGCGGCCCCACCAAGTACCCGCGCGCCATCGACGCGCCGTGGTGGCAGGAGCAGGCGACCCCCGTCCTGGACGACCTCGCCCGGCAGAGCACCGAGGCGGGCGACCGTTACCAGGACCGCGTCGAGCCCGCCGCGTACGACGTCCTCGTCAGGGCCGGAGTGGCCGGCGTGCTCGGCTTCCTCGCCCTGCTGGTCTCCGTCGTCGTCTCCGTACGCATCGGCCGCGATCTCGTCCGGGCGCTCTCCCGGCTCCGCAAGGAGGCGCACGAGGTCTCCGGCGTCCGTCTGCCCAGCGTCATGCGCAGGCTCGCCGCCGGTGAGACGGTGGACGTCGAGACCGAAGCACCGCACCTCGAATACGAGAAGGACGAGATAGGCCAGGTCGGCCAGGCGCTCAACACCCTCCAGCGGGCCGCCGTCGAGGCCGCCGTCCGACAGGCCGATGTGCGCCGCGGCGTCTCGGAGGTCTTCGTCAACCTCGCCCGCCGCAACCAGGTGCTGCTCCACCGCCAGCTGACGCTGCTCGACGCCATGGAGCGGCGCACCGAGGACAGCGAGGAACTCGCCGACCTCTTCCGGCTCGACCACCTCACGACCCGCATGCGCCGGCACGCCGAGGGCCTCGTGATCCTCTCCGGGGCCGCCCCGTCCCGCCAGTGGCGCAAGCCCATCCAGCTCATGGACGTCGTCCGCGCAGCGGTCGCCGAGGTCGAGGACTACGAGCGCGTCGAGGTCCGGCGGCTGCCGCGGATCGGCGTGGGCGGGGCCGCGGTCGCCGACCTCACCCATCTGATCGCGGAACTGCTGGAGAACGCCACGGTGTTCTCGCCCCCGCACACCGCCGTGCAGGTGCACGGCGAGCGGGTCGCCAACGGCTTCACCCTGGAGATCCACGACCGCGGACTCGGCATGACGCCCGAGGCGCTGCTCGACGCGAACCTCCGGCTCGCCGAGACGCCCGAGTTCGAGCTCTCCGACACCGACCGCCTCGGCCTGTTCGTCGTCAGCCGGCTGGCCCAGCGGCAGAACGTCCGGATCTCGTTGCAGCCTTCGCCCTACGGAGGCACGACCGCGGTCGTCTTCATCCCGGCCACGCTTCTCACCGACGCGCCGGACACGGAGGGGACCGGGTTCCGCCTCGACCGCGCGAGCGACCGCAAGAGCGGCCGTATCGACCGCGACGGCCCGCCGGAAAGGGGCCGTGACAGGCGTCGTTCCGACGGCGGCAGGCTGGCCGCCCTGTCCAAGGTGCCCACGGGGCTCACCAGTCCCTCCGTGCTCGACGGTCCCGTCGAACTGGAGCCCCCCGTCGGCGCGCTGGGCTTCGACGACCGTCCGGCGCTCGGCGGCATCGACACGATCGAGTCCATCGGAGTGATCGATTCCGCCGCCGACATCGAGGACACGGAGAGCGAGCGCGGCGGGCTGTTCCGCGCCCGCGACTTCCTGCGCACGCCGTCCGACGAGCAGCACCAGCAGGCGTCCGACCAGGTGCCGCAGCGGCCGCGCGGCGGCGGCCCGCGCCCGACGGGCCCCGTTCCGCTGCCGCGCCGGACGCCGCCGACGCTGGTCAGCGACAACGGCCGCCGCGTGGACGAGGCGGGGCGCGCCCATCCCGCCCCCAACCGGGCCCCGTCCTTCGGCCGGACCGCGGACGCGGCGGGTCGGACCGCGGACGCGGCGGAGACTGCCTCTTCCGTGGGGAAGGCCGAGGAGGCCCCGGCCAAGGGGACACCGGGCAAGGAGGGAGGGCGCGTGACGAACAACGGCGGTCTGCCCCGGCGCGTCCGCCAGGCCAGCCTCGCGCCGCAGCTGCGCGCGGACGCCTCGGCGGGCCGCGTCGCCTCCGCCTCCACCGGCGGCGCATCGGCGGACGGGCCGGACATCGAACGTGACGCGGAAGAAGTACGCGCGCGCATGGCCGCGATGCAGCGGGGCTGGCAGCGCGGACGCCGGCACAACGCCGAGGACGCCACCGGCCCCGACGGCACCGCCGGAACAGCACACGGAACGACACCGGAGGAGAACGGTCGATGACCGCACCGAACGCCGCAGAAGACGACACCGCCGGGGGCGGCGAGCTCAACTGGCTCCTGGACGAACTGGTCGAGCGGGTCGGCTCCATCCGCAAGGCGCTGGTGCTCTCCAGCGACGGCTTGGCGACCGGCAGGTCCAAGGACCTCACCCGCGAGGACGGCGAGCACCTCGCCGCCGTCGCCTCCGGTTTCCACAGCCTCGCCAAGGGCGTGGGCCGCCACTTCGACGTGGGGCAGGTCCGGCAGACCGTCGTCGAACTCGACGACGCCTTCCTCTTCGTCACCGCGGCGGGTGACGGCAGCTGCCTCGCCGTGCTGACCGACTCCGACTCCGACGTCGGCCAGGTCGCCTACGAGATGACGTTGATGGTCAAGCGGGTGGGCGTCCACCTCGCCACGGCACCACGGACCGGGCTGACCTCCGGAGGGTGAGTGAATGGCATGAATCATGAATGACACCGGACAACGCGCCGGACACTCCGGACGAGACCCCGGGCGGGACGCCGGATACCAGAACGCCGGACGAGACGGGGGACAGGACTCCGGACAAGGCACCGGCCAGGGCTCCGGCCAGGACGCCCAGCATGCATCCCACTGGTTCGACGACGACGCGGGACCGGTGGTCCGTCCGTATGCCATGACCCGCGGCCGCACGAGCAGCGCGACCCGGCACCGGCTCGATCTGATCGCGCTCGTCGTCCCCGAACCGGCCGCCGACAACCCGGGCGGGGACCAGACGCTCTCGCCCGAGCACGTCGAGATCATCGAACGCTGCAGCACCATCCCGCAGTCCATCGCCGAGCTCGCCGCCGGACTCGACCTCCCCGTCGGGGTGGTCCGGGTCCTCGTCGGCGACCTCGTCGACGACGCGCTCGTCCACGTATCCCGTCCCGTTCCGCCGGCCGAGCTGCCGGACGTGAGCATTCTCCGCGAGGTGATCAATGGTCTTCGAGCGCTCTAGCCGCTCGGGCGCGCAGCGGCCGGTCGAGCCGGTGACGCTGAAGCTCCTGGTGGCGGGCGGCTTCGGGGTCGGCAAGACGACGCTCGTCGGCGCTGTCAGCGAGATCAGACCACTGCGCACCGAGGAGACCCTCAGCGAGGCCGGCCGTCCCGTCGACGATCTCGACGGCGTCGAGTCGAAGGGCACGACGACCGTCGCCATGGACTTCGGCCGGATCACCCTCCGGGACGACCTGGTGCTCTACCTCTTCGGCACGCCCGGCCAGGACCGCTTCTGGTTCCTCTGGGACGAACTCGCCCAGGGCGCCCTCGGCGCGGTGGTCCTCGCCGACACGCGCCGCCTGGAGGACTCCTTCGCGGCGATCGACTACTTCGAACGCCGCGGGATCCCGTTCACCGTCGGCGTCAACTGCTTCGACGGCGCGGACCGCTTCCCCATCGACACGGTACGGGCCGCACTCGACCTCGACCCCGAGGTGCCGCTGATGCTGTGCGACGCCCGGGAGCGCGAGTCGGTGAAGTCGGTGCTGGTGGCGGTCGTGGAACACGCCCTGGACCGCTCCACCCGGGAGCGCGAGCCCGCCGTGACCTGACAGAGCGCGTCAGGATCCGACACGGTCCGTACCCCCACCGACAGGGGTACGGACCGTGGCTCATGGGGAGACGGCAGTCCTGCGACCGCAGCAGGGCCAGGCCCTTGTCGTTCGGAAATCCGGCCGGATCCAAACGACAGGGCTACGCGCCGCCCTCCTTGTGCCAGCCGAAGCTGCGCTCCACGGCCCTGCGCCAGTTGTCGTACTCCCGCTCCCTGGCCTCCGCGCCCATCCGCGGCGACCACTCGGCATCGCGCTGCCAATGCGTCTTCAGCTCGTCCAGGCCGCCCCACACCCCGGTGGCGAGACCCGCCGCGTACGCCGCGCCCAGGCAGGTCGTCTCCGCCACCTTCGGCCTGATCACGGGCACGCCGAGGACATCCGCCTGATGCTGCATCAGCAGCTGGTTGGCGGTCATTCCGCCGTCGACCTTCAGCGTCGTGATCGGCACGCCCGAGTCCTGGTACATGGCGTCCACGACCTCGCGCGTCTGCCAGCTCGTCGCCTCCAGCACCGCCCGCGCCAGATGCGCCTTGGTGACGTACCCGGTCAGCCCGGTGATGACACCGCGGGCGTCGGCCCGCCAGTACGGCGCGTACAGACCGGAGAAGGCGGGCACGATGTACGCCCCGCCGTTGTCGTCCACGCTCGCCGCCAGTGTCTCGATCTCGTCCGCGCTGCGGATGATCCCGAGCTGGTCCCGGAACCACTGCACCAGGGCTCCGGTGATCGCGATCGACCCCTCCAGGCAGTAGACCGGAGCCTCCTGGCCGATCTTGTAGCCGACGGTGGTGATCAGTCCGCTCTTCGACGGGACCGGCCGGCTTCCTGTGTTGAGCAGCAGGAAACTGCCGGTGCCGTACGTGTTCTTCGCCGTGCCCGTGTCGTAGCACGCCTGGCCGAAAATGGCCGCCTGCTGGTCGCCGAGCGCGGAGGCGACCGGCACACCGTCGAGCCGCCCGACGGCCGTTCCGTACACCTCGGCCGATGACCGGATCTCCGGGAGCACGGCTTCGGGCACCCGCATCGCCGCCAGGATCGAGGGGTCCCACCGGAGGGTCTCCAGGTTCATCAGCATGGTGCGCGAGGCGTTGGTGACGTCGGTGACGTGCACACCGCCCTCCGTGCCGCCGGTGAGGTTCCAGATCAGCCAGGAGTCGATGGTGCCGAACGCGATCTCACCGCGCTCCGCCCTGCCGCGCAGCCCGGGCACGTTGTCCAGCAGCCATGCCGCCTTGGGCCCGGAGAAGTAGCTCGCGAGGGGCAGCCCGGTCGCATCGCGGAAACGGTCCTGCCCGTCCGCCCCGCCGAGTTCGGCACACAGCGCCGTCGTCCGTGTGTCCTGCCAGACGATCGCGTTGTGCACCGGCTTGCCCGTGGCGCGGTCCCACAGCACCGTCGTCTCGCGCTGGTTGGTGATGCCGAGCGCGCTGAGCTGCTCGGCGCGCAGTCCGGCCTTGGCCAGCGCCCCCGCGACCACGGCCTGGACCTTGGACCAGATCTCGGTCGCGTCGTGCTCGACCCAGCCGGGCTTGGGGAAGATCTGACGGTGCTCGCGCTGGTCGACGGCGACGACGGCGCCGTTCCTGTCGAAGATGATGCAGCGGCTCGACGTGGTGCCCTGGTCGATCGCGGCGACGAATTTCTCGGAGGTGTCCGTCATGACGTCCCCTTGTCGGAGGTGCTGCTCGGTGCTGCTGTCGGAACGTTACGGTCAGAACGCGGCGTTGAAGACGAGGCCCGCCAGGAGACCACCCACCAGCGGTCCGGCCACCGGAATCCAGGCGTATCCCCAGTCGGACGTCCCCTTGTTGGGGATGGGCAGCAGCGCGTGGGTGAGGCGCGGCCCCAGGTCACGTGCCGGGTTGACGGCGTAACCGGTCGGTCCGCCCAGGGACAGACCGATCCCGACGACCAGCAGGGACACCAGCAGGATCGAGATTCCGGAGCCGTAGATCCCGGCGGGCGCGCCCGGTACCGGGCCGATGCCGATGCCGGCGTTCCGTCCGAAGGCCAGGACCGGCAGGACGAGCCCCGCGGTCGCGATGATCTCGGTGACGAGGTTCGCGACGGGTTTGCGGATCTCCGGGGCGGTCGCGAAGATCCCGAGCGTGGGCTGGGCCTTCTCGCGGTCGGAGTTGGCCTGGAACTGCGCGTAGTAGACAAGCCAGGCGAGCACGGCGCCGAGGACCGCGCCGATCATCTGCGCCACGATGTACAGCGGCACCTTGCTCCACTCGCCGGTGTCGACGGCGACGCCCACGGTCACGGCCGGATTGAGGTGTCCGCCCGAGAGCGGCGCCGAGGTGTACGCGCCCGCGAGCACACCGAAACCCCAGCCGAACGTGATGACGAACCATCCGGAGGCTCTCGCTTTGGAGTGGTGCAAGGTGACCGCGGCGCATACGCCCGCGCCGAAGAGGATCAGTATCGCGGTCCCGATGACCTCGCCGAGGAAGATGTCTGCGTTGCTCATGGCGGCTCCTGGGCTGGGTGGTGTTCCCATGGCTACGGAGCCGAAGGCAGCGGGCACAGGTGTCCCGGGCCCCGCTCGGCGTCCGTGACGAGCGTGGTGAGCGTGCGTGACCGTGCGCGTGCGTGATCGTGCCTGTATCTGACCGTGCGTGTCTCTCACTGCGCGCATACGTGCGCGTGTACGTGACCGTGCGTGTACTGACCGCGCGCGCAGGGGCGCGTACGGATGCCCGCCGGACTGCGGCGACGGATACCCGCCGAGCCGACGAAGAGGCAGTTTTCTCCGGTGTTACCGGACCGTCAAGGTCGCCGACAGCACCCGCAGTTCACAGCGGGCGTTCGGAACTTCCCCACGGAATGTCCAGTCGGCGGCGCATGCCGGGACGTGGCCGTGCGGCGAGTCGGACCCCGGGGCGCAGCCTCAGCGAACCGCCACGATCGCCGATCCATGGCCGAACAGCCCCTGGTTCGCGGTGATCCCCACCCGGGCTCCCGCCACCTGCCGTCCGCCCGCCGTGCCCCGCAGCTGCCAGGTCAGCTCGCACACCTGCGCGATCGCCTGTGCGGGGACCGCCTCCCCGAACGACGCCAGGCCCCCGCTCGCGTTGACCGGCACGCGCCCGCCGAGCGCCGTCGCGCCCTCCCGTACCAGCTTCGCGCCCTCGCCGGCGCCGCACAGCCCGATGTCCTCGTACCACTCCAGCTCCAGCGCCGTGGACAGGTCGTAGACCTCGGCGAGCGAGAGGTCCCCCGGACCCAGCCCCGCCTCCTCGTACGCGGCGCGCGCGATCGACTCGCGGAAGCCGACCGCGGCCGGCTCCACGACGGCGGCCGAGTCCGTGGCGATGTCGGGCAGGTCGAGCACGGTCCTCGGGAAGGTGGGCGTGATCGTCGAGACGGCGCGGACACGGACCGGATCGGCCGCGCCGTGCCGGCGCGCGTACTCCAAGCTCGACAGGACGAGTGCGGCGGCACCGTCCGACGTGGCGCAGATGTCGAGCAGCCGCAGCGGATCGGCCACGACCGCGGACGCGGCGACCTCGTCGGCGGTCACGGGCTTGCGGTAGCGGGCGTTCGGGTTGAGTGCGCCTGCCGCCGCGTTCTTCACCTTGACCTGCGCGAAGTCCTCCGGGGTGTCGCCGTGCAGGGCCATGCGGCGCCGGGCGTAGAGCGCGAAGTACGCCGGGTTCGTGGCGCCGAGCACCCGGAAGCGCAGCCAGTCCGGATCGTCGGGACGGTCACCGCCCGCCGGTGCGAAGAAGCCCTTGGGCGCGGAGTCGGCGCCCACGACCAGGACGACGTCCGCCATGCCCGCGAGGATCTGCGCCCGGGCGGTGCCGATGGCCTGGGCGCCGGACGCGCACGCGGCGTAGACGCTGGTGACCCGCGCACCCTGCCAGCCGAGCGCGCGGGCGAACGTCGCACCGGCCACGTACCCGGGATAGCCGCCGCGCACCGTGTCCGCGCCGACCACCGACTGGACGTCCCGCCAGTCGACGCCGGCGTCCGCGAGCGCGGCACGCGCCGCGACGGTCCCGTACTCGACGAAGCTCCGCCCCCATTTGCCCCACGGGTGCATCCCGGCGCCGAGCACGGCGACGTCACCGGTCATCGGGCACCCCCGACCGGCCGCCAGTGCCAGGTCGTCCAGGTGGTTCCCGCGTCCTCTTCGAGGACCCCCGGCACCACCTCGACCTCCATGCCGACGGCGAGATCGGCGACGGTCAGGCCCGGCACCGCCTGCCCGAGGACCACCATGCGCTCCTCCGCGAGCTCGACCGCCACCAGCGTGTACGGCTCCCACGCGGCATCCGGGTCCGAGACGTACGGCGCGGGCGGCCGGTAGCGCCCGTCCGTGTACGACCACACGCGACCCCGCTTGGACAGGGCCACCTCCGCCAGTTGGCCGCCGCCCGCGCAGCCGGGATTGCGGCAGTGCGCGTCCTCACGTGGGAAGAACACCACGGAGCAGACGGTGCAGCGGGTGCCCAGGAGTCTGAACTCCCTCTCCACCTCGCCGTCGGTGAACCATCCGGCCACCACGGGCGTACGCGTGCGCGCCACGGCCGACCTCTCCAATCTGACGGAACGTCAGAAGTGTGCCACGCGACCGACACCCCCCACCAGATCCGGGTACGGCCGGATCCGGGTACGGCCAGAACCGGACGGTGCTCCGCCGCGTCCGGTACGTGGGGGAGGGGTGGCCGGAACCCACGGGGGTGGTTCCGGCCGCCCGTTCCTGATAGACGGTGGTGCGCATGAGAGGACTCGCTTCCGCATTCCGCGCCCTGACCCTCACCGCCGCCGCCCTGCTCGCCGTCACCGTCACCTCCCCCGCCGCCCGGGCGACCCCCGAACCGGGAGCGCCACAGGAGTTCGTCGCGCTGCGCACGGTAGCCCCGACGATCATCCAGGAGATGCGCTACACCACCGCGCACAACTTCATCGGCGAACCGATCGACGGATACCACCAGGGCGTGTGCATCCTCACCCGCCCCGCCGCCCAGGCCCTCCAGCGTGCCCAGCGCCAACTGCTGCGCCAGGGCTACTCCCTCAAGGTCTACGACTGCTACCGGCCGCAGCGCGCCGTCGACCACTTCGTCCGCTGGGCCAAGGACCTCGACGACGAGCGCATGAAGGAGGAGTTCTATCCCCAGGTCGACAAATCGAGGTTGTTCGAGGACGGTTACATCGCCGAGAAGTCGGGCCACAGCCGCGGCAGCACCGTCGACCTGACCCTCGTGAAACTCCCCGCCAAGAAGTCCCGTCCCTACGTCCCCGGCGAGAAGCTGGTCCCCTGCTACGCGCCGCGGAACGAACGGTTCCCGGACAACTCCGTCGACATGGGCACCGGATTCGACTGCTTCGACACCCTCTCGCACACGGACGACCCCCGAGTCCAGGGCGAGCAGCGCGCCAACCGCCGGCTCCTGAAGACGACCCTCGCCGGTGTCGGATTCGTCAACCTGCCCGAAGAATGGTGGCACTTCACGCACAAGCCCGAGCTCTTCCCCGACACCTACTTCGACTTCCCCGTGTCCTGGAGGTCACTGGCGCGGCCGTGACGGGCCGATCGGGCTCGGTCTCCCGTACAGTCCGCGTGTGACCGAGCCCAACGCGCCCACACCGCCCCCTGCCCCCGCCCCTGCCCCCGGTGTCCCCGCCCCTGCCCCCACCCCCACCCCCGTGCAGGACTCGCACTGCTCCAGCTGCGGCGCCCGCTACCCGGCCGCCGCCACCGGCTGGCCCCGAACCTGCGCCGTCTGCGGCGACATCGCGTACCGCAACCCCCTTCCCGTCGCCGTCGCCCTGGTGCCCGCCGCCACCGCCCACGGCACCGGACTCGTCGTCATCACCCGCACCATCGAGCCGCAACGCGGCGGCATCGCCCTGCCCGGCGGCTTCATCGACCAGGCCGAGGACTGGCGGCACGCGGTCGTCCGCGAGCTCAAGGAGGAGACCGGCATCGAGGCCGCCCACGAGGACGTCCGGCTCGCCGACGCGCTCAGCTCACCCGGCGGCCATCTGCTCCTCTTCGGCCTGCTGCCCGAACGGCCTGCGGCGGAGCTCCCGCATTCGGCGCCGACCGAGGAGACCGAGGGCTGGCACCTCCTCCACGAGCCGGCCGAACTGGCCTTCCCCCTGCACACCGTGGCGGCACGGCGCTGGTTCGCGGGCGACTACGACGTCTGAAGGACGTGTCCCTGACGCCTCCTTCGGCACGGGAGCGACCGCCGGGCGGACGGGACGCGAAGACACTCCCTGGATGGATTGCCCTAGACGGTGTCCAGCCCCCGCACCCGTACCGGCCGATCCGCCTTCACCACTCCGCCCTCCGCGACCCGCTCCACCACGACCCGCCCGCCCACCAGCCGTGACGCGTACCGCTCCAGCTCGGCCACCGCCGAGACGTCCCCCGAGTCCTCGACGACCAGGCCGCCGCCGGAGCGACCGGCGGCGGGAGCCCACACCTCCAGCTCCGTCCCGCCGTCCTCACCGCGCACCGGAATCACCGCACCCGCCCGCGCCAGCACCGGGATCCGCGACAACGGCGCGTCCAGCAGCACCTGCCCCGGACCCTCGTACGCCTCCCCGGTCACCGTGTCGTACCACCGCCCGCGCGGCAGCCGTACCGCCCGCCGGTCCGTGCCCCGCGCCAGCACCGGCGCGACCAACAGCGCGTCACCCAGCAGAAACGCGTCCTCGCAGTCCCGCAACGCACGGTCCTCCGGCGCTCCCCACCACAGGGGACGCACGTACGGCGCCCCGGTGAGCCGGGCGAGCTGCGCCAGGGTCACGAAATACGGACGCAGTCGCTCCCGTTCGAGCATCGCCGCCTTCGCGTGCCCGAGGACCTGCGGACCGAACTCCCACGGCTCCCGGCGCCCCGCGTCGATCGCCGCATGCGTACGGAACAGCGGCAGATAGGCGCCGAGCTGGAACCAGCGCAGATACAGCTCCGGCGAAGGACTGCCGTCGAAACCGCCGACATCCGGACCGGAGTACGGAACTCCGCACAGCCCGAGCCCCAGCACCAGCGACAGCGACGCCCGCAGCCCCGGCCAGCCCGTGGCCACATCACCGGACCACGTCCCGCCGTACCGCTGCATCCCCGCCCACCCCGAGCGCGAGAACAGAAACGGCCGCTCCTGCGGCCGCAACCGCCGCAGCCCCTCATACGCCGCCCGCGCCATCGCGAGCCCGTACACGTTGTGCGCCTCACGATGATCACCCCCGTGCCCCTCCAGCACATGCCGGGCCGACCGCGGCAACGTCATGTCACCGAACGGGGCGAACGACACCGGCTCGTTCATGTCGTGCCACACGCCGGAAAAGCCCTGCGCGAGCCGCTCCTCGTACAGCCCGCCCCACCACTCACGGACTTCGGGATCGGTGAAGTCCGGGTACACGCACTCGCCCGGCCACACCTCACCGCGCACCTCCCGCCCCCGCGCGTCCCGCACAAACGCCCCCGCCGCCGACCCGCTGTCGTAGACGGCACCGCCCGGCTCCGCCTTCACCGCCGGATCGACGATCGACACCAGCCGCACCCCCTCCGCACGCAGCTCCTCCGCCAGCCCCGGCAGATCGGGGAAGCGCGCACGGTCGACCGTGAAGACCCGGTGCCCGTCGTAGTGGTCGATGTCGAGATGCACCGCCGACAGCGGAAGCCCCCGCTCCCGGTAGCCCGCCACCACCCGGCGGACCTCCTGCTCACTGCCGAAGCCCCAGCGCGCGTGCTGCGCCCCCAGCGCCCACGCCGGGGGGAGCGCGGGCGCCCCCGTGAGCGCCGTCCAGCCGCGCAGCACCCGTGCCGGAGGGCCCACCAGCACCCAGCCGCGCAGCGGCCCGCCGGCCACCCGGACCTCGCAGGTACCCGGCCGGTCGTGACCCGAACCCGCACCCTCCTCGCCCTCGCGCAGGGTGACGCGGCCCTCCCAGGAGTTGTCGACGAACGCCAGATGCGTGCCCGCGTCCGCGACCACCAGCTGCACCGGCATCGTGATGTACAGCGGATCGTCCCCCGGGCCGAAAGCACCACGCGGATCGGTGTTCCACAGCCGGTACGTCCCGTCCCGCAGACGCGGCCCCGACGACCGACCGCCCAGCCCGAAGAACCGCGCGTCCGCAGCCACCTCGGAACGCTGCAACCAGCGCGCCGGCCCCCCGGCCACCGGCTCCCACCAGCGCGGCGGCAGATCCCGGCGCAGCACCACCCCGCCCGGCGTACGGATCTCCACCGCACCGTGGCGCGACACCGCCACCGTCACCCGCTCCGACACGACCCGCCAGCCGCCGTCCTTGTCGGGCTCCAACCCGGCACGCGGATCGACCTCGGGCAACCGGCCCGCCAGCGCGTACGACGGCTCGGGCTCCGCACCGTCCCATCCCCAGAAGACGCTTCCGCCCGCCGCGACCCGCACCCGAAGCTGCGACCGAGCGAACCGGACCACCCCGCCGCCCGGAAGCGGTTCGGCACCCACCACCGCTCCCGGCACCCGCGCACGCTCCGCCCCCCGCGCCGGCAGCCCCCACGCGTCCGTACGTCTCCGCCGCCACGCCGCGCGCGCCGCACGCAGCCCCTGCACCGTGCCGAACACCTTCACCGAGCGCCCCAGTCCACGACCGTTCATGCTGATCACCCTGCCATCCACCAGGGGTTTGGCGGGGACCGTTCAACTCCCGTTCACCCGTGGTCGGAGCACACATTCAACCCTTCGACCATGGGTGGGGGCCCCTGGTGCACAAGACGATCACATGGCATCGTCCCTGTGAGCGTCAGCCGCGTCACGCGCACACCCACGCCCGTGCGCGGAACCGCCACCACGCGTAACCATGCGTAACCACGCGCAGAGCCACACAGCGAGAGCCACAGCCGCCCGGGAGCCGCCCCATGACCTCAGCAGCGAACCCTGCCCCCCTCTGGCAGCCGGACGCCGACCGCATCGCCGCCGCCCGGATCACCCGCTTCCAGACCTGGGCGGCCGAGCGGTACGGCGCACCCGCCGGCGGAGGCTACCCGGCACTGCACCGCTGGTCCGTGGACGAGCTGGAGACCTTCTGGAAGGCCGTCGCCGACTGGTTCGACGTACGGTTCTCCACACCGTACGAGCACATCCTTGGCGAGAGCACCATGCCCGGCGCCCAATGGTTCACCGGCGCCACCCTCAACTACGCCGAGCATGCCCTGCGCACCGCCGAAGACCCGGCACGCGCCCACGAACCGGCCCTCATCCATATGGACGAGGCACATGAGCCGACCCCCGTCAGCTGGTCCGAGCTCCGCCGACAGGTCGGCGCACTCGCCGCCGAACTGCGCGCCCTCGGCGTACGCCCCGGCGACCGCGTCAGCGGCTACCTGCCCAACATCCCCCAAGCCGTCACCGCCCTGCTCGCCACCGCCGCCGTCGGCGCCGTCTGGACCTCCTGCGCCCCCGACTTCGGCGCCCGCAGCGTCCTCGACCGCTTCCAGCAGGTCGAACCCGTCGTTCTCTTCACCGTCGACGGCTACCGCTACGGCGGCAAGGAACACGACCGGCGCGACACCGTCGCCGAACTGCGCCGGGAACTCCCCACCCTGCGCGCCGTCGTCCACATCCCACTGCTCGGCACCCCCACCCCCGAAGGCGCCCTCTCCTGGTCCGACCTCACCTCGTCGGACACCGAGCCCGTCTTCGAACAGGTCCCGTTCGACCATCCCTTGTGGGTCCTGTACTCCTCCGGCACCACCGGCCTGCCCAAGGCCATCGTCCAGTCCCAGGGCGGCATCCTGCTCGAGCACTTCAAACAGCTCGGCCTGCACTGCGACCTCGGCCCCGGAGACCGCTTCTTCTGGTACACCTCCACCGGCTGGATGATGTGGAACTTCCTCGTCTCCGGCCTCCTCACCGGCACCACCGTCATCCTCTACGACGGCAGCCCCGGCTACCCCGAGACCGGCGCCCAGTGGGCCATCGCCGAACGCACCGGATCCACCCTCTTCGGCACCTCCGCCGCCTATGTGATGGCCTGCCGCAAAGCCGGCGTGCACCCCGGCCGCGACCACGACCTCTCCCGGATCCAGTGCGTCGCCACCACCGGCTCCCCGCTCCCGCCCGACGGCTTCCGCTGGCTCCACGACGAGGTCAGGGAAGACCTGTGGATCGCCTCCGTCAGCGGCGGCACCGACGTGTGCTCCTGCTTCGCAGGCGCCGTGCCCACCCTCCCCGTCCACATCGGCGAACTCCAGGCGCCCTGCCTCGGCACCGACCTCCAGGCATGGGATCCGCACGGCAAGCCGCTCACCGGCGAGGTCGGCGAACTCGTCGTCACCAACCCCATGCCGTCCATGCCCATCCACTTCTGGAACGACCCCGACGGCAGCCGCTACCGCGACAGCTACTTCGAGATGTACCCCGGCGTCTGGCGGCACGGAGACTGGATCACCCTCACCGACCACGGCTCCGTGATCATCCACGGCCGCTCCGACTCCACCCTGAACCGGCAGGGCGTCCGCATGGGCTCCGCCGACATCTACGAAGCCGTCGAACGGCTCCCGGAAATCCGCGAGTCCCTCGTCATCGGCCTCGAAGAAGCGGACGGCGGCTACTGGATGCCGCTCTTCGTCCACCTCGCACCCGGCGCCACCCTCGACGACGACCTGCGCGACCGCATCAAGCGCACCATCCGCGAACAGCTCTCCCCGCGCCACGTCCCCGACGACATCATCGAAGTCCCCGGCATCCCGCACACCCTCACCGGCAAGCGCATCGAAGTCCCCGTGAAGCGCCTGCTCCAGGGCACCGCCCTCACCAAAGCCGTGAACCCGGGCTCCGTCGACAACATCGACCTGCTCCGCTTCTACGAGGACCTGGCGCGCACACGCAGCTGAACCCCGCCGCCGCCCCCTGCCGCCCGCCCCGACCTCGGTCACGAACACGTTGTCAGTGCTCACGGTTACGGTGAGTGAGCACTGGCAACAGCGCCCACGGGGAACACGGGGAACCAGGGGGAATCATGGCGAACACCAGGAACCAGCAGCAGTCCATGCGGCGCGCCCTGCGCCGCGACGTTCCGGCCACGGTCGGCCTGCTCGTCGACGAGCAGGACTTCACCGCCATGCGCCGGTACCGCAGCTTCACCTTCACCGACCATCCCGACTACCTCCACCAGGTCGAAAAGCTCCTCAGAACGCTCTCCGCCCGGAGCGGCCACACCACCGTCGCCGTCTTCGACCCCGAGGACTTCGCCCACTACTGCACCGAGACCGGCCTCGATCCGGACAGCTCCACCAGCCGCAGCCGCTACACGGCCGAGATCGCGGCCTCCGGAGCCACCGTCGCCTACACGGGCCAGCCCCTCGACCACCTCGTGCCCCTGCTCGTCAGCCGATCGGTCCGCCAGGCCACCTGGGAGTACGCGACCGCCGTGCTCAGCGGCATCGGCACCTGCGCCGACTGCGGAGAGGACATCGGGCGCGCGGCCTTCGACCGCGCCGCACAGCAGCTGCTCAGCCTCATCGACACCGCCGGCACCGGGACACACCACCTCGTCTGCAGCATCCCCGCCGCCGGCGAACAGCTCCTGGCGGTGCTCCACATCAGCACCGGCCAGGACACCCCGGCCGTCCTCGACTCAACCGAAGGAGCCGAGTTCGCGACGGTGCTCGCCGTCGGCATCGCCCTCGAAGGCCCGGGCGGAGTCGTGCTCCGGACCAGCGCACCGGAGACCCCCGACCGACTCCGGGGCTGGCGCCTCCACCACGGCCGCCTCGCCCCGCTCACCGAAGGCGAGGTCTTCAGCGCCTACTGCACCGACGCGGAAACCGGTGAACCGCTCTCCCCGGAACCCGGCGTCGAATACCGCGCGGGCTTCGACCTCGGCGACCCACCGGACACACCGTCGCACCACTGAACGCCGATGGGGCTCCCCGCCACGGCGGGAAGCCCCCTCACCACTCACCTCGGCACGGCGGACCGCCGGTCATTCCCCGGACAGCACGGCCTGAGCGGCCACCCGCGCCTCCTCGGCGCTCTCCGCCGCCCGCGCAGCGGCAGCAGCGCGCTCGCACTGGGCCAGCGTGTACTTCGCCAGCGTCGCCCGCACATAGGGAATCGACGCCGCACCCATCGAGAGAGAGGTGACACCCAGACCCGTCAGCACACACGCCAGCAGCGGATCCGCAGCGGCTTCACCGCACACGCCACAGCTCTTGCCCTCGGCCCTGGCGGCCTCGGCCGCCAGCGAGACCAGATCGAGCAGCGCCGGCTGCCACGGGTCCTGAAGCCGCGACACCGCACCCACCTGCCGGTCCGCCGCGAAGGTGTACTGGGCCAGGTCATTCGTGCCCAGCGACAGGAACTCCACCTCCTGCAGCACCGACCGCGCACGCAGAGCAGCAGAGGGGATCTCGACCATGGCACCGAACTTCGCGTTCAGCCCCGCCTCACGGCAGGCGTCCGCGAACGCCCTGGCATCGGCACGGTCCGCCACCATCGGCGCCATGACCTCGAGGTACACCGGCAGGCCCTCGGCCGCCTTGGACAGCGCGGTCAGCTGCGTCCGCAGCACCTCCGGGTGGTCCAGCAGGGTCCGCAGACCCCGCACGCCCAGCGCCGGATTCGGCTCATCGGCCGGAGTCAGGAACTCCAGCGGTTTGTCCGCACCCGCGTCCAGCACCCGCACGACCACCCGGCCCTCGGGGAACGCCTCCAGCACCTTGCGGTACGCCTCGACCTGCTTGGCCTCCGACGGCGCCTGCCTGCTGTCGTCCAGGAACAGGAACTCGGTGCGGAAGAGACCGACACCCTCGGCCCCCGCCTCCACGGCCGCAGGCACATCGGCCGGACCGCCCACATTGGCCAGCAGCGGCACCTTGTGCCCGTCCGATGTCACCCCGGGACCCGACGACGCGGCCAGCGCAGCCTTGCGCTCCGCGGCGGCCTTGGCCAGGGCCGCGCGCTTCTCCGCACTCGGCTCGACGAAGATCTCCCCCGTGCTGCCGTCGACAGCGATGACGGTGCCCTCGGTGATCTCACCCGCACCCGGCAGCGCCACCACGGCCGGCACACCGAGCGCCCGCGCCAGAATGGCGCTGTGGCTCGTCGGCCCGCCCTCCTCGGTCACGAACCCGAGCACCAGCGCCGGATCGAGCAGCGCCGTGTCCGCCGGAGCCAGATCCCGCGCGATCAGTACATACGGCTCGTCGCTGTCCGGCACACCCGGCATCGGCACGCCCAGCAGCCGCGCCACGATCCGGTTCCGGACGTCATCGAGGTCGGCCACACGCCCGGCCAGGTACTCCCCGGCACCCGCAAGCAGCGCCCGGTACGCGGCGAAGGCGTCGTACACGGCCCGCTCCGCCGTGCTCCCGACGGCGATCCGCCGCTCGACATCGGCCATGAGCTCCGGGTCCTGCGCCATCATGGCCTGCGCCTCGAGCACGTGCTGTGCCTCGCCACCCGCCAGATTGCCACGCGCAATGAGGTCCGCGGCCACGGCATCGACCGCCTGCCGAGCGCGCCCCTGTTCGCGCTCGGCCTCCTCGGCCGGAATCTGCTTGGCCGGCGGCTCGAGCACCGCCGTCCCCATGTGCCGGACCTCGCCGACCGCCACACCGTGGCTCACGCCGACGCCTCGAAGCGTTGTCTCCATGTCACCCGTCCCCGATCGTGCGGCGGTTCCAGCCACCGCGATGGATATGCACCCGGCCCTCGGACCGTCAGACCCGTCAGTACGACGGCGTGGTCACTGCCAGCCGAACAGCTCGTCGCCCGCCTTCACGTCGCCGTCCTCGCGGACACCGCTCAACGAGTCGACGGTGGCCTCCAGCGCGACGACCGGGCAGATCGGGGACTTGCCCGCTTCCT